>NZ_JAFMPU010000001.1:0-708880 GCF_049132085.1 Seonamhaeicola sp. NFXS20 | reverse complement strand
ATTGTTGGGAATCCTTGGATTTTATTCACAAGCTATACGTAATTACGTAATAATTTTAACATTTTAAAAATTGACAAATTTTTAAGCAATTAACGCTTTTTAATAGCAAATTTTACCAAATTGAGCAGCTGTTTTTTTCTAGTTGTTTAGAAAATCACAAAACGTTATCTGTTCGTAATTACGTATGATTTATTGTTGCTTTTATCAATATTCCTCAATAAACGTATCATCTTTTTCCATTTTCTCAATAAACCGATTCAGCATGTTTTTAAGAAATCGAGCGCGACTTCCTTTTCTCGCTTTAATTTCAAAATAGGATTTGTATATATTATCTAATTGAATTCCGAATAAGGTTTCAAAATTAGCGGCAATTGCTTTGATATCCTCTTGCCCATCATTTATGGATCGTGTTAAGTAAAGAGCATATATAAGTTCTGTTAAGGCTGATTTTGAAGCTGTCCAATGTAGTGTTTTTGATATTTGATTATCAGGACGATTACCTTTACGTTGCATCTCAATATCCTTAATCAACTTTTTAATATAAATAATAAACTGGTTCATACCTTGAATTCTTGCCCACAACATATCTTTTGAAGTAAAAAACTTGGGATCTAAATAACAAGCTTCTGGAAGTGCATACAGTGGAAATACTTGGTTTTCTCTTGTGAAATATTGCCGGTCCAAATAAGTTTGTTCCTGCTCCATATAATGCACAAAATCCCAATTCCTATTAAAAAACTTGTTAACCTTACGAATCTTTTTTTTAAGAAAGGTAAGCTGATTATTAACTCCTATTTTAGGCATTAATAACTCACAGGATCTAACTTCACTAAAATACACTAGGAAACTAAGAGGAAATGATTTTATTTTTTTAAAAAAGTATATTTCGCCCTCTACATCTTTAAATCCACACTCCTCTATGATACATTTGAGACGATACAATGTATTATTACACAAATGTATACCTTCGTTCGTCTGCTTTAAAGGAATTCGTTTGCCTTTATTTATAACCTCCAACTTTGCTTTGAACGATTCAATTACATGCTTGTACTTTCTATCCATCCCACCATATCTTTATCATACCCTGGAGAGAATAGGTATTCCAATAATTTCTTAGAAATATGTTTTATTATAATCACCCTTTAGTTTCCATCATTTCCATAAGCTCCATGGAAAAATTATCCTTTGCTTGTATATAAGCTATTTTCTCTGTAACGGCAGCTCCTAATTTTCTTTTTTCAAAACCAGCAGTCATTCCAAAATCTATAGTTTGAAACCCCATTTCTCCTGCTCTTTTTATAGCTTGAAAAAGCAATTGCCTGTAAACCTGATACGTATGAGCGTATTGATAATTCATTCCTATAAAGGCAGGAACATATACACCTGTGGCATTTTTATAACAGAACATAACCCCTACAGGCATAGATTTTTCATCAACAGTATAGTTTGATTTTAGATGTAGTATAATGAACTCCCACTGATTGTGATTTGACATACATTTAAGTAAATTCTTTGGAAACCCAAACGTATTTAGACCTAAATTATGTTTTCTCACATTTTCAAAAAGTGTGTAAAACAAATTTATGTGTTCATCCATTATTTCGTCTGATATTTCAATATCAAAGCACTCGGTAAATGCTACAATATCTTTCTTAAAATGGTTTCGAGATTTCTTAGAGAGTGTCTTTATAAAATTATCTGTCCCACTCCAATTTAAGTTCTTAATAACCGCTGACTCTGGCATCGACACCTTAAAAAACCCATGATTATGAAAAAACTCATTGAGCACTTCAGCCTTTTCAAAATCTCTGAAAACAAGCATACTTGCATTCAATTCACTATCTAATATTTCCAAGGCGTCTAAAAGTTTTTGCATAGCATTATACCATAGTGGATGGGACTTATCTAAGTATAGATGCTTCCCCTCTGTAAACAACGACCCCATACAAAGCACATATGAAGTCATATAATATGGGGCTTCTAACCTTTTAGCTTCAATACGCTCTGATACTGCTACAGGTGCTAACATATCTTCCTTCCAAAGCGCATAAGTGAAAAACGTTGCCAAAATAGGTTTTGATAATTGATCTCTTACTATAAAATAATAAAAGTTCCAATTGTTTTCTTTTTGGTTGTTACCTGAAAACACCTGTTCTAAAAATAATAAGCCATCCCAATCAAAAACGCCACCTTCACTAAAAAGTACATTCCAGACGTCTTTATCTATTTTTAAAATACTCTGTTCCTGCTGTATAGTCACTCCATAAGATTGAGGTAACTCTGATACATCAGGTGTTTGTATAGGTAGATTAAAAGCTCTACATACTTTATCATGAGATGAGTATGTAGCTTGCAAAGCCTTGGGATAATGATAAACCATAGCTTGCACTAAAGCCTTAATCTCTTCGGGTTGATTATGCCTTGAAATTGTGATACGAACACCTGTGTTTTTAACAGGTACTGCAGGAAAAATCCCCAAGTTCACAAAAAAACCTTCCCTCATTAAACGGTTTACAAAATTGTATCCAGTAATGGGCATTCCAGTGCCGATATAAAAAACAGGCGAATCATTCCTCTTAATCAAAGGTAAATTAGTTTTATCGAGTTCTGTATTAAAAAAGTTTATACACTGTAACAGCTCTCGTTGAAGCCTGTAAATCTCTGGAGAAAGATGGATATCAGCAGAGGCTATAGCTGCAGCTACCGAAGCAGGTTCTAACTGAGCAGAAAAAGTGAGAGGTCCTCCAAACATTTTTATCCTGTTGTAAAGCTTCTTGTTAGAGCAAACTAAAACAGAACCACTCGCCCCAAAGGTTTTACTCAAGGTTCCAAAAAGTAATACATGCTCTGGTAACTCCCCTAATTTACTCATCACAAATCCAGTTCCGTTTTTTCCTGTCCAACTCATACCGTGTACATCATCAAAATAAAAATGTAATTGCGGGTATTTATTACTAAGCTTCATAAGTTCTTCTACAGGTGCCTCATCTCCATACATGGAATACAATCCATCTGCCATATACCATAACTTCTTATGTTTGGACGATAGTTTTTTGATTTTATCCTCTAACATTTGTAAATGATTATGGCGAATCATTTCAACGGGAACACTCCGAAGCTTTAATGTTTTAGCAGCACTTTGAACACTCCAATGCACTTGGTGATCTAAAATAATAGCATCTTGATCTGATACCGCACTGGGAATTACACCTATATGTCCCAAACTGCTATTTTTAGTGATAATAATGGGAGCTCCATACATTTGTGTTACTCTATCTTCCAAACGCCGATACAAAGGGTGTGAAATATACGTTTTAGATAATGGAAACTGCGTGCCATACCTATAAATCGCCTCTGAAGCTGCCTTCTTTAACCTTACATCCTGTTCTAACCCCAAATACCCTGTGGTTCCAAAATGAAATAACGATTTGCCTTTCACACTTATTTTTCGTCCATTAAACACATCTCCTTCCGCATATAAATGTAAAACGCCTTGATTTTTTGCATCTGTAAATACTTCATCTACCGTATCCAGAAAATTATTGCGCTTAATTTTTGACATTTGAAAGTAACCTTTATGATTGTACTAATTCATAATTAGTTTGATACTAATTATTTGTTTTTTAATCTAAATAAAATCTTACTAGTATATAACAGTCGACCTTTAGTAACCACTAAAAAATCCTTTTCAGACTAGTTTTAATCCCTAACAGATTAGTATCTACCTATAAATCAATACATTTCATGTTATTTAATAAAAAATTACTAATTTCATTGGGTTTATTAAAAGTACCAGTTAATGAATTTAGAAAATAACTATGCATCCTTTTGGTTAAAGGGCGGCATTCTCTTTTTTGTTTATAAGGAACATGTAGACATTCTTCTTTCTGATGCCATGGCTATTTTATCGGATAGATTAAAATTACAAAAAGGAAAAGCCTATCCTGTTTTATGCGACATTAGAGGCGTAAGAAGCATTGACATGGATGCCCGGAGATACCTTGCTGCAGAAGGCTCGGTATTTATAAAGGCCATTGCTTTGGTTTCGGACACTCCTTTGTCTTTAATATTCTCTAAAATTTATGTTACAGGGAATACACCTCCTATACCAACCGAAGTACATACCACTTACGATGATGCCATACGGTTTTTGTCGGGTTTCACTTCATAGATTGCAGGCATTCCTATTATCTTTCTAAATTCATTAACTGGTACTTTCACAAAACTTGGTAATATCGTTATCAAGACATATAGTCTTTTTACCACCTTAAGAAAAACCTATAGCTAAGGGATTAAAATTAAAAATGTGCTCTCGTATTTTAAACTGTTTATTATGAATACAGAAGACAACGATCATCGTTTAAAAAAAATCTACCTACAGCTATTAGAACTTTCAAAAGGGAATCTATCAACTCGAATTGAACGCAGCGAAAAGAAAGATGATATTGAAGCACTTACAGCTTTAATTAACATGACCACTGAAGAAATAAAGGATTCTTTTTTACACCAAGGTTATGTAAATTTTCATGATTCTTACAGGTATGCCATTCAGGCTATTTTAGTGCTGGACACGCATTTTTGCATAGAAGATATCAACAAACATACGGTCCAATCTTTAGGTTATGACAATCAGTATTTGTTTAATAAACCTTTTGACACATTACTACACAAAACCTCATTAATAACATGGAAGAATACTCAAAACAAATTAATAAAACATGAGACAAACGAAGTATCTATTCAATTAGATTTTAAAACCAAAAAAGGTCTATTACTTCCTACCTATTGCCATATTATACATTTTACAAATAATACGAGCTTTATAGGCAAAACTATTATTACAACCTTTGATATTATACAAACCCGAAGTCTTATTGAAAACAATTTATATCAAAAAATTCAAAACCATTTACTACAGCCTAAAAAAACACATAAAACCTTTCTACAACTTTCAGATATTGATAAAATTAGAGCTGCAGGAGAACACATAAAAAGCCATTTAGACGAACAACTCCCATCTCTAAGAGATATGGCATTAACTTTTGGCACTAATGAATTTAAACTAAAAAAAGGATTTAAAGAGCTATACGGCATGACTGTTTTTCAATTTTTGAAAGAAGAGCGTCTTAAAAAAGCGCATATTATTGTAGCCCACACAGAAAAGTCTTTTAAAGAAATTGCTAAAATGGTTGGTTTCAAAAGTGCGTCCCATTTCTCCAGAGAGTTTAAAAACAGATATGGTTACAGACCAAAAGCCCTAAGAACTGCAAAGGATTTAGAGTAAACTTATCCTATTAATCCTTTACAGACCAAACCTAATCCTCTAGGTATCAAAGCCCTTTTATAATTTTACATCATTGATTAACAATTTAAGTCAATTGATATGAAATGATTATAGAATACCTAATACTGTATTACAACAAAAAAGTATTTATAAAACACTGTTGCGCAATTGTTAAGGGGTAGCCGAAAACCTTAAAATAGAGTAGGTATCATTTTAAATTTTAATATTATGAATAAATTAAAACTTGCCATACTTGCAATAGTTATTGCAATTGGCACCTACGGATTTGCGAATAGTGACTCTGTAGTAAATCCAGAAAAAGAATCAGTAGAATTACATGTTTATCACTATGATAGTGTAAATCAAGATGGTAAAATTATTTTCTCACCAGGTGAGCCTGGTAGTAACGACTGCTCTTCTGGGTTAAAACCATGTAGATTTGAATCGACTCAGGAATTAACCTCTCCGATGAGCGCTTCTGAAATACAAAGTAAGGCTATAGTAACAGATTGGCGTCCTTAATTAACAAAAACCAAGGCTTTAATTAGCCTTGGTTTCTTTTAATAATTTCTCAATCTTATGAATTAAAACATCAGGATTAAACAATTCGGGATCTGTGAAACTACTCACCATATTACCTTTCGAATCCATTAAAATGGGAGTAGGACTAGCTATTATATTAAAATCTTTAAAGAGTCCATGATTAACTCCATCACCTCCTGTATATAAATTGACTCCTTCTGGGTGACAGTACCGCCCGCTATTTATAGCTTGTATCCACTTTTCATAATCCGTATCCTTAGATATGGAAACCACCATAAACGATTCATCCCCTTTAAAATGAGATTCTACTTTTTTAACAACACTTTTGTAATAGGCTATACATCCACCACATCCTGAAAACCAATTATCTAAGAGCACTACTTTTCCTTGAAAATTAGATAACGCCACATTCTTTTTATTAGTATCTTTAAACACATAAGAATGTAAATTTGATTTAACCTGTGATAGTAAGTTAGAGTACTCAGACAAGTAAGGCTCACTTACTAAGTGTTTCTTTGCCTTTAAATATATATCTCTATAATCTTCTGAAGCTCCAATATCATACAAAAAATTAATAATAAGTGCTTGACGAATATCTCCTTTACTATTATCAATGATCATACTTAAAAGACTTTCTGGATCAGTCGCGGCTCGAGCAAACAAATCATTAGATAAACGAGCATTTATCATTTGGTTGTACCGCGAAAAACAATTTCGATAAAATTGAATATATTCTATAGAATTAGCTAGGGCACGCTCATTCTTAACCAATTTCGTAGTGGGAAAAAACAAAGAAGCCATTTGTGATGCCTGCTTAAACTGACTACTTCTCTCTGGACGTTTACTAAGGATAAATAACATTGCTGATTCATAGGGCATCATTAGTATTTTTGTCTTAAAAACATCATACGCTAACGGTGTTATTGAATCATCATAAAAAGACAGGAAGTTTAGCATATCTGTCTCCACTTTTCTTGAATATATTACCCTTAGTGGATTCCTTTCTTTAATATTTAAAGATAACTTATATTTTTTGCGCACTTCCGTCAAAGTACTATCTAACTTCTCTCTAACCTCATACTTTTTAGCCCCTTTACCTTTAAATGTTTTATAAACAATTGGTATTGGTGTATGGTTAGTTTCATTAACCTTGAAAGAAATACTATCACCTTTTTCCCAAAAAGCCCTATATAATAAAAACTTGTTATCGTTTCGATATGTTTTACGCAATTTTTTTACATTCAAATATCCAAAATCATAGTTAATTGGAACGTTAAACCGAAACGTACTGTCTTCATTCATTGCAGCATAATAAACTGTTTTCCCTCTATTATTAAGAGCAGTGCTTCCAACCTCTAAGAAAAGTGTATCTTCCTTTTGAGCTTTATTATAGGATAATATTAATTGTAAACTATTTGCATACCGTTGTTTTTTATTTTTGTGTTGAAATGCATCATAACTACCAAAGACTATAAAAGATAGAAGTACAGCAAAACAACCAGCATCAAAAACTAATAGCCCCCTTTTCATTTATCTAATATTTTGTTCTAACCCACTAATTCTTATCTCATTTTCTGGAATAGGTAAAACGTAGCGCGTGTCATTGGGAGGCAAAGAACGTGTTTGCCCATTAATTACTCTAGAAAGTGTTATTTGATGCTCTGAATATTTGTTTAACCTCCTCAAATCTTCCCATCTAACATTGCCGTTTTGAGGTAATTCCTTTCTACGTTCCTCTAAGATTACTTTTAATAACACATCTCGGTTTTCATATACTTTTTCATCAAAAAAACCTTCCTTATATCTATTTCTGAGTAAATCATTCAAGTCTTTGTTAGCTAGTTCTAAATGATTAAGACGGGCATTACATTCGGCTCGAATTAATATTATCTCATTTACAGATAGTCCGCCAAAACCATAAAATGTTCCAGTATAATTAGAAACATAATTCAATCTGGTTCCATCTGAATAAAAAAAGAACTCTTTACGTAAGTCATTGTTATCATAAAGGTTATAAAGTTCCTGACTTGCTTGAACACTATTACCTACATAGGTAACAGCAAAACTTTGAGGATTACTAAAAACATAAAATATAATTTCTGGATTACCAATTCCTCTAGCAGGAAATTTATATGCATAGGTATGAGATACTAATTCAGGATTATTAAAATCAATTAAAGTACCTTTAAATTTCAATACTTCATCAGCAAACAGCAATGCTTTTTCAAAATCATCCATCATAAGATAAACTCTTGCCAATAATGCATTAGCTGCTACTTTTGATGGTCTCTGAATATACTTAGGTGTTTGATCCAAAAGCTCCAAGCTTTTTGTTGCATCTGAAATAATCTGCAAATATAAAGCCTCTAGGGAGGATCTTTTTTTTATTTCATTGACATCAGCGCTCAAGCGTATAGGAAGCCCCAAATCAGATACTGCTGTATTTTTATCATAAGGCTTACAAAACACCTGACTAAGATTAAAATAGGCAAATGCTCTGTAAAAGTAAGCTTGTCCTTTTAAATTATTATAACCAATTTCTTTTGTATCTATATTATCAAGTCCTTCAAGCACCTGATTAGCATAACCTACAACTTCATAAGGATAGTTCCACTCATTCGAAACCCCGTTACTCCAAACTATCTCTTTGTCCCAACTATACATATTTCTTTCATACTCAAAAAGAGCTCCTAGATCATCATCTTCTACAAAATAATTATCGGTGGCAACATTCCCAAAAAAAGAATAATTCCTATTAACTTCATATACATTATCTAGAAGTGCCTGAAAATCTTTTATGGTTTCAGGAACCACCATATTTATATCAGACTTTTCATCCAGCCAATCCTTTTCACAGCCACTTAATGACAGTATTAAATATCCTGTTAAAATGATATATTTTATAAATTTATACTTTCTCATAGTTTTAAAAATTAGCGGTTATACCTATAGTTGTTGTCATGGGGTCTCGGTAATAGGAAATTCGATCTGGGTCTATACCGAACTTATTTTTACGCCATAAAATACCAAGGTTACGGGTATAAATAAACACTTGTAATTGTTTCCATGGCTTAGTGTTACTAATTACATTGGAAAGATTATAAGACAATCTTATATCTTTTAAGCGAATATGGTCTCCTGGAGTAACTAATGTTTCTGAATAGCGGTAAAAATTATCTCTATTATTATTGTTAGGATACACAAGCGATGGTACATTAGTTGTTAATTCATCTCCAGGCTGTTGCCACCTTTTCCCATAATCTGTATGCTTTGTACCTTTTAACACTCCTGTATAATTAGTACTAACTGAAGGCCTTCGGAAATAATAACCTAAATCATATGTAATATTGAAAGAAAAATTAAAATTCTTATACGAAATATCATTGCGAAACGCCCCAAAAGCTGTAGGTGTTGCAGAACCAGAATACACCAAATCCTCTGTATCTAAATTATTATATATGGCTGCATAGTCTTCACTTTTCTCACCATCTACATAACCTATAGGGTTACCATTCTCTGGATTAAGACCACCCCACTTATAAGAAAACAAGGCATTTAATGGTTTTCCTTCAATACCACCCAAACCAGAAATACCTAAATATGGAGCATCATAGTTTACAATTCTATTTTTTATCCAACTAAACAACCATGTTGAATGCCATTTTAGAGACTTATTCAAAATGCGGACTGTTATATTAGCATCTACTCCGTGTGTTTTAGTACTGGCCGTATTGGCATTATAAGTAAGAAATCCTGTTTGAGGAGCCAAATCTGTAGGCTGAACAAGGTCTAGTCCTTTTTTAACATAATATTCTATGGTTCCAGTAACCAATTCATTTTTACTCTTAAAATCTAAACCAAGATTTATGTTTTTGATACGTTCCCATCTCAATTCAGAATTAGGCGCTTTTAAGTTTACCAATTTTTGTTCCCCAGTAAATCCTGAGATAGAATAAATCCCTGTAAGTAATGCCGTTCCTCGAGCATATGTATTACCATTAAAACCATAAGTTGCTCTTAGTTGTAAATATGGAATCATTTTAACATTGTAAAAGCTCTCATTACTTATTTTCCAGCCTGCACCAGCAGACCACAACGGTGTAAACCGGTTATTAGTTTTAGCTCCAAAAAGGTTTGCCCCATCCTGCCTACCACTTAAGCTAAACGTATATTTGTTATCATAGGCGTAGGATGCATTTGCATAGTATGAAATAAAACGGTTGAGAGTTCCCAAAACCAAACCTCCTATACCTGGCAATCTAGAAGATCCCGATGGGTTTGTTGGAAAATAAGATTTAAAATCTAGACTTGTCACTGAGGTACCAAACTGATCGTCATACCCTATAAAGCTTTGATTTAAACCCTCTGTCTTCAACTCTCTCACCTCTGCTCCTAATAATGCATTAATTGAATGTTTTCCAAAGATTTGATCATAGTCTAATTGCCCTCTTAAAATGTTAGAAGACCAATCATTATTAGTTGTATAAAGTGTACCTCCAAAAGGAAAATTATAAGTAAACGTATTCGTATTTTCATCATATACTGAAAATTTGTTGATTAAATTACGTACATAATAACTCTCAGGATGCCTGTAATTCCTCCCCGATATACGTTGCTGTTCATTTTGATAATTCAATGATACTGCTAGCTGTGGTAAAACCTTGTACGTAGCACTAATCTTCATCAATAAGCTATTAACTTTAGTTGTATTGTCTGATAAATAAAGTTCATCTAACGGTCTGTATCGCCAATCTTGAAATCCCTTGCTTTCCGCTTCAACTAAATAAGACTCTCGATATTGATTTAAAACATCCAAATGTCTCCCCGCTTCATCAGCCAACCTTGTATAAGGAAATATTCCTTGATATTTAGACCCACTAACCGAATATACAGGAACTTCATTATTCAATGATGTCATACTATGGCTATAGTTAACCCCTGCAGTAATATCTAATCCTTTTAAAGGCGAGTAGGTATTTAGTGAATTTATAACCACACGCTTAAAACCGTTTTGTATCAACGCATCCTTATTATGATCAAAACCTGCACTTAATCTATAGGTCATATTATCCGTTCCTCCTTTTACGGCTAATGCATATTGTTGTTGTATTTCACTACGATATACATATTTTTCTAAATCATTACGCACGTCATATTTTGTAAGGCTATTCAATTGTTTCTGCCCTTCTTCTTGAGATAGCATACCATCTCTTACTAAAGCCATTATCTCAACAGAAGGACTTACCACAGGATAACTATTACTATTATTTAAATCTGAATTAAAATATCCCTGATTAAACAGGTATTGTTCCACTTCTATAAAATCTTTAGCTTCTAAGAACTTTTGGCTATAAAACAAATCTGGTTTATTTGCTATAGTTATATTACTAGTAAAATCTATTTGCATTTTTTGATTTCTCTTACCCTGTTTGGGAGTAATAACAATGACGCCATTACCTGATCGGGCTCCCCATATAGATGCTGCTGCCGCATCTTTAAGAATGGTGACATTTTCAATATCATTAGGATTGATACTAGATAGTTCCCCTTCAAAAGGAAAATTATCTACAACAATTAAAGGCTCTTTTGATGCTAGAAATGTACTTTCTCCACGTATAGTAATTCCTAGATTTCTATTATAATTTGGATTGGTTTCTATTCTACCTACAGTCACACTATTAGAAAATAACATTCCAGTAGTCACTCCCTCCAACCTATCTTGAAAATTAGTAGATACTGATCTATTGAGTAATTTATTATCTACAATATTAAAACTCCCCGTTGCACGTTCTTTTGGTAACTGACTATACCCTGTACTAATAAGAGTTACAGTATCTAGCTGGGTTACATCCTCTTTAAGAACAGTATTAATTATTGTTTGATTATTTACCGAAATCTCCTGTGTTTCAAAACCTAAGGATGTAAACACTAAAACATCAGAGGGTTTCGCTTCAATGGTATAGCTCCCATCAAAATTAGATATACTCCCTTTGTTAGTACCTTTAACTTGAATATTAACCCCAACTATAGGCTCACCGTCTATGTTAGTAATTTTTCCTTTGATTTTTATATGACCTTGTTTTAGGGCTTTTGGTTTTCTTCGGGTAATTGTTATATAATTATCTTTTGTGACTGAAATATTAAAATCTTTTTCAGGCAAACACTGCTCTAAGAGTTTTAAAGCTTTAATGACGCCTTTTTTCAGATGTACTTTAGGCACATCATGAAAAATATCGGATTGGTATATGAATGTACATTCTGTTTGATTTCTTATCAATTCTAAGACCTCAAAAATAGTTACCGTTCTATCTGAATGGATTGCTACTTTGGCATTTTGCGAAAGCAAGGAATCTGTAGTAAAACTAAAAACAGTGGTATAGCATAAGAGTAGTAAAGTTTTCACAATAAACTTTGAAATCCTTTTCCAAGGATGGAAAAGATCATTAGTTAATTTTATTTCCATAAATTTGTATGTTTTTTGGTTTAAAAACCGATTAATAACACAAGGGAATTTAGCTTTGTACTGTCCAGGTAGCAGCTTTATTCCCTTTATTTTTATTTAATGATTATTATCTTGTTTTTTATATCATAGGCATTTATATATTTTGTGTTTTTTATTCCATTTAAAATATCTTCCATATTTTGTTTTCTACTTAGCAGACCACTAAATTTCACCTTTTTGAGTTCTGGAGATTCAAAGACTATGTTTACGTCATACCATCTGGAAAGCACTGTCATAATATCAACCAATGGTTTATCTTTAAAGTTAAAATACCCCTTTACCCAGGCTATGTTATCATATACATCAACCTTAGACTTGGTTAACTGTTTTGTATTGATATCTAATACCGACTGCTCTCCAGGGATTAAATATTCTGATATTCCATTAGCATAGACATTAACTTTCCCTTCAACCAAAGTGGTGTATATGTTTTGCTCATCACTATAAGCTTTTACATTAAATTCTGTACCTAATACTTCTACCGCTTGCTTTCCTGTTAACACTTTAAATACACTACCATCATGTTTGGTACTTGGTGACACCTTAAAAAAGGCTTCTCCATATAACAGCTCCACCTTACGTGGTGCTCCCTTTTTAAAAGCCGCTGGGTATTTTAGTTTCGTATCGGCATTTAACCAAACTTCAGTTCCATCAGACAGGACTAATTGATACTCGCCTCCTCTTGGTATGGTCAAATAATTAAATACCGTACGAGAATAATACTGAGCCTTTAGATATTCTAACCGTTCTCCGTTGCTTGTGACTAACTCATTGTTAAAAGGAATTCCTTTTTGAAGCGCAACATGAGAACCATCATCTAAGGTCAAAATAGCCTTATTGGTTCCTGCAACAATTTCAGTACCTGTAGAATTAGGAAGTGTTGTATTTTTGGTTTTTAAAAATGTTGCATACGCTAAAGACACTAACAAAATTACCGCAGCGGCCACTTTATAAAAAGGTGCTATATATAGTTTCTTATGGGGTTTTAATTGAGGTAAAATCTTTTCCCAATCCTTTTCTGCATCAATCTTTTTAAGCTTTGCTAGTTCATTTTCTACAGTTTCTTTTGATAATTCCTGAAACATCCGTTTTTTGGCTTTATCACTAAATAAGGTAGAGGCTTCTATGTCTGCAGGCGGTTCTTCATTATACAAGGCTTTGGCTGTTTTTTTAGCCAATTTAAAAATGCTATCAAAAATCTTCATGGGCTTATTTATATACCCTTAAGACGACAGTATTAACAAAGTGTCTATTAAAAATTTTAGAGCGTAGTAAAAAGTAGCAGTAAACTCTTTAAGGTTTTTCTTAGCTTATGTATGGCTGCAACCTTTTGATTTCTTACGGTACTCACTGTTACCGATAACTCTTCGGCAATTTCATTAGTACTATAATTATTAAGGGTAAGTTCCATAACCTTCCCCATCTTTTTGGGTAAAGTCTTTATGGCTTTATACAATTGCGCATAGGTTTCAACCGTTGTTACTTGAGACAGAAAATAATCGTCAGCCTCTATTTGTAGCAAATGAGCTGGAGTAGCCTGATTTAAAACTTTAACGTGTTTACTTTTTAGGTAGTCTAAACATCGGTTTTTAACGGCATTATAAAAATACCCTTTAATGGCATTTTGGCTTTTAAATTGAGGGTTCTTTTCCCAAATTTTAATAAAGACTTCTTGTACAATGTCTTTAGACTCCTCTATATCTCCTAAATATTTACTAGCAAAAAGGCATAAGGGCGGGTAAAGCGTATTAAACAGCGTTTTATACCCTTCTAAACTTATGGGATGTAGCTTGTTTTTAGACATAACATTTATCTAAATAAAAACACCTTAAACCTCTATGAACACTACGCTTACTGGTTTTTAGCATTCATATATAATACCCTAAAATTTAAACTAAATAAAATGAGAAAAAATTGGGCGTAACACTCTACTTATTGTATCGGAGGTACTGGTATACCTGACAACGATAAGAGAGCCCACGCCCGGGTCGTGAGCAAACTTACTTATCATCTCGTTGTCTTAAAAGTACCAGTTTTCCGATACAAGATTCAAAGCAATTGCTTCTAATATTTTTCTATATGAAGAATTGCAAATATAAAATAAATAGCATCTACTTTTTTAGATACTATTCAAATATAACAAATTTTATCGGAACGCTAAAGCGTACCGATAATTTATTTGTTATAAAGTTAATTGCATATGTGAAAGAGTTCGCAGAAAAAAATATAAAAATTAAAATTGCAATTAGCCTAAGAACTCTATTAAAGAAGAGTAAACAGCTCACTCTGACTAAGGGTAAAGACGATTCTATAGCTGATAGTTATAATAATATTGCTTTAAATGCTGAAATTAGAAAAGCCACAGTTACTAAGATTTTTAATGCAAAAACTAGCCCAAATTCAACTACCTTAATTTTGATTATCGAAGCAATGGGTTTTAAGTTGAGTGATTTTTCAGTAATATACGATTCCTTACAAGAAAAAGATATTCAGTTATTTATAAAGAATCAGAAGGAGAAATAAAAAGTTGAATGCAACCCATCTAACCAATTACCACAGATTGTTCATTTACAAACTATAGTTATATAAGGGTTTAACATTTACCAAATAGTCTCTCTGCTTAAAGACTATTTAAACTAGAAATTATATTATATACTTTAGGTTAATACCAGAACCTTATATTTAAAATCTACAATAAAAAAAATTAATTTTAACGTATGACACTATATGAATTCAACGCACTCGATTTT
Organism: Seonamhaeicola sp. NFXS20; assembly: GCF_049132085.1. Classification (NCBI taxonomy): domain Bacteria; kingdom Pseudomonadati; phylum Bacteroidota; class Flavobacteriia; order Flavobacteriales; family Flavobacteriaceae; genus Seonamhaeicola; species Seonamhaeicola sp. NFXS20. The sequence continues at coordinate 693,801 of NZ_JAFMPU010000001.1, read as the reverse complement.
GAGAACCAACAAAAGACCGTTTGGGAAAAAGGTGTTTTTTTGGATAACTATAAAGCTAAGGAATTTAGGGTTAACTGCTACGCAATAGACATGTTCTTTGTACAGGTATACTATAACGCAAAAGAAAATAAGATTTTCAAGATAGACACTTTTAATACTGGTGAGAACCTGAACCGCTATTCAAAACTTAACCTTTAAAGAAAAACCCACTCAATAATTTTATACACTCCATAAACGGCTCCAAATAGCAAAACACCTAAAAATTTTTCTTTGTACCTATAGCCTAGGTTATCATAGTAATCTCTTTCTCTTTTGTCGTTTTTATTGAATAGCATAGTAGGTTATTTGACAATAAATTTAAGTCAAACCCTTCTGTAGCGAAAAAAGCAAACATTATTAATCTAGAAATTGTTGTGGATAATTACTTCAAAGAATTTAAAAACATCATAACACCCTCTTAATTTTTTAAGCTTCTTAACAAAAGAAGAAATTTGGGGTTGGTTATTTTGATTGACTATATTTTTTAAAATTTTCTGCTTGTTCAAAGATTTCTTTGTACACTTCATCACGCTCTACTGGTGGATAGCCGTGTTCATCCAAAAGAAGTATTAGACCTACTTTTAAAGCAGATTTAATATCATCTCTTTTGTCCCAATCTGGAAATTTAGCCTGACCATCTACCAAGTCTTTTACCGCTTGTGCTAATTTAATTAATTTATCTTCAGGATAAGTAAAATCGTATTTCACACAAAGTTCCTTTAGAATATCGTAAAACGCTTTTTCTTCAAAATCAATTCCCAAATCATCACCTGCCTTAAATTCTTTATATACCTCCCATATCATATCCGTTAGTTGGTTGGCCATATCTTCGTAAACTTCACTACGGAACACATCATTTTCATCACGCTGATTATACTTTTCTACCAGAACTTCCATTTTCTTGGTAAAGTCAACACCTTTTACTTTATTGACTTTCTTCATCTCCCCAATAGCCCTTGCCAATAGTTGCTGTAGGAGTTTGATTTTTGTGTTGGGCAGTTTGATTTTATCGATTTTGGCTAAGTAATCTGCATCAAAAATGTCTTGCTCTTTTTCAGATTCTTCTCCCATTTTAAAGATTTCCTCCACACCGTCACTTTTCAGTGCATTTTTAATCATCTCCCTTACTTTGGCATTCATTTGAGCAGTGTCAGGTGCATTGCCTTTTGTGAGTTTGAAAACAATAGATCGAACAGCTAAATAGAAATGGGTATAATTTCTTTCTTTCTGTGTCAATTCCTCACTACCTGCACATATATCATAAGCGGCTTTAAGCCTTTTGACCAAGCCCATAAATCGCGTTTCCATTTCTTTGGTGAGCTGTACAAATTCAGCTGCCATATTCAGGGTGTTCAATTGCTCTAATGCAGAACCGTTAAAGTATTTTGAGCTATCGAACTTGTGAAGGAGTTTAGCCAACAGGTCTAAATGGTTTCTCACGATTACTAAGGATTGTTGTATATCCTCAAAATTGTCTTTATCACCTTTACTGTATTTGGCAAGCGCCATATTCATCGCTTTCTTGATACCAATATAATCTACCACCAAACCTTTGTTTTTACCCTTGAATTTTCGATTTACACGGGAAATGGTCTGTATCAGGTTGTGCTGCTGAATAGGTTTATCTATGTATATGGTATCTAAAAAGGGCACATCAAAACCAGTTAGCCACATATCCACGACAATGGCAATTTTGAAATTTGATTTTTCATTTTTGAATTGCCTGTCTAACTCTTTACGGTATTCCTTAGAGCCTAATAAATCGTACAATTCTTGGGGGTCATCCTTTCCACGGGTCATAATCATTTTGATGCGTTCCATAGGCTTGATTTCCCGTTTTTCTTTATCGGTAAGAATTGTACCATCTTCGGCAACTTTTACTTGGTTCCATTCGGGCCTAAGTTTTATTACGTTTTTATAAAATTCGTAGGCTATAAACCGAGAGCTACTTACAAACATGGCTTTTCCTTTAACCGTAGCGCCCTCGTTTACGCGATTTTCATAATGCTGTACAAAATCGGCTGCCAATTCTTTTAACCTATCAGGATCGCCAAGAATGGCGTTCATATTGGCCGATTGTTTTTTGCTCTCTTCTATTTGGTATTCATTGGCTCCGGCCAGGGCTGCTTCTTCGTAATACTTCTCAATTTTTTCTAATTCGCTGTTCTGTAAGGCTATTTTTGCAGCTCTACCTTCATACACAATACGAACCGTGATTTCATCTTTAACCGATTCGGTCATTGTGTAGGCATCTACTACTTTACCAAATACATCTAAAGTGGCATCAATTGGTGTTCCTGTAAAACCTACATAGGTGGCATTGGGCAAAGAGTCGTGCAAATATTTGGCAAAGCCATAAGATTTCTTTACCCCCTTTTCTGTAACGCGTACTTTTTGGTCTAAGTTGGTTTGACTTCTATGAGCTTCATCAGAAATACAAATCACATTAGAACGCTCAGTTAATAGCTCAATATCTTCTGTGAACTTGTGAATGGTGGTTAAAAAGACCCCTCCACTAGCACGACCTTGTAATAGTTCTCTTAATTGAGCTCTGCTTTCTACACTTTGGATGGTATTATCACCGATAAAGGTTTTGGCATTGGTAAATTGCGCTGAGAGCTGGTCGTCTAAATCGGTACGGTCTGTAATGAGCACAATGGTGGGGTTTTCAAAATGCTCACTTTTCATCAAAAGTCTTGTGAGAAAGAGCATGGTATAGCTCTTTCCACTACCCGTAGCACCAAAGTAGGTGCCCCCTTTACCGTCTCCTTTAGGTTTTTGAGTCTTTTTAATGTTGTCGTATAAGGCTCTTGCGGCATAGTATTGTGGGTAGCGACATACTATTTTTTCATCCTTTTTAGAGGTATCAGGTATGTAAATGAAGTTTTGGATAATGTCCCGTAAGCGGTTTTTATGCAACATTCCTTGTATCAAAGTATACATACTATCAATGCCATCTACACCTTTAGAAAAACCTGATATTCTACGCCAGGCATAGTAAAACTCATAGGGTGCAAAAAAAGACCCTGCTTTGTTGTTTGCCCCATCGCTAATAACGCAAAAGGCGTTGTACTTAAACAGTTCGGGAATGTCTCTTCTATAACGTTCGGTAAGCTGCTTGTAAGCATTGTGTATGGTTACATTCTCCTGAATGGCCGTTTTAAATTCAAAGACGACTACCGGCAAACCGTTGATGTATAAAATACCATCAGGAATACGCTTTTCTGTACCTACAATTTCCAGTTGGTTGACAAATTTGTAGATGTTATTGTCGCCATAATTTTCTTGGGGTTCGGCTACAGATAGGGTGTCTAGGTTTTTTCCTTGCATTTGACGGTCTAAGCCTGCATAGTCAATCAAAGACACCCAAATATCTTTTTGGTTACTATCTTCACGCTTTAGAATAAAGCCATCGGAGAGCCACCGCATGATTTTCTTATTGGTTTCGTATAAATCAGAAGCGGGTAAGGTTTTCAGCTGTAATACAACGGATTTGGCCTCGTTAAGGGTTAGTCCTTCTTTTTTGTATTGTGTTAATAGAAACTCGATTATATCGTCTTCAATCAATACGTCTTCGGGCAAACGCTTAAGGGTATTGCCTAAGTAATGTGGGTAACCTTCATTGCCCAATAACTCTATAAATGCTTGTTCTAATTTTGCTTCGGTGAATTTCATTTTTAACCATTTTTTAACCAACAGATGGCGTTTATTTTTTCTTTAATGAACAAAAGTGAAGTATATACTTCATGTTCTGTTGGAAAATCTTCGTAAACTAAATCTTTAAATGTTGTGGTGTATGTGTTCAGCAATTGTTCCCAAACTTTATCTAATTCACTAAAAAATAATGCTTTTTGGGGATGTGTTTTTAAACATTCTCTGCTGTCTTTATAGGCTTCTAAATCATTGTTTGCCACCTTCAACATCATCTCTTGAAAATCTGGTGATTCCAAAAACATCTTTATTTCTTCCTGCTGAACCAACTGATGTAAATCATAAGCATGGCGTATTTTGGCTCTCAACTCTTGTATGGGGTTTTCTTTGTAAGAAAACCTAACTAAACTCATTATCTTTTCACAAAACGTACGTTTTAAATCCATTACATTTACTGTAAATGGTTGCATACCATAAGTCTGTATCATTTCGTGTTGGTTGGCTTTTTTCATCATTTCATAAACCAATGAAGACACCTCTTTTTTATTATAAGGTTCTGAATCACCAAGCCAATTCACCTCTAGCACAATTTCATTTCGTATTTGCTCGTCTTTAGCGGAAAACATCATTGGAAATTGGTGTGCTGTTTTTCTAATTTGCCCTGTTTTATGTGTTAAACCTTCTATCTCTACCTCTGGTAAAACATCCTGAATACTTATACTCACTTGTTTTAGCATGGCTTTTTTTTGATTGCTACTCAAAGTATCTACATCTAAAAGTACCAAATCAATATCTTCAGAAAAACGTTTGATTAGACCATAACATTTTGACAAAGATGTTCCTCCTTTAAACACTAAATGCTTAGCATTTTCACCTGAAAACAGAAGCTGTAAAGCCACCGTTACCCAATAATCTTTTTCTATATAGGATTCTTTTAGCTGCCATTGCTGTGCCGTTGCTTTTATCGCATCTCCAAATAACTTTTTATTAGTGTGTAGCTTCATCGGATGTACCAGTCTTTTTTGGTGGGTAATTCTTTTTCTTCAATATCTAGCTTTATACTAGTTAAAGGATTTAAACTATTTTTAAGCTTTTCTAATTTACGGATTGGATAAGCATTATTTTCTAAAATAGCTCCTAATAAAGCTCTTGCTCTGGGGGGATACAGTAGTGCATATTCAATTAAGTTGTCTATTTGTGTATTGCTTTGTTTTTTTAATAGCACACTTAAACGTTTTATGGCCTGAGCTACTGAACAGTCTGGTATTTCTTTCACATCCTTAAAAGCATCTAACAGACCTAAAATTTGATAGTTATCCTCTGTGATTTCTGCATAGCTTTTAACTGATCTTATTTTTAAATTTTCTCTATTAACATTAATTTTCTTTCCTCTACTGGCTATTTTTATGGTAAAAGGTATTTGCGTGGTTAAGCCTAACTTATTGTATAATGAGGTTCCTGTTTCATAAGCTATTCGTTGGTTGTTTTGAAATAAGTACGGACGCAACAATTCGGTGTAATTGGGTTTTAAATCGCCAAAAACGGTTTTTTGAGGTTTGTAAAATTGCCCTTTACTGATTTTTTTGATAAGCCCCTCTTTTTGTAGGCGCTCCATCGCTTTAGCGGCTGAAACAAAGTCTCTTTTGTCTATGCACAAATCTTGATACCCAAATGTTTTTCCATCTGAAAATTGCTCTATTTTTTTACGTATTTGTGCGGTTAGTGTCATAGTACAAAGATAAGCCTTTCTTTAAAATGTCAAGTTTTTGGAGCGGAAAACTTGACGTTTTAAACCTATTGAAAGATTGTATAAAGCCAAATCCACCTCTTTGGTGAGTTGTGCTTTGTACTCTATGCGGTTGGTTTCTGGCATATCGTTATTTTTTAAAAAGGTAAATCATCTTCTTCATCATCTTGTGAGGATGTTTCAATTACCTTTGTATTTTGGGCATTCTCTTCATCTTTCCAAAAATCTGTAGGTCTTATGGTTTTATTAAATGGCTCATAACCTTCATCTATCTTATCAATTTTAATAATTACCGGTACTTGAGCACTCAATCCTGCCAATACACAAGTGCCTGTTGGTAAAATTGGCAAGGCATCAAAAGAAACCTTATCTAAATAGGAAATGGTTCTTTCTACCGCTTGAATGTCTCTATTGTTGATTAAGCGATGTAAAAAATAATTATGCAATTGTGAAATGATGGTATCAGATATATCAGAAGGTCTTTGACTTGCAATGGTAAGGAAAACCCCAAATTTTCTACCTTCCTTTATAATTTCTTCAAAGGTTTCTAATCGATAATCTTTCCACGTTTCACTTTCTCTTTGTGATGTGTAAGAAAGTATATTGTGAGCTTCATCAATGATTATGTTCAAATAATCTGAAGGCTTGCCCTTAGATTTTTGTAATTCATAGGCTTCTTTTGAAACCAACAATACTATTAACTTTTTTAAAGAGTTGTCATAAATATTTCGAAGAGAAATAATTGTTAATGGTTTATCACTTATCTTCCTCTCTTCTACAATTTCAAAAATAGAAGAAAGAGAGCTGAAAGTACTATTAACACGTTTAATCAGTGGAGATATATGTTCCCTATTTGAATGGCCACTAACTATTTCATCGTAGTATTTTAAGATAATTTTTAATTGAAGGTATCTAATAAACTCTTTGTCTTGTGGAAATTGTATTTTTTTAATCTCATTCTCAAGAGGAATTTTAAATTCAGTATCAAATTCTTGATCATCACCTGCATGTGCTCTATTGCCATTTTCTTTAAGAATATAATAACTAGTAGAGTCATTTGCATATTTATCAACTAAACCTAATAATTTATCAATTTCTGTAAAGACGTGTTCATTCTTTTGTCGCAAAAAGTACAAATCAGCAAAAATTTCAAAAAAAACCTTCGTTCCTAAATCTTTACTTTTACTATTGATAATCTTGTTTACAAGATTAATTAAATAATCTGCAACCCCCTTCTTGTCTATTTGTTTGTAATTTATAACTCTCTTGAGAAATGGAATTTGTGTTTTATCTTTTGCATCAGTCATCAAAGAAAGCATTTCAATATTCTCAAATGAACTTTTCAATAGCTTTATTTTCTTATAATTGTTTTCTGATTTAATATTGAAACATTCTTTGTTACTGCTTTTTGTGATGATATTATGGTTAGCTTCATTATAATACTCCCCATTAAAATCAATTAAAAGAAACTTAGCATTTTTCTTAAACCTAGATTGGCTTCCGTATTCTTTAAATAGCTTATGATACAAACTGGCAAGTGTATAAGATTTTCCACTTCCTGTATTTCCAAAAATACCAATATGGCTTGCAAACAAACTATTTACTCCAATACCTATTGGTGTGCCTGTTTCATTACTTAATACACCGATTTTAAGTTTGTCATCGAGTTTGCCATCTATTTCTTTAATAAAATTGTGGACCTTATTTATTTCATCTTCGGTTAAAAGAAAAGCTTCGTTTTCAATAAGTGGAAGTTCTTTTACGCCTTGCTTAAAATTAGAATTTTCGAAATACCCAATTAAACTAAGACGTAAAATCCTTTTTATTTTTGCTTTTCCTTGTTTGTATTCTTTTTGAGAGATTAATTTATCTTCTGTGATATACTCTTCATCTACCTTCCCAATAAGTTCTTCGAATCCCTTACAGATTTTAACATAGTTACCTACGGATATTCCTTTTATGATTTGTCCGTTGTAAAGCAGATGCGGAGAGTTTTTAGATTTGCTTACCCTTATTTCTACAATACAGCCACGTATCGATTCCACATTTCCAATATGTAAAACAGCATTATTTTCCATCTTCCGCTTTATTTTCAGATGAGCTTTCCGAAGTGTTAGTTGTTTTATTTTCGCTAGGAGATATTTGAAGGTCTTTTAATATTTCCTTGAAAATAGAATTGTAAACCTCTCCAAAAGAATAGTTACCATTATCCTTTGTTAAAACAATAATATTATTGTATTCTGATAAATTCAATAGAGCTTTATAATTATCTCTATCTACTTCGTTAAAAGCAAAAATGACAATTAATAAGGTGGGATTAGATTTAGCAACTCTAAGCGTAATGGTTCGAATATGCTCATCGGCAAAAGAAAAACCGGTAACAAATAACACTGAATTTTCTTTTTCAATATTGTTGGAATACATTCTTAACAACTCATAGTAGGACAATTTTAAGGTGGTCTCCTCAAACTTTTCTTTGTTGGGATTGACCATAATTAAGTTGTTATATTCCTCCAGAAATTCATCTATGTTCTTTTCAACTTTAGAAAAATCTTTTTCCTCGGCTTCTTTATAAATTTTATCTAAGCCTAAGAAATCTCCCTCATTATCGAAACACGCAAGCAAGTCGGAGTCATTAAATTTTATTTGTGATAATTTTTTAGTGCTTTCCAGTTGGTTATCGTATTGAATGGTGTCTTTTTCTTTATTGTATTTCCAATTTAAACTACCGTGTAGCTTGAATAGATTAAATAATGGCGTGGCGGATTGATATTCGTAGTAAGAGGATACTTTGTTAATGATATTATGGAAATTCTCTGTACTAAATTTTGTGTTCATTCGCCCTGAAAACCCATCGTTATAGGCATAATTGAGTTTTTCTAAAGCAATATCCAAAAACACATCCATATTGGTGGTAAACAAGTTTACTTGTTTAGAAACTAAATTAGTAGTGCGTTTCGCTAAAATGGTATGCAGTGCACTCAAAAGATTGGTGTAATTGTTTAAGGTTTCGTTAGAATCATCTGTAACACCAAGCAATTCAGTATTTTTCTCAATGCATTTTTTAAAGTAAAAATACTTGATAGAAACCTCTATCAGTTTGAGAAGCTTTTCATCTGTTTGTTTTTCAGAAAGTCCTTTTCTTTTTTCTAAACTATCCAGAGCCTCTTCTACACCTTTCAATGTTTCTAAAAAATTCTTTGAAGCACCTGAACCAATTAAAAAATTCAGATGACAGCTTTCAATTACTTTTTTTATGTCTATTACATCCATACTTAATTGTTTATTATGACTTCCTCAACTTTACTCATTTTGCTTAAAAGCATTATTCTAAATTCAGTAAGTGCGTTGTTTTCTATTGTTAAATTCTCACGATGCTTCATAATTTTAACAAAAGGGTGTTTTGACATAACTTTATCTTCCGGTATAACTAATTTTATATTTTCTATAATTTCCTTACTCAAATTTGGTTGTGCTCCACCGATAGCCACACTTACTATTTCATCTCTATTTACTCTTAAATGATAATATAGAAATGTAGCCTGAAATTCGTCATTACAAATCATAGCACAACAAGCCTGATTCGTAGTAGCAGGAATTTTTAAGTAGCCTACTTGTCCCTTTGTATCACCCTGACCATACATTGCTACTAATACTGTATTAATTGGTAAAAGAGTTACAGGACACTTTTTTAAAGCTAATTCAGAAATATATTCTTCAGAATTAATAAGCACACTGTTTTTTAGCTCTCCAGTTTTAATCCAAGGGTGGTCATTTGATGACCAGAATTCATTAGTGCTACGATTTGGTGTGCTTCCACTTTTCATTTTCAATGTAAAGTCACTAATCTTTTTAACATCCCATCCTTCTGGAATCTCCTTATCCAACTCCTCATTATAAACCATTTTACCTCCAGAAGATTTATAAGGCTTGCCTTCTTTATTAGGAAATTCAAAGTCCACAAACCAATGTTTATACAAGGCTTGTGCGGTTTCTTCCAGTTTTTGGTTGATTTGTTCGTTGAGTTTGATTCGGTTGGTAACGGTGTTGTATTCTTTTACTATTTCGCGTTGTTTTTCTATGGAGGGGATGGGGAGTGTGAAATCTAAAAAATCTTCCCATTCTAGACTACCTCTTACGCCACCAACTGCGTGAAACGTAGCTTGTCTATCAAACTCTTTACGTGAAAACCACATCATTAAATAATCGGGGTCAAGTAAAGATTCATCCACAACTTGAAATACAGGGTAAGCTTGTGAAATAATAGCTTCTTCAAAATCTTTTAAAATAGCAATAGGCATTTTTTTATCCCTGCGAACCTGCATCGTACTACAAGCAAATTGATTCTTTCGAATAATCTTGTAGTTCTTCATATTTGTTCCTACTGTGTTTGCTACAGATGGAATGAACTTTTTGTCAACAGATAAGCCTAATAGTAAATCAACTCTTAAATCAGAATTTCTTTCATCAACAAGCTTAATGTAATCTCCAATTCTTCTATAATTTGCTCTAGTCATATTAATTTGAATTAGGTTTTGATAACCCCCAATAGTTAATTTTTAACAATTCTAAAAGACTTGTTGGTCTTACCCATTTTTTAGGAGAAAGTGTAAAAGCATTTAATCCTGCTTGTTTTTTAAACCCATCGAATTCGATGGGTTTAAAATGGGGATTGTACAACGTCTCCCATATACCCAAAAACTTAATGGTATTGCGGTTACGCATCCAATTTCCAATCACTGCACTGGTATCATCGGTTTTATGCTTGGCAATATCTGTTAAAGAAATGTATTCCTGTTCATTGGCCGCAATAACAGTAATTTGATTTCCTTGAACTTCTATTTTAGACTTTTTGCTCATAATTCGTAGCCTAATTCCTTAAACACGTTTAACAATTGGGCTTTGTTTTCTTCTTCTTGTTGCAAGAGCTTTTGCAAATCGCGTTGTAAGGCCGTCATTTTTTCTTCAAAATTGATGTTCTCATCACGGTTTACAAACTCTATATACTTGCTTGGAACCAAAGAAAAATCTTTTTTGGCCACCTCTTCCAAAGAAGCGCTGTAACAGTATTCTGGCACATCTTTGTAAGCTGAATCCTTTTGCTGCCAATTGTGATAGGTTTTTGCAATATCTAGAATGTGTTGTTCTGAAAATTGGGTGTATTTTTTTTCAAACGGGTCGCCTATTTCACGTAAATCCATAAACAAAATCTCATCCTCACGATTGCGGTATTTTCGTGTAGTATCCGGTAATTCAACGGTGCGTTCGGTCTTGTTTTTATTTAAAATCCAAAGGGTTACACTAATATTAGTGGTATAAAACATATTTTGCGGTAGAATCACAATCGCCTCTACCAAATCGTTTTCAATGAGTTTTCTCCGGATTTTATATTCTTCACCACCACCGGACAGAGCACCGTTAGCCAAAATAAAGCCTGCTACACCATTTTCGGATAGCTTACTCACCATATTTAAAATCCAGCCATAGTTGGCGTTGCTCTTTGGAGGCACGTCATAGCCTTTCCAACGGGGGTCGTCTAAAAGTTCGTCTGCCCCTCTCCAATCTTTTTGGTTAAAAGGAGGGTTGGCCATAATGTAGTCGGCCTTGAGGTCTTTGTGTTGGTCTTGGGCAAAGGTATCGGCCGCTTTGTCACCCAAATTGGCCGCTATGCCACGAATGGCTAAATTCATTTTAGCCAGTTTATACGTAGTATTGGTATATTCTTGTCCGTAAATGGACACCTCTTTTTTATTGCCGTGATGATTTTCTATAAACTTAATAGACTGTACAAACATTCCGCCCGAACCACAAGCTGGGTCATAGATAATGCCTTTATAGGGTTCTATCATTTCTGCGATTAGTTTTACAATACTTTTTGGGGTGTAGAATTCGCCTTTACCTTTTCCTTCTTTTAGGGCAAATTTGGACAGAAAATATTCATACACACGGCCTACAATGTCTTGCTCCTGGTCTTTTATGGTATCGATTTCATTGATTTTATCGAGCAAGGAGGCCAGTTTGGATTTGTCCAGTCCCAGGCGCGAAAAGTAGTTATCGGGCAAGGCGCCTTTTAACGATGGGTTGTTTTTTTCGATGGTGTGCAGGGCGGTGTCTATTTTGATGGCAATATCGTCTTGCTTGGCGTTTTTGATGATGTAGTCCCAACGTGAGGCTTCATCCAGGAAAAAGACGTTTTTCATGTTGTAGAAATCTTTCATTTCTACATATTTCTCTTTGCCTTCATCGATGAGTTCCTGTCTTCGTTGTTCAAATTTATCACTGGTAAATTTGAGGAATATCAATCCTAATACTACGTGTTTGTATTCTGAGGGCTCAACCGAACCTCTTAGCTTATCGCAGGACTGCCAGAGGGTTTCTTCTATGGATTTTTTATTTTTGACTTTTGTTTTTGGATTGCTCACTTTAAAAATATATTAATATCTAATTTAATTATTCTGTGTAATCTGAAAGTTAAAAATATAAATATATATTGGTTTCACATTACGGTTTTTCTTATTTTACAGTTCAAGTTAATATTACATACCAATAAATAGCCCCCTCAAAACAATAGGTTATTCCTCTTAACAAATCATTTTTACCGCATTAAAAATATTTTGATACTCTATTGAAACATCGGCTTCAATCAGATGATTTTTACTTGCAGGCTTTTCTTTGGTAATAGATTGCAATGCAAACCGTAACTTTTTATCATTTCCATCAGCAAAAGCAATAAATTCACCTTGCTTTAGCTTAAAGAATATTTCGGCTCTACGTTTGGATACTTCGCGTTCGCCTTTAGTGATTCTACTTTCCAAACTCAACCCACTCGATTTACTAACACTACGGGTTGGTGTTTTTATCATTTCAAAAAAGCGTTCATAATATTTAGCAGTATCGGGGTCATTTGCTTTTCCGAAGAACTGATAGGATAAATTGCTTAATATGGCTTTACTAGCCTTATCACCATAAAGCAAATCGTTTTGTACCTTATCCTGCATTACATAGATAGTGCAAATATCATAACTGCGTAATGTTGCGGGAATCCGATGCATATTAGTCAATTTTAACGTTGGTGCTTCTTCCATTACCAAAAATGAAGTTGCTCTTTGGCGCACACTCATTTGTTTAATAATGGTATGCATTATCAAAGCAATCACAGGAGAATAAGCAGTATCATATTTGGGATTGTTTACCAATGAGACAACCCCTAAATTTTTAGGATTATTAATATCTAAAGGAATCTCATCTTTAGATAAAACGTAACATATTTTTTTAGAGCTAATTTTTTTAAAAGCATTTGATAAAGTACTCCTTACACCTGCAGTCTGTTTCTCCGATTCGATACCATGAATAAAAGCACTCGCCATACTATAAGATATCATATCAGACTTCAAGAAAGCTACCAACTTTTTTGTACTCATCAGTTGGTATAACGCCATAACGTGTGGCAATGTACATAAATCAGGATAGGCCGTTTTCATCTTCCAGATCATTCCACATAAAAGCCCTTCCACGGCATCAGAAAAAAACTTGTTACTTCCAGTATTCCCAGAAAGATTTTGTTCTAATAAATTTTCCATAAGTACTCGTGATACTTCTATCACACTTTCTTCATTGGGTAGATAATGTGGTGCTATGGGATTCACCCGACAATGAATCTCATCAAAAGCAATGGTATAAAATGGTACCGTCGTTCCCTTGAAAAGTGGATAGGCGATTTCGGTTAGTTCAAAGTCTTTATAGTCATGAATAACACCACAAAACCCCTGCTGACTAAAATGTTGTAGAAAATTATAAATCACACTTTCAGTCTTTCCACTCCCTGCCGAACCAATAACTGAAGCACCCCGACGAATATTATCGATTTTAAACTTACAATTTTTCAGTTTGAAGCGCACTTGGTATGTCTTATTTATTTGTTTCTGATTTTCATCAAAGAACAGCCCATACAAAATTGCTCCCACAAACAATATAGGTACCACCATATACAGAATGATATATTCCCAAGGCCAACTCATATCCCTATAGTTCCTGATTCCATAGCCTTACCAAGACCTTTTTTCAAGGTGTTAATAGCCTTCATAGTAAGTTGAAGTTTGTTAGTAGGAATGTTAAACAATGTCGTATTCACTCCTGTTTTTTGTAACAATTTAAAAGCTAGCGCCCTTTCATTAGCAGGTAGTTTGGTAATTATAGAGAAATACAGCCTGGGGTCTTTTAAAAAGGTTTTTCGGGCGGTATAGGATTCTACGTAATTGCGTTTGTATTTAAACAAGCTATCAAAGGTCTTTTCGGCGTTTTTATAAAAAGCATCTCTATCAAAGCCGCGCTTTATCATTTTTCCATTCATTTCTACTTCTGAGGCTTTATACTTACTCCCTGGAGACAGACTGTAGCGGTTAGAAGTATCCTTTCGGCTAACTATGATATGAATATGGCTTTGATACCCTGGTTTAATCATGTTCCTGACAATACGTTTACCATTTAATTGATGGGGAGCTTCCCGTTCTAAGTGTGCTATGTCTTTTTGTAACTTTTTAATATTTCCTGATGTTTCCCCTTGCTCAATGCGTCTCACCTGCTGTTTTAATTCCAAAATTTTAGTCGCATAGGGTTGATTTTCCCGTATCTCTTTATCGGTTTCTGTAAACGTGCGTTGTCGTTCCACTTTGGCGTAATATTTAATATCGCTTATACCAACAGGTTTCCCATCGATTTCACGATTAAAAGCTTTTGCGTAAACTTTCATTGCTTCTCTGGTGTATTGTTTTAAAGCTTCAGGAGAATCCTCAATAGCTTTGAGTTCTCGCTGACTTGGATTAAGCGTGATGGAATAGAATTTAGGTTCTGTTTTTTTTAGTTTTGCCGTATTATTATCAATCTCTTTAATAACTTCCTCTGCAGATATCTCATCATCATGTTGGTTAAAAAATGGTTCCATTTCAGGCATGGGTTTACCCTCATTCTCTTTTTCAAGATAGTCCACAAAAGCGGTAGCGCTTTGTGCATAATTGCCACTAAGGCGTTGGGCGGTGATGGTGATGTACATAATCCAAATTCATTTTAAAATCCTCCAATTCTTTTTTATCCATATCCAATTTATGGTAATCCTTACCAAAAGTATTTTTGACATGCTGTAATCGGTTCAATAATGCTTCCATTGTATTTTTATAACGACTGAGTTGTCGTTGCATCGCTTCATAGCGGTTTTGGTAATGTTCTAATGCTTCATCACGGGTTATGGCTTCTGGCATACCAAAATCAAACACCTCTTCCTCCACACCTCCTTGTTCCACTTGTGCTATTTCCTGAAAGAGTGTATCCAGCATTGCTTTAGTAGGCAGCGTTTGTTGTTTTTCTATATTGCGAACTATCGCTATCAGAGCATTGATACGTTTTTTAGTATCATCGGCTTTAACTTCGAGATTATCATTTGGGTTAAGATGATTCCACTTAAAGAAGTTTAACATGGTCTCCAGCGTCTCCGAATGTGATTTTGAAACGTCTTTAGAAAATGCCCGAAAACGCTTAGCTACATCTTTCTTAACATTGATTCCCGAAAAGCCATATGTTGAAAATTTCTTCACTTTTGCTGCAAAATTTGACCTGTTTATAATGGGTTTCAAAGGATTTGCTGCAAACCTCTGAAAACCAGCTCAATCAAATGTTTTTCAAACACCTGAATATCAATTGTTTAAGCGCAAAAATCAAACCGAAACATCGCGCAGCGTGTTACCCTCTTGCTCTTCCATTTCGTTCGCTGTAGGCGAACAAAATTCCATACAATCCAGTCCTATGAAGGATTGCTCTTTTCGGAATTTCAAACAATTCCGATAATGTTTAAAACGATGGATACAGCTATCAGCGAAAGTCAAAAACAGGATAGCTATATAATATGTTTATACTGATATACAACGAATTAAATATACGTTTTTTTTCTTTAACACAATAAATTTTCACATAAAAACACCCCTGCGACTCAGGGGTGCATTGTACTCATTTTAAATGATAAAATACATTATGTTTTACCGTTTTAATATTCACTTGGCAACATCAAAGTGTCGTTCACAAAAAACAACCGCAGTTCATCAAGCGGAAAATCCGTCATAGTATACCCATGCTCTTCCAAAATATTGTCATTGCCATCACTATAGATGATTACAGCTTCATAGCCTGATGCTTCTCGTTCTTTCTCTGGTAATCTTTTAAAATCTATAGTCACCCAGCTACTTCGCTCTTTTAAGCTTTTAGCCACCACAGAGGTGTCTGTTACCAGCCAAAAACATGCGGCTGCGTTGACTAGGTACTTTATTCCGTCTGTAAAACGCGTTCTAAGCAAGGGGATGTGATAAAACATTTCACTTCCATTGAAATATTGGAGTTGCTCTTGTATTTTATTTGCTTTTGTATGCATTGCTCTAAAATTTTAATTATTGGATCTTAATGCAAATCGTAAGTAAAGAGGCGTATCCCCATAACGGTTACGCCTCTTTTCTTTTAGGCGCTACTGATCACTCTTACTTCCTAGTAAAAGGATTTCATCAGTAACCACTTCGGTTACATAGCGCTGATTACCTGCCTCGGTCGTGTATGTCCTTGTTTTTAGCTTGCCGACAATACCGACTTCACTACCCTTTTCGACATACTTCTCAATGATTTCTGCGGTCTTACCCCAAGACACAACGTTGTGCCAATTGGTATCTGTTTGTTTCTCGCCATTACTGTTTTTGTAATACTCGTTGGTAGCCAATGAAAAGCGGGCAACTTTCTTTCCGCTCTCTAAGTTTGTAACCGTTGGTGCTTGTCCAACGTTTCCAATCAACTGTACATGATTTCTAATCGTACTCATAATTAAAAAATTTAAAAGGTTAATAATTTCCCTTTTCAATCCAGAAGTCCCCTTTTTCAAGGGTAATAACTGAATTTTAAGGGGTGTTTTGTATGTTTTCTTTCCAGCGCAGCACAATAGATAAAGTGGGTTCTGTCAAGACTTTCGAGAAAAAATTGGGAGTGTCTGCGACCTAGCAAATCCCTCGGGATTTCAAGAAAGTAGAAACCCTATTTTTTTCGAAACTTGTACAGTCTTTACAGGTTCCATAAGGGGATTAGTCATTCTTTTAAAGCCTGTAGTGACCCGAGCATACGGGAAGTTGAGCGAGGCGAGAAACAGGGTTTAATCTAGAATGCCTTATGCCCTACCTGTTTTTCGATGCCCCGAAAAACAACAATAGGCTTTATCTATTATAAACCCCTTAAAATGTGTAAGCCAGCGGTTCGGTTTTTAGGGTTTTATAGGCAAGATCCCAAGAAGGGCTTGCCAAAAACCACGTTAAAAAAACTGGAGTGATGGCTTTACGTTGTGGCAAGCGGACTTGTCTGTTTTTTGTTACGTAATGGAGTGTCCCGTACCTGCACCGCGGTGCGGACAAACGGAATGCAGGAAGCAAAACAACAGATAGGTTCAAGATGTTTTTAGTGAAGCGCTTTTCACGAAATAAAGTGGTTGCCTGCTTTTTCTGTAGGCAAACGTGGAATGTAGGGGAATGTGCTGAACGGAATTAAATAGTATTAGCCCTTATATATTTGACCATCCAGTTTTAGGTACTGGACAAACCTTTACTCTATCAAGCCATAGCATAAATTTCATCAAACAGCTTTTTATCCAACCGTTCTTGTTGTCCGAAACTTTTCTTCAAAACATTATGAAGTACTGCATTAAAGGCATTGTAACCCAACCATAGATTTGGTTCTTCATTGAGCAATAAGGCTTCATAATTCAAAGTCTCGATGACCTCACGAGACTTTTTCGAAGGGTCACTATTCTTATCACTGCACTCGTATCTGAACAGCTTCGTTCTATCGAGTATGGCTTTTACAAATTCTTGTGTATCGATAATTTTAAAGGCTTTCATCTTTTCAAATTTCTTAGTAATGGTATAGAATTCATTGTCTAGAAATTTATCAAACAGGTTGTTTAACCTCGGCATAATTAGACTCGTGTTATTCTTGCTGTGTTTAATAGAAAACTCGATTTCTGCTTGTGAAACGTGTAAACCATTTGAACATACTTTTCTGTAAAACCCAAAGTGTCCTGAGGTCTTTTCACTACCATCATACGAGTTTTTAAAACGAAGCATAGGGAGTATTAAATCCTTATGGTTCTTGACGGTAAACTGGCTTTTATCCTCGATTATAAAATCCATAACAAATGACCTGTCATTTTTATTGATGGTACGCTTATGATAAGTAAGTTCTGCATCTACCAACATCCTTTCTGCCTTTTTGAAAAACAGCTGATTGGGTATATGCCCATAGCTATTGGACACTACATTGACGATTTTCCCATTAGAAATAATGGCATTTTCTAGTCCTCTTCTGGAAGCAATTCCTGTTAAACACTTTAATGATGTCATCTCCGATGATATGAAGATGTCGTCCTGTTGTAAATTACTCAAATACATAATAATAAATTTTAGATTAAACAATATTTGAGCGATAACCCAAACGGAAGCTAAAATCTTAGCTCAAAAGGAATCGGAATAAATAGCATGAGAAAAAGTAGTGGCTTTATGCCGAAGTCTTTTGATGGAAGTATTTTACGTGTTTAAATTGCGAGGGTATTGTGTGATAAAACCAAACCCTATTGAACTTAATTTAATAGATTTCGAATCTGTCTTTAAGCTTTTAAATTAATTTCAGTCTGTCTTTTCTAAAGGATTCGAACCTAATAAAATATTGGATTCGAACCTTGATTCTAAATCACCCATATCTTCGCTTATTTTCTTATCTAATACCCGTGCATAAATTTGGGTCGTAGATAGATGACTATGTCCTAATACTTTGGATACAGTCTCTATCGGCACTCCATTACTTAAAGTCACGGTTGTAGCAAACGTATGTCTCGCCATGTGAAACGTGAGGTTTTTAGTTATTCCAGAAGCGTCCGCCACCTCCTTTAAATAACTATTCAATTTTTGATTGGATATTTTAGGAAACAGACACCTTTCTTTTCGCTTTGGGTGATAATGATATCTTTTTATAATAGATAAAGCTGGACCAATCAAAGGAAGCTTAAATGTGTTTTTTGTCTTAAGTCTTTTTGTGCTTATCCAATGTTTTCCATCAATACCCATTACAAGATTATCCTCTTCAAGATTCATTACATCACAATAAGCAATACCAGTATAACAGCTAAACACAAATAAATCCTTTACAATCCGCAATCGTTCAATTGGAGTGTAATAATCTTGAATATTTTGAAGTTCTTCTAATGTCAAGTATTCGCGTTCATTTCTTTCCATTTTAATCCTAAACTTTCGAAATGGATTTTTTTCAAGCCACTCATTATGAACGGCCATCGTTGTCATTTTACGAAGCCGTTGAATATGCTTCATAGCACCGTTGTTAGACAACCTACCATGATAATGTGCTGGGTGCAACTTTCGTAAAAATGTTTCAAAACCAACAATAAAAGCATGATTCAACAAGGATAATTTATAATCATTGCTTTTGTATTGTTCTTTAATATACTTGAGTAAATATTTCTGAGTGGTCTTGTAGTGACTAATTGTAGCTTTGCTTAAAAGATGAGCACTATGGATGTTGTGATATTCAAAGAGTTTAGTTAATGTCACCTGTCCTTCATCTTCTCCTAAATATTTGGCCTTGACCATTTGGGGAGTAACATGAGGTGTAGTTGATCGCAGTTCTCTATAGCTCTGAAAAAGTTCAGATTCCACCTCCTTCAAATAGGAATTTATTTGTTTAGCCTCTTTGGTGCGTCCAGTTACCCTTGAAGCTTTGCTGTCCCATACATCAATTGGAATAGTGTATTTAAGGCTTAAGTTCACACGCTGCGAATCAATAGTTATTCGAGCGTAAATTTTTGCAGTGTCATCATTTCTTCTAGATGTACTTATCCAAAAACTGATGGAAAATGTTAACCGAGTTCTCATAGGTTTTGTGTTAAATTATACGAAAATTACCTACGAAAGCCAAACTCTAAAATAATGTAATACAGATAGTTAAACCCTTATTCGGTTAACACTTTTCTAAAAAAAAATTACTAACCGAATTGCAGACCAAAACATATCAAATCAAACCGAATTAAATGATTGCCCTAAAACATTAAAACCTTGTAAATCAATAAGATATACAAGGTTTTGTTTTTGTTTGGGCTATAAAAGTGGGCGCGAAGGGATTCGAACCCCTGACCCCTTGGGTGTAAACCAAGTGCTCTGAACCAACTGAGCTACGCGCCCTTGCCGTTAGCGTGTGCAAATATAACCTAGTTTTTAATTCTGCAAAAACTTTTTTTGAAAAAAATTAAATTATTTCTGCTACCACAAATGTACTCCCCCCTACAAATATAAAATCTTCTGGCGAAGAATTATTGTAAGCGGCTGTATATGCCTCTTTAACAGATTTGTATGCTTGTCCTTTAAATCCTAATTCATTAAAAAAGGTTTTTAGCTTTTTAACAGATAATCCTCTAGAAATATCAGGTTTACAAAAATAATAAGTAGCATGTTTAGGTAATAAATTAATTATTGAGGTTAAATCTTTATCATTTACAACTCCAAAAACTATATGCAAATCCTGAAAAGTTTCTTCTGATATTTGCTGCATTAAATATGTTAACCCTTCTTTATTATGCCCCGTATCACAAACTACTTTGGGCTGAGTATTTAAAACCTGCCAACGCCCAAGCAACCCTGTATTTTTAACAACATTTAACAATCCTTTTTTTAAATTAGAATTAGTTATTGTATAACCTTTTAGTTGTAATTCTTTAATTGCTTGAATTGACGTTTTAATATTTTTTGATTGATATGTTCCTTTTAAATCACTTTCAAAAGCAACCTCAACCTCTTTATCTGCAAAAACTATTTTAGAGCTATGCAGTTTAGCCAGTTTTTTAAATACATCTTTAGTGTCAGTTTGAGTTTCACCAATAACAACTGGAATTTCAGGTTTAATAATACCTCCTTTTTCTGTAGCAATTTGCTCTAGGGTATTACCTAAAAATTGGGTATGATCTAAACCTATGTTAGTAATTACTGAAACTTCAGGGGTTATTACGTTAGTAGAATCTAACCTACCACCAAGCCCTACTTCAACAACTGCAATATCAACTTTTTGTTTTGAAAAATACTCAAACGCCATACCAACAGTCATTTCAAAAAAAGAAAACTGGTTGGCTTCAAAAAACGCTTTATTTCGCTTAATAAAACCAATCACAAATTGTTTACTTACTACTTGTCCATTAATTTTTATACGTTCTCTAAAATCTTTTAAATGTGGAGAAGTATACAAACCCACTTTATAACCAGCCTCTTGTAATACAGATGCTATCATATGACTTGTTGAACCCTTTCCATTGGTTCCAGCCACATGAATGGATTTAAAATTTAAGTGCGGTTTTTTTAAATGGTTTACTAGTAAGTGGGTGTTACTTAAATCTGCTTTATAAGCCGATTTCCCCTGACGCTGATACATTGGGAGTTGAGAAAACATCCAATTAAGAGTATCTTGATACGTCATAAATTATTGCCCTAAACTAAAATTAATACTCACAAATCCCACTTGGGTAGTTGGAGCATTTTTATCTGCAGAAAATTTAAATGATAAGGCTGTTTTTTTGGCAGCTTCAAACAAGCAATTCGTTCCTGTTGTTCCTTTTATACCAGGTGTTGCCTTTATTACTCTTCCGTTTCTATCAACTCTTATCTCTACAACAACAAGACCTTCTTCATTACATTCTTGCTTATATACTTTATTTGAAATTTTCCCTCTTCCTCCTAGCCCATATCCAACGCCTCCTTTTCCTGGTCCAGAGCCTCCAAAGTAACTTGGTGCATAAGGATTGCCATCTAATTGACCTTTATCACCTGCTTTATTATCATTTCCTTCACTTCCTGTCTCTGCTCCATCAGATTTACTTACACCACCAATTAGAGCATCTAATTTTTTCTTTTTTTCCTCTTGTTCTTGCTTTTCTTTAGCAATTCTTTCTGCTTCTGCCTTGGCTTTAGCATCTGCAATAGCTTTTGCCCTAGCCTCTGCTTCTTTTTGCTTTTTTATAGCTATTTCCTCTGCATTATCAGCAGTTAAAACCTCTTCTTTTACTTCAGAAGCTTTTGTTGGTTCAGACTGAGAAACATCGGGTTGTGGAGGATTATTAATTTCTTTAGGTTCAGATTTAATTGGCTTTTTAGGCTGCACGTTACCTGACCCAAAATTTGTAGTTCCAAAATTAACTGCAACACCATACTCTTCTGGCGGATCCATATATGGTGGACCAACCACAAACAATAATAACAATAAAATTATAGCTATAAGTGCTGTAATTTTAGCTGAATTTTTTTCGTGTTTGGTTTTAAAGTACTTCATTTTTAGCCTATATAAACTAATTAGGTTTTACTGCTAGTATTACTTTAAATTTATTTCTATTAGCTATATCCATTACCGTTACAACGTTTTGAACGGGTACAGATTTTTCTGCTCTTAAAACTATGGTAGGTTTATCTAATTTAGAAAGTGCTGCTAATAATTCATTTTCTAAAACACTTTCTCCAACACGTCTTTGGTCAATATAATAAGTCAAATCTTTTTTAATACTTACGGCTACAGACTTCTTGTTTTCTGTTTTACCACTTGCTTTTGGCAGTAAAATATCAATAGCATTAGTGGTTACTAGGGTTGACGCCAGCATAAAAAAGATAAGAAGCAAGAATACAATATCTGTCATAGACGACATATTGAATTCTGGTGTTACTTTATTTCTTCCTCTAAAATTCATGTTATGTAGGCTCGTTTAAATGATCTAAAAACTCTAATGAATTTGCTTCCATTTGGTACACCACTTTATCTGTTCTTACCACCAAATGATTGTAAGCTATATACCCAACAATACCAACAATTAAACCTGCTACTGTGGTAGTCATAGCTGTGTATAAACCATCTGCTAATAGTTTAATATCTATTTGTCCGCCAGAATTTGCTATCTCAAATATTGACAATATCATTCCAATAACTGTACCTAGAAATCCTATCATAGGTGCAGCTCCAGAAATAGTTGCCAATACACTTACATTTTTTTCAAGGTTATAAACTTCTAGCCTTCCAGCATTTTCTATTGCTGTATTAATATCTGCTAATGGCTTTCCTATTCTTGTAATACCTTTCCCAATTAATCTTGAAACTGGAGAATTTACTTGCGCACATAATACTTGGGCAGCGTCTATTTTACCATTACTTACATGGTCTTTAATTTGATTCATAAAATTAGAATCCATTTTTGAAGCAGCTTTAATAGCGAACAACCTTTCAAAATAAATATATGATGCTACTATTAACAGTATAAATAGAATGGCAATGATAATCTGCCCCGCAGCACCTCCGCTGCTAATAAGTTCTATTATTGAAAGTGTTTTTTCAACTGATTCTTCGTCGGTAAGTAATTCTGTACCTTCTTGTGTAGTTTGTAGGGTTAAAAATGTTCTTAGCATATAATATAAATTTATTGCAACTGTATAACGTTTGTTTTATTGCTAAAGTATAACAAAATTAAATTTTCGGTTCTATATATCATTCTAAAAAAAGAAAGATTAGTAAAAACACTAATCTTTCAAATTTTATACCAATTTAAAAACTTTTATCTAAAATAATGTTCTGGTTACCATAAATGCTGCTGCACCAACTAAAAACCCAACAAGTGCCAACCAAGAAATTTTTCTTAAATACCAAAAGAAATCAATCTTTTCCATTCCCATAGCTACTACACCTGCAGCAGAACCTATAATTAACATACTACCTCCTGTACCTGCAGAATATGCTATGAAATGCCACAATTCATTATCAATTGGCTCAGAAAACATACCTAAACTAGCTGCTACTAATGGCACATTATCAATTACTGCAGATCCTACTCCTAATAATAGCACTACTAAATCTGAAACGCCTTCATGTCCTCCTGGGTGAATTTCTGTTCCTAACATAGGCATAGTTTCTTGTAATGAATTAGCAAATCCAAATAAAATACCCAAAGATTCTAATGCAGCAACTGCCATTAAAATTCCTAAGAAGAACAATATACTAGGCAATTCTATTTTTGATAACGAATAATGCACTGGACTATGTTGTGCATGCGCATCACTTTCTTCTGCTCCATGCTCTGTTAAACTAAACCTAGAGCTACTATAAATTTCGGCAAAAGTGGCCACCACTCCTAAAGATAACATCATACCTACATAAGGAGGTAGATGGGTTACCATTTTAAAAATAGGCACAAATACAATAGCTCCTAAGCCTAGATAAAGCATTGTACTACTAAACCTTGATTTGGTTTTATCTTCTTCTTCAACAGTGTTTAAATTACCTTTAAAAACAGGCAAGAATGATGCTATTAAAGAAGGCACCATCATACAAAGTAACGATGGTACTAATAAATATCCTATTAAATGACCTGTAGTTACTTTTTTACCAATCCATAGCATGGTAGTTGTAACGTCTCCAATAGGAGACCAAGCACCACCTGCATTAGCTGCAATTATAATTAAACCAGCATACCAAATACGAATATTTCTATCTTTTACAATTTTTTGTAGTATTGATATAAGCACTATAGTAGCTGTTAGATTATCAATAATAGCCGATAGAACAAATGCTAAAATTGAAAATATCCATAAAATTTTTGTTTTCTTTTTAGTTTTAACAAAGCTTTTAATTGTTGAAAAACCATCAAAATAATCAATGATTTCAACAATAGTCATAGCACCTAAAAGGAACACCAAAATTTCTGATGTTTTACCTAAATGATGCAAAAGTGTTTCCTCCATTAAATGCATTTTCTCTTCATGAGCTAGCAGCCCAAAATTTTCTAAAAGAGCATGCTTTCCAGAATCAAACCATTGCGGAAACGACTCAAGGCCAAGTGCTATACAAGCCCAACAAATGGCCATCATCACCAGAGCAGGAATTAATTTATCAATTTTTATACTATGCTCAAGGGTAATGGCTAAATAGCCCATTACAAAAACTAAAATAATTACTGCTTCCATATACTTTTTTAAATAAGTTGATTTAATGCTATTTCAAAAGCTGTAGCACTTACCCCCGTTTTTGAGGGGTTTTTACTATACACTTTTTCAATAGCTTCTTTAATTATATTTGATGTATCGTTAAAAATTGCTTCGTCTGTCATTTGTACTTTTCGTTCCATGAAATAAGCAAATACTCTTGCCATTCCACAGTTAGAAATAAAATCGGGAATTAAACTAACCCGACGATCTGTATGCTCCATAATGGGACCAAAGAAAATTTCTTTATCTGCAAAAGGCACATTAGCACCACAAGAAATCACTTCTAATCCGCTATTAATCATTTCATCTATTTGATGAATAGTGATTAAACGTGATGCTGCACAAGGTGCGAAAATTTCAGTTTTAATAGACCAAATTTTTTCGTTTGCCTCTTCAAACGGTATTAAATTTTCGGTTGCTAAAATATTACCCTTTTTGGATAGAAAAAAATGACAAATATCATTAAATGAAAAACCTTCCTCATTAATAAGCCCTCCATTTGAATCAATTATACCTACTATTTTCACTCCCATTTGAGCTAGATAAAAAGCGGCTGCACCACCTACATTCCCAAACCCCTGAACAACAGCTCGTTTCCCTTCAACATTTCCTCCGTAGATATTATAATAGTGTTTTACAGCTTCTGCTACACCAAAACCTGTAATCATATCTGCTACAGTATATTTTCTGGAAACGTCTGGCGAGTAAATTGGGTTTTCAATAACTTTTATTACACCTTGTCTTAGCTGTCCAATTCTATTAATCTTGTCGGCTTCAGTGGGTTTAAAATGACCATTAAAAACACCTTCTTGTGGATGCCAAACGCCACTTGCTTCTGTTATAGGGATAACTTCATGTGTTTCATCTACATTCAAATCGCCACCAGTGCCATAATAACTTTTTAATAATGGAGAAACAGCAGCATACCAACGTTCTAACACGCCTTTTTTACGTGAATCTCTAGGGTCAAAATTAATTCCAGATTTGGCTCCACCTATAGCTGGACCCGACACTGTAAATTTTATTTCCATTGTTTTTGCTAACGACAACACTTCATTCATATCTAAACCCTTTCTCATACGTGTTCCACCACCAGCTGCACCTCCTCTTAAGGAATTTATAACAACCCATCCTTCGGCATCTGTTTTGGAATCTTTCCAATTAAAAACTATTTCTGGTTTCTTGTTTTCGTATCTTTTTAATAATTCTTTCATTTTTATATATCATAATAATTCAACTTAAAGCATAAAACTTAATATCCGGAGTGTAATTCTGGCGTAGCTAAAGTTGAGTCATGATATTTAAATGTTTTAAATTATTGAAGTAACAAATATAAAAAACTTAAAATCTTAAATATTAATTTTGGGTTATTTTTGAAGGGAAGTATATTTTTCCTGAGCTATGATTTTTTGAAGCACCTGTAACGCTTTTTAAACAATTAATTTGATTTCTTAATTTTAAAACGCCTAAAAAGCCAAAAATTAAAGCCTCTTTAAATTCTATAATATCTTTTGAAGGAATTATGATTTTATTGCTAGATAAAGCTTTAATTCTTTCTATTAAAAATGAGTTATAGGCACCGCCTCCTGTAATTAACACAGAGCTTTTAGGAATATGTGATATGCTTTTAGAAATTTGAACAGCTATATGCTCTACAAACGTTCTTAAAACATCTTTTATCTCTAAATTAAAAGCATCAATTATTGGAAAAATATTAGTTTTCACCCATTCCAATCCTAAAGATTTGGGTGGTAATTCAACATAAAAACGTAAAGCATTGAGTTGTTGTAATAAATCTGTATTAACATTACCACTTGCTGCTAATTTTCCTTCGTCATCATAATCCAGCCCAAGATTTTTTACATATTGGTTTAAAACAATATTTACCGGACAGATATCATAAGCAATACGCTCATTATTTATCTCTGAAGAAATGTTTGCAAACCCACCTAAATTAATACAGAAATTATATTCTGAAAACAACAATTTATCACCAATAGGCACTAAAGGCGCTCCTTGACCTCCCAAAGCAACATCCTGCACTCTAAAATCACAAACCACTTTGTTTTTTAAAAGAGTTGCCAAATGTGGCATATTGCCAATTTGATAAGTAAGTCTATTTTCGGGCTGATGTAAAGCGGTATGCCCATGAGAACAAACCGCATCAATTTCTATAATACTATGCTTGTTAATAAACTCATTAATTACAGCCCCTAAATAAAAGGTATATTCCTTATCAATTTGGTGTAACTCTTCATTAGAATTTGTTACCAAATTTCTAAGTTTTCCTTTCCATTCTTTATTATAAGACACCGTTTCAGCTGCATGAATTTCAAATACCCATTTGCTGTTGTTATGATTAAATGACACATAAATTAAGTCAATTCCATCTAATGATGTCCCAGACATCACCCCAATAACACTGTAGTTCGTTTTTATCATATTCACAAAAATAATGATATTTGTTAAAAATATCACATCAAACACTTATATTTGTTATCAATTTTATCGAATCAACAATTTGTTTTAGGTTATGGATTTTAGTCTTTCTGAAGAACACATCATGATTAAAGATGCAGCCAAAGAGTTTGCTCAAACCGAACTACTCCCAGGTGTCATTGATCGTGATAACAAACAAGAATTCCCAGATGAACTCGTAAAAAAAATGGGAGAATTAGGTTTCATGGGAGTTATGGTAGATCCAAAATATGGAGGTAGTGGTATGGATACTATTTCGTATGTGCTTATCATGGAAGAACTCTCTAAAATTGACGCTTCCGCTTCTGTAATGGTATCGGTAAACAATTCATTGGTGTGTTATGGCTTAGAGGCTTATGGAACCAAAGAACAAAAAGAAAAATATTTAACTAAATTAGCTTCTGGCGAATGGATTGGGGCATTTTGTTTAAGCGAACCTGAGGCTGGTAGTGATGCAACATCACAAAAAACAACTGCCATTGATAAAGGAGATTATTATTTAATAAACGGCACCAAAAACTGGATTACAAATGGCGGAAGAGCCGATGTTTATTTGGTAATTGCCCAAACTGATAAAGACAAAGGTTCTCACGGCATTAATGCTTTTATTGTTGAAAAGGGCATGGAAGGATTTCATGTTGGCCCTAAAGAAGACAAATTAGGCATTAGAGGAAGTGACACCCACACCTTACAATTTAACGACGTAAAAGTACCTAAAGAAAATAGAATTGGTGCGAATGGCTTTGGTTTTAAGTTTGCTATGAAAACTCTATCTGGAGGCAGAATAGGTATTGCTGCCCAAGCATTAGGTATTGCCCAAGGTGCTTATGAACTTGCTTTAAAATACAGTAAAGAACGTAAAGCTTTTGGTACTGAAATTGGCAACCACCAAGCTATTGCTTTTAAGTTAGCTGATATGCATACCGAAATTGCTGCTGCACGCCACTTAGTTATGAAAGCTGCCTACGATAAAGACTCTGGTAAAAATTACGACCTATCTAGTGCTATGGCAAAACTTTACGCTTCTAAAGTAGCTATGGAAACCACCATTGAAGCGGTTCAAATTCACGGAGGTAACGGTTTTGTAAAAGAATATCACGTAGAACGTTTAATGCGCGATGCCAAAATTACACAAATTTATGAAGGCACATCTGAAATTCAGAAAATAGTGATTTCTAGAAGTATTTTAAGAGATTAATTATGCTAATTTTATCTAAATAGATTTTTTATTGAAGGGTTTCTTTTTGAAACCCTTTTTTAATAGAATTTTATTTCATTATTACTAATGCTTAAAATTATCTTATTTAATGCACTCTAAAAAACTTCTAAATTTTGTGTTAAGAACCCGCCTTTTTATCGACTTAAGAAATTAGATTTTTATATTTAACAAAAATAAAAACTATGCAAAAAACATATTACGACCCTGCAGACTTAAGAAAATTTGGAAACATTACAGAATGGAATGAAGAATTAGGGAATAAATTTTTTGAATACTACGGAAAAGTTTTTGAAGAAGGTGCACTTACTGCCCGTGAAAAAAGTTTAATTGCACTTGCTGTAGCTCATACAGAACAATGCCCCTACTGTATTGATGCATACACAAAAGACACCTTACAACGCGGCGTTACCAAAGAAGAAATGATGGAAGCTATACACGTAGGAGCCGCCATAAAAAGTGGAGCTACTTTAGTTCATGGGGTACAAATGATGAATAAAGTAAATAAACTAGACGGATAATATTTTTGGGCGTTCCCCTAAAGGGTCGGGCTTTCGGCAGTCGCTCTCTGCAAGGAGCTCCAACAAATGCCTCAATCCCTAACGCAAAAAACGCCAGACAAATTAATAGTTCCCAATTCACAATATGTCAAAGTTAAAAACACAATCACTACATAAACGCGAAAGCGCCTTGGCCAACAGCAAAAGGCAATTAGAAATATTATCAAACGGAATTTTTCAAAACGGTGAGCTACCAACCTTTGCAAAAAAAATTACCGAAACCTATCAGTTTCCCCTAAAAGCTAAAAAATTAGAAATTCTTCAAATAAATGTTGGTTATATGTGTAACCAAGTTTGCGAACATTGCCATGTAGACGCTGGTCCAGATAGAAAAGAAATTATGACCCGCAAAACTATGCAACAATGCCTTGAAGTTATAAAAAATTCTGGCGTACATACTTTAGACTTAACAGGAGGAGCTCCTGAAATGAACCCAGATTTTAGATGGTTTGTAGAAGAAGCTGCTAAGGTTGGGATTAAAGATTTTATTGTACGTTCTAACTTGACCATAATTAGAGCCAACAAAAAATATTACGATTTACCAGATTTTTTTAAAAAATATAACATTCATGTTGTAAGTTCTATGCCACATTGGACTCGTGGAAAAACAGACAAACAGCGTGGTGATGGTGTTTTTGATAAATCAATTAAAGCTTTACAAGAGCTCAATGCCATTGGCTACGGAATGCCAGATAGTGATTTGAGATTAGACTTAGTTTATAATCCTTCAGGAGCCTTTTTACCAGGAGATCAAATATCTATGGAAAAAGATTTTAAAAAGGCATTATTAGAAGACTTCAGAATTCAATTTCACAATCTTTTTGCTATCACCAATTTACCAATTGCACGATTTTTAGATTACTTAATTGCTTCAGAAAACTATGAAGATTATATGTATCAACTCGTTGAAGCCTATAATCCTGCTGCTGTTGCAAATGTGATGTGCACCAATACACTTTCAGTAAGTTGGGATGGCTATTTATTTGATTGCGATTTTAATCAAATGTTAGAATTACCTGTTAACAGTAAAGCTAAACACATTTCAGAATATAATAAAGAGCTAATAGAAGGCAGAAACATAGTAATTTCTCAACATTGTTACGGCTGTACTGCTGGAGCAGGAAGCAGTTGTCAAGGTACCGTTGCGTAATAAATCATGAATAAAGAACTAGTTATCGTTTTTGTAAAAAATGCCATTCCTGGAAAAGTAAAAACTCGTTTAGCTAAAACAATAGGAAATCAGGCTGCTTTTAAGGTTTACAAAGAACTAATTAAAATCACAGAAAAAACCTTAGAAAACCTAACAACCGCCGATGTGCGTATTTACTTTTCTGATTTTATTGTTAATTCAGAATGGACAAACTATCATAAACACACTCAAAAAGGAGAAAATTTAGGTGACCGTATGGAAAATGCCTTCAATGATGGTTTTAATAACGGGTATAACCGTATTGTTTTAATTGGCTCTGATTTACCAGATATAACTGCTAAACATATTGAAAGTGGACTTTCTCTTTTAAACAAGTATGATACTGTTTTTGGACCTGCTATTGATGGTGGTTATTATTTAATTGGTATGCGTAATATGCATAAAATGGCTTTTAAAAATAAACCTTGGAGCCAGCCAAATTTATTAAGCAAAACATTAAATCAATTAACTAAAAATAACATAACATTTAGTACTTTAGATACATTAAATGATATAGATACATTTGAAGATTTAAAAAATTCAAACTTTTATAAATCAAACAAAGTATTACAAGAAAAAATTAAAAATTCACATGATTAAATATATTGAAGAAACCGTTGATTATTTAAAAAACAAAGGATTTGAAACCCCAGAAGTGGGTATTATTTTGGGTACAGGTTTAGGGCAACTTATTAATGACATTGAAATTATAACCCAAGCCAGCTATAACCACATTCCTAATTTTCCAACCGCAACAGTAGAGTTTCACAAAGGCAAACTAATTTACGGAACATTAGCAGGTAAAAAAGTAATAGTTATGCAAGGGCGCTTTCATTTATACGAAGGCTACACCCTACAAGATGTAACATATCCTGTTCGTATTATGGAAAAATTAGGTATTAAAACATTACTTGTATCTAATGCAGCAGGAGCAATTAACCTTAACTTTAAAAAAGGCGAATTAATGTTAATTACAGACCATATTAACTTATTAGGCAACTCTCCTTTAGCTTTTAAAGGCGTTGAGTTATTGGGTGAACGTTTTGCAGACATGAGCGCTCCTTATGATGCTGAAATTAACTCAAAATTTGAAGCCATTGCTAAAACCAATAATATTACTTTACACAAGGGCGTATACGCATCAGTTGTTGGCCCACAATTAGAAACCAAAGCAGAATACCGTATGCTTAAAATAATTGGTGCAGATGCTGTTGGCATGAGCACAGTACCAGAAATTATAGTTGCAAATCATTTAAAATTAAAAGTAGCTGCTGTGTCGGTTTTAACAGATGAATGCGACCCAGATAATCTAGAACCGGTAGACATAGAAGATATCATTGCAAGTGCAGAAAAAGCTGAACCAAGTATGATAACATTATTTAAAGAATTGATTAAAACATTGTAAAATGAGCAATTATCTAAAAACCACCCACAATGTTTACAAAGAAGCAGCTCTAACTCCTGATGTAGGTCTGTGTTGTACCACAAATCCTATTTGGGAATTACCTGGTTTAAAAATCCCTAAAATCATGCAAGAAATGAATTATGGCTGCGGTAGTACAGTTCATGCTCGAGATTTAACTAACAACCCTAAAATGTTGTATGTTGGTGTTGGTGGCGGTATGGAATTACTCCAGTTTTCATATTTCAACAGAACAAAAGGAGGTGTCATTGGTGTTGATGTTGTAGATGAAATGTTAGAAGCTTCTCGCAAGAACTTTTTAGAAGCAGAAACATTAAACCCTTGGTTTAAAAGTGAATTTGTTGAGCTAAAAAAGGGAGTTGCAATGAATCTTCCTGTTGAAGGTAATAGCATTGATGTAGCAGCTCAAAACTGCTTATTTAATATTTTTAAAGCAGACGACTTAACAAAAGCCATTGCAGAAATGTATCGTGTACTCAAACCTCACGGACGATTGGTAATGAGCGATCCTACTTGCGAGCAACCTATGAATGAAGCATTACGAAATGATGATAGGTTACGTGCTTTGTGTTTAAGCGGTAGCTTACCTATTGCAGACTATGTAAAAATGCTTACTGATGCTGGCTTTGGAACCATTGAAATTAGAGCTAGAAAACCTTACCGAATTTTAGACCCTAAACATTATGCTACTGATGAACTAATTTACATAGAATCTATTGAAGTGGCTGCCATAAAAGACCCAATGCCAAGTGATGGCCCTTGCGTGTTTACAGGAAAAGCCGCTATTTATTTTGGTAATGAAGACTTTTTTGATGATAATTCAGGACATATTTTACTTAAAAATCAGCCCTTAGCTATTTGCGATAAAACTGCTACTGCCTTGGCAAATCTTAACAGAGACGATATTTTTATTAGTGAATCAACTTATCATTATGATGGTGGAGGTTGCTGTTAGTCAAACATAAAGTTTTACAAATGAAGTCTCTATTTATAATATCTATAGTTAGTTTTTTATGCTTTTTTCCTTACTCAAAAACTGTTTTATCAAGCACACCTCAAAAAGAAACCCTAGTCTATAAAAAAGACACAGAAAAAACTTTTATAACCCATCAATTATGGCATGAATTATTACAAAAGTATGTCTCTAAAAATGGAAATGTAAACTATAAAGGCTTTAACGCCAACAAACAAAAACTTCAAGAATATATAACCATTTTAGCCCAAAATACGCCTAATGCCTCTTGGTCTAAAGAAGAGAAACTTGCTTATTGGATTAACGCTTACAATGCGTTAACCATAGATTTAATTACTAGAAATTATCCTGTGAAAAGTATAAAAGATATAAAAAAACCTTGGGGACAACGCTTATGGAAATTAGGTGATAAAATGTATAATTTAGATGAAATTGAACACCAAATACTTAGAAAAATGAACGAACCTCGTATTCATTTTGCTATTGTTTGTGCTTCTTACTCCTGCCCTAAACTTCAAAACACAGCATTTACTGCTCAAAATATTGAAACGCAATTAACTATAGCTACTAAAGAGTTTTTGACTGATATAAACCGCAATGAAATTTCTAAAAACAGTATTAAAATTTCTAAAATTTTCGACTGGTTCTCTAAAGACTTTACCAAAAAAGGAACTTTGATTGATTTTTTAAATCAGTATTCAGAAATAAAAATTGCCCCAAATGCTAAAAAACAATACAAAGATTACAATTGGGCTTTGAATGAGTAACATTTCAATAATCATCCCTATTCTTAATGAAGCAGAAACTATTGTTTACCTGCTTAAACATTTATTAAAAAACTCCTCTAAAGAGAACCTAGCAGAAATTATTGTTGTTGATGGCGGAAGCACAGATAATTCACAAAAATTAGTTACTCAATTTACTAATTCAAACCTCAACAAACCCAGTATCAAATTAATTTTATCTGCTAAAGGCAGAGCAAAACAAATGAACACTGGCGCCAAATTTGCCACTGGAAACATTCTGTATTTCTTACATGCCGACTCATTTCCTCCAAAACATTTTGACCAACTCATTATTAATGAAATTAAACAAGGCCATTTAGCAGGTTGTTTTAGACTTCAATTTAATAATAAACATTGGTGGTTACAGTTAGCTAGTTGGTTTACACAGTTTAATCGGAGAATTTGTAGAGGTGGTGACCAAAGTCAATTTATTACTACATCTTTATTTAATGATATTGGTGGTTATGATGAAAATTATATTATTTACGAAGACAACATACTTATTAATGAGCTTTATAAACGTAAACAATTTTCTGTTATTAATAAAAAATTAATAACTTCTGCAAGACGCTACCAGCAACATGGCATTTGGAAACTACAATATCATTTTTGGATTATTTATTTAAAAAAATGGTTGGGTGCTTCAGCAAATGAACTACATGAGTATTATAGAAAATATGTTTCTTAAAAACCCATGTACCATCTATAAAAACCTAGAACAATTAAAACTTATTTGTTAAATTTAAAATAAATCTTACTTAATAAATTTATAAATTGAGTGGTTTTAAAATGTAAATATATACTTTCGACTTAAATATAAATGTAAATGCAATTAACCAAGTATATTCAAATTATTGTTTGTCTATTATCAATTACTGCTTTTGCACAACACACTATTTCTGCTAAATTACTAGACTCTACAACTCAAAAACCAATCCCTTATGCCAATATTAGCTTTGGGAAACAATCTGGTGTTATTACAAACAGTAACGGTGTATTTCAAATTCATTTTAGAAACAACCTTAAGAAGAAAGACTCTTTATTTATAAGTTGTATGGGCTATAAATCTAAATCTGTTGCTGCTCAAAAATTTTCTGATAGTATTTTATTTTTACAACCACAATCTATTGAATTAGATGAAGTTTTAGTGTCTAACAAAAAATACACACCGTTAGAAATTATTGAAAAAGTTCATGAGAATTTAAGCAAAAATTACAACTTCAACTTTATTAAAAGCAAACTCTTTTTTAGAGAATCTAACTTTAACAATATTACCAAAAATAGCATAAGAGTAAAAGAATCTTCTATTCCAGAATTTAACCAAACGTTTATGGATAGTATTATGAAAATTATGCCAAAAAACGCCTCAGATCACATTGAAATTTTAGGCAATTTTTATTCTAACCTAGGTAATGAAAATTCACAAAAATTAGACATTATTAAAGCCTCTCATCTTTATGACAAAAATTTAGAAGTATCTTTTGATGGCTTAGAAAAGCGCTTTAATTCTATTTTTAGAAAGCACGTAAAACGCGACTCTTACTTCAAAATTAAGTCGGGTATTTTTGGTACTAAAGAAGCTATAGATTCGTCTCTTTTTGACAGCTCTAACACCAAAGAAGATAAAGCCAAAACTGATGCTTTTATTACTGAACAAAAAAAGAAAGAAACTGCCAGAAAAAAAGATTTTTTAAATCACAGAAAACAAACTATTGCTAGTTTAGAAAAAGGTAGTTTTATTTTTGAAGATTCTCATTTAAACTTCTTAAAGCAACCTAAAAAGTATCATTTTGAAATTTTAGACTACCTATTTATTGGAGATGCTTTTTCTTATAAAATTAGCTTTAAACCTAAACGAAGTGCAGATTACAAAGGTGTTATTTATGTAAATACAGAAGATTTTGCCATAATACGAGTAGATTATGAAAATGTAAAACTGCTTAAAAACTTTAAATTGCTAGGAATTTCATACCAAGAAAAGTTACACAAAGGCACTTTAATTTATGAAAAAAACAACACAGCAACCTACTCTCTCAAGTATGCAGAAGCTATAAATAACATAAGCTTTGGCGTAAAACGTCCCTTAAAAATTATTGAGAAAAACAAACATGTAAAAGGTAGAAGAAAACAAAACGAATTATCTACAGACCTTCATTTTAAAATGTCTAATACCATTAAAAAAGAACTGGTAGTTTTTGAAAACAGCATCATTACCAATGCAGATTTTGAAGCCTTTAAAGAAAAACCAAATATAAGCCCAACGTATTTACCTGATTACGACCCTAAATTTTGGGAAGGCTATAATGTAATAGAACCCAACAAAGCTATTAAAGATTTTAAAAGTATAGAGTAACTTTATTTATTTCTGCCCGTTTCATTAGGATACAAATCTGGTAAATTATCACTCTGCCAAATGGCTTTAGTATCAATATCTATAGCAGATAGTTTTCCTGTAAAAGCGGCTCCTGTATCTATATTCCATACATTAATGGCTTGCATAGGAACGTCAGAATTAAAATGAATAGTTGGTGTGTGCCCAATGTAAATTTCTTTATAATGTTTTAAACGTTTAGGGTATAATTCTGAATTTTCATCAATCTCTTTATCCACAGTTAAAGCCATTTCCCAAAGGGTTCTATCAAAATGTAAAGTTTGTTTAAACACCTCTTTCTCTACACCGTGCATTGAGGTAAAACCTGCATGTAAAAACAAACGGTTTTCATCATCAATGTAGTAACTTTTCATCTTTTCAAAAAATTCTAAATGTTTAGTTTTATCCTTTTCAGTAAAACCTTCATAGCTTTCTATGGTTTCTTTACCTCCATGTATATACCAAGTTGGAGGCACTTCTCCGCTTCTTAACCATTCTTCTGCCCATATATCATGGTTTCCTTTTATAAAAACACAATTTATTTTTTCAGATAAATCTATTAAAAACTGGATAACTTGGGCAGACTCACTCCAACCATCAACATAATCGCCTACAAAAATAAGTTGGTATTCGTCTTTTACTTCAACCTTATTTAACACTTGAATTAAAGCTTTTAAGCCTCCGTGAATATCGCCAATTGCTATTGTTTTCATTCTTTTTAAAATTTTAGTAAAACTAGTAGATTTGTTTTTAGAAAAAAGAAAATGAAGTTAAGTTTAGATTAAAAAAATTAGAATATTACAACTACTGTATTATTTAAACCTATAGCTTCACCATCTAATAATCCATATTAAATTGATTACTTATTACTGCTTGAGCTGGCTTGTTTTGAGGTGTAAACCTAGTATTATCTATTCCACCTGCCCTCTCATGATTATGAAACCATTTCCATACAAATCCTCCTGCAAACCATTCTTGTTTCCAAAAAATTTCAAACAAAGCTTTAGTTGCATTGGCTTGTGCTTTTAGATTTACCTGATTCATACTTCTATCACTTTTCCAAGGTTCTTTAGCTGTATAATCTACACTTCTATAACCAAACTCTGTAAACAAAACAGGCTTATTAAATTTTTCATGATTTTCTTTTATCTCAAAAAAATGAGTTTGCCATCCTTCTAAACAATCTTCCACAGAGGGTGTTTTATTTTCACTTATTGGAAAATACGCATCTATTCCTATAAAATCTAAATATGCCCAAAACGGCGTGCGCGTATATTCATCCCAGTTAGCAGCATAGGTAAGTTTTCCTTTATAAACATTTCGTACTTCTTTTATTAAATTTTTCCAATATGCAGGTCTGTTATTAATAAAGGTTTCTAGCTCTGTACCTATACAAAATATATCAACTTTAAGCTCTTGAGCCAGTTTTGCATATTTTAAAATAAACTCTAGGTAAGAGGTTTCTAAAGTTTTCCAATCATTTTCATTATTCATTTTAATTAAGCCAGTAAATGCACCACGCCAAACCCAAATTTGGGGTTTTAGCATGATTTTAATTTTTTGCTTTTTTAGCTCCTTAATATATTGTTTAGCTCCTTGTTCTGTCTCTCCATACCACTGGCGTTGGGTGTTAAAAATAATATTAGGACTGTTAACTTCTTTAAGAAACCCAAAAGGCATTATTGCTGCATAATTAGCATTTAAATTAACTATAGGGCTTACATGATTTTGATTTATCCGTTCTCTTGAAGCCACAAAACTAACACCATTAACTTTTTTTATCTGCCCAGAACAAGATTGAAGTATTAATACCCAAATTAAAAACTTAATTTTTTTCATTTACAATTTTATTGGCTCCTAATTTAATATTAAATCAATTAAAGTATATCTTTTTTAATACAACTATAAACACTCAATTATATTAAAGCTGTAATAATTCCCAGAATAACTCCCTCTATGTAAAATAATTCTAAATTAACACAGGTTATATTAAGTTCTTACCTTTAGTTTCGACCTATTACATCATAATTATAAAAAATGGAGCATATTGTCATTATTGGAAATGGAATTTCTGGCGTAACAGCAGCTAGACACATACGTAAATTATCTGATAAAAAAATCACTATTATTTCTGCTGAAACAGATTATTTCTTTTCTCGTACCGCTCTCATGTATGTATACATGGGGCATATGAAATTTGAACATACTCAACCCTATGAAAACTGGTTTTGGAAAAAAAACAGAATTGAATTGAAAAAAGGGTACGTTACAAAGGTAAACTCCAAACAAAAAACGCTTCACTTTTTAAATAATGACACTTTACAATATGACAAACTAATTATAGCTACAGGTAGCAAACCCAATAAATTTGGTTGGCCTGGGCAAGATTTAGATGGTGTTATGGGCATGTACCACAAACAAGATTTAGAAAACCTTGAAAAATATGCACCAAATAATAGTGTTTGCAAAAGAGCCGTAATAGTTGGTGGTGGTTTAATTGGAATTGAATTAGCCGAAATGCTTCATTCTAGACATATTCCTGTTACTTTTTTAGTAAGAGAAAACAGTTTTTGGAACAAAGTTTTGCCCAAACAAGAGTCTGAAATGATAAACAAAGAAATTCTTAGTAATGGTATTGATTTACGCTTGGGCACCAATTTAAAAGAAATAAAACCAGATGAAAACGGAAAGGTTAAATCAATTGTCATTGCTGAAACCGGAGAAGAAATCCCTTGTAATGTGGTTGGTTTAACTGCTGGCGTATCTCCTAATATTGATTTTATTAAAGATTCTGAAATTGAAACCAATCAAGGTGTAAAAGTTAATAGATATTTAAAAACCAACACTCCTGATATATATGCCATTGGCGATTGTGCAGAACAACACGAAGCTATTGGATACAGAAAACCCATAGAAGCTGTTTGGTACACAGGCAGAATGATGGGAGAAACTGTGGCACAAACCATTTGCGGAAATAGAATACCATACAAACCAGGACACTGGTTTAACTCTGCCAAATTTTTTGATATTGAATATCAAACTTACGGTTGGGTTTGGGCAGAACCCAAAGAAAATGAAGCACGTTTTTATTGGGAACATAAAAACGGCAAAAAGTGCATTCACATAAGTTATGATAAAAACACCAAAGAATTTA
Organism: Seonamhaeicola sp. NFXS20; assembly: GCF_049132085.1. NCBI lineage: Bacteria > Pseudomonadati > Bacteroidota > Flavobacteriia > Flavobacteriales > Flavobacteriaceae > Seonamhaeicola > Seonamhaeicola sp. NFXS20. The sequence continues at coordinate 655,133 of NZ_JAFMPU010000001.1, read as the reverse complement.
TTGGTATAAATTGTTTAGGAATTAGAATGAGGCATGAGTATTTTGATAAGGCATTAACAGAAAAACAAACTGTAAATTATGTTTTAGAACATTTAGCTGATGCCAATTTTGATCCGGAGTTTTACAAACTTCATGAACCCGAAATAGTAGCTAAATTCAATAAGGAAAACAATAGCAACATCAAATTAAAAAAGAAAAACTGGAAAAATATTTTCAACCTAACATCATAATTTATAATAATGGAAAAACATTCAAGTTTTGCAATATCAAATCCTCATAAAGTAGCCTTAGACAACATTCAAAAACTAGGTTTGTGGTTGGGAATAAGCGGTTTATTAATACTTGCATTAGCCGCCTTTAATGTTCATTTAGAACCCAAAAATATTTTTGTTTTAGTATCTATAGGATTAATTTTAATAGGCACTACAACTTATGCCAGAAGAACCTATTTAAAACAACCCCCAGGAATAAAAAACAACCATGTATGGTTTAAATCACTAACCAATCGTAGTGTGTTAGGTTGGTCTGTTGGAATTATATTAACATTATTCTATGTGTTATTATACTGGTTTCCTGAATTTCTAGGGTTAGGAATGAATGGCGAACCTAATTCAGGACTCATTGTTATGTTTGACAGCATAAGCATGTTTTTTAAAGGGCAACCTGCTAGTCAATGGTTTGTATATGGCACTTTATATACCTTAGCCATTTTGTCTTTAGGTATTAAATTCATGTATAAATACCGTCATAACCAATACCAATTAATACGTACCACAGTAGTAATTATATCACAATTATTTTTAGCCTATTTAATTCCTGAAATTTTAGAAGGTTTAAATTCTGAAGCCCCATATTTTGCAAAAGACATAAAAAACATGTGGCCTTTAAACTATTATTTTTTTGAATCTTGGCACCTAGACAATATGCTAAATGGCGGTACTTTAGGTATGTTCTATTTAGTTGTAGGTATTTTTATGTTTTTAATTTTCACTCCAATTATCACCTATTTTGTTGGAAAACGCTGGTACTGTTCTTGGGTTTGCGGGTGTGGTGGTTTAGCAGAAACTGCTGGTGATCCTTTTAGACACTTATCATCAAAAAAGTTATCAGCCTGGAAACTAGAACGCTGGTTAATTCATAGTGTTATGGTTTTTATTTTTATTGTAACCGTAGTGGTTCTTTATGGTTACTTTACAGGAAGCGGAGAATTCTTCGGATTAAGCATTTACACCTACTTTAGCAAACCTTACGGATTTTTAATTGGCGCTATGTTTTCTGGAGTTATTGGGGTTGGCTTTTATCCTATGTTGGGTAGTAGAGTTTGGTGCCGCTTTGGTTGTCCGTTAGCTGGATATATGGGGCTTATTCAACGTTTCAAGTCAAGATTCAGAATTACAACAAATGGCGGACAGTGTATTTCTTGCGGAAACTGTTCAACCTATTGCGAACAAGGAATTGACGTAAGATCCTATGCTCAAAAAGGTGAAAATATTGTACGCGCTAGTTGTGTAGGTTGTGGTATTTGTAGCGCTGTTTGCCCAAGAGGCGTACTAAAATTAGAAAACGGCCCCGAAAAAGGACGTATCAACCCAACTGATGTTTTATTGGGTAATGATGTTGATTTAATGAATCTAGTAAACAAAAAATAATCTAAAATTTTATTGCTCATTATTAGTTCATTATTTGAACAACATCTAAGGTTATTGTATTTTTACTCCCTAATAACTTTTTATGCCCAAAATAAAAGTCATCATTCCTGCTTATAACGAAGCAGACTCTATTGGAAAAGTTATAAAAGATATTCCTAATATTGTTGAAGAAATTATAGTTGTTAGCAATAATTCTACAGATAACACCGAAGCTAATGCTAAAAAAGCTGGAGCCACTGTTTTAACAGAAAACAGAAAAGGTTACGGATACGCCTGTTTAAAGGGTATGAATTATATTGCTGAAAACAAAAAAAAACCTGATATTGTTGTTTTTTTAGACGGTGATTATTCTGACTACCCAGATGAACTCACCAAAATTGTTGAACCCATTATAAACAACAATATTGATTTTGTAATTGGTGCACGTGTAAAAAAATTAAGAGAATCTGGCTCTATGACTAAGCCTCAAATTTTTGGAAATTGGCTAGCCACTACACTTATGAAACTTATGTTTGGTTCAAAATTTACAGACTTAGGTCCTTTTAGAGCTATAAAATATGAAAAACTTTTAGCTCTTAAAATGGAAGACAAAACCTATGGCTGGACAGTAGAAATGCAACTTAAAGCACTAAAACAAAAACTAACCTATACCGAAGTTCCTGTAAATTATAGAAATAGAATTGGAATATCTAAAGTTTCTGGTACGGTAAAAGGTGCTATATTTGCAGGCATAAAAATATTGGGTTGGATATTTAAATACAGTTTTAAATAATGATTATAGAGAGTATTATTATTGTTATTTATACTATTGCCATCTTACTAATCTTTATGTATGCATTGGCGCAATTAAACCTGCTTTTTAATTACATTTCTGCAAAACGAGAAAAAAACGAACCTAAGTTAGATTTATCTAATCCTAAAGAAGTTCCATATGTAACTATACAACTTCCTGTGTATAACGAAATGTATGTTATGGAGCGTTTGTTAGATAACATTGCAAAAATAGATTACCCTAAAGACAAGTTAGAAATTCAAGTTTTAGATGATTCAACAGATGAAACTGTTAAATCTACAGCTGCCCATATTGAAAAACTACAACAAACAGGGTTAGACATTCAGCATATTACAAGAACTAATCGTGTAGGATTTAAGGCAGGAGCTTTAAAAGAAGGATTAAAAAAGGCTAAAGGAGAATTTATAGCCATTTTTGATTCTGATTTTTTACCAAAACCAGATTGGTTAAAACGAACAGTACCCTATTTTAAAGACGAAAAAATTGGGGTAGTACAAACCCGTTGGGGACATATAAACAGAAATTATTCTTTATTAACAAGAATACAAGCTTTTGCTTTAGATGCACATTTTACTTTAGAACAAGTAGGCAGAAATAGTAAAGGGCATTTCATCAATTTTAATGGAACAGCAGGTATTTGGCGAAAAACTTGTATTATTGATGCTGGTAACTGGGAAGGTGACACCCTAACTGAAGATTTAGATTTAAGCTACCGTGCACAACTTAAAAACTGGAAATTCAAATATTTAGAAGATGTTGAAACGCCTGCAGAGTTACCAGTTGTTATTAGTGCTGCTCGTTCTCAACAGTTTAGATGGAATAAAGGTGGGGCTGAAAATTTCAGAAAAATGCTTTGGCGCGTTTTAAAAAGCAACAATATTTCTGCTAAAACTAAAATTCATGGTCTCTTACATTTACTTAATAGCACCATGTTTTTAAACATATTTATTGTTGCTATTCTTAGCATTCCTATGCTTTATATTAAAAATGAATACGCGCACTTAAAACAGTACTTTTTAGTAATGAGTTTCTTTGTATTAAGTACTGTTATCTTCTTTATTTGTTACTGGATTATGTACCGAAACATCTATGGTAAAGGCATTAAAAACTTTATGGGTTACATTGGCATGTTTTTTATGTTTTTCTCAATAGCCATGGGCTTTTCTTTACATAATTCTATTGCCGTTTTAGAGGGTCACATAGGTAAAAAAAGTGCTTTTGTAAGAACCCCAAAATTTAATATTAGTAACTTAAAAGACTCTTGGAAAAACAACAAATACATTAGAAAAAAACTTTCTGCCAATGTTATTTTTGAAGGTGCTCTTATGATTTACTTCGGCTTTGGTATGTATAGTGCCTTTATTGTAGGAGACCAAGGTGGTGATTTTGGACTATTCCCTTTCCACGCTATGTTATGTGCCGGTTTTGGTTATGTGTTTTTTAAATCTATTGCTTCTAAAGTTTAAGCACAACATACTATCTATTTGTAGTCTTTTAGAAATCTTTTTAATGAAATCACAAAAGCTTAATTAAATTAAACTATCTTTTTAGCTTAACAAAACAAGTATGGACATTTTAGGAATAGACATTGGTGGTTCGGGCATGAAAGGTGCCCTAGTAAATATAGAAACCGGAGAACTTATAACCGAACGCTTTAGAATACCTACCCCAGCATCTCGAAAACCAAAGGAAATGGCTAAAGTTTTTAAAGATATAGTTGAGCATTTCGATTATAAAGGACCTGTAGGCTGCGGTTTTCCAACAATTATGAATCATGGTGTTTGCAAGTCTGTAGGTAACCTAAACAAAAGTTGGCTGAATTTAAATGCTCAAAACCTGTTTTCAGAGGCCTGCGGATTACCAGTTACAATAGTTAATGATGCTGATGTCGCAGGATACGCAGTGATGAATTATGGCATAGGTAAAGGCGAACAAGGATTAGTATTAATGATAACCATAGGTACAGGTATAGGTAGCGGTGCATTCTATAATGGCGTTTTAATACCTAATTTTGAACTTGGACAAATACCTTACAAGAAGTATAAAAAAATTGAACGTTATGCCGCCGATTCTATAAGAAAAAAAGAAAAACTAAGTTTTAAAAAATGGGGTGCACGAATAAACACTTTTTTAGAATTGGTAGATTTAATAGTTTGCCCAGACCTGATAATACTTGGAGGAGGCGTTTCTAAGGATTTTGATAAATTTGAAAAACAAATAAAAATTGAAACTCCAGTAAAACCAGCTATTTTGGGCAATCACGCAGGAATTATAGGTGCTGCCGCTGCAGTATCATTTTAAAAAATACTAGAAACTATTTAGTAAATCCCAAATGCCTAATCAGGGAACTTAGCTCTTATCTTATCTAAACTTAAATTATGAATACTCCCTACGTGGGTATGCTGTTTTGATGTATCAGGAACATAAGTTCCGTCTTGCACTTGTCCGCCTATTTTCTGGTAGGCCTCTCTAAAACTTTGGCCTTCTACCACCAAAGTATTAATATTATCTACCGTGAATAAATATTTGTATTTATCGTCGTTTAAGTCGATGTCTTTTACAATAACTTGCTGAATGGCATAATTGAAAATATCAAGAATATCTTTCAATTCTTCAAAAGCCGCAATCATATTTTCTTTTAACAATTGAAAATCTCTATGATAACCACTTGGTAAATTATTGGTTATTAATACCATTTCTGTTTGTAGCGCTTGAATTTTGTTGCATTTACCACGTATTAATTCAAATACATCTGGGTTTTTTTTATGCGGCATTATACTACTACCCGTAGTTAATTCATCGGGGAAGGTAACAAACCCAAAATTCTGACTCATATATAAACACACATCCATAGCAAATCTAGATAGCGTATTAGCTAAACTCCCTAAAGCAGCTGCAATGGTACGCTCATTTTTCCCACGTCCCATTTGTGCCGCTACTACATTGTATTTTAAGGTTGAAAAGTTCATTTCTTTAGTGGTTAATTCCCTATCTATAGGAAAAGAACTTCCGTAACCCGCCGCAGAACCTAATGGGTTTTGGTCTACTGTTTTTAATGCGGCATTAAGTAAATATACATCATCTATCATTAATTCAGCATATGCTGAAAACCATAAACCAAACGATGATGGCATTGCCACTTGTAAATGTGTATAACCTGGTAATAGCTTATCTTTATGGGTTTCTGCTAAATTTAAAAGTGTATCAAAAAGTGTTTTTGTTTTGGCTTGAATGAGCTTTAAATTTTCTTTAAAATACAAATGGCAGGCTACTAAAACCTGATCGTTTCTGGAGCGTGCGGTATGGATTTTTTTTCCAACTTCACCCAAAGTTTTAGTTAACTCAAACTCAATTTTAGAATGTACATCTTCAAACTGGGCATCAATAACAAAGGTGCCATCTTCAATTTGAGATGCTAAAACATCTAATCCACCAAGAAGTTGTTCTAATTCTTCTGTAGTAAGAATGCCTATACTTTGTAGCATTTTAGCATGTGCTTTAGATGCTATTACATCATATTTAGCAATATGAATATCAATTTCGCGGTCGTTACCCACAGTAAATTGCTCTATTTTTTTATCTATTGATATGCCTTTATCCCAGAGTTTCATTTTTTAAAAATGTTTATTTGTTTATACGTTAATTTGTTTAAATAATTACCCGATTTAACAACTCAACATATATTTTAATTCCTTCTTCTATTTCGCTTAAATATATAAATTCGTCTGCCGAATGCGACCGTGTGCTATCACCTGGACCAAGTTTTAAACTTGGACAAGACAACACTGCTTGGTCTGATAAGGTTGGCGACCCATAGGTAGTTCTTCCCATAGCTATTCCTGCTTTTACTAAATCGTGATCTATTGGAATAGAGGATGAATTTAATCGTAAACTACGCGGTGTAATGCTCGTTACAGGCGCTTCTTTTTGTAAAATTTCGGCAATTTCAGTATTAGTGTAGGCATCGTTAACACGAACATCAATCACTAAATTTAAATCTGCTGGAACTGCATTGTGTTGTTTTCCTGCACTTATTTGGCTCACCGTTAACTTTACATCACCCAGAGCTTCAGAGCCTTTTTCAAACTTATAATTTTTAAACCATTGTAATGCTTCAATCGACTTATAAATTACATTATCATCGTTTGGATGTGCTGCATGACTTGGTGTTCCTGTTAATACCGCATCAAAAACCACTAAACCTTTTTCTGCTACCGCTAAATTCATTAATGTTGGTTCGCCTACAATGGCTACATCAACTTTTGGAATGACAGATAGCATACTATTTAACCCGTTTGGCCCACTACTTTCTTCTTCAGCAGAAGCAACAATTACTAAATTATATTTTAAATTTTTTTGATTATAAAAATGAGTAAATGTGGCAATAAGCGACACCAAACAACCTCCTGCATCATTACTTCCTAAACCGTATAATTTACCATCTTCAACAATAGCTTTAAACGGGTCTTTGGTGTATGCAGAATTTGGTTTTACTGTATCATGATGTGAGTTTAGTAATAAGGTTGGTTTATCTTCATTAAAATATTTATTAACTGCCCAAACGTTATTTTTAGTGCGTTTGTAATCAATTTTATATTGCTGAAACCAAGATTCTAAAAGTGTTGCTGTTTGGTCTTCTTCTGAAGAAAACGATTGGGTTTCAATAAGCTTTTTTAAAAGCAGTATAGCATCTTGTGTTAGCTGATTTATCATAAATACAAGGTTGTAAACTTTTGTTCTTTATTACTTATTACCGATGGATTACCTATAAAAACTCTTGATACTCCACTTGATAAAGCATGAAAACAATTTTCTAATTTAGGTAACATACCATCATGAAAAACGCCGTCCTGTTTTAAGACCTCATAGGTTCCAGAATCCATATAATCAATAACCGAATTATCGTCATCAACAGTCATTAAAACGCCATTTTTTTCAAAACAGTAGTACAACTCAATATTATATAATTTTGAAAGTCCGATTGCTAATTCCGAAGCTATAGTATCTGCATTTGTATTGAATAACTGCCCATTTTTATCATGCGTAATAGCACAAAATACTGGTGTAAAATCTGCCTGAATTAGTTTATCAATAGCATTATGTGAGACCGATTCTACATCGCCTACAAAACCAAAATCTATTTCTTTAACAGGTCTTTTTTTAGACGTAATACTATTAATATCTGCTCCGGTAAGCCCTAAAGCATTAATATTTAAAGCTTGTAACTGCGCTACTATGTTTTTATTTACCAGACCGCCATAAACCATAGTAATTACTTCTAAAGTATCGGCATCTGTAATACGACGCCCATTTATCATTTTAGACTCTACACCTAATTTTGATGCTATATGAGTAGCGCGTTTACCGCCACCATGCACCAAAATTTTCTTTCCTTCTAAATTAGAAAAATTTTCAAGGAATGTTTTTAAAACTTTACTATCCTCAATAACATTTCCTCCTATTTTTACTACTGATAATTTTTCTTTCATTCTAAGCTTTTGTCATTATAAGAAATTTATGCCGAAGTAATCTATTCTTAGATTGAGATTGCTTCATTATATCTGCAATGACAGATTATTTATTTTCTAAAATCTTCTTTAATACTAATTGTGCAGCAAAGGTTCTATTATTAGCTTGCTCAATTACTAATGAACTTTCACTATCTAAAACAGCATCTTCTACTACTACATTTCGTCTCACAGGTAAACAATGTAAAAACTTTGCATTGCCTATTTTATCTTTTGTAATCATCCAATTGGTATCTGATTTTATGACTTTTCCGTAATCCTCAAAAGAACTCCAATTTTTCGCATAAACAAAATCGGCATTTTTAAAGGCTTCCTCTTGATTGTGATAAATTGGTGTATTGCCAGTAATTTCGGGATTTAAATCGTATCCCTCAGGGTTTGCAATAACAAATTCAACATCCATTTTTTGCATAGCTTGTGTAAAACTATTGGCTACCGCATGTGGTAATGGTTTAATATGTGGCGCCCAAGTTAAAACCACCTTAGGTTTTGCTTTTTTTGAAAACTCTGAAATGGTTATAGCATCTGTTAATGCTTGTAACGGATGGCCGGTAGCACTTTCCATATTTACTATTGGCACAGAAGCATACTTTTTAAATGCTTCTAAAACCTGTTCGCTTTCGTCTTTTACTTTATCTGTTAAAGTTGGGAATGCTCTAACAGCTATAACGTTGCAATATTGAGATACTACAGCTGCAGCCTCTTTAATATGTTCTGCAGTATTACCGTTCATAATGGTGCCATCATTAAATTCTAAGCCCCAAGCATCACCAGACACATTCATAACAATAGGATTCATTCCTAAATTTAAAGCCGCCTTTTGGGTGCTTAATCGTGTACGTAAACTAGAATTGAAAAACAACAACCCTAAAGTTTTATTTTTCCCTAACTCAATATGCGCTAACGGATCCTTTTTTAATGCTTTAGCTTCTTCAATCCATGTTTTGATGTTATCAATATCTTGTATAGATGTGTAATGCTTCATTTTAAATTTATATTATTTTGGTAAACGGCACCTTGTTTTTCATGGCATTAATAATAAAATTATCTTCTAAACCGTTTACTATCCATGTTTCAATATTTGCTTTTTTGGTAACCTCGGCAGCTTCAATTTTACTTTGCATTCCGCCACTACCATGTGAGGATTTAGAATTAACAACTTGATCTTTTAAAGCTTCAAAATCTGACACCTGTTCTATGGTTTTTGGTGTACCATTTTCCATTGATACTTTGGTATAAATACCATTGGTATTGGTAGCAATAATAAATAAATCGGCTTTTAAAAGTGAGGCTGCTAAGGCTCCCAATTTATCATTATCGCCAAATTTAATTTCATCGGTAGCTACCGTATCGTTTTCATTAATAATGGGAATATAATTGTTATTTACCAAAACGTTAATGGTATTGGTTATGTTTACAATACTTTCTTCTTTTTCAAAATCTGAATACGACAATAAACATTGCGAACTTAAGAGCCCATATTCTCTAAAAATCTCTTGGTAAATTCTAATTAAATGTGGTTGCCCAATAGATGCCAACGCTTGTTTTACAAAAATTTCTTTGCGTTTACTTTCCAGTTTCACAAACTGTTTTGCCACAGCAATAGCTCCAGAACTTACAATAATAAACTCGCAAGTATCTTGAAGTTGCGCAATTTGATTTGCAATATCTTCAATCTTTCCTCTGGAAATATTATCGGTTTCTTTGGTTAAGGTATTAGAACCAACTTTTAGTAATATGCGTTTTTTCTTTTGCATGTTATCTGGTTTGTCCGTTACCAAAAATATACCATTTATTGGTTACTAAATGCTGTAAACCAATAGGCCCACGTTGGTGTAATTTATCTGTGCTAATAGCTAACTCGCCACCTAAACCTAATTGTCCGCCATCAGTAAAACGGGTAGATGCGTTGTGATATACCGCTGCGGTATCTACATTTTCCATAAAAGTTTTGGCTTCGGCCTCATTGGTTGTGATAATTGATGATGAATGCCCGCCAGAATATGTATTTATTTTTGCAATAGCATCGGTATTAGACGCTATTTCTCCAATTACAATTTTATAATCTAGGAACTCTTCGTACCAAATTTCTTCAGATTCAAATCTGGTAATCTCATCAAATTTTGACGTTTTTTCATCTCCTAAAATTTCAACTTTAAATTCTTTTAATTTTGAAATTAATGCTTGAATAAACGCTTCTTTATTAGGAAGATTAGCATCTATTAAAACTTTATCTACCGCATTACACGCCGAAATTTTTGCAGTTTTTCCATTTACAATTACATCTAAAGCAATAGCTGTGTTGGCATTTTTATGAACATACACAAAGTTGTTACCACGACCGCTTACTATAACAGGACATGCTGCGTGTTGCTTTACAAATGCTATTAATCGTTCACCTCCTCTAGGTACAATTAAATCTACTGGTTGGGTTGGCTTTTCTAAAAAGGCCTGTGTTTCGGTTCTATTAAATTGTAAATATTCTACCCAATCTGTAGAAGCACTTTCTTCAGTTAAAGCCTGATGCCACAACGCTACAATTTTTAAGTTAGAACGCAACGATTCTTTCCCCCCTTTTAATAGGATTTTGTTTCCCGACTTAAAGGCGATACCAGCAGCTTCAACCGTAACATCGGGTCTCGACTCGTAAATAATTAATACCGTACCAAACGATGCTGTTTTGTTATAAACCTGCATGCCGTTTTCGTGCTTAAAACTAAAACGTTCAACACCCACAGGATCTTCTTGCGATGCTAAATGCGTTACTGATTTTATCATTTCGTCTACTTTAGCATCATCTACTTTTAAGCGATCGTACATAGAAATGTCTTCGCCTTGATACGATTCTAAATCAACTTTATTAATTTCAATAATTGCTTGCCTTTCTTCTTCTAAAAGTTGTGCCATTTTTAATAAAACAGCGTTTCTTTTTTTAATAGATAGTAAGGTGTTCATTTCTTCTTTTTTTATTGTTTAGCTTATATTCTACAATTATTCTTATTGAATACAGAACTTAGCCTTATAATTTTTTGTTAAACTTTTACAGCACCTTTTTTAAGGCATCAAAAAATTGATTGATATGTGATTTTTCAATGTTTAAAGGCGGTAAAATTCTCAACAACTTTTTGTTTGCTGCACCACCGGTAAAAATATGATAATCGTAAATTAATTTTTTTCGTAATTCGCCTACTTCAAAATCGAATTCAAGACCAATCATCAAACCTCTGCCTTTAATGTTTTTTATTTCTGAAATGTCTTTTGATTTTTCAATAAAATACTCAGACATTTGGTTTACATTATCAATTAAATGTTCTTCTTCGATGGTATTTAACACCGCTAAACCAGCAGCACAAGCCAAATGGTTTCCTCCAAAAGTAGTACCTAACATACCGTATTTAGCTTTGATATCTGGATGAATTAATACACCTCCAATAGGAAAACCATTACCCATACCTTTCGCTATTGAAATAATATCGGGTGTTACATTGTAATGCTGAAACGCAAAAAATTTGCCTGAGCGCCCGTAACCAGATTGCACCTCATCGGCAATAAACATGGTGTTATTAGCTTTACAAAGTGCAAAAACTTGTTCAAGAAATTCTTTACTCCCTTGGTCTAAGCCCCCCACTCCTTGAATAAACTCTACTATTACCGCGCAAACATCGCCTTTTTCTAATTCGGCCTTTACACCTTCAATATCATTTAAAGGCAAAATTGTTACTGCTTGTTGCGCGTTTATTGGCGCTATAATATTTTTATTATCGGTTACTGCAACAGCCGCCGATGTACGTCCGTGAAAGCCTTTGCTAAAAGCTACAACACGCTTTTTGCCAGTTTTAAAAGATGCTAGTTTAAGTGCATTTTCATTAGCTTCGGCACCAGAATTACACAAAAACAATTGGTAATCTTTACAGCCTGAAAGCGATTCTAACTTATTGGCTAATTGTGTTTGTAACGGATTTTGAATAGCATTAGAATAAAACCCTAATGTTTCAACTTGTTTGGTAACTGCTTCTACATAATTTGGGTGTGCATGCCCTATAGAAATTACAGCATGTCCTCCGTAAAGGTCTAGATATTCTGTTCCTTTATCATCGTAAACATGAATACCTTTACCCGAAACAGGTGTTACATTATATAATGGATAAACGTCAAATAATGGCATTTTTTCTTTTTGTTGTTTGTTAATAGTTGATGGTTGCTAGTTAACTGCAAACTACTTACTGTTTAATAAAAACTCTATCAACTGTTTTTAATTTGATTAATTTTTTCAAACGATGCTGTAATACCTTTTATTAAAGACGAACTCAAACCTTGATGCTCCATTTCATTAAGTCCTTCAATAGTACATCCGCTTGGTGTAGTAACCCTATCTATTTCTGCTTCAGGGTGTCTTCCAGATTCTTTTAATAAACTAGCTGCCCCGTAACAGGTTTGTAAGGCTAACTCATGTGCCTCTTCGGCTTCAAAACCTAACTGAATAGCTCCTTGTGTGGTAGCACGTACCAAACGCATCCAAAAAGCAATACCACTGGCACAAATAACAGTTGCGGCTTGTATTTGTTCTTCTGGAATTACCATAGTGGTTCCTAATTGATTAAAAATAGTTTTAGCAAGTTCTATTTTTTCTTCACCTATTGCATTGGCCGATAAGCATGTCATAGATTTTCCTATAGAAATAGCCGTATTAGGCATAACACGAATAATGTGTTTATCTACCCCAATCACACTTTCTATTTTAGAAATAGCAAATCCTGCAGCTACCGACATAACTAAATGTTTTTTGGTAATTACAGGTTCTACTTCCTTCAACACACTTTCTATGTGCTTTGGTTGTAATGCAAAAATTATGACATCTGAATTCATTACCGCTTCTTTATTATAATTGGTAATGGTTACATAATCTTCATCTTCAAAACTTTTTACCGCAGATGTATTTTTATCACTTAAATACAAAGAGGTGAACGACTTGTTTTTAATAAGTCCTTTAGCTATAGAACTCCCTAAATTCCCTGTTCCTATAATGGCTATTTTCATGCTTTGTTGTTTTTATTTTTATGGCGTTACCCGCAAGGGGTCGCGCTTTCCGCTATATCTTTTTTCTCGTACCTCAAAAAAAGGATGCCGCATCAATCGCTAACGCACCACTGTTTCTCTAAAAATATGTTGCTTTTAATTCTAAACCTGTGGTTTCTTCTAAGCCAAACATTAAATTCATATTCTGAACCGCTTGCCCCGATGCACCTTTTAATAAATTATCAATAATACTGGTTATTAGCAATTTACCTTCGTGTATATGTAAATGCACTAAACATTTATTGGTATTTACTACCTGTTTAAGGTGTAAAAAATCATCGCTTACAAAAGTAAAAGCAGCATCTTTATAAAACTCTTTATAAATAGTTTTGGCTTCCTCAATAGTAGCTTCAAAATCAGTATAAATAGTTGCAAAAATACCTCTAGAGAAATTACCCCTGTTTGGCATAAATAAAATATCTGAATTGAAACTATTTTGTAATTGTTTTACCGACTGGTTAATTTCTCCTAAATGCTGATGCGTAAACGGTTTGTAATACGAAAAGTTGTTATCTCTCCATGTATAGTGTGTAGTAGCAGACAATGAAGTTCCTGCACCTGTAGCACCTGTAACCGCATTAATATGCACATCTTTATGTAACAAACCTGCATTGGCCAAAGGCAACAACCCTAACTGAATGCTTGTAGCAAAACAACCTGGGTTAGCAATATAATTAGCACTTTTAATGGCTTCTTTTTGTAATTCTGGTAACCCATAAACAAAAGTTTTACCTTCAAAAACTTTATCGGCTTCCAACCTAAAATCATTTCCTAAATCAATAATTTTTGTGTTATCAGAAAATTTGTTAGCCGATAAAAATTTAACCGAATTACCATGCCCCAAACATAAAAACAACACATCTACATTAGGGTTTACAGTATCTGTAAAGGTTTTATTTAACGTACCTACTAAATCTTGATGTACTTTACTTATTTGATTACCAGCATTACTTGTACTGTAAACAAAATTTATTTCGGCTTCAGGGTGGTTAATTAATAATCTTATTAATTCGCCAGCAGTATAACCAGCGCCACCAATAATTCCAACTTGTATTTTTTTCATTTTATATAGCTTTTAGCTATCTGCAATTGGTGTAAGTTTTTGGTTAAAAATCTAACCTTCAACTAATAACCAATAACTAACTATTTACCTGTTGATATATTTTGTTTTGATTTCCAAGAATTTTAATAAACCCTTTAGCATCATCTGCTGTCCACACTTTGTTTTCTTCACCATAACTACCAAATTTAGCACTCATTAAATCGTGCTCAGAGCTAATACCATCTAAATCAAAGTGGTATGGTTTTAATGTTACAGTTACATCTCCAGTTACTTTTTCTTGACTGCTTTGTAAAAAGGCTTCCATATCTCTCATTACAGGATCTAAATATTGCCCTTCATGCAAATGCATACCATAAAAACTTGCTATGTATTCCTTATGCTGTAATTGCCATTTGGTTAAGGTGTGTTTTTCTAATAAATGGTGCGCTTTAATAGTAATTAAGGCTGCTGCCGCTTCAAACCCTACACGACCTTTAATACCCACAATAGTATCGCCTACATGAATATCTCTACCAATAGCATAAGCCGATGCTAAATTGTTTAACACTTCAATATTAACTTCTGGGTTGTTTTCTACACCGTTTACAGCAACCAACTCACCTTTATTAAATGTAAGTTTAACTTTTTCTTCCTCTGCGTGTTTTAATTGCGACGGATATGCTTCATCTGGCAATGGTTTTTCTGAAGTTAAGGTTTCGGCACCACCAACACTAGTACCCCAAAGTCCTTTATTAATGGAATATTTTGCTTTTTCCCAAGACATATCAATACCATTTTCTTTTAAATAGTCAATTTCTTGCTGTCTGGTTAATTGCTCGTCTCTAATGGGGGTTATAATTTTAATATTTGGCGCTAAAGTTTGAAAAATCATATCAAACCTTACTTGATCATTTCCTGCACCTGTACTTCCATGAGCAATATATTCTGCACCTATACTTTTAGCGTATTCTACAATTTCAATAGCTTGAATAATACGTTCTGCACTAACTGATAACGGATAGGTATTATTTTTTAATACGTTACCAAAAATTAAATACTTCACTACTTTTTTGTAAAATGTTGCTATTGCATTAATGTTTTTGTAAGTGGTAACCCCCATTTTATAGGCATTACTTTCTATATGATCTATTTCTGCTTGAGTAAATCCACCTGTATTTACACTTACTGCATGTACTTCATATTCTTTTGATAAACTTACAGCACAATATGATGTATCTAAGCCGCCACTGTAGGCTATAACTAACTTTTTCATTGTAATTAATTAAATTTTATTTTTAAGAATCTTATTAAATTGATTTATTTTAGATTCAAAATATGGATTAACGTAATATTTATATTTGTATTCATCTCTTAGCTTACCTAGTTTTTCTAAGGTTTCAATTAAAACTGGTGACAAATCTTTTAGTGTAATAAACTGCATACCTAATAACTCATTATTGTGGTGCACGGTGGCATCTTGAGCTATTGAAATAAGAAATTCTTTAGAAAACTTTTTGGTTAAGCAATCCATTAAAAGTAGGCCTAAATTATGATTTCTGTAAGCTTTATGCACCCACAAAGACGAGCGCTCAAAAACCGAATATTTATCAATGGTATGCCTATGTGCAAAAATGTGACCATAGATCTCACCATCTTTCATTATAAGGTAACAACCATTTTTTAAACGATCTTGTAACATACCTACACTGGCATGATACATTGCAGGAAGATTTTTTGTTCTTTCTGAGATTATCTGCAAATTAGTTTTTGAAATCTCATAAGTAAAAACAACTTCTAAACCTTGTAAATCACAATAGGATTTAGCTTCCTCAACCACAATATTTTTATCTATATTCAATATTGAATTCATTTTTCAATAATTATTAAACACTTAAGAACTAATTAAACTCTAAGCATTTAATTAAGCCTTTAAGCTTTGTACTTTTTTATTCTAAATAATAACGAAAATTGAAAGCAGCGGATGCTTTCTTAAACTGAATAGCCCCTAGGGGCGTGGTTGAGGAAAACGCACAACAACAGTTCTAGTAGTGTTTACTAGAACAAAAGAGATAAGAGATATGTTGTTTCCTGTTTTCACTGAATAACTATCTTAACTATTAACTCTAAATCGTCGGCGTGAGCCCCTTTCGTTAATATAAGCAGCAAAATTACAACTAATTATGAATTACACAACTAAATAATTGAAAAATAAACAGGTTTTAAATTAACTTAAAAATGAATTAATAAATTCTTAACTCAACCTCGTTTTTATTTTAAATTTTATTGAAATTAAGCCAATACTCCTACAATTCAATAGAAAACTCATAAAGTATTCACCACACAAATTTTAAGAAACTTTAATCTTCTCAAGAAGTAATCAAGTTTTATTTTTTCAACTCAAAATATCTTGTAGATTTTTGAGTTTCAGTTGGAAAATCTGCAGGAACAGTTTTTTGTGTTACATTTCCAGTTGCAGCCCATTCTGTACCACGTTTTAGTAATGTAATAAACCCAACACATTCAAAGGCTTCTACATCATGCCCTAAGGTTGTATGAAACACTCTGCCTTTTCCATAATCTATAGTCATAACAACAGGTTCTTTTTGCTCTAGTTCTGGTTTTTTAAGCGTTGATACCGCAGTAGATAAAATAGTAACATTTTCTGCAGGTCCGCGTAAAAATGCATAACACTCATCATTGGCATGCATCCATTTTTTTGGTAAACCCTGCGTAATAGCATGAGAATTGTTATAATTAGTTACTACAAAATCTTCGCGCTTACCATGTCTACCTCCTTTACCTTCGGTATAATCTTTTTTAGGCTTATTGTTTTTATCTATGTATAAATATGGTCCGTGTTTTTCGGTTCTTCCGCCCCAGCCACCAATACCAATCATTTGGTTGTAAGCTTGCCATTCTGGAAAACTATTATCGGCAGCATGCACACTCACAAAACCACCACCTTTACGTATGTATTTTTCAAACTTTTTTTGTGTTTTTTCTGGCCAAGGGGCTGCATTATATCCAAAATTTGAAATAACAACATCATACTGACTAAATTTAGGACAAAAATCCGGATCGGTTTTAGGCTTACCTTCAACCCCTTCCTTTACACCAGCCAACTCTAACCAGTCGGAAAATCGCTTACTGTTGTACAAGTATTTAGTCCTTGCAATATCGACCTGAAACAAACCTGTTTCTTCTAAATATTGCTTTATCATAATCGTAGATTTTGGCCAAACATTATGGTTATTCTGCCCATCTACAATTAGAACCTTAATTTTTCCTTTCCCCTCATTCGCGCTATACATATTTGTAAAAAACCATACCGCAAACAATGTAAAAACAACTTTTTTTATCATTTTTGTATTTCTTAATTTAATTCTCTTACCCAAATATTTCTATAACTCACACCACTATTATCTCTGTGGTCTTGAAGTTTTATAGAGGCTTTTCCATGTGGTTTATTTTTAGGCCAACCAATAAATTCGGTTGTTCCTTTTATTTCTGCATGATCTTGAATAAGTACCCCGTTGTGTAACACAGTTATTGTGCCAGATTTTGTTTTATTTCCTTTTTCATCAAACTCTGGCGCATGATAAATAATATCGTAAGTGTTCCATGCTCCTGTTTTAGCCGATGCCTTTGCTAACGGAATAGCTTGTTTGTAAATAGAACCCACCTGTCCGTTTACATAAGTATCGTTATCATTATTATCTAGCACTTGCACTTCATATCTATTTTGAAGAAAAATGCCACTGTTACCTCTATGTTGCCCATTACCCCGAATATCTTTGGGTGATTTCCATTCTATATGTAATTGAATATCTCCAAAATTACGTTTGGTTTGTATATCACCTGCTTTATCTTTTACTGTCATGCTTTTATCAGCTTTCAAAACCCATTGTACTGCCGATGAATCTTTTGATGACACCCACTCATTAAAATGTTCACCATTAAAAAGTACAATAGCATCCGATGGAATTCCTGTAGCTTCATCTACATTTACAACCTTTGGTTTAGGTTCCCAAACTTCTGTTTGTTTTGGCTTTGTAGGCTCTAAAGCATCAACTTGACAAAACCCATGTGCTAAAAATCCTAAAAAACACCATACAACAAGCAGCGAACGTTTCATATAAATCACTTAAATTCCTAAAACACTTTTTAAATAATCCTCATCAATATCACCACCAGCAAAATCATCAAAACTACGTTCTGCAGCCTCAATAATATGTTTCTTTATAAACGGAGCGCCTTCTCTAGCGCCTTGTTCAGACGATTTTATACAACATTCCCACTCCATAACCGCCCATAAATCAAGGCCGTATTTAGTTAATTTGGAAAATATAGCTTTAAAATCTACTTGTCCGTCTCCTAAACTTCTAAAGCGTCCTGCGCGGTCTTTCCAATCGGCATACCCCCCGTAAACACCTTGTCTTCCAGTTGGATTAAATTCGGCATCCTTTACGTGAAACGCTCTAATACGTTCGTGATAAATATCTATAAATGATAAATAATCTAGTTGTTGTAACACAAAATGACTGGGATCATACAATAAATTAGCACGACTATGATTTCCTGTGGCTTCTAAAAAACGCTCATACGAAATACCATCATGTAAATCTTCACCAGGGTGAATTTCGTAACACACATCTACACCATGTTCATCAAAATGATTTAAAATAGGCAACCATCGGTTAGCTAATTCTTTAAAGCCCATTTCTACTAATCCGTTAGGTCTCTGTGGCCAAGGATAAACGGTATGCCACATTAAGGCACCTGAAAATGACGCATGCGATTTTAAACCTAATCGTCCACTTACAGTACCACATTTTTTTACAAAATCTATAGCCCATTGGGTTCTAGCTTTAGGGTTTCCGCGCACATGCTCTGGTGCAAAACCATCAAACATAGTGTCGTAAGCGGGATTTACAGCAACTAACTGCCCTTGTAAATGGGTAGATAATTCGGTGATTTCTAACCCATACGAATTCACTTTACCTTTTAACTCATCGCAATAAATTTCACTTTCGGCAGCCTTTTCAATATCAATTAAGCCTGTCTCCCAAGTTGGTATTTGAATGCCTTTATACCCTAAATCTGATGCCCATTTACACATCCCTTCTAAACTATTAAACGGTGCTTCACTTCCTGCAAATTGCGCTAAAAAAACAGCAGGTCCTTTTATTGTTTTCATGTGCTTTATTGTTTTATAATTTTGGCGTTACCTAAAGGTCGGGCTTTCACTAATCGCTCTCTAAAGAGGAGCTCCAACATACCGTTCAATCCCTAACGCAATGTCTGCCAACTATTGTTTTAATATTAATTTATTTTTGTCCAAGCTGCATTATTCTTATCACTTTCAACCGATGCATAAATAAATTGCATCCCTCGCAAACCATCTTTAACAGTTGGATAATCTGGTTTATCAATGGTTTCTCCTTTTAAAACCGCCATTAAATGTATTGCAAAATTTTTATAGATGGTTGCAAAAGCTTCTAAATACCCTTCTGGATGTCCAGCAGGAATTCGTGAAACATTCAAAGCCTCTTCATACAAATCATTACCATTTGGTGTATATACTTTTACAGGTTTATCTAACCAATGTGTAATTAATTGGTTTGGGTTTTCTTGATGCCATTCCAAACTTCCTTTATCTCCATACACTTTAATAGCTAAATTATTTTCTTCACCCAAAGCAATTTGTGAAAACGACATGGTACCTTTTGCGCCATTTTCCATTCGTAGTAATACATTGCCATCATCGTCTAAAGTTCTTCCTTCACCAAAAACACCTAAATCGGCAGCTAATTCATCAATTTTAAGTCCGGTAATATATTCCACTAAATTTTCGGCATGTGTACCAATATCTCCCAACGCACCACCAATACCAGAACGTTTGGGATCTACTCTCCATGCCGCTTGTTTTTGCCCTGTTTTTTCAACAGCAGTAGACAGCCAACCTTGTAAATACTGCACTTGTACTTTTCTAATACTACCAATATCACCATGATCTACCAAGGCCTTGGCTTGCTTCACCATAGGATGCCCGGTGTAATTATGTGTTAAAGCAAAAAGCTTTCCTGTTTTTTCTACTATTTTTTCTAGTTCAATGGCTTCATCTAAAGTAAGTGTCATTGGTTTATCGCTTACCACATGAAAATCATGTTCTAAAGCCATTTTTGCTGGCGGAAAGTGCATGTGGTTTGGCGTTACAATAGACACAAAGTCCATTCGCTCGCCTTCAGGCAATTCTTTTTCCTTTAAAATCATCTCTTCAAAAGAACCATAGCATCTATGCTCTGGAAGAAACAATGCTTTACCAGAAGCAATTGATTTGTCTGGTGTGCTGCTAAATGCACCACATACCAATTCAATCATACCATCAATTCCAGCGGCTTTTCGGTGCACATCGCCAATAAATGAGCCTGCTCCACCGCCAATCATTCCCATTCTTAATTTTCTATTCATTTTAAATTATGCTTTTAGTTTTCTTTTATTCATATAAATATTTAACCCAAAGAATACCACAATTAAAATTGCTGGTAAAATAGACATTGTTCTTAAAGCTTGAGCTGCACTTGCATTATCCATTAAATTTCCCATAATAGGTAATACTAACGACACCGAAAACATACCTGCACCACCCATAATTGAGAGCCCCAATGCGCCAGTTTCTGGTAAATATTCGGCAACAAAACTTATCATGGTTGGCCAAAAAAATGCAACTCCAATTGCAAAAACAGCAGCCGCAACAAAGGTCATTCCTCCACTTGTAATTGTAAGCAACCATAAACCTATAAATGTAAAAATGGCTGAGTATAATAACATTCCGGATGGTTTTAATTTATGCACTACTTGTCCTGCAAACATTCTACCTAACGCCATAATACCATTAATAAATGCTAGTACTAACAAAGGTGCTGCTACAGATTCTTTTAGTAGAGATTCTATACGTTGCGTAGTACCTAGTTCTGATGCTGCTGTTAAAAACATACAAGCTACCATAAATAAAAACAAGGGCTTTACTACACTTGAAAACATTTTTTTATTGCTAATACCTAACTGAACACGCTCAGTAACAGGTATGCTTTGTCCGAAAAACAAAACACCATAGAGCACGGTAGGAATAAATAAGGTTGCCACCATAATTTGCCAACTAAGATTTAAAACATCCATTACTAGCCAGCCTAAAATAGCACCAATAACAATTCCTCCAGGAAACCAAACATGAAATCTATTAAGCATTTTTGTTTTTTCTTTGGGATACATAGAGGCTACCATAGGATTTAAAGCTGCTTCTACAAAGCCGTTTCCTATGCCAATAAAAAGGGTAGCAATAAATAACGAGGTCATAGAATCTGCTAAAAGCGTTAGTACAATTCCAACAAGATGGGTTAGAAATGCCATCCACGTTATTTTTTTAATTCCTAATAAATCAACCAATGGCCCACCTATAATCATAGCTATAGTAAATCCAAAAAAAGCGGGTGCAAAGGCATAACCAATCTGTTCTAAGGTTAGCCCTACTCCATCGGGTCCAAAAACAGTTTCTAATCTGGCTCGAATAGCAAACGTCATGGCTGTGGTTATTAAAGCAAGACAACTTGCTAAAAACAACCTGTTTTTGTTAATAATTTTCATCTCTATTTGGTTTAGTTAGTAATAAAAACCCAAATACCTAAGTAACATAGTGTGGTGGTACTATAAAATTATACTCTAGTATTTAGATATACTCGTGAAATTATGTAATTAGAAACAAAAAACTGTGTGTTTTTATTCAATGAAATAATTTATACAAACAAAACACTTACGTGAGTTCTACTCTACTTACAGTATGTTTTAAACGATATTCATTAGGAGAACACTTTTCGTATTTTTTAAACACAGTAGCAAAATACTGACTGGTTGCAAAGCCACACATATATGAGATTTCCGCAATACTTAATTCTGGTCTTTCTATTAAAAGTTCTTTAGATAAACTTAAACGCTTTATGGCTAAATAACGCATAGGTGTTAGGTTTGTTAATTGTTTACACAGATATGTAAACCTTGTTATTCCAACACCTGCTGATTGCGCCATAAGCTCTATAGTCCAGTTTTCAGATAAATTTTTATCTAATTCTTGTAAAAAATACTTAACACTCCTAGAGCTATCGGTTAGCGATTCGTCTAGCACAATATCATCCGTATTTAATAAATCTAAAAGGAGAATTAACAAATGATTTATTAACAACCTTAGTCTTGAAGCACTACTACCATTAACATCGTTATTAATGGCTTTGTTAATACGTAAAAAGCAATCTCTTATACCAGAATTGGCTTTTACAATAGATTTCTTGTTTTGTCTTAAAATAGTAGTTAACCTTGTTAAATCTGATGGCGTTAGCGTAATCCAATCTGGCCAAACCCATTCTTGATGTGGGCGACGAACACCTAAATCTATAATTACCCAATAAAATTTACCCATGCCTATATTGGGGTTTCCAACTTTATGCGCCTCCCAAGGTCTAGTAATAGTTAAATAGTTAGGTTCTAAAATAACCTCTTTATTTTCTTGAGCATAAGGCATTGTTCCAGATTCTAGAAAATGAAATTCAACACCTTCATTTCTATGCCAATCTAAACCCCAATCTTGTGGTTTATTAGCATCCCAATAACCAACACTGTTTAAACCTATAGTGTTATCGTCTAGTTTATCACCAGGATAACTTAATCGTGATAACGCCTTTAACGTTACTTTCTTTCTTTTAGCAGCATCAATTAAAGGCAAACAAGTGTCGGCATGATAAACAATACCATCTGCTTCATAGGTTTGTATAGATTGCGCTTTGATGTTCACTGAAATATTTTAAACATTTGTTGCAAAATAGGTATTTCTTTAAAATCCAACAAAACATTAACATTTCAACACAATTTATTAAAAGAAACAAAAACAAATGTGTATAAATATTTTCAGTGTAAAAATCTAAACAAAAAACGAAGATTATATTTTATAAATTTGAAACTTCATAACTAAACTATTCACCCTTATAATCATGACTAAATCATCATTATGTGTTATTGCTTTAATGATTAACACTTTTTTTGCATTTGCACAGGCTACTTTAAGCGGAACCATAAAAGACGATACTAACAGAATTCTTGAAGGAGCTACTATATTTTTAAATTCAAATCTTCATGCTACTTCAAACGAAAATGGTAGTTTTATTATTAAAAATATCCCCACAGGAAATTACACAATAACCATTTCTCATTTGGGTTATAAAACTATTAAAGAACCTATAGTAATTGTACAAAACAACAATACTAAAAATTATACATTAGTTACCGATTTACTAGACTTACATACCGTGATTGTTACAGGGAACTTTACCCCAAAAACTCAAATTGAAACCAGCACATCTGTAAGCACTCTAAACACCAAACAATTAAAACAAATTACCCCACAGGGCACTGCTTATATACTACAAAACATACCAGGAACTTTCACTGATGCTTCAGCAGGTGAAGTATTTACCAGAGTTTACACTAGAGGTATTTCGGCTGCAGCCGAAGACGATTTAGGCTGGTATTATGTTTCTCTTCAAGAAGATGGTTTGCCTGTTAGTTTAGTGCAACACTCGTATTATGGATCTGATTTGTTTCACAGAACAGATATTACAACACAAAAAGTAGAAGCTTTGCGAGGTGGCAGCGCATCTATTACCGCTATGAATGCTCCTGGAGGTATTTACAACTTTATATCGAAAAAACACACTGAAACCTTATCGGGTGAAATACAAGCACAAACTGGAATTCAAGGAGACGGAAACCCTATTTATAGAACCGATGCCTTTATAACTAGCGGCTTTGGTGATAATTGGTTTTTTACCGCTGGTGGTCATTACCGACATAACGAAGGCGCCAGAAATACCGATTTTACGTTTAGCAAAGGCGGACAATTTAAATTTAGTCTTTTAAAAGAAAATTCTCTAGGCTATTTTAAACTTTACGGAAAATATTTAAACGATAAAACCAACCGATATAATGGCGTTGCGGCTATAAATTGGAACGACCCAACACCTGCTTTTGGTTTCGATTTTAATAATACTGCTTTAATGATGCCCGAGTTTAACGCCAATATTCCAGACGGCCGTAATTTAACCAGCACCAATAGTTTCGACCCATCTCAAGGTGCCCATGCTAAAGATTTAGCCGTTGACTTCGATTTTCTGCAAGATTTAGGCAATAATTGGTCGGTTAAAAACAATATTAAGTTCTCTTTTAAAGATGCTAATTGGCAAACATCCATTAGTAATGCTTTTGTATCAATTAGCGATCCTACGGTGTATTATTTGGTAAGTAATGGCAATCCTTTTCCTGTTGGACAAATTGTTTTTAAAGACGCCAACACTGGAAACGAATTAGCAACCATTAATAACAGCGGCATTTTTGCTGGAACAGGTTCGCAATATATTAACGGCTCCTTACCAAACGATGCTGTTATGGGAACCTCAACATGGTATAAAGACAACGATGCTAACGAAATTATGCAACAGCTTAATTTTAGAAAAGAATTTAGCTATCACGATTTAAACTTTGGCTTGGCTTCTGGTTTTTCAGACACGTCGGTATTTACTCAAGGTAGTTTTGCGTTTTCAACTTACGAAAACAACCCAAGAATGCTACAAGTTACTTTAGAGAATCCTGGAGATCCGGTTATTGCCTTATCCGATGAATATGGCGTTAGCAATTATGGCGGTTTATTTTTCACAAATAGTAGAGCCGATATTAGTCAAATCGCTGTTTTTGCTAACGACCAATGGAAAATTTCTAACAAGCTACTTTTAGATTTAGGATTACGCTTTGAAAGCATAAAACACAAAGGAAGCAACGACATGTTTGAACCATATACAGCAACCGGTGGTTTAGACGGCGACGAAACTACAGCTTACGATAATAATATTTTACAACCAACAGGCGAGCGTAACGCCTTCAATTTCACTTATAATTATTTATCGTATTCTGGCGGATTTAATTATAAATTAAATGAAGATGCTGCCTTGTTTGGACGTTTTTCAAAAGGACATAAAGCACCGGAGTTAAATTATTATTTCAATAACTTTTCTAATGTACCAGTAAATGCTGAAGGTGAAATTCAAGATATCACCCAAATAGAACTTGGACTGAAAACAAGCTTGAAAGATTTCTCGTTTACAACTACTTTATTTTGGAGTGAATTGAAAAATATTGGAAGCACAAATTTTGAATTTGATAGCGATAACGGAAGCATTTTTTACACACCAATACAAAACAATACATCAAGAACTATTGGATTAGAATGGGAAAGTGTTTATTCGCCAATTGACGTTTTAGCATTTCGTTTTAATGGTGTTTTACAAAACCCGAAAGCTAGCAAATGGACTGTTTATGATGCCGCAGGAACTGTAGACATAGGCGATGATAATACAACTGATTACTCTGGAAATCAACTTGCTTTTAACCCTAAATTAATGTTTAATTTATCGGCCGAATTTAACAAAAACAAATTCTCGTCTTTTATAAAATGGCAATACATGGGTAAACGCGAAGGTAATGTTGCCAATGCATTTCAGTTAGATCCTTACAGTACGTTTAACGCTGGTATTGGTTATAAAATAAACAAGAATTTATCGGCCAATTTACTAGCAAGCAACATTTTTAATTCGGAAGGATTGGCTAACTTTTTTGGCGCAAACACCTTTGGAGCTAATGCCAACGGCGTTACTAAAGAATATATTGAAGCAAACCCAGACACCAGTTTTGTAGTAGTACCTATTTTACCTCGTGCTACAATGCTTCAACTAAATTATGTTTTTTAAATAAGTCTAACTTAATAAAACAAAAACACCTGAAACAAATAACGTTTACAGGTGTTTTTTCCCACTAACTAATTTTATTAAATTACTTTTTTTGTTCCTTTTTTTCTAGAGCTAGAAGTTCTTCCATTGTCCAATAATCTTCTCTTCCTTCAGCTTTTTTTCTGGCATTGGATACAACTTTTCTGTGCACACCACCTTCATCATTCATTGCCCTTATGTATGTTAAAACATCTGCTATCCATTGGTCGCTATTCGCTTTTAATGGCATCATAATACCATATTCTTCACCTTCTATAGGACCAATTAACCCGTGCAACAATATTCTACTAAGTGTTGTTTTATTACCAGTAACACGAGGGCTTCCTATTAACGAAGGAGCAATAAGTTTCCCGTCTTCGGTTGGCATACCTTTTAAATCGGGCCCATGACAAGTAATACATAATTGGTTATAAGAATCGTATCCAGCTAGAATACTTTTTTTCTCACCTAGCGATCTATTAGAAATTCGTTTTTTAAGTTGGGTTAATCTAGAATCGTCTTTCTTTAAACTTTCAGTAACTGAATGGGTTATAATTTCGTTTGCTTCGTTATTTTCACCAATAGTTTTTAATATTTCGGTAGCTTTATCAGATTTACTATATCTCAAACTTAACGCTAGTTGATTTACAACTTGAACTGATGGGTCTGCTATTAGTTTTTCTAAATCGGAAAGAATATCATTATCACCTTCTTTAAAGAATGTTTCGCTTAAACGGATAGCAGTAATTCTAACACGTTCGTCTTCATCTTGAAGTTTTTCTTTTATAAGTTCTTTATCAACAACACCTAAGCCTTCTAAAGTCCACAAAGCATGAACACGTTGTATACCTAAATCTTTATCGGTTCCAAACAAACCACCAAAGAACGACTCATTGTTTTTTGCAATTGCTTTTAGTTTAGGAATAACCGTTTTATCTTCTTTTAAGATAATAAGTTTTTGAGCTGTATTACGATACCAACCATTTGGATGCCCTAAATAGTCTATTAATTCTGCAGCTGTTTTTGTTAAAAGGTTAGGTTTTTCATCTGGTTTAATATCTTCATGAACAATTCTATAAATTCTACCTTTTCCAATATTTTTATCTAACCCTTTTCTTTTAATTACTGGACGAATAGCACTTCCTTCTCTAGTCCAGTTACTTTCTTGAATAATACCTCGGTACATGTCTACAATATATAGAGCACCATCAGGACCTGTTTTAGCTTGAACTGGTCTAAAATTTAAATCTGTCGAAGCCATAAATTCCGTTTTATCGTAAGCATTATGTAGTACACGTTTACCGTTTTGATCAACTTTGACTACTGCTCTACGGATAAGTCTCCCTACAGGTTCTGGAATAAATAAATTGCCATATAAATATGGTGGAAGTTTATGTCCGCGATAAATTTCTTGACCCGCCACTCCTGTAAAACGATTTAGCGTATTATCGTCACGTAAACGCTTGGGTCCACCTTGAACATCTGGCGTACCAACAATTGGCCAAGGCTCCATAAATCCTTTAGCTAGACGTCCTTTTGGATTATAATCTCCATAAACTGCTGGTTGTTGAAATCCGTACGCTGGATTTTCACTACCTGCAGAAGAATAATACATGACTCCTAAATCATCTTGGGTTAAGCCCCATTGACCACTAGGCATTGCTTCTAAAGAATCTACCACAACTTCACCATTACCTTTAAATTTAAATCTTATAGGGTTATAAGTGGTATATACCCAGTTATCTAAATTCCAAATTAAGCCACTTTGTTGGTGTTCTAAATTACCCCCACGTCGGTTAGGGTTATAATAAACTCGTTTTTTCTCATCGGCAACTCCATCGCCATCGGTATCTTTATAGCTCCATAAATCGTATGAAAAGGTTTCATTTACAATGAGTTCATCTTGAAGAGGTAAAATCATTCTAGGCAACATTAGGCTATCTACAAAAACGGTACTTTTATCCATTTTACCATCACCATCTAAATCTTCTAACCTTTTTATTTTACTAATTGACCGCATAGTTCCTGTACCGTCAACATCTTGCATATAGGTGTTCATTTCTGCTACATACATCCGTCCGTCTCCATCCCAAGCAATAGCCACAGGCTCATCTACCATAGGTTCGCTAGCCACAAGTTCTACTTTATAACCTTCAGGCAGATAAAAAGTTTTCATACTTTCTTCAGGAGACATAAATGTTGAAGGTGCCTCAGGTACTATTTCTGGTTTTTCGTAAATTATATCTGAATATTCTTTTTTGTTGGTGCAACAAAAAAGTAACAGGCCAAAAGCAATTGGCAATACAATTTTAAATATTCTATTTTTCATTTAGTTGTTTGTTGGTGGTTATAAAAAGGGATTTAAATTCTTTAATAATAATTATTCTACAATAAACTTACCCTTCATAATTGCATAGTGACCTGGGAAACTACAAATAAAATCGTAAGTACCAGCTTCGGGCGCATCAAACTCTATTGAAGTAGTTTGTCCGCCACCAATAGTTTCTGTAAACGCAATAATATCTTCAGAGTTTTTAGGAATGTAATTATTATCTCTTGCTAAAGCAGCTTTACTTGCAAAAGCTGTAACATTAACACCTTTTTTAAGAATTACTACATTGTGCCCCATGGCAGTAATAGGCATTTTTCCTTTGTGTCTTAGAGTTAGTTTTACTTTTTGACCAGATTTCACTCTAATCTCAGATTTATCAAACTTCATAGCATCATCTCCAACTAACACAACATTTGCAATATTAGAATCTTCCTTTATTTCCTCTTTAACTGCAGATTTATTTTCATAAGAAAAGCTTTCTTTCTCTTTTTTCTTATCTCCACCACAACTTATTGACAATAAGCAGAAAAAAAAAGACGCGAGTGCAAACTTTAGTACATTCATTTTTTAGTGTTTTAAGTTTTTATATACTTTTTAAAATTAACGTAATTCCAAATATATAAATATATAAATGGAAAGAAGTGCATTATTTTTCACTGAAAAAAAACACACTAAACAAACCAACCACCTAAAATAGAATATTTAATACCGTTGTTATAAAATATAATCTGTACTAATAAAGTTAGAGGTTTTTTGTTCTAAAAGATCTGTTAGAATAGCATTATTGTACTCATTATCTTTTGAAGCCACAAAGGTTCTTATTGAAAATGAACGTAAGGCATCATGAACACTTAAGGTACCAAAAGCTGAATCCTTTCTTCCTGTAAACGGATATACATCTGGACCTCTTTGGCAAGAACTATTTAAATTCACCCTACAAACTAAATTAACTAAAGTATCAATTAACGGAGAAAGGGTTTGAATGTTTTTACCAAACAAACTTACTTGTTGTCCGTAATTAGATTCTGCCATATCATCAAGAGGTTCTTCTATATCAGAAAAAGACACTACTGGTATTACTGGTCCAAATTGTTCTTCTTGAAAAACTCTCATGCTTTTATTAACAGGATATAAAACAGCTGGAAAAATGAAATTTTCGGAAATTTCACCACCTTTTTTATTCAATATTTTTGCTCCTTTACCTATAGCATCATCAATCAATTCTTTAATGTATGATGGTTTATCTACCTCTGGGAGCGGAGTTAATTTTACGCCTTCTTCCCAAGGGTTTCCAAATTTAAGTTGGTCTACTTTGTAGGCAAACCGCCTATTAAATTCTTCAACTATAGACTCATGTACATACAATACTTTTAAAGCGGTACAACGCTGCCCATTGAAAGATAAAGTTCCGGCTATACATTCATCTACTGCTAAATCTAAATCGGCATCTGGCAATACTATTGCGGGGTTTTTAGCTTCTAAACCTAAAACCATTCTCAATCTGTTCCCTTTTGGGTGTTGTGCTTGTAATGCATTAGCAGATTTACTATTTCCTATTAATGCTAGCACATCAATTTTACCAGATTTCATTATTGGTGTAGCCAAGGTACGTCCGCGCCCATAAACAATATTAACTACACCTTCTGGAAAACTAGCCTGAAAAGCTTCTAACAAAGGTGATATTAATAAAACACCTAATTTTGCTGGTTTAAATATAACAGGATTACCCATTATTAAGGCCGGAATTAACAAGGTAAATGTTTCATTTAAAGGGTAATTATAAGGCCCTAAACATAGTACTACTCCTAAAGGTCCGCGGCGAATATGAGCATATACCCCAGAATGTTTTTCAAACTTAGCAGAATCTCTGTCTATTTGCTTATAAGCTTCTATAGTATCATAAATATAATCTACAGTTCTATCAAATTCTTTTTCAGAATCTGGTAAGTTTTTCCCTATTTCCCACATTAAAAGTTTTACAACCTCTTCTCTTTTGGTTTGCATATGCTCTACAAAAGACTCCATGCACGCAATTCTATCGGCCACTTTCATTGTTGGCCATAGCCCTTTTCCGTTACTATAAGCCGATGTAGCCGAATTAAGCGCTTCTAAAGCTTCTTTTTCTCCTAACTGCGGAACGGTTCCTAATAGTGTTTGCTTGTATTCTGAAGTTGAAGATATTGTTGAATAAACCTTGGCGGTATCACCATCCCAATTTTTTAGCTCGCCATTTACCAAATATGTGTTTTGGTGTAAAAGCGATGTAATTTTAAAAGCGTCTGGAATTTCTTTAAATTGAGTTGCCATAATTAACTACTTTAGATTCTTTTATTGGCCTCAAAGAAAACTAAAATAGCTTAAAAATATAGTTAAAATCTTCTCAAAACACTATCTACCACACGAAAACGATTGCGAAAAAAATGACATTATATCAAAAAAATTAATATAATTTAAACCAAAAATTGAAATAAATCTGGTTTATCATTTAGGTAATCTCCATAAAAATTATGAGTTTTCATTCTTCTTATTAAAGGGTCTAAATCATTAGAAGATTTTAATTGAATACCCACTACAGCTCTACCGTTTTCTCTATTTGTTTTTTTTGCATATTCAAAATAGGTAATATCATCATCTTCACCCAAGATATCTACCACAAATTCTTTTAACGCTCCTGCGCGTTGGGGAAATTTTACAATAAAATAATGCTTTAAATTGGCATATAATAAAGCTCTTTCTTGAATTTCTGGGGTTCTGGTAATATCATTATTACTTCCGCTTATTAAACAAACAACATTTTTACCTTTAATTTTTTTGGTATAAAAATCTAAGGCCGAAATACTTAAAGCACCTGCTGGCTCTACAACAATAGCATCTTTATTGTAAAGTTCTAAAATGGTTTCGCAAACTTTACCTTCTGGGACAACAATCACTTCATCTAAATTCTGCTTACAAATAGGAAACGTTAAATCACCAACCCTTTTAACTGCTGCTCCATCAACAAATTTTTCAATTTCTTTCAATTCGGTATTCTTATTATTTTCTATAGAAACCTTCATAGATGGCGCTCCTTCTGGTTCTACTCCAATAATCTTTGTTTTTGGTGATAAGGTTTTAAATACTGATGATAATCCTGCTGCTAATCCACCACCACCAACGGGAATAAAAACGTAATCAATAGGCTTATCTGCCTGCTCTAAGATTTCTAAACCAATAGTTGCTTGTCCTTCAATAACTTTTTCATCATCAAATGGATGAATAAACACCTTTTCTTTTTGCTTACATTCAATTACTGCTGCATGATATGCATCATCAAAAGTATCACCCTCTAATTTTATGTTAATAAACTTGCCTCCAAACATTTTTACCTGCTCTATTTTTTGATTTGGCGTAGGCGTTGGCATATAAATAGTACCTTTTATTTCTAACAATTTACAAGAAAGCGCTACTCCTTGTGCATGATTACCTGCACTAGCACAAACCACTCCATTCTTAGATTCAGTTTCTGATAATGAACTTATTTTGTTGTAAGCTCCTCTTATTTTATAGGAACGAACCTGTTGTAGGTCTTCTCTCTTAAAATATATATTGGCGTTGTACTTGTTTGAAAATCTTGTTCCATAACTTAAGGGAGTTAGTGCCGATACTTTTTTAATAGCTTGAGCTGCAAGTACCACATCTTTTATATCTGGAAAATATGCTATGTTTTCCTTTTGCATAATTATTATTTTATAACATTAATTGTATTAAAACCTACTTTATTTGCAAGTTACTTAATTGTATTATTACCGTAATTTAAAAAACAAAAAACCTCATAAGAAAACTTATGAGGTTTAATATATAATATGCAATTACTCTTAAACTATTGGTTTCATTGCTGTCATTGAAGCTCTTAAAAAGGTTCCTACTTTTTCAACAGGATGCGATCTTAAAGCTGCGTTAATTTCAATTAATCTTGCGTTATCAACACCTTCTCCATTATCTTTTGCATAAGGTTTACCAATAACGTCTGTATCAATGGTTTTCATAAAGTCTGCTAATAACGGTTTACAAGCATGATCAAATAAATAACATCCGTATTCTGCAGTATCAGAAATTACGCGGTTCATTTCAAACAATTTCTTTCTTGCAATGGTATTTGCAATAAGTGGTGTTTCATGTAAAGACTCGTAGTAAGCAGAGGCATCAATTATTCCAGATTCTGTCATAGCTTCAAAAGCCAACTCTACACCTGCTCTAACAAAAGCTACCATTAACACACCATTGTCATAGTATTCTTGCTCTGTTATTTCTACATCAGCAGCTGGTGTTTTTTCAAAGGCAGTTTCTGCAGTTTCGGCTCTCCATGTTAATAATTTTTCATCTCCGTTGGCCCAATCTGCCATCATTCCGCTAGAAAAACGTCCTTCCATTATATCATCCATATGTTTTTGGAATAGTGGACGCATAATATCTTTTAATTCTTCAGATAATTCAAA
Source organism: Seonamhaeicola sp. NFXS20 (assembly GCF_049132085.1). Lineage (NCBI taxonomy): Bacteria > Pseudomonadati > Bacteroidota > Flavobacteriia > Flavobacteriales > Flavobacteriaceae > Seonamhaeicola > Seonamhaeicola sp. NFXS20. The sequence goes on along the minus strand of NZ_JAFMPU010000001.1, from coordinate 622,377 downwards.
CGCTTTAATTTTTGCTGGATTAGAAAGTCTATCCATCATATTGGTAATACCACCGTATTTAAGACCTTCTGTAATGGTTTCCCATCCGTACTGAATTAATTTAGAAGCATAACCAGGCTCAATTCCTTTTTCTACCATTTTATCGAAACAAAGGATAGATCCTGTTTGTAATAACCCACATAAAATGGTTTGCTCTCCCATTAAATCTGATTTTACTTCTGCAATAAAAGACGATTCTAAAACACCTGCTCTATCACCTCCTGTTGCAACAGCATAGGCTTTGGCTTGCGCCCAACCTTTTCCTTCTGGGTCATTTTCTGGGTGAACAGCAATTAGTGTTGGCACACCAAATCCTCTTTTATACTCTTCGCGCACCTCTGAACCTGGACACTTTGGCGCTACCATAATTACAGTTAGGTCTTTACGAATTTGCATACCTTCTTCAACAATATTAAATCCGTGAGAATACGATAAGGTTGCTCCTTTTTTCATTAATGGCATTACCGCATTAACTACATTAGTGTGCTGTTTATCTGGTGTTAAGTTTAAAACTACATCTGCAGTTGGAATTAGCTCTTCGTAAGTACCTACAGTAAATCCGTTTTCTGTAGCATTTACAAAAGAAGCTCGTTTTTCTTTTATAGCAGCTTCACGTAGTGCATAAGAAATATCTAAACCAGAATCTCTCATGTTTAAACCTTGGTTAAGTCCTTGCGCTCCACAACCTACTATAACTATCTTTTTTCCTTTTAAGGCATTTACACCATCTCCAAACTCTGAAGAATCCATAAACCTACACTTTGATAATTGCTCTAATTTGTCTCTTAGCGATAAAGTGTTAAAATAATTTCCCATTTTAATATTCTTGTTTTAATATTCAGTTTTCACCCACCTATTATGGATGCTTATTTAATTATTTATTTTTAACTCCGTCTAATAATTCTGTTATTTTCATTTCATCTTTAGTAACAGCAATTCTACCAGAACGTACAAATTGCATAATACCAAACACGCTTAAATCTCTACGTAATGCTTCAATTTCATGGCGTCTGCCAGATTTTTCTAGAACAAAAAACTGCTTATTTACAGTTACAATTCTAGTATTACTTTCTTTGATAATGTTTTGAATTTGAGGTTCTTCAAACAGTAATTCAGACTTAATTTTGAACATGCACGACTCTGTAAAAATTGTTTCATGATCATCATGATAATAAGCCTTTATAACCTCTACTTGCTTCTCTATTTGCCCTACTATTTTTTTAGCTTGGGTTTCTGATATTTTAACAACAATAACAAAACGGTTTACATTTTCAATCTCTGATTGTGATGTTGTTAAACTTTCTATATTAATATGTCTGCGCTGAAAAATAGCCGATATACGATTTAAAAGACCAATATTATTTTCGGTATAAATTGATATCGTAAGTGTTTTTATTTCTTCGTTCATTTTATAAATGATTTAGCAAGATGAAAAATTAAAAGACCAACAAACTATTTAACTTACAGTTCTTTTAAAATCAATCTTCATCTCATTCTTTTTTCTGTTTTTTAATTCTGATGTTTAGCTTAATCTAACATCTGACACTGAAGCTCCTGTTGGAATCATTGGAAACACATTATCTTCTTTCTCAACACAAACCTCTAAGAAATACGAGTTTTTTGAAGCAATCATATCTTTAACTGCACTAGCTAATTCCTCTCGTTTTACCACTTTTTTTGCTTCAATATGGTAACCTTTTGCTATAGCTATAAAATCTGGATTAGTCATTTCTGTTGAAGCATAACGCTTATCAAAAAACAGCTGTTGCCATTGGCGTACCATTCCTAAAAATTCATTATTCAAAACTACAATTTTTACGGGTACTTTTTGTTGAAAAATGGTGCCTAATTCTTGAATATTCATTTGGTAACCACCATCACCAATAATTGCAACTACTTCTCGCTCTGGTGCTGCCATTTTAGCTCCTATAGCTGCTGGTAAAGCAAACCCCATAGTACCTAAGCCACCGGATGTAATATTACTTTTAGTTTTATTGAATTCGGCATAACGACAAGCTATCATTTGATGTTGCCCTACATCTGAAACTATAGCAGCATCTCCTTTAGTTTGGGTATTAATTTCTTTAAGCACCTCACCCATGGTTAAGCCTTCTTTTTCTGGTAATAAATCTGATTTTATTACTTTTTCGTATTCAATTTTATATAAATCTTTAAACTTTTGGTGCCACTCTTGGTGAGAATTTGCTTCTAACTCTTTTAGTAATAGTGCTAAACTTTCTTTAGAGTTACCTAAAACTGCAACATCGGTTTTTACATTTTTATCAATTTCTGCTGGGTCTATATCAAAGTGAATTACTTTAGCTTGTTTAGCATATCTTTTTAAATCGCCAGTAACCCTATCATCAAAACGCATACCTATGGCAATAAGCACATCGCACTCGTTTGTTAATTTATTAGGAGCGTAATTACCATGCATACCAACCATCCCCACATTTAACGGATGTGATGTTGGTAGTGCAGAGGCCCCTAAAATAGTCCACGCTGCAGGGATACCTGCTTTTTCAACAACTGCTTTAAGTTCTTCTTCGGCTTCACCTAAAATAATACCTTGCCCCCAAACAATTAATGGCTTTTTAGCACTATTAATAAGTTCTGCTGCAGCTTTAACAGATTCAATGTTAGTTTTTGGTACAGGTTTATAGCTTCTTACTTCTGTACATTTTTTATATTTAAAATCAAACTCTTGAATTTGAGCATCTTTGGTGATATCAATTAAAACAGGTCCTGGTCTCCCACTTTTAGCAATATAAAAAGCCTTTGCTAAAACTTCTGGAATATCTTCTGCTTTTGTTACTTGGTGGTTCCATTTTGTAACTGGTGTTGAAATACCAACAATATCGGTTTCTTGAAATGCATCACTTCCTAATAAATGTGAAAACACCTGCCCAGTTATACATACCAATGGTGTTGAATCTATTTGAGCATCGGCAATTCCTGTAATTAAGTTAGTTGCTCCTGGTCCAGATGTTGCCATGGCAACTCCAACTTTACCAGAAATACGCGCATAACCTTGAGCCGCATGTGCTGCCCCTTGCTCATGGCGGGTTAATACATGATGTATTTTATCTTGATATTTAAATAACTCATCGTAAACTGGCATGATAGCACCACCTGGATAGCCATAAAGGATATCAACTCCTTCCTCTATTAAACATCTGATGATGGCTTCACAACCTGTAATACGTTCTGTTTTTACTGCCTTATTTTCTTCTTTCTTAATTGTTTGTGTGTTACTCATAATCTCAACTTTAATTGATGAGATTCCGAAATAAATTCGGAATGACAAAATGTTTTAAAATGCGTCTGTTACACAGCCTTTAGATGCTGATGCAACTGATTTTGCATATTTATATAATATTCCTTTTTTATGTTTTAATGGCGGTTCAACCCATTTTGCTTTTCTTTCTGCTAATTCTTCATCAGACAGTAATACATTTATAGAGTTATCTTCTGCACTAATTTTAATTCTATCTCCTGTTTCAATTAAAGCTATGGTTCCACCTGATTGAGCTTCTGGGGTTATATGCCCAACAACAAAGCCGTGGGTTCCTCCTGAGAAACGTCCGTCTGTAATTAATGCTACAGATTTTCCTAACCCTGCACCCATAATCATAGATGTTGGTTTTAACATTTCTGGCATGCCTGGTCCTCCTTTTGGCCCCACGTACCTAATGACGACTACGTCTCCTTTTTCTACTTCACCATTACCTATACCTGTATTAGCTTCTTGCTCACTGTTATAAACCACAGCTTTTCCTTCAAAAACTAACCCTTCGTTACCAGATATTTTAGCTACAGCGCCTTCTTCTGCTAAGTTTCCGTAAAGTATTTGTAAGTTACCTGAAGATTTTAATGCTTTATCTTTTGGATAAATAACGTCTTGTTCATCTTCAAATTTAAGTGGTTCTACATCGGCTAAATTTTCGGCTAATGTTTTTCCTGTAACCGTCATACAATCTCCATGTAAATAACCATTATCTAATAAATATTTCATTACTGCAGGTGTACCACCAATACCATGAACATCCTCCATTAAGTATTTTCCTGATGGTTTTAAATCTGCTATTAAAGGTGTTCTATCGCTTACACGTTGAAAATCTTCCAGAGTAAAATCAATATCCGCAGCATGTGCAATGGCTAAAAAGTGTAATACGGCATTTGTAGACCCCCCTAATGCATTTACTAATGCAATAGCATTTTCTATAGATTTTTTAGAAATAATATCCAGAGGTTTTAAATCTAATTCTAATAAATTTTTAATAGCTCTTGCTGTTCTTTCGCTTTCTGATAATTTGTTTGGATTTTCTGCTGGAATAGAAGAGTTATAAGGCAATGCAAGCCCCATACACTCTATAGCAGATGCCATAGTATTTGCAGTATACATACCGCCACAAGCCCCCGCTCCAGGAATGGCTCTTTTAATAATTTCTCTGTATTCTTCTTCATCTATTTCTCCTGCAACTTTTTGACCTAGAGCTTCAAATGCAGAAACAATATTTAGTTTTCTTCCTTTATAATTTCCAGAAGCAATAGTTCCGCCATACATCATAATTGATGGACGATTTAATCGTAACATAGCTATGATGGCTCCTGGCATATTTTTATCACATCCTACTACTGAAATTAGCGCATCATAACTTTGAGCGTTCATAACAGTTTCTATAGAATCTGCAATTATATCTCTAGAAGCTAGTGAGTAATTCATACCCGAAGTTCCCATTGAAATACCATCACTAACACCAATAGTATTAAACACTAAACCAACCATATCTGCAATTTTACACTCAATTTTAACCTCTGCAGCCAAATTATTTAAGTGCATATTACACGGGTTTCCATCATATCCCGTACTTGCAATACCTACTTGTGCTTTTTTCATGTCTTCATCAGACAATCCTACTGCATACAACATAGCTTGTGATGCTGGTTGAGACTCATCCTGTGTTAGCCTACTACTGTGTTTATTTAATTTATTCATGTTTTTTATAAAAAATTTTAAATCTTATCGTGCTTAAAGAATGATATTTCTATGATTTTAAGAATTTTAACAAAAAATACTCATTATAAGGTCAACGAAAATAAACCTTTACCTTTTTTTACTTTTTATTTAATATAAATCATGGTTAAATTCACTGTTATAAAAAAATACATAACATTCTAACATACAATTAATTAACTCGATATTTTTATGATGCCCAAATCTTAAAAAAAATCATAAAAAAAGCCTTCCGTTATCAGGAAGGCTTTTTTATATTTTAATAATTAAATAGCACTTCCTATCACTGTGAAATAATCACAACGACAATAAAAGAAATGATATTTAAAATTTGTTTTTTCATAGTTTTATATGTCAAATATTTGTATTTAATATCAATTAACCAAAATTTAGGTTAAAAACCTAAAAATTAATTTGCCTTTCCTTTAATTTTTTTACATTTGCCCCCATAACAACAGAGGAAAGATTTGACTGATTGCAACCTCTTTATGCTGATTTAAAATTGGTATAACTAAAAATGCTAAAGGCAGTGTTAACTTCCTTGACGTTTTCCGTCAAATCTTATCTCATAAATTAATTAATAATGCCATATTTATTTACTTCGGAAAGTGTTTCTGAAGGACACCCTGATAAAGTTGCTGACCAAATTAGTGACGCTTTAATTGATAATTTTTTAGCATTTGATGTTAACTCTAAAGTAGCCTGTGAAACCTTAGTAACAACCGGACAAGTTGTACTTGCTGGCGAGGTAAAATCTAGCACCTATTTAGATGTTCAAAAAATTGCCAGAGATACTATTAATAAAATAGGATACACTAAAGGAGAATATATGTTTGATGGCAATTCATGCGGTGTATTTTCTGCAATCCATGAACAGTCTGACGACATTAACCGCGGAGTTGATAGAGCCACCAAAGAAGAACAAGGTGCAGGAGACCAAGGTATGATGTTTGGTTACGCTACCAACGAAACCGAAAACTATATGCCTTTAGCTTTAGATTTATCGCATCGTATATTAAAAGAGTTAAGTAATTTAAGGAGAGAAAACAAAGAAATCACCTATTTAAGACCAGACTCTAAAAGTCAAGTTACCATAGAGTATAGCGATGATAATGTACCTCAACGCATTGATGCTATTGTAGTATCTACACAACATGATGATTTTGCTGATGATGAAACCATGCTTGCTAAAATTAGACAAGACATTAAAGAAATACTAATACCACGTGTGGTAGCAAAACTCCCAGAAGCAATACAAGCCTTGTTTAATGATGATATTAAATACCATATAAACCCAACAGGTAAGTTTGTTATTGGTGGCCCTCATGGTGACACTGGTTTAACAGGTCGCAAAATTATTGTAGATACCTACGGTGGCAAAGGTGCTCATGGTGGTGGTGCCTTTTCAGGTAAAGACCCAAGTAAAGTAGACCGAAGTGCTGCATACGCTACCCGCCATATTGCTAAAAATTTAGTAGCCGCAGGTATTGCTGATGAAGTTTTAGTACAAGTTAGTTACGCTATTGGTGTGGTAGAACCAATGGGAATTTTTATTGACACCTATGGCACTTCTAAAGTTACCCTAAGTGATGGCGAAATTGCAAAAAAAGTAAAACAAATTTTTGATATGCGTCCGTTTGCCATAGAAGAACGTCTAAAATTACGCAGCCCAATGTACAGCGAAACAGCAGCTTACGGGCACATGGGGCGTACTAATAAAACCGTTACTAAAACCTTTACACAGCCTAACGGAGAAAGTAAAACCTTAGATGTAGAACTTTTTACTTGGGAAAAACTAGATTATATTGATAAAGTAAAAACCGCTTTTGGTTTGTAAAAAACAGACTAGTTATATATTAAAAAAGACTGCTAATTGCAGTCTTTTTTTTTGTTTTACAAGCATTGAATTTATACGAAAATTCAACTAACTTTGTTTAATAATTGAATATAACCGAATTTAAAACTACATAAAAATGAATGAATAAAAGCCACTTGCCCATTCAAAATTTCTAACACCTGTGCTAAACCAAAAATTAACGCACATTAATCTGTTACTCACACTTACACAAAACCAGCTAACAAACTCATGAAACACATCTTTTTACTCATAATTCTAATTTCTTTTTCAGGAGTTAACCTTGTGGCTCAATCAACCAAAGATAGTCTTAAACCAAAAATAAAATTGATTAAAGAAGTTATTTATAGAGTTGAGAATGGAGCATTGAAAAATAGAGAAGACCTTTTTAATTCTGAACTTGATTCATACACCCTTTATGATAAAAATGAAGAGCCCATTGAATATGGCCTATACGACACCGATGGTTCTATCTACACAAAAACGATGTATGAAAGGAATGAAAAAGGAAATGCCCTAAAAGGCATAAAGAAAAACGCATCGGGCGAAATAATGAGCTATTGGATTTATGAGTACGATTCCAACGAAAATCTGATTGAGGTTAAAACGTACGATGCTGAAAACAATCTGACCGAAATTCAATCTAATAAATATGATGAAAATGGAAATATTATTGAAATACAACTAAAAAACCCTGAAAGCAGAATGGGTTGGAAATATGTGTATAAATACAATTCTAATAATAAAAAAACAGAGGAATTAAGATATAAACCAGACGGTAATTTAAAAGACAAGAGAAAGTACTGGTATGATTATAATGGAAATGAAAGTGTACAGATTAGATCAAATCCAAAAGGCAATTATGTAAAGCTCGTATCTGAATATGATAAGATGAATAACCTAACTATTCAAAATGCTTTTGATAAACAAGGCAAACAAAGACGCCAAACATCATTTGAAATTGTGTACGATAAACATGGAAATTGGATAACAAAAAAAAGAAGTTCAAGCGGAGAGTTAAATATGGTTTGCGAAAGACAAATAGAATATTACAAGTAAACGTTTTATAACAAGTGAAACCGTTGCACAACACCCTATAATTTTTATAAAAGTCCCAGAAATAAGAAAACTATTTAAATAGATTTATTTATTTTTACTGTCTTATAAATCTTCTTTAACCTATTAAATGAATACTTCTATAAATTTTGTTTTTAAAACGGTAATCTGCCTTTTTTTCATTGCCGCTTTTAGTAGTTGTAAAAATAGAAAAACAACACAACCAACAACTACATTTACCCAAATAGAGACTGAAATAAAGCCTAATTCTAACCTCCCTTCTATATCAGGAGAATGGAAATTAGATTCTGTTGTATGGACCGACAACAACATCAGAGGCAAACAACAAATTCCTTTTAGCACTACCATTTGGTCTTTCTCTGCAGACGGTAAATATGTGGTTAAAATTTTACAAAACCAATATAATGTTTCCCAAGTAGAAAACGGTACAAAACAAAAAAACGCACTAACGGCAGATACTCCTGCCCAAAAATTTAAAGGTAAATTTAAAGAAAATAACGGTAAGTTAATAACTACTATACTTGGCGGAAATACAGAATATCAAATAGTACAGCAATCAGATACTATATTACATTTAAAGTCCCAAAGATTTCAAGTACCTCCTATTTCTAAAGATGAAAAAGGTAAAATTGCAGAACATTACTTTTCATTATATAAACGGCAAACCTCTAACAACCAATAATACTACTATAGCCATAGATAAATTATGTTATAGTAAATCCACTCAATTTAAAATAAAAAAATTATAAAATGTGACTTTTGTCACATTTCAATATTAAAGTCAATCGTATATTTGCGATAAGAAATATGAAAAGAAGTTTAGAAAATATAGAATATAGAGAAAACACTGAAGCTTTGGCTAAATTTGCAAAAGCCTTAGCACACCCAACGCGTATTGCCATTTTAAAGCATCTTGAAAATCAGTCTTGTTGCTTTACAGGCGATTTGGTTGATGTGTTTCCTTTGGCACAATCTACAGTTTCTCAACATCTTAAAGAATTAAAAAATGCTGGTTTAATTCAAGGTGAATTAAAACCTCCAAAAATAAAGTATTGCATTAATCAGGAAAACTGGAATAAAGCTAAACAGTTATTTCAGCAATTTTTTGATTAATATTTTTTATAAACCTATCGTTTATTTGCGATAAACAAATTAAAATTATTATGAGTAAAGTAATTAAAATTTTAGGTACAGGATGCCCCAAATGTAAAACCATGACAGGTGTTGTAGAAGATGTTGTTTCTGAAAATAACATAGATGCTACCATTGAAAAAGTTGAAGACATTATGGAAATTATGAAATTCAACGTTATGACTACACCTGCTTTAGTTATTGATGATGTTATAAAAATAAAAGGCAGGGTACCCTCAAAAGATGAAGTTTTAGCGCTGTTAAATTAGCTAAAAAAGATATTATGGACTATTCTATAAAGGCTACTTCCTTGCCTCAGGAAGATGCTGAAATTGATATAAAAACATCAAAAATAGCCTTTGGAACCACTACAAAAACAGCTAATTTACTACCAAACCCTGCTGAATTATTCTTAGGGTCTTTTGCTGCTTGTATACTTAAAAATGTAGCTCGATTTGCTAACATGATGAAGTTTCAATATCAAAAAGCGCAAATTGATGTTAAAGCAACACGTTTAGAAAAACCACCAAGAATGGAACATATTAATTATGTATTAACCATTTATAGTAATGATGAAAAACTAAATGTAAGGCTTTTGAAAAAAAACATTGAAAAATTTGGAACTATTTATAATACAGTAAAATTAGCCTGTACAATATCTGGCAATATAAAAATTATAAAATATGTTTGATTGGTTACAACATTTTGCAGATTGGCTCATATATTCTGTTTTTGAAATTGGAGCAGAAACCCACTTGGGAATAGCATTAAATTTCTTTATTTATGACACTTTAAAAATTCTAATTCTTTTATTTGTCATTGTATTTTTAATGGGGATTGTAAACACTTATTTCCCTGTAGAAAAACTAAAGAACTATTTAAATAAAAAGAAACTTTATGGTTTAGAACATTTATTTGCTTCACTTTTTGGAGCTTTAACCCCTTTTTGTTCTTGCTCTTCAGTTCCTTTATTTATTGGGTTTGTTCAAGGCGGAATACCATTAGGAGTTACATTTTCATACTTAATAACCTCACCATTAGTAAATGAAGTTGCTGTAGCTATGTTTATAGGTATGTTTGGAGTAAAAGCAACGTTAATTTATGTTATTTCAGGAATTTTATTAGGCACTATTGGAGGTTGGTTACTTGGTAAATTTAACTTAGAACCTCTGCTATCTGATTGGGTTAAACAAATCCTTGAAAATAAAATTCAAAATGCAGAATATGAAGAAAGTAATCGGAATTTTTATGAGCGTTTACCCGAAATATCTCAAAATGCTTGGGACATTGTAAAAGGTGTACTGCTTTATGTAATTATTGGTATAGCCATTGGTGCTGCCATGCATGGTTATGTACCAGAAAACTTTTTTAGTAAATATTTAGGTGGTGGAGAATGGTGGACCGTTCCGCTTGCTGTAATTGTAGCTGTACCCATGTACGCTAATGCTGCAGGTATTGTTCCTGTTATAGAGGTTTTTGTTGCCAAAGGTGTACCACTAGGTACGGCCATTGCCTTTATGATGGGTACTGTAGGTTTATCTTTTCCAGAAGCCACTTTACTAAAAAAAGTAATGTCTTTAAAACTCATTGCCATCTTTTTTGGTGTAGTTACAATCTGCATCATCTTTTCAGGTGTTTTATTCAACTTATTATTATAAACCTTAAATCAATACAAAATGAAAACTCTTAAATTTTTAACCATTATTTCAATAAGCCTATTTTTAATATCATGTAATGGGCAAAACAAAAAAGAAAAAGAATCAATTGACACATCTATTTCAAAAATTGAAGTTTTAGATTTTCACTCAACACATAGATGTATGACTTGCAACGCTATTGAAGCCAATACAAGATTTACACTTAACACCTATTTTTCAAAAGAATTAAAAGACGAAAAAATCATCTTTAAAGTAATTAATGTTGATGAGAAAGAGAATGAAAAAATAGCCGAAAAATTTGAAGCTTCTGGAACCTCTTTATTTATAAATGTTATTAAAGACGGAAAAGAAACAAAAATTGACTTGACTGATTTTGCATTTATGAATGGAAATGACCAAAAAACATTTTCAAAAGGATTAAAATCAAGATTAGAAACTGAATTAAAAACACTGTAAATGGAGGTTTTAAAATCTCTTATAGAGCACTATAACATTCCTATTTTATCGGCATTCATTCTAGGATTAATGACTGCCATTAGCCCCTGCCCACTAGCAACAAATATAACTGCTACTGCATTTATCTCTAAAAACATTTCTAGTAAACGAAAAGTTTTTTTTAGTGGCTTACTCTATTCTGTAGGTAGAGGTTTTAGCTATACAGCCATTGGTTTAATTTTATTTTTTGGGGCAAGCAAATTTCATATTGCTAAATTTTTTAATCAAAATGGAGAAAAATATTTAGGCCCTATTTTAATTATTATTGGTTTAATTATGCTTAATGTAATAAAACTGAATTTTTTAGGGAAGTCTAGTTTTCAAGAAAAACTATCAGAAAAATTTAAAGACAAGGGATTATTAGGCACTTTTTTAATAGGTGTAATTTTTGCATTAGCATTTTGCCCTTATAGCGGTGCACTTTATTTTGGCATGTTAACTCCAATGACCATTGCTTCTGCCAATGGGCTTTACTTACCAATAATATTTGCCTTTGGTACTGGATTACCTGTAATTCTATTTACCTATTTACTGGCCTACACTGCTGGTAAGGTGGGTGTGTTTTACAATAAAATTACACAGATAGAAAAAGTAATGCGAACCATAGCTGGCATTGTTTTTATTATAACAGGCTTATATTATATTTCAATTTTTATTGGGTTATTGAAATGAGTTTCAATTTTTTTGAAACAAAAAAGTCTACACTGTTGTGTAGACTTTTTTTATGTGGGAAGAGCAGGATTCGAACCTGCGAAGGTAAAAACCAACAGATTTACAGTCTGTCCTCGTTGGCCGCTTGAGTATCTTCCCAAAACCGAGCGCAAATATATTACTGTTCTTTAATTTATACAAAATAATAACAGATAACTTTTTAAAAAAACACTTCTAAACTATCGTGCTTAATATCTACAAACTATAAATAACTCTAAAAGTTACAAACCTTGGCAGTATGAATGTTGACGAGTTAGACACTGAAAACGTACCTACATTATTATTAATGTTGGCATCAATATTTAACAAGTTACTTGCATTAACCTCAAACTCCCATTTTGAATCCTGATTTTTTCTATACGCTAAACGAGCATCCCAAGATTGATATGATTCTGACTCACCATCAACATCTTGGTTAGTGTAGGCATAATCTGTTACAAAAGTTAAAGAATCCCATATATAGGCATCAAAACTAACCGATGGTGCGTTTCTAATAATTTTAGTGTTTCGTGTACCCTGATCTGTATTAGTTACTGAATAGGTATATCTTAGCCTAATATTTGGAGCTTCATTAAAATTAGTTCTAATTTCTGGTCTGTAAGTTTGAGAAAAACTTTTACTTTCAGACTGTCTATCTTCAATAAATTGATTATTTAAGCTATAATTAAAATTAGCACTAAGTCCGGTTCTTATTTTCCCAAAAGTACGTTGCCAACGCCCTGAAGCAGAAAGCGACTCATCTGCAAATTGCGAATTAAAATAGGTGCTGGTACTAATTACATTTTCAAAATTTGCTATAGAACGGATTTGGTCTATGTTTTTAGAGTAATTAACCGTTGCAAAAACATTGGTATAATTAAAAAGATTAAAACTTCTGTATCGTAATGTTAAATTATGAGATAAACCATTTTGTAGTTCTGGGTTACCATAAGATAAATTATCAAAACTATTTAAAACCAATCCTCTAGCAATATTAGTTACATCTGTAAACTGATTGCTCATTCTATAGTTAAACTGAAGGCTCTCTGATTTTTTAAATTGAACGCGTGTTTCAAATTCTGGTAAAACTCTAAAAAAGTTATCTTCATATTTTTCACCAAACTGAATGTTTTGATTGCCATAGGCATGTAAAGATACTCCTGGTCTAAATGTAAATATACCCAAACGCAAGTTGTATCTTGCTCCTAAATAAACATCACTAAAGTTATAACGTGTATCATTTGCAGCAGTTAACAAATCACCTTCTTCATCTACTATAGTTGGTGTTGCATCAAGCGTTTCATCATCTTCTAAAAACTGAAAGATATTAGAGTTAAAATCTTGTCTACTAAAAATAGTTCCTAAAGTTAGATTTATATTACTTTTTGAGTTTAAAATATTATAATAATCAAATTTTGCATCAAATTGATTTGATTTAACACGCTCATCTTGTCCTAGATTGTAGTAATTTAAACTACGATCTAATCCTAATTGTTCTGCGGTTTCATCATAGGCATCTTCATCATCAGTTCCATTATTTGTAGGGTCATTATTTAAATATGCATCGTAAAAAGGATCTTCGTCTTTTAAAACATGTAATGCTTCTAAAGCAAAAATATTATTCTCATTAAGCGTATAATAGTATTTTAAATTTTGGGTAATGCTAAATGGCGTTACTTCCTCTAATTGGTTTGTACTACCAATAACCGAAGATAACTCGGTTTGAGCCTCTGAGTCTTTAGAAAGGCTAGCCAAAACATCATAATCTAATTGATTATTAATGTTAGGTTTATAAGAAGCACTAAGTTTAACTAAACCTTGGTCTGATGATTCTTTACCTGTATTTACGGTTTCCTCATCTGGTATTCCTAAATCAGGATCTGTGTATCTTATAAAACTTTCCTGTCTTGTGCTAAGACGGGTACTATTAAAAATTAAGAATCCACTTAAATCTAACGCTTTATTAGGCGAATAACTAAAGTTGGTTGCTGCTAATTTTGCTTCTACTTTTTGTGAGTTAGAAACACTTGTTAAACCGCTTAACCCGTTATCTCCTAAGCTAAGACTTGTACCACTATCTCTACTTGGAGCTCTAAAGCCTCCTCCAAAATTACGCACTTCTCTATTGGTTAATGCGGGCTCTCCTATATTATTTAAGTCGCCAATAAGGTTAATACTGTATTTTGGACTGTAATAAAACAATTTTGGTTGTACTAAATACAAAGCATCGTTAGGAGCAGGTGCAGCACCTGCGCCCACTTTAACATCGCCAAACCAAAAGTTTTCTTTTCCTTCTTTAAGTTTTACGTTAATAGCGTAATTATTTTCATTATTCTCAACGCTTTTTAACTGGCTTACTTCAGAAAAGTTACGTAAAACTTCTATCTTATCTACGGCGTTAGAAGGTATGTTTTCTGTAGCTAATTTAGAATCGCCATCAAAGAAATCTTTTCCGTTAACAGTTACTTTTTGCACCACCGTACCCTCTACTTCAATTTGCCCGCTATCGTTAATTTCTACTCCGGGTAGTTTTTCTAGTACATCTTCTAACTTTCGTTCAGAACCGTTTTTAAATGAATCTGCATTATAAACAATAGTGTCTCCTTTTACAGTTACAGGCATTTCATAAACCAATTCTACAGCATCTAGAGTATTATCATTTTGCAAAATAAAATCTTCTGTAAGGTCGCTATTCTTGGTTTCTATAATTTTTTCTCCTGTTTTCATCCCTATATAGCTTATTTGTACTTTATAGGTAGAATTTTGATTTAAACTAAGTCTATATTTTCCGTCTGGACTTGTAATACCATAGGCATCTAAAACTTTTGTTTCTTGATTTACAGCTACAACATTGGCAAGTTCTAATGGGTTACCAATACTATCTTTTACTACACCTTCTAATTTTACTTGCGCATAAGATGCCAAACTTGTTACGAAAACAAGCACTAATGATATTTTAAATTTCATAAAAATGAATTGAGCTTATTTATTATAATTATTGGAAATACAATTATCTTCTACCCCCACCTGGACCATTTCTTCTGTTTCTGAAGTTATTTCTAAGTTCTTCAGTTTTTTTCTTAACTATTTCGTTGTACTCTTCTTTGGTAACTTCTTTACCTTTTTTAGGTACTTTAATTGTAGTTTTTTCTTCTGGGTTCATAACTATTTTTGAACATAGAATAGTTGTTTTACCAGCGCTTACTTCTAAAATTAAACCAGGTAGCCCCCAGTATTCTCCAGGACCTTGGTTAATAGGAATTTGCATAGTGTACCACGCTACTATTTTAATTTCTTTAGGCGTACCTATCTCACTTTCGGTTTCTTCAGACTCTTCTTCATCTCTTCTTGGTGGTCTAAAATCTTCAAAACCTACTGATTTAGATTGAATGGTAGCTGTTGCTTGAAAACAAGTATATTGGCCTATTTTTTTAGTTTCACCTGTCATTTTCCATTCATACTTTGGTAATTCATCTTTAACCAAAAACTGTTTACCAAAAAATTCTTGCTCTTGTAGCAAATCTTTTGTTTTTACGTTTTTATAAAGAGGCCCTCCTGTAAAGCTACTACTCATCATACCAAATCTACCTCCACCTCCACCTTGTCCCGGTGTTTCTAACGTTTCTTCTTCTTTATAAATAGATTCTGTTTGATTAAAGGTAAGCTCATAATTTTTTTCAAACATACTTTTTAATCGCTCTTGCATTTGTTTTTTTCTATCTTCTGGCATATCGGGTCTGCCAAAATTACTCATATCTACAGATGTTTTAGACATGTAAAATGCTTTACCTTGAAAGTTTTGTGCTTGAGAAACATTAGCACTTATAAATAATAATGCTAAAAAAATAAGTTTTGTAAAATTAGCCTTCATTTGAAATGATTTAAGTATTCTATATTAATTGTAGTAAGACCACAAAGTAAAACAAAGGTTTAACCATAAAACGTTAAATGATTCTTAAAATATCATATTTATTTAACCTTAAATTAATTTGCCTTAAACGGTTTGATTTTTGTACTTTTCAAAATAACATGAAATACTTTATTTTTCTTTTTACATTATTACCGCTTTCAATGTATTCTCAAAACAACATTGAAGCTACACTTATTAAAAGCACTAATTTTAAAGCAGATAGTATTATTTCTGTTGATAATTTTGGCACCATATATTACCTTAAAAACAATACATTTTACAAGAAAAGCAATAATAAAACCATCTCTTACAACAATTTACAATTAGGAGCTATTACTTTAGCTAATGCTTTTAACCCTTTAAAAATTAATTTATTTTATAAGGATTTTAATACTGCCATAATTCTTGATAACAGATTAGCAGAGATTTTTAAAATTGATTTCAATAATATTCAACCTTACAAAAACATCAGTCATATTTCTAGTGGTTTTGACAACACACTTTGGGTATTTAATATAAACACGCAAAAGTTAGAACTGTACAATTACAAAAAAAACACTACACAAGCCCATTCTATACCAATACAAAACAAAGTGTTAGACTTAAAAAGTAATTACAACTATGTTTGGTTACTTACTACAAACCATATTTACAAGTACAATTATTTTGGGAATTTGCTTGAAAAAACAAAAAACAATGGGTACACAAAATTGGTAGAAAGCAACGGGAACATTGTATTAAAAAAAGAAAATGCTCTTTTTTACTTAAAGAAAGACACTAAAGAACCCATCCCTATTTCACTACCAAATTTGTTAATAAATCAGTTTTTTGTAACCAATGAAACCTTGTATATTTACCAGAATCAAAAACTACAACAATTTCAATTAAAAATTAACTAAATATGCATATTGCGATTGCCGGAAATATTGGCGCTGGAAAAACAACCCTAACTAAATTACTAGCAAAACATTATAAATGGGAAGCCCAATTGGAAGATGTTGTAGACAACCCTTACTTAGACGATTTTTACAACCAAATGGAGCGTTGGAGCTTTAATTTACAGGTGTATTTTTTGAATAGCAGGTTTCGTCAAGTATTACAAATTAGGCAAAGTGGCAAAGATATTATTCAAGACAGAACCATTTATGAAGATGCTCATATTTTTGCTCCTAACCTACATGCCATGGGTTTAATGACCAATCGTGATTTTGAAAACTACTCGTCTCTTTTTGAATTAATGGAATCTTTAGTTCAAGGACCAGACCTTTTAATTTACTTAAGAAGTTCTATACCAAACTTAGTAAAACAAATTCATAAACGCGGTCGTGATTATGAAAACACTATTAGTATTGATTATTTAAGTAGATTAAATGAGCGCTATGAGGCTTGGATACATGGATATAACAAAGGAAACTTAGTTATTATTGATGTTGATAATTTAGACTTTGTTGACAATCCTGAAGACTTAGGAAATGTTATAAACACCATTGATGCCGAAATAAACGGGTTATTTTAGTGGTTAGCGCCTTCTGCGTTGGCCTGAATATTCCATAGCTTCTCCTTTACCAAAACCATAACTAAAACCAAAAGTTATAAAACGACCTCTTTGACTTTGGTTATATAGGTAAAAATCATCTTGAATGGTTTCTGATTTTTCAATTCTAGAAGCAAACAAGTCTCTTATACTAAGGTTAAGCACGCCTTTACCTTTCATAATCTTTTTTCTAAGACCTATGTCTGCAAAAATATTTTCGGCTACATTACCCTGAACCGTTTCTGTACTAGATTGATAGTTTCCGGTAACTTCAAAATCAATTTCAGCTGGCAGTTCTACTTTACCTGTTAATTTTCCAGTCCACTGGCTCGCATTAAAATCAATAGACTCTCCTTCAAAATCACCCTTACGTTTAAATGCATTATAGTTTAAATCGCCATTAAAAATAAGCCAATTAGCTACTGGGTATTTACCGTTAAACTCCACTCCAATAGCATCTGTAGTTCCTATATTAAAAGGTTTATATGTTCTTTGGTTAGTTTCAAAATTAAAAGTTGAAATTCCTCGTTCTATAGCATCGGTAGTGTAACGGTAATAAACACCAAAATTTAAAGATGCCTTCCCTAAATTATAAATATTAGTTAACTCATAAGAATCTGTAAACTCTGGTTTTAATTCTGGATTTCCGGTTCTTATATTAAAATTATTTCTGATGTTAAAAAACGGATTTAAGTCCCACAACCGTGGTCTGTAAACACGTTTAGAATACCCTACTTGTAATGAATATGCATCACTAAATTTATAAGAAGCGTGAAAACTAGGGAACAGGTTTGAGTAATTTTGAGTATTACTTTCATCTGTATTGATAAGGTAGGTTTCTAAGTCTGTATTTTCAAGACGAAGCCCCATTTTAACACCCCATTTATTACCTTCGTACGCTGCTGTTCCATAAACCCCAAGTACGTTTTGATCAAATTCAAAAACATTAGTTTGGTTGGGGTCTGTTACAAATACATTCTCTTCCAAGTTTTGCACTTCATAATCATTACTAACACTGTTTATTAAGTATTGCGCACCTGTTTCTATAGTAAATTTTTCACTATAAGGCTTTGTATAATCTAATTTAAACGTATAGTTAGCTTCTTTAAATTCTGTACGTGTTTTTTGATCGTTTTCTGGGTGATCTCCAAAACTGGTTCTATCTTGAAAATTAGATGATTGTTCTTTTCCAAAAAAACGTCCTAAGGCACTAAATAAAAGCATGTGATCTTCAAAATCATCAAAATCTTTTTTATACTGAAGTTCATACTGGTATTTAGGATTTGTAGCTTCGGTAGCTTCGGTTCTTTTCCATGTTGAAGCTAATGTTTCTGCATTAATAGAATCAAAAACAGTTTCAGAGGGTTGGTCTTCAACTTCATAAGCAAAATTACCCGAAAGGGTTAAAACGTTGTTATCATTAATATGATAATCTGTTCCTAAAACAACGTTGTAATATTTTTCATTTCTATGCTCTGTTCCTTCAGATTCTAATATGGTATTGTTTACTAAATTTTGGTTGATGCTTTTTTTATCGCTTGGTAATTTTCTATAACCAATACCTAATTGACTAAACAAATTAAATTTTTCTGTTCGTCTATTTAAACTGAGTCCTACGCTATGATTAGTAGGTGTTCCTAAATTTAAACTAACCGAACCATTGAGTCCTTTTCTTTCTTCTTTTTTAAGAATAATATTGATGATTCCTGAGGTTCCTTCGGCATCATATTTAGCCGATGGGTTAGTAATAACTTCAATACGTTCCATCATATCTGCTGTAATAGTTCCTAATGCGTTTCCACTATCACTAGCAATTACAGATGGTTTCCCGTTAATAAGTATTTGTACGCCTTGGCTACCACGCAGGCTAATATCTCCTTCAATATTTACGTTTACTGAGGGCACATTATTTAAAACCTCTAAAGCACTAGCTCCTGCGTTACTTAAATCTTTACCTATATTAAAAATACGTTTGTCTAGCTTAAACTCTGTTTTAGATATTTCGGCTTCTACAACTACTGCTTTAAGTTGTTCTAAATCTTCTTCTATGGTTATATTTCCTAATTGAATTTCACCATTTACAATTTTAAAATCTGTAATGGTTTTAGTTTTGAAACCCATAAAACTAACTTTAATATGAAATTTTAACGCTTTGGTTTGCAACTCAAAAGTACCATCTTCTTTAGTTGTGGTTCCTGTTAAGTTTTCATTTGTATTGGCATCAACAACTAAAACCGTAGCAAAGGCCACAGGTTGGTTGGTTTGTGATTCTATAACTTTTCCTGTAATAGAAGTTTCACTTTGAGCAAATAAAGAAAAAACAGGAATCAGAAAAAAAATAATGCTTAACCTTAAATACGTATTATTTTTAAAAATTAAAATCATAAATAAACTGTTTTATCAACATTATATAATTGAATATAATTTTATTTTCAATTATAACAAATCTATTAAGGAAGATTAAAAAACTTTTGAAATAATAATGAAAACAGATGAATCATTATCAAAACCTTCTCTTATTTTTTGGTAAGCAATGCGCATTTGAGATTCTACGGTTTTTACAGATATGTTTAAACGATTAGCTATTTCCTGATATTTTAAGCCTTCTAATTTATTTAGCCTTAAAATTTCTTTACACTTTGGTGGTAATTTATCTACTATCTTTTTTAATTTTTTTATTCTTTTATTTACAATCTCTTTATCTTCTTTTATAGAATCTCTTAAAGCTTGTTCTTTTAGTTCATCAAATAAAGCATTTTTTCGCTTTGTACTTCTGTAATAATCTACATAGGATCTATGAGCAACCGTATACAAATATCCTTTAACAGATTTTGTAATATTTAATTCTCTTCTTTTAACCCATAGCGTTATAAACAACTGTTGCACAATATCTTCTGCTGTTGGTTTATGATATGTAAAAACGGTAACATAACTCACAAGATCTTCATAATACTTTTGAAATAATACTTCAAAAGCATTTTCATCATTATATTTTATAGCATTTATAAGATCTAAATCCTGCATTAAAAAATTCTTAGGTCTCAACAAATGTGGAAATATAAATTGTAAAAAAAAAATTAAAAAAAATGTTAATTCTTTTAAGGGTTTTTACAAAATATGAACGACACCTATATAAAACACCACAAAATCTTTTAAAAATTGAAAAAATTAATTTTAAAGTATTTAACAAATTCTATTGATGATATAGAACTAAATAAGTTGCAAGACTGGTTAAAAGAGCCTAAAAACCAGAAAATCTTTAAGGATTTTATAATTGATGATTTTAACTTAAACAGGATGCACAACAAAGTAGATGTTGATACAGCTTTTAATAATGTTTTAGAAAACATAGCATCTAAACCTAAAGTTATTCCTCTTTATAAAAGAAAAATATTTAGGTATGCTGCGGCATCTTTAATTGCTATACTAATAAGTATTCCATTCTTTTTTAACAAAGCAAAAACAGATAACAACAACCCTATTATTGTAAACAACAATATAAAAACAGGAACAGATAAAGCTATTTTAACTTTAGAAGACGGCACAAGCGTAGCCCTTGAAAAAGGAAAAAACTATACTATTAAAAATATTGCTAGTAACGGAGAAGAAATAATTTATAAAACAACTCCTAATGCTAATAAAAAAGTTAAAGTCAATAAAGCCAGTAGAGAGATTGCTTATAATTATTTAACCATACCAAGAGGCGGACAGTATCATATTAAATTAGAAGACGGCACACAAGTATGGTTAAACTCAGAATCTAAACTAAAATATCCTGTAACTTTTATTAAAGGAAAAACTAGAAAAGTAGAATTGGTTTATGGCGAAGCTTATTTTGATGTTTCACCTAGTGAAAATAATCAAGGTTCAAAATTTAAGGTTATAACTAACAACCAAGAAATAGAGGTGTTGGGTACAGAGTTTAACATTAAAGCTTATAAAGATGAAGACAATATATACTCTACTTTAGTTGAAGGTAATATTTTAATAAAATCTAATTTATATGAAAATATTTTATCTCCCAATCAACAAACCATCATCAACAAAAATGATAACACTGTTAACCTTGTTAACGTAACAGACCTTTACAGTATTACATCTTGGAGAAAAGGCGTATTTAGTTTTAAAGACATGCCTTTAAATAAAATAATGAAAGTACTATCTAGATGGTATGATTCTGAAGTAATATTTGTGAATAAAGACACTGAAAATATTTTGTTTACAGGAATTTTAGATAAAAACCAATCTATAGAAGAAATTTTGTTCTCTATTTATAACACTAATAACATTAAATATGAAATAAATGACAAAACAATAATATTTAGATAATAAAAAGAAAGGGAATCGAGGTTCGGAATTCTCACAACACAAACCTCTTTTTCCCCATTAAAGATAATTAATCAATTGTTTAACTAATTAACTCAAGCAAATTTATGGAAATTAAATTAACCAAAGTTTTTTTCTTTTTCCGAAAAAAACTATTTAAAATCATTATGAAAACTTTCATCTTTTTATTGTGCTCTACTGTATTTAGTTTCTCTCCGGTAAATGTATTATCACAAAATGTGAAAGTTAAAATACCAGAAGACAAAACAATTACTGTAGACCAAGTTTTTGACATGATTAAACAACAAACTGATTATAGATTTATCTATAGATCAGACATGTTTAGAAACTACCCAAAGGTAGATGTAAAAAAAGGAGTGGTAAGAGCTAACAAATTATTAGAAAAAAGTCTAGCAAAAGGAAATTTTAAATTCATCATTTCAGCTAATAACACCATTACTATACGTCAAGCATCTGCTGTTCAAGAATTAGAAGTTTCGGGTACGGTTACTGATGAAAACGGCTTACCAATACCTGGTATTACAGTATATGTATCAAGTAGAGAGCCTGGTAGTGGCCTTATAAATAGTGATTTTGTTATTAGGGGAACTGCCACAGATATTGACGGTAAGTTTACCATTAAAGCAGAAGCAGGTTACTACTTAATAGCTTCAGGCTTAGGATATGAGTTATTTAAAACACAAATTACCACTAGTCAAACCACTTTTAACATTACGTTAAAGGAGGCTTTAAGTGAACTTGATGAAGTTGTTGTTGTATCTTCTGGTTACCAAGAAATATCAAAAGAAAGAGCAACTGGGGCTTATGTAGGTGTAAAAAAAGATCAAATTAACAAACCTGCTTCAAGCATTTCAGAAAGATTAATAGGAGCCGTTGCAGGGGTTCAAAGTACGGTTGCTGCCGATGGTTCTATAAGTTTTCAAATTAGAGGTTTATCTAGTTTAGTAGCTAATGCAGAACCTTTAATTGTTTTAGATGGTTTTCCTATTGAGGGTGGTTTTGATACAATTAACCCAAATGATGTTGAAAGTATAACCGTATTAAAAGATGCTGCCGCCGCTTCTATTTGGGGAGCAAAAGCAGCCAATGGTGTTATAGTAGTTGAAACAAAAAAAGGAAAAAAAGGACAAACAAATGTTTCCATTTCTTCATTTGTTAGAACATCTAGTAAACTAGATTTAGATTATGTGCTTTCTAGAGCCTCTAGTGCAGATGTTCTAGAGTATGAACAGACAGCTTTTGATTCTGACTTTTTTGGAAGTGTTTTTGGAGGTCCTCCAGGTATCGGATCAAATTTTCTTGATCCTTTTTCACAAGCTATCGTAGCTATGAACGAAGCTAGATTAGGCAGAATCACAGAAGCAGAAAGAGATGCTACATTAGCCAATTTAGCCAGTTTAGACAACTCTCAACAAATAAAAGATTATTTATTAGAATCTCCTCTAACTGCTCAATATAACATTAATATTTCTGGAGGCAATGATAGAATGACTAATAGTCTTTCTATCATGTATGAAGATAAAAACAGCATGTTTATAGGAGATAAAACCCAAGAATACCTTATAAACTTTAAAAACCAAACACAACTAGCAAAAAGGCTGAAATTAGACTTTGGTGCTATGCTACAGCATTCTGATGCAACTATAAACTCTGGTGGAGATATGCTAAGTGTTATTAAAAGTTTGGCGCCTTGGGATATGCTAAAAAATGAAGATGGAACTTTAACAGACATGTCTTATTTAAACTATTACATGCCTAATTTTAATGAATATGTTCCTGCTGAAAGTTTCCCTTACTCAGATTGGTCATACAACCCAATAACAGAAGTTCAAAATAGAGATTTAAATACTAAACAATTAAACGCACGTGTTAATGCTGGTTTAACGGTAGATTTAATTGAGGGTATGAAATTATCATCTAGAATTCAATATGAAATGTTTAACACAACATCTAAAAACTATTATAGTGATAAAACATTTGCTGTAAGACAATTTATAAATGAAACCTCTGGACCAGAATGGCAATACGGCGGAACCCCAACACAATTAGTACCTAATGGCGGTATTTTAGAACAAGGTAAAACAGAAGTAAATGCTTATAACTGGAGAAATCAATTAAGTTTTAATCGTACATTTTCTGAAAAGCATAATATAAGTTTTTTAGCAGGTAGTGAGGTAAGTCATTCAAAATTAAAAACAACCACAAACCCTCCATCATTTGGCTATGACCCTGAAACTTTAGTAAATTCTGAATTGTTGGTAGATAGAAACACACATTCATTATGGAATTTTTATCCAGCCCAATACGCAAGTTATTTCTATCAATTTAGTTTAGCACCTGAATATCAGTTTAGCGAAAGTACAACTAGACTATTTTCTTTATATGGAAATTTAGCCTATACTTTTAACGATAAGTATACAGTTTCTGGAAGTTACAGAACAGATGCAGCCAATATTATTGCAGACGATCCTGCTCTACGTTATGACCCTTTTTGGTCTGCTGGTTTAGGTTGGCACTTAGGAAAGGAAAGTTTTATGGCTAACATCACTTGGTTAGACAAACTTTATTTAAGAGGTACCTACGGATCTGGAGGTAATATTATTCCAAGTTCTTCATTTAGTCCACTTATTAGTTTAAGCTCTTCTTTAGATGATGTTACAAATCAACTTACAGCTTCTATTACAGATGTTGGTAACCCAGATCTTAGATGGGAAAAAACTAAGAGTATTAACTTAGGTATAGATTTCTCTACTCTAAACAGTAAGCTTTATGGAAGCATAGACCTATACAAAAAAAATGGTGAAGACTTAATTGTTGACCAAGCATTATCAGGCGTATATGGTACAACCTCTCAAAGGTTAAATAATGGAAAAATGGTAAACAAAGGAATAGAACTAAGTCTAGGCACCTTTATTCCTCTTAAAGGAAGAGATATTGTTTGGTCTGGTACTTTTAACTTTGCTTATAATAAAAACGAAATCACTGAATTTACCAAAGCTGTTTATGGGCAATATGAATTATATGGTGGACCAACTACCTCTTACAGAGAAGGTTTTGATGCTAACGAACTTTGGGCTTATGAATATGCTGGATTATCAGATGTAGGTGGAGGCGTTATGGCGCCAACTGTTTATGGAGAAAACGGAGTTGAAACCCCTATTACAGGTTGGGCAAGTGGCGATGCTAGAAATTACATGACAAGCCAAGGCACAACTAATGCACCAACAATTATAGGCTTTAGAAATGCTTTTAAAATTTACGATTTTGATTTATCATTTATTGTTACAGGTAAATTTGGGCATGTTTTTAGAAGACAAAGCTTTAATTATAACCCCGTTATAAGTGGCAATACCAATGTAAACGATAGCTATAGCGAAGTAGCAAACGGAGATCCTAATGAGATAATACCAATACCATCTGTAGAAGCTCGTTATTATTTCTATGATAGATACTACCCTTATATGTCATACTTAACAGAAGACGCTTCGCATATTAGATTTCAAGAAGTGAACCTTACTTATAATTTACCAAAAAACATCATAAACAAATTAGGAATAAATTCATTAAGCTTTTTTGCTCAGGCAAATAATTTGGGTGTCATTTTATTTAATGATTTTAATGAAGACCCTGAGTACCCTAAAGGCACTTTAAGACCTCAAACAACTTACACATTTGGAATGAATTTAAACTTTTAAAAATGATAACTATGAAAAAAGCATATATATATATACTATTTATCACTCTAGCACCTTTATTTAATAGTTGTGATGAATTTTTAGAAGAAAGCCCCTCAAAAACTTCTTCAATTGCTCCAGAATCATTAGAAGATTATGAAGCGATATTAAACAGTTATAGAAATTTTTATTCTGAATCTGTATTTTCTTCAATTTTCGGCACTGATGATTATGAATTATCAACAGAAATGTACGATAATTTTAGTCGTGCATATGACACATATCAACCAATTTATGGCACATGGGACATGGAATTAGCTGCAAATGAAAGTGCTAGATGGTCCGGGTGGTCTGAAGAATGGGAAAAAATATTTACTGCTAATTTAATCCTTAGTGGTATTAATAGTGTTAGTGCCTCAGAGGAAGATAAGGCAAATATAATTGCCGAGTGCCACTTTATAAGAGCTTATAGTTATTTTCAACTAGCAAACATATTTTGTTTGCCCTATACAGAAGCTAATAAACAAGAGCTAGGGTTGCCTATTAAAGAAACAACTAGTTTTGATGAAAGTATTGAAAGAGCAACCCTAGAAGAAACATATGCTCTTATCGAGTCAGACCTCTCAAAAGCTTTAGAAATAACACGTGAGTTTGGAGATGCTAATGGTTTAAAATATTCATGGAGAGCAAGTACTGCTGCTGTAAATAGTTTTGCAGCTCGTTATTATTTAGCTTTAAATGACTATGTATCGGCTCAATCTTATGCTCAAAAGGCACTTGATGAATATGACTATTTAAGAAATTACAACACTGATATGCGCTATTCAGACATTCCTTCGTATGTAACTATTTTTAATCCAAATGCCACACAAGTAGAGCTGTTTTATCCTTATACACACGACTTGCAAACGGTGCATGAAGACAGAATGGAATTTGGAGAGTTGTATTACTACAGAATGTTAAACAATGCTGTTTGGGCATATTGGCCATCAGAAGAGTTACTTGGTTTATATGACCAAACTAACGATCTTAGATACAAATACCATATGGTTGAAGACTACACGTATGATCGTGGTTCTCTTAACCCTCCTTATAGCTACCCTGGTTATATTTTCTTCTTTAAAAGCGACATCCCAAGCGGACCTTCTGTTCCAGAAATGTTGTTAATTAAAGCTGAATGTCAGGTTAGACAAGGACTTTGGTCTGATGGGTTAGAAACAGCTAATATTTTAAGAGCAAAAAGAATGGATGCTTCTGCAGATCCTTCTGAAATTAACCTAACTGCATCCTCTCAAGAAGAAGCTTTAGTAAAAATAATAGAAGAACGTCGCAGAGAAATGCCTTTTGTTCACAGATGGTATGATATAAGACGCTACAATAATAACTCAGATTCGGCAGATGATGTTATTTTATCTAGAACATTTTATCCATTTAACTCAAGTATTATTTTGGGAGATGAAACTCCTGTTACCACAACTTTAGATGTTAACTCTAGAAAATATGCTTTCCCTATACCAAATGAGGAAATATTAATTTCTAATGGAGCTTTAGAACAAAATCAATATTAATTATTCTATTAATTTTTTAAACAAGGCTTATAACTACTTTTAAGCCTTGTTTAACTTTCTTTTGCAACCACATTTTGGTTAATTAATTGTTAATTAACTAAAAAAATTAAGGGTAGCCTAGGCTATTACTCTTCATATCTAAAACATAAAACTCTAAAAACTTTATAACATGGGTAAATTAAAACACTTAACTATTGCTTTAACACTTATTTTGCTTTGGGCTTGCAATAATGAAAAACCTGTAAACTATACTTTATTTTCTGGTAATATAAGTAATACTAAAGGAGGAGAACTTAAAGTGAGCTCACTTAACGGTTTTTCTAAAATCATTAACGTAAAAGACACTGGTACATTTTCAGACACACTTTTTATTGAAGAAAATGAGGTTTACAACATACGTTATGGTAATTTAAGATTTACAGCTTATTTAACACAAGGTACTAATATTAATATAGATGCTAATGAAAAAGAAAATATTAAAAGTTTAAAATTCTCTGGAGATTATGCAGACTTAAATAATTACTTCGCTTATAAAGAATCTAAGAATGTAGATTTTATGATGGATAGAGAAGGGAGTTACAATGTAGATGAATCTACTTTTGAAACCAAAGTTTTAAACTTTCAAAAAGATTTAGAAGAGCACTTAAATAGCATAAAAAACTTACCAGAAGAAATAAAAACGAAAGAATTAAGAGCCATTAACTACGGAAGGTTAGCAAAAAAATCTCAGTACGAGAGGATGTACGGTTACCTTGCAAAAAACAGAGATTTTAAAGCTTCTGAAGCTTTTAAGAAAGAATTAAACGAAATCTCTTTTGATAATGCAGAAGATTATTTGTATTCATCAGATTATCAAAGAATGGTTTCTCAAAACATTCAAAATAAGGCCTATGAGTATTACCAAAAAGACTCTTTACCGTATCAAGAAGCAAGTGCTAAAGCTTTGTCTGAAATCACAAATCAAACTATTAAAAATGCTGAGTTATATAAAAATATTTCTATGCGTTTACCCATGTCTAAAGACAAAGATAAAGACTTGCAAGACTTTGTAAATGCTTCAACAAACCAAAAACACATAGAAAAAATAAAAGAACTATATGAGTCTTTAAAAGTTTTAGATAAAGGACAACCATCACCTAAGTTCGAAAACTATGAAAACTATGCTGGAGGCACCACTTCTTTAGATGATTTAAAAGGCAAATATGTGTATATAGATGTTTGGGCAACTTGGTGCGGACCTTGTAAATACGAAATTCCTTTCCTAAAAAAAGTAGAAGAACAATATCATGATAAAAACATCCATTTTGTAAGTATTTCAGCAGACAAACAAAAAGATAAAGATAAATGGAGAAAGATGATTGAAGAAAAAGAAATGGGAGGTATTCAGCTAATTACCGATAACGATTTCAATACTTCTTTTATATCAGATTATAAAATTATGGGAATTCCTCAATTCATACTAATAGACCCTCAAGGAAACATTGTACAAGCCAATGCACCAAGACCTTCTGATGAAAAATTAATAGAGTTATTTAACGAACTAGGAATATAGTTATGAAAAAAATACTATTAACCATTATAGCCCCTACCATCTTAACTTTTTCTTGTAAACAAGAACCTAAACCTGTAATTAATTACGCTATTCTTACGGGTAAAATTGAAAATGTAAAAGATGCCAACATAAAAATTAATTCAAAGTATACAAGCATAAGCCTTGATACAGTTCCTACTATTCAACAAACAGTAAATATTGATAAAACAGGGGCTTTTATTGATACCTTGTTTATAAATAGCTCTCGTGAGTTTTCAATAAGTTTAGGAAAAGAATTTATTGTATTTACTTCAAAACCAGGACAGCATATTGAACTAACGGCAGATGGTAATGATTTTAGAAATTCCATACAATTTGGTGGTGATGAAGCTGCAATAAATACTTATTTAAATAAAAAAGAGAGTATCAGAACTAGGATAAATAATGAAGATAGACATTTAAAGTATGGTGATGAAGCTTCTTTTATTAAAAAGCAGGAAAATAAAGAAAAAGAATTTCTAAACCTATTAAACTCCAGTCAAGGGTTACCATCTTACTTTATAGAAAATGAAAAAAAGGATATTTTCTACAATAAACTAATGTCTTACATGTACTATCCAATAAGTTATGAAAGATCCAACAACGGGAAAAAACCTGAATTATCTGAAGGTTTCTTTAACTTATTAGATTCAGCTAACTTGCAAGATTTTAGCGAATTTCAACATTCTTTAACATATCAGTTTTTATTAAGAGGCTATTATAATACTGAATATAGTAAAACGGTTGATAATGTTTGGGCGGCAGACCCCTTAAACAAGCTTAAATTCATTAAAGAACAAGTTGATGACCAAAATATTTTAGATGAACTCTTTATTATGTATGCCAGGTTTGACATAGCCAAAAGTCATGACTTGCAAGCGTATTATGATTTCTTTATGGCTAATGTTTCAAACAAAACTTACAAAACCCATGTAACAAAACAATATAAAGATTTAATGGCAACCCAACCTGGTAACCCATCGCCAGAATTTGTCAATTACAAAAACATTAATGGAGAAACAAATTCATTAAGTGATTTTAGAGGTAAATATGTTTACATAGATGTTTGGGCTACTTGGTGCGGACCTTGTAAAGCTGAAATCCCTTTCTTGAAAGAGGTTGAAAAAAAATACCATGACAAAAACATTGTATTTATAAGTCTTTCTGTTGATAAAGTATCTGACACCGAAAAGTG
Source organism: Seonamhaeicola sp. NFXS20 (assembly GCF_049132085.1). NCBI lineage: Bacteria > Pseudomonadati > Bacteroidota > Flavobacteriia > Flavobacteriales > Flavobacteriaceae > Seonamhaeicola > Seonamhaeicola sp. NFXS20. The sequence continues at coordinate 592,617 of NZ_JAFMPU010000001.1, read as the reverse complement.
GAAAAAATTTGTAAAAGAAAATGAGTTGGGAGGAGTTCAATTAATTGCTAATAAAGATTGGAAATCTGAATTTATTCAAAAATATCAAATACAAGGAATTCCCCAATTTATACTAATAGACCCTCAAGGAAACATTGTACAAGCTAATGCACCAAGGCCTTCCAATGAAAAATTAATAGACTTATTTACAGAATTAGGAATTTAAAAATAAAAAACATGAAAAAAATAATAGCCTTTTTGTTTGTTTTACAAATATCTATTGGTTTTTCTCAATCTATAGAAAAACAAAATATAAAAGTGTTGTATGTTGGTTACAGTCCAGACAAACCCATGCCAGAAAACATTGAGTCTACAGGAGTTTCCGGAGCAATGTCTCCAGAACGGTTTAAAAAAGAGTACGGAAAAAGATGGCCTGCTTTTAAAGAATTATTAGAAACATATTTTACAAAAGTTACCACAGTAGACCCTAGAGACTACAATGAAGGCATATCTAAACAACATGATGTAACCATTTTTGATGAGGCACCAACTCCTATAAAAGAACGGGTAATTCATAAAGACCCTAAAACAGGCGAATTCTTAAGCATGGAACCCGCTAAATATGTAAGTGATGATTTTGATAGTGCTGCAATATTTATTGGGCATACCTCATCTGTTATTGGTTCAAGTTTAGGCTCAAAATTAGACTGGTACTGCCTTTGTTTAGACAGACATGCTCATCATATAAAAACGGAACATGAAATTTTTGGTGAACCTTTTAAAACCTCTATAACTCTTAAAAGTAGACCAACACCAGAAGGTGTTTTAAAAGCTTTTGATGGTGGTTATGTTGCTAAAAACATACAAATGTGGGAAATAAACACAGAAGGTTATCTAGACGGCAATGGCTTTAGAGTTGGTATGGTAGCACGCGGTTGGGGCTTTGAAGATTCTCCAAATGCTGAAATTATTTCTGGAGGTGTTAGTTCTAAACAAAAAACAGCTGTAGCCTTAGGAAGACATGGTAATTTCTTCTTATGGGGTTTTGCCGGTGATCCAAAATACATGACCGAAGAAGCCAAAACAGTATTTGCCAATGCCGTGGTATATATCAATAAACACAAAAACGATAAATTAATTGCTAGAAAATACAATGAACGCATTGCTACCAAAGAGTATATAGATGAAATGATATTTTACACAACAAAATCTTCCTATGATTCTTATGTTAATTTTTTAAAAGAATTTAACGCAAATAACGAAACAAAACGTAAAGAGTTTGCTGCTAAAAAAAATAAAGGTGAATCGTTAACTAAAATGGAGGAAATGCTCCTTAATAGTAAACCACAGAACATTCCAGACAGAGTTGGCTATCTCAAAAAAAATATTGGTAGAAACTCATGGGCTTCAATAACAGGTTTAGACACCCTTGCTATTAGAAAATATTTAAACGAAAACAGAGACTATTTCTTCTCAGAGCCTGCGGGATTCTATGACTTAAAAGTTGATGAAGATATTAAAAGTTTGGGCATTGCAAATACAGATATTAAAGTACTTGATAAAGCCATTAGCTTGCTTGAAAATAATGTAGAAACAGACAAAGCTTATAGAATTTTATTACGATACACACTTGAAAGTTTTAAAACAGCTAAAGACTGGAGAGCTTGGTTTAACAAAAACAAAGATAATATGTTCTTTACAGAAACAGGCGGTTATGTTTGGCTAATCAATAATGCTAATGCCAACCCAAATATTAAACCAAGGAGCGAAAAAGAAATAACATCAATGTCTTTTAACTAAAAAAAATGAAATACCACATAGCAATACCACTTTTCTTTCTAATGGTACAACTTGGTTGGGCACAACAAAAAACAATTAAACCAGATTTAAAGAAAAAAGTAGAAACAGTTTCTTCAGAACTTTCAACATCGCCAACTAACCCAATGGATCCAGTTGCTGTAAACGCAACGCTTGTTTGGTCTAAAGACAAAACACAAGTAGCCATTATTTTAAAGGCTAATATAGCCGATGGTTGGCATATTTATGCTTATGTACCAGAAACCCAACCCTATATTGCTTCTAAATTAGAGCTAGAGCTACCTATTGGAATAAATACCATTGGTGAATGGGAAAAACCATATAGCGAACCTTATGGTGATGATATTTATGTGTATCACGATACCCCCATTTTTGTTCAATATTGCTCTGTTGGAAATTTTACAAAAGGCTCCGAAATTAATTGCGGGTTATTTTATCAAACTTGTGATCTCCGCAAATGTTTCCCTCCTCAAACAAAATCAAAAACACTCAAACTATAATATAAAACTAAACTAACAATGAAATATATTTTTAAAAACATCATTTTATTGGTGTTAACAACCACCATATCAATATCCGTTTTGGGGCAAACTAAAAAATCTGATTTAAAGATTTTATATGTTGGTACTAATCCGGATAAACCGCTATCAGAGCGAGAGCTAAAATATTCAGCAAATCCAGATAGAAAAATCGAACTCCAAAAAAAACGTGCAGCAGATTTTGATCAATTTCTAAAACAATATTTTAATTCGGTAACTACTGTTTATGGCGATGATTATAAAGAAACTATGTCGGCTAATTATGATGTTACCATCATTGACACCTATCTTAAACATTATGCAGGTGGCTATGAAAAAGATTCTACAGGACAAATAACAGGATACAAAACCCGAAAATATTTAACTGAAAACTTTAATCATGCTACTATAATGATTGGAGAACCCTCTGCTTTTATAGGCCAAGGGCGTCAGCTAAAAATAGACCATTTATGTCTGTGTTTAGATGCTCATGCGCATAGTATGAAATTAGAACATGCTATTTTTAATCAGCCTTATAAAGTAGCAGTTACTTATGAAGATAGAAAGACTCCAGATAATTATAAAGCCAGGTATGGCGGAAGAGATTTAGGAGATACCATGCCAATGTGGCGCATACAAACTGAAGGATATCAAGACGGTAAAGGTTTCCCTATAGGTTTAGTATCCACTGGTTACGGTTTTGATAACGGTATAGATGCCGAATGGATTTCTAGTGGTGCTTGTGCTAAAGGTGTTGAAGCTACAGCTATTGGGCGTCATGCCAACTTTTTTCATTGGGGGTTTGCTGCAGCTCCTGAATACATGACAAACAGTGCTAAACTAACTTTTATTAATGCCATTCATTATATAGCACCATTTAAAGGTGCAAAACAAATCACTAGAAAAATAAAAGGCATACAATTGCGTGAGTACCTAAGAGAACAACAATGGACAGTCTCTGATAAAGGTTCTGAAGCATGGTTGCATTACCTAAACAAAGACACTTTACAACAACGTATAACTAAAGAAAAACTTAAAAAAAAGAAAGATTCCGGAAAAACTCTAAACGATCTAGAAAAAATGCAGTTGCAAAGTCCAATTAGAAAAGAAACTAGAGAGTGGACTATACGCCATGAACCCGACAGTTTAAAACAAATATTTAAAAACAATTGGGCTAATTACGAAAATTATTACAAAGAAAACATGCCTTATTTCTACGGAGTTAAAGATGAATGGTATAAAGTTGCTGTTGATAATGATGCCAAAACTTTAGGAATACCAAACTATAAAATTGAATTGTTAGATACTGCCGTTAGCATGCTCTTAAAAGGTGATCGTGTAGAAATAGCAAAACGTATATTAACAAAATACACTCAAGAATCTTTTGAATCTGCAAAAGACTGGGCTAAATGGTTAAAAAACAACCGAAGCAGACTGTATTTCTCTGAAGGCGATGGTTATAAATTTATCATGCTACCTAATTAAAACACTAACAAAAATGAATAACTCAATCTTAAAACTATTTATAGTTGTTTTTACAATAACCATAAGCTTATCATGTAAAAACAAAACAGCACAAAACATTCAAGAAACCGGATACACTATTTCTGGGACTATTAAAGGGCTTAACGAAGGTTCTGTTAAGATAACTGACTCAGGAAACAGAGATAAGGTTACGGTTATTGATAGTACCCAAATTGTAAATGGAACTTTTAAATTTTCTGGAAAAGTTGATTTCCCTGATATGGTTAATTTAATAATTGATGGAAAAACTAGTAGATTTTTTATTGAAAACAGTCCTATAACAATAGCTATAGATTGGACTAGTGTACAACCTAATAATTGGCAATTTGAATCTGAAGTTTCAGGTTCAAAAAGTCATGATGAGTACACCAAGATAGAAGCACAAACTATGGCCATATTTAGTGACCCCAAATATGAACCTCTTGAAGAGGTTAGGAAGTTATATTCAATAGCTAAACAAACCAAAAAAACAGAAGATCTAGAAAAGGCGCAAAATCTTCAAAAAGAACTGATGCCTCTTAGCTTGGAAAGACAAAATAGATATGTAAATACAAAAATTGATTATGTAAAAAACAATCCAGACTCTCCAATAGCTGTACATATTTTGGGTTATCAATATGCAGAAGGAAGAATGAACAAAGAAGAACTTAAAGAATTTTACCATCTTTTTAAAGGAGAGGCTCGTAAAACAGGCTTTTTTAAACATTATATGACCAAAGTGTACAAAGATAATTTTGAAAACTTAGGTGTTGGCAATACTGCACCAGATTTTACTTTAAAAACCGTTAATGGTAAAGATTTAACACTATCTAAAGTAGAAGCAAAATATAAGTTGGTAGACTTTTGGGCAAGTTGGTGTGTACCTTGTAGAGCCTCTTTTCCTCATCTAAAAGAATTAAGAAAAAAATATAATCAAGACGGGTTTAAAATAGTGGGTATAGGAACCGCCGATTTAGAAGATAAATGGCGTAAAGCTATTGAAGAAGACCAAACACCTTGGATACACGTTTTTGATACCGGAGAAGGTAGAGCCTACGGACCTGTAGCAAAAAAATATGGTGTACCACACTTACCCACTACTTTTTTGGTAGATAATAACAATACCATTCTATTAAGAAACCCAACTAAAGAAGAATTAGACTCTAAATTAAAAGAATTGTTTGGACATTAATTTTTAAAATATAAACCACTATGAAACATTTTCACAACATACTACTTATTTGCTTTGTTACCTTAATGAGTTTTCAGCAAAACAATGCTCAAAACAATGATAACACCTTTACTTTATCAGGAGACATAAAAGGGTTAAAAGGAAATTTATACTACAGACACCCAGATAAAGAATATACAAGAACCACACCATCAGACTCTATTATTGTTAAAGATGGCAAGTTTAAATTAACTACCACAGTATCTAAATTGTCTATGTTAAGAATATATCCATCGTTTAAAGGACCAGATAAAAAATTGTCTAAAATCCCTAAAGGTGGTAGAGGATATTTCCCTGTAAAATGTGCTCTTATTATGGTGTACGCTTCACCAGGAGCAAATATTACAATTAAAGGCGAAGCAACAGATTTTTTTGATGCTTACCCAAGCGGCAATGCTTTTAATGATGGTTTAGCTAAAGTTAATAAACTAATGTACCCAATGTATAATGATATGGGTAATCTAGCAGTGGAAAGCACCTATACAGATGACGAAGCTAAAAAAGAGGAAATAAATAAAAAATCTGAAACTATCTTTAAAAAATCTATTGACGCCTTAACTAATCATATAAGAAACAATCCAAACGATTTAGCTTCGGCTTGGTATTTAAATGATTTAATGTTACGCACTCAAATAACAAACGAAGAAGCCGAAGAGTTGTTTAGTTTATTATCTACAGATTTATCAGAATACCCAGACTATAAAGACGTAGCAACACGTATTCAAGGTATTAAAGAAACTGCCGATGGTTCTCCTGTGCCAAGTATAAAAACCAACGCAACATTAAATGGTGAAACATTTGACATTAATAGCCTTAAAGGAAAATATGTACTTATAGATTTTTGGGGTATTTGGTGCGGCCCGTGTGTTGCCGAAATGCCAGAAGTAAAAGCATTTCAAGAAAAGTATAAAGACAAGTTAGTAGTTGTTGGCATAAACTCTGGAGATACAAAAGAGAAAATTCAAAAGTTTGTTGAAAAAAACGGATACAATTGGCAACAATTAATGAGTGATAAAAATAACACTTCAGACAATTTTGTAAACAGATTCAACGTACAAGGGTTTCCAACAAAATTTATTATAGACCCTAAAGGAAAAATAGTTAAAAGATATGTTGGTGGCGGTGAAGAAGCTTTTAATCTTTTAGAATCGCTCTTAAACAAATAAACCCAAATACATTTCACACTAGTATACCTCTAATTTTCAATAAATTGGTTATAAAAAAACGGTATTTAAATAAATTAACATTTCTTTAATAGGGGGAAGTTAAAATTATGACGTCTATTATAAAAATATAAAAAACTATTCATGAAAAAATTATCGGCTTTATTCCTACTTTTAAGCATAAACCTTTTTGCTCAAAATTTATCGAATCCCATTCCAATAGATAAAACCATAAAAAAAGGTGTTTTACCTAACGGTTTAACCTATTACATAAAAAGTACCGATGTTGTAAAAAATGCAGCTAGTTACTATATAATTCAAAATGTTGGCTCTATTCTTGAAAATGATGATCAACAAGGTTTAGCTCACTTTTTAGAACACATGGCTTTTAATGGTACTGAAAATTTTGAAGGTAAAGGCATTCTAAATACATTTCAAGAAAAAGGTTTAGTATTTGGTAGAGATATAAATGCTTATACAGGTTTTGATGAAACCGTTTATAATATTGATAACGTACCTACAACGCCGGAGTTAATAGATAAAGGCTTATTAGTATTACATGATTGGTGTAATTATTTACTATTAACTGATGAAGAAATTGATGCCGAAAGAGGCGTAATTAAAGAAGAATGGCGTACACGTCAAAACGGACAAATGCGCTTGTTTCAAACATCATTACCTATAACTTTTAACCATTCAAAATATGCCAACAGATTACCTATTGGCTTAATGAGTATTGTAGAAAATTTTGAATACAAAGCACTACGTGATTTTTATCATGATTGGTACAGAACAGATTTACAAGCCATAGCTATAGTTGGTGATATTGATGTTAATGTTATTGAAGCAAAAATTAAAAAGCTTTTTTCTAAAATACCAGCAGTAGAAAATCCAAGAGAGCGTTTTATTGTTGAAATACCAGAAAATAAAGACATGTTATATAGCTTAGGTATGGATAAAGAAATATCTACCGCTATGATAAATTTTGGTATTCGTCATAAAAAATCTTTAAAAGACCAAACTGTTGAAGATTTACAGAACGCGTTATTAGAGTCTATGGTTACTAATATGCTATCTGCAAGAATAAGCGAAGTAGCTCAAAAACCAGATGCTCATTTTTTAGGCGCTAATTTAAGATACGCTTCATTAGCCAGAGCTAATAATGTTTTTAGCATTAGAATAAGTCCTAAGCTAGGAGAACAACAAGAAGCCTTCTCTGAGGTATTAACAGAAGTCTATAGAGCAGTTAAATTTGGTTTTACACCTTCAGAAATTAATAGAACTATTAAAAAGTTTTCAAACCATTATGAAACTCAAATAGCTAAAAAAGACGATCAAAAGCATGGTACTTTAATTAACATAATAAAAGACAATTACTTAAATAACAAAACCATAGCAGACATTGAAAAAGAATATGAAATAGCTAAACAACTGTTTGCTAAATTTTCTCCAGAAGATTTACATAACACCATAAAAAGACTTTACACAAAAAATAATAGGTTTTTAAATGTAACAGGTGTTGAAGGGCAAAATAACTTAACCGAAGAACAGGCTCATAAAATTATTAATGCAGTTGAAAACAACCCAAATCTTACACCATACACAGAAGCATTTGAAGGTAAAACTTTAATTTCTGGATTAAACATAAAAGAAGGAAGCATAGTAAATACAGAAAAAAATGAAGCTCTTAAATCAACAACTTATACTCTAAGTAATGGTATTAAAGTACATTATAAATTTGCCAACAAGCAAAAAAACACAGTTGCCTTTAATGCTATAAGTCATGGAGGTTACTCATTGATAAAAGATGAAGATTTACCATCTGCTAACCTTGTAGGTAATTTAATTTCAATGTCTGGTTTAGGCGAATTTTCAGCAACTGAACTACCAAAAATTTTAGCAGGAAAATCAGCTTCAATGTCGCCAAGTATAGGTGAAACAACAGAAAATCTTAAAGGGTCTTCAACTACCAAAGATGTAGAAACCATGTTGCAATTAGCACACTTATACTTTGCTAAACCTCGTTTTGATGAACAAGCATTTCAAGTAATGCAAGGAGGCATTAACAACTTCCTAATTAAAAGAAGCAAAGATATTGGTGAACAAATGAAAGACAGCATTACAACTACCTTGTACGGTAATAGTAATCCTAGAAAAAGAATTTTTAATCAAGATTTTGTAAACGAAATTTCTTTTAACAAAATAAAATCTGTGTATTTAGACAGATTTGCTAATCCAGCAGATTTTGAATTCTTTATTGTAGGCGATGTTAAAGCAGAACTATTAGAGCCTCTTTTATCAAAATACATTGCAAGCTTACCTACAACAACCGATAACGAAACATTTAAAGATGTGTCTCAACCATGGGCCAGCAACAACGTAGATGAAGATATATATCTTCCTATGGAAGACCCTAAAACCAATGTTAACATAGCATTTAAAATAGCTAATGACTACACGGTTAAAAACAGCTATGTAACCAAAGCTTTAGGTGCTATTATGCAATTAAGATTAACAGAAACATTACGTGAAGAAGAAGGTGGTGTTTACAGTCCAAGAGCTCAAGCATTCTTAACCAAAGAGCCTAAAGTTTTGTCATATTTATCAGTTAATTTTGATTGCAACCCAGATTTAGCAGAAAAACTTATTGATATTGTTCATAACGAATTATCTAAAATAGCTACAGGGAACATTAAACAAGAAGATTTAGACAAAACACTTACTAGTTATAAAAAATCGAGAGAACAATCTAAAAGCAATAACGGTTACGATATGGCTCTATTAACAACGTTTTATAGAGATGGGTACAATATGAACAATCCTAAAAATTTTGAAGACGTTATAAATAACATAAGCTCTAAAGACATTCAAGTATTAGCAAAAAAGCTCCAAAATAATGGAAAGTCTTTTGAAATAGTATTTAAACCCAACAATAATTTATAATCTTTCTTTATACATTTGTTTTAGTGTGATTTTTTGAGTTAGTCAGTCAATAAATTTATTTTTAATTAAGAAAGATAACAAAAGGGTTATCGTAAAACATAACCCTTTTTAAAACAATTAAACAATTATGAAAAAATTACTAATATTATTCGCATTAGTGTGTTCCGCTAATGGTTTTGCTCAAATTTTAGAACCTGTAAAATGGTCTACAAGTGTTAAAAAAATTTCAGATTCAGAATACGAATTAATTGCTACAGCTAGTATTGAAGAAAACTGGCATTTATATTCTCAAACCGTGCCAGAGGGAGGCCCTATAGCAACTAGTTTCACTTTTGAAAGTAACGGTAATTACTTAAAAAAAGGTAATACCAAAGAAGAAAAAGGCCATACCGTTCATGATAAAATTTTCGATATGGAAATTAAATTTTTTGAAACACAAGCAGCCTTTAAACAACGCATAAAATTAAAAGGAAAAGCACCATTTAATATTAATGCTACTGTTGAATTTATGGTATGCGACGATACGCGTTGTTTACCCCCAACCGAAAAAGAACTCACCTTTGCTATTAAATAATTTTTCTTAGCACTAAATTATTTTACATGAAAAAAATAGTTTTTATACTCTCTTTATGCTTTTCTCTATTTAGTAATGCACAAATAGTAAACCCCGTAAAATGGAATGCCTCTGTAGAGAAGCTATCAGACACAGAATATATGTTAATAGCTGAAGCTCAAATTGAATCTGGTTGGCATTTATATTCTCAAGACGTTCCAGAAGGCGGCCCTATAGCAACAAGTTTTACGTTTGATGATGCTAATGGCAAAATTACTTTAATAGGAAACACAATTGAAGAAGAAGGACACTCTGTTAATGATCCTGTGTTTGATATGGTTATTAAGTTTTTTGAAAACGAAGCGGTTTTTAAACAAAAAATAAAAGTATCAGAACCTTTAGAAAGTATTCAAGCTTTTGTAGAATTTATGTCATGTGATGATACCAAATGTTCACCTCCTACAGAAGTAGACTTAACATTCAACATCAATTCTAGCAGCAGTGTAGAAAAAACTAATACAACAGTAGAAAGTAATACTGAGTCAGCTCCACCTGTAAAAGAATCAAAAGGGCTGTGGGGTATATTCTTTATTGCTTTCTTCTCTGGGTTTGCAGCTTTGTTAACACCTTGTGTGTTCCCTATGATACCAATGACTGTTAGTTTCTTTACTAAACAAAGTAAAAATAAGGCAGCAGGTATAAAAAATGCTATTATTTATGGTGTATCTATTATTGTTATCTATGTGCTTTTAGGAACCTTAGTTAGTTTAATTTTTGGTGCCGATGCTTTAAATGCCTTATCTACCAACGTTTGGTTTAATTTAGCCTTCTTTATTTTGTTAATAATATTTGCAACTTCCTTTTTAGGAGCCTTTGAAATTATGCTACCTAATTCTTGGGCTAACAAAGTAGACTCGCAGGCAGATAGAGGCGGATTAATAGGCATTTTCTTTATGGCCTTAGCCTTAGCTATAGTATCGTTTTCTTGTACAGGCCCTATTGTTGGCACCTTACTGGTTGAAGCTGCCTCTGGAGGTAGTCAATCTGGGCCAATAGTGGGTATGTTAGGATTCTCTTTAGCTATTGCATTACCATTTGCTTTATTTGCTGCTTTTCCTGGATGGTTAAATTCTTTACCAAAATCTGGTGGTTGGCTAAATACTGTTAAAGTAGTTCTTGGTTTTTTAGAACTTGCTTTAGCATTCAAATTTTTATCTAATGCCGATTTAGTTTTGCAATTACATTGGTTAGAAAGAGAAGTATTTATTGCTATTTGGATTGCTATTTTTGGCGCCTTAGCAATGTATTTATTTGGCAAAATACAACTCCCTCATGATTCGCCATTGTCTCATATTTCGGTAGGAAGACTTAGTTTAGGTTTACTATCATTAGCTTTTACCATTTATATGATTCCTGGTTTATGGGGCGCACCTTTAAATTTAATAAGTGCTTTTCCGCCACCACAACATTATAGTGAGTCGCCTTACGGTGTTGGTTTTACCCAACTAGGTTCTGGCAACACAGCATCTAACAACCACGAAGATTTACCAGATGGTGCCCATTTAATGCCACCTCATGATATATTAGCTTTTAACGATTATGATAAAGGTTTAGCTTATGCTAAAAAAGTAGGAAAACCTGTTATGATTGATTTTACTGGGCACGCCTGCGTTAATTGTAGAAAAATGGAACAGAATGTATGGGTAAAACCTCAAGTATTAGAAAAGCTTAAAAATGATGTTGTTCTTATTTCTTTATATGTAGATGATAAGCGTAAATTAAAAGACAATGAAATTGTAGATTCTAAATTAAGACCAGGTAAAAAACTTAAATATATTGGACAAAAGTGGAGTGAATTACAAACCATTAAATACAAAGCCAACACACAACCCATGTACGTATTAATGGATCATAATGAAGATAATCTTATAGAACCCGTAGCCTATACACCTAATGTAGATGATTACAACTCTTGGCTAGAAAAAGGAATCTCAAATTTTAAAAATCAAGAAGGTAAATAAAAACACTCTCATTGATGTATTAGCATCAATTAAATAACTAAAGTGATTTTTTCTAAAAAATAAATTTAATTATGAATGTTACCGCAAAAGATTCTGGTTCTAAACTTCAAAACAACACCAATCTAGAAGCATATTTTGCACCCTTTAGAGAAAATATAGTTGGCAACCATCAATTTTTTGAGTCGCCCTATGGCAGAAAAAAAATCATTTATGCCGATTGGACAGCAAGCGGGAGATTGTATCGGCCTATTGAAGAAAAAATTCTTAATGACATTGGTCCCTTTGTAGCCAACACACATACCGAAACATCTATTACAGGTTCTGCTATGACTTTGGCTTATCACCAAGCCAGAAACATCATAAAAAAACACGTAAACGCCTCTAAAGATGATGTACTTATTACGGTAGGTACAGGAATGACAGGTGCCATCAATAAATTTCAACGTATTTTAGGTATTAAACTCAATGAGAATTTAAAAGACCATACGGTTATTCCTGAAGAAAAAAGACCCGTGATTTTTGTGTCTCATATGGAGCACCACTCTAACCAAACCTCATGGTTAGAAACTATTGCTAAGGTAGAAGTAATTCCTTCTAACGACGAGGGTCTGCCTTGTTTAAAAAGCGTAAAAACGCTTATTGATAAATATCAAGAATACCCTATAAAAATAGCAGCCATAACAGGATGCTCTAATGTTACTGGCATAAGAACCAATTACTACGATATTTCTAGGATAATGCATCAAAACAATGGACTTTGTTTTGTTGATTTTGCATGTTCTGCGCCTTATGTTAATATAGATATGCATCCAGAGAATGAAGATGAGTATTTAGATGCTGTTACCTTTTCTCCTCACAAATTTTTAGGTGGCCCAGGATCTTCAGGAGTCTTAATTTTCAATAAAAAATTATATAAAAATTTGGTGCCAGATAACCCTGGTGGCGGTACTGTTTCTTATACAAACCCCTGGGGAGACCATGATTATATTGATGATATTGAAACCAGAGAAGATGGTGGTACTCCCGGATTTTTACAGGCTATTAAAATTGCGCTTTCTATTCAACTAAAAGAAGAAATGGGTGTGCAAAATATTTTAGAAAGAGAGCACGAATTAAATAGTATTATTTTTGAAAAACTCACAGAAATACCCAACCTTAAAATTTTAGCTCCTAACCACAAAGACCGTCTAGGAGTGTTTTCATTTTATATTGATGATGTTCACTATAATTTAGTAGTAAAACTTTTAAATGATAGGTTTGGAGTTCAAACTCGTGGAGGATGTAGTTGTGCTGGTACTTACGGACATTATTTACTTAACGTAGACCAATCAACATCAAAATCAATTGAAAAAAAGATACTAGAAGGTTGTTTAATAGAACGCCCAGGTTGGATACGTATGTCTATTCACCCTACTATGACTAATGAAGAAATTAACTTTATTTGCGATGCTATAAAACAAGTTGCAGAAAATCACTCTGAATGGAGTAAAGACTATCAATACTACGCTTTAAAAAATGAATTTGTTCATAAAGCCAACCTGATTATTGAAAAAGAGATTACAAAAAGTTGGTTTAATTTATAAATCTAATAATAAATAAAAAACCACATCTTTCTTGTTTTAACACAAGAACCGATGTGGTTTTCTTTATTTAGTTAGTCTTATTTAGTTTAGTTGTCGGTTTTTAACCATTATTTTTCAAAGCATCAATACTTGCTTGCACTTTATTTTCATCACCTTCAAAAGTTTGGTAACTAGTAGATTGCTCTCCGTTTTCAGTGGTAACCATAGTAACAACTGCTTTAACAGTTCCATCGTCATTACTAGTCATATTCACCTTAATTTCTTTTGAAACCTCAACCATTTCAACAGCATCATTACTATTATCGTTGTAAGCTTGAACTGCTTCATCTGAAATTAAACTAGGTGCTATTACTAAAGCCACTACACTCATTAATTTTAATAAGATATTTAATGAAGGCCCCGAAGTATCCTTAAATGGATCTCCAACTGTATCTCCTACAACAGCAGCTTTATGAGCATCAGTTCCTTTTCTACCCTGTTCCTCAATAGTTTTTTTAGCGTTATCCCAAGCTCCACCAGCATTAGATTGGAAGATAGCCATTAACACACCACAAGTGGTAACCCCCGCTAGTAAGCCTCCTAACATTTCTGCACCACCAATAAATCCAACAGCAACAGGTACCGCAATAGCTAACAACCCTGGTAATACCATTTCTTTTATAGAGGCTTGTGTTGAAATTGCTACACATTTATCATATTCTGCAACACCGTTAGCTTCATCAAATATTTTCCTATCAGCATCGGTGGCTTTACTCATATCAGAATCATATTTACGCATAACTTCAAGAGCTGCTTTTAGTTTAGGAATATCTCTAAACTGACGACGCACCTCTTCAATCATAGCCATAGCTGCTCTACCAACCGCATTCATAGACAAGGCTGAAAACACAAATGGCAACATACCTCCTACTAATAATCCTGCCATAATATCTGGTTGAGATACATCAATAGATTTTACACCTGCAGTTTCCATAAAAGCTGCAAAAAGAGCCAAAGCTGTTAAAGCAGCTGATGCAATGGCAAATCCTTTACCAATAGCAGCTGTAGTATTTCCTACAGCATCTAATTTATCGGTACGTTCTCTAACTTCACTAGGTAATTCGGCCATTTCAGCAATTCCACCAGCATTATCAGAAATAGGTCCGTAAGCATCTACCGCCAATTGAATTCCTGTATTAGCAAGCATACCAACAGCGGCGATAGCAATACCGTATAAACCAGCAAAATGGTGTGATACCAAAATAGCTGCAGCAATTAAAATGATAGGAATCATGGTAGACATCATTCCTGTTCCTAATCCTGCTATGATATTGGTTGCAGCACCAGTTTCAGATTGTCTAACAATAGAGTTTACAGGTTTTTTACCAGTTCCTGTGTAATATTCGGTTATTTTACCAACCGCTAAACCAGCTGTTAAACCAGCTATTACAGCAATAAAAACACCTGTAGAACCATTTGGTAAACCGGTAGTTCCTTCAAGCATAATATCAATAATAAAATAAGAAGCAATTACCATTAAAATGGCAGAACCAAATTCACCAAGGTTTAAGGCTTTATGAGGAGACCCCCCGTCTTTAACTTTTACAAAAAACGTTCCTATAATGGACATAATAATACCCACAGCAGCTAAAACTAGCGGTAAATACACAGCACCTAAACCATTAAAATTTCCGGTAGTAATTAAGGCTCCTAAAACCATAGTACCTATTATAGAACCTACGTATGATTCAAATAAATCAGCTCCCATACCAGCAACATCACCAACATTATCACCAACGTTATCTGCTATTGTTGCAGGGTTTAGTGGATGATCTTCTGGAATACCTGCTTCAACTTTACCTACTAAATCAGCACCAACATCGGCAGCCTTAGTATAAATACCTCCACCAACACGTGCAAATAGTGCGATAGATGAAGCTCCAAGTGAAAATCCTGAAAGTACATTAAGCACCTCATTGATGCCCCAGCCCATTTCGCTATAGATCATAAATAGTCCACTAAGACCTAAAACACCTAAACCTACAACACCAAGTCCCATTACAGCACCTCCTGCAAAAGCTACTTCTAATGCTTTCCCAAGTGAGTTTCTTGCTGCACTTGTGGTTCTAACATTAGCTTTAGTAGCTACTTTCATTCCTATAAATCCAGCTAAAGCAGAACATATAGCTCCTACAATAAATGATACTGCTACCATACCATTGGAACCTGCTTCACTAGCTCCTTTAAAATATAATAAGACGGCTACAGCTATAACAAAAATTGACAATATTTTATATTCCGCTTTAAGAAAAGACATAGCTCCATCTGCTATGTTTTTAGCTATTACTTTCATTGTATCAGTTCCCTGATCTTGTTTAGATACCCAAGCGCTTTTAATAAAAACAAATGCCAAGGCAACAACACCAAAAAGCGGTAAAAAGTCTACTATTAATTCCATATGTAATTAGTTATTATGATTAGTCTATTTTTCTAAGAGAAGTTAAAAATATGAAAATAAAAGTGATAAAAAAAGCCTCTATAAATTAAAGATTAAACATTTAAATGGTATTTAAATTATAATATTAATAATACTATGATTTATGTTAGTTTTTATTTGTTTATTCAGTAAAAATAGCATGTTAAAACAGGTATTGTTGGTGCATTAACCTATTAAAAAACCAAAAGCCATCTTAAAATTTTAAGATGGCTTTTGGTTTATGAAGGTTATTTTTAAATCTAATAATTTTAGATTACGAAAGTGCGTTTCCTTTTGTGTTCACTATTATCATAACGATCCACACATTCTTTGTAGATTTTTATAGCTTCTGCGGCATTTCCCCATCCTCCAACATCTACTTTCTTTTTCTCTAAGTCTTTGTAAACCTGAAAGAAATGCTCAATTTCTTTTAGCCTATGAGGGTTTAAGTCTGCTATATCACTTCGTTGACTCCAAACAGGATCTGAAACTGGCACACAAATTATTTTTTCATCTGGTCCTTTTTCATCGGTCATATGAAACACACCTACTGGTCTTACTTCCATTACCACCATTGGGTAAGATGGCTCTGTTGATAAAACTAAAACATCTAATGGGTCATGATCTAAAGCTAAGGTTTCTGGAATAAAACCATAATCACCCGGATACATCATTGAGGAAAACAATGTACGATCAAAACGAATTTTATTCAAAGTAAAATCATATTCATATTTATTTCTACTTCCCTTAGGTATTTCAATTAAAACATCAAATGTTAAGTCGTTTTTCTTACTCATAATATAATATATATTTGGGCTACAAATGTACTGAAGAGATATGCTATTAACAACAATAAATTCGTACATTTTTATCTTTTTACAAAAGCTTAATCAAAACATAAAATAAAACATGCTTTTGTAAAAAACTTATCTATATTTTATTTTATAATTCTGATATTCTAAATTCTTAATAAAATATTCACCTATTAGTTTAATAATAAACTTCTACTCCCTTTAAATACACCTTTTCAACCTTAATTTCTCCAAAAGCATATGGTATAAATCCGTACGAATTAATTGGTTTAGTAACTATTAAATTAGCCAATTTCCCCTTTGTTATGGAACCTACTTCATCTTGAAGCCTCATAGCATAGGCTCCATTGATTGTAGCCGCATTTATAGCTTCTTCTGGTGTTATTTTCATTTTAATACAGGCTGCAGACACTACAAAATTCATATTTCCAGAAGGTGAAGACCCAGGGTTATAATCGGTTGCTAGAGCCAAGGGTAACCCTTCATCTATCATTTTTCTAGCGGGTGTATAAGGAATTCCTAAAAAGAATGAACAACCTGGTAAAGCCACAGGCATGGTTTTGGTATTTTTTAACGCTTCAATATCTTCATTTCGCATTTCTTCTAGATGATCAATCGATAAGGCATTATATTTTATACCTGTTTGCACCCCTCCAATAGCTGTAAATTGGTTTACATGAATTTTAGGAATTAAACCGTATTGTTTACCGGCCTCTAATAGTCGCTCTGTGTCTCTTACCGAAAAGTAACCGGTTTCGCAAAACACATCTACATAATCGGCTAGTTGTTCTTTGGTAACTATTGGCATTATTTCCTTTATCACATAGTCAATATAGCTTTCTGTGGTTTTGAATGACTTTGGTAAAGCATGCGCACCTAAAAACGTGGCTTTAATTTCAATGGGATAATTCTCTTTTAGTTTTTTGATGACCCGCAACATTTTTAATTCGGCTGCTTTAGTTAAGCCGTATCCCGATTTAATTTCAATAGCTCCAGTGCCTAAGGTAATAACCTCTTCTAACCTTACCTTACTTTGATTGTACAATTCTTCTTCAGAAGTATCTTGTAATGTTTTAGCCGAATTTAAGATACCACCACCTTTGTTAGCAATATCTTCATAGCTTAAACCCTTTATTCTGTCTACAAATTCGCTTTCTCTGTTGCCTGCGTATACCAAATGGGTGTGCGAATCGCACCATGTGGGCATAAGCATTTTACCTGTGCAGTCAATAACCTCTTTAAATTCACCTTTAGGACAAGAACTCATGCCACCAAAATCGGAAATACGTCCGTTTTCAACCACCAAAAAGGCATTTTTTATGGTTGGTAAAACTGCCATGTCTTTTCCTGAAACAAACTGAACGGGTTCATTTCTAACTTGAAGTAATTCTTTTATGTTTTTGAATACTACTGCCATTAAAACAAATTATTAATAATCTTATCATCCACTAAGTTAGGCAAAGTTATTTTTAAATTAGGGGTGCGTTCCATTTCTCGTTTAATAGCGAATATGGCTTCATCATTTCTAGCCCAACTTCGTCGTGCTATCCCATTATTTACATCGTAAAACAACATGCTTTTTGAACGTTCTTCGGCTTCAAGAGAGCCATCTAGCACCATACCAAAACCACCATTAATTACTTCGCCCCAACCAACGCCTCCACCGTTGTGAATAGACACCCAAGTAGCACCTCTAAAACTATCACCTATAACGTTTTGAATAGCCATATCTGCGGTAAACCTACTACCATCGTAAATATTCGAGGTTTCTCTAAACGGCGAATCGGTACCACTTACATCATGATGGTCTCTACCTAAAACCACAGGACCAATCTCTCCTTTTGCTATGGCATCGTTAAAGGCTTTTGCTATTTTCACTCTACCTTCGGCATCGGCATATAAAATACGTGCTTGAGATCCCACAACCATTTTATTTTTCTTAGCGTCTTTTATCCAGGCAATATTATCTTGCATCTGCTGTTTTATTTCCGCTGGAGCATGTGTCATAATCTCTTGTAAAACCTCAGCAGCTATAGCATCGGTTTTATCTAAATCTTCCGATTTTCCTGAGGTACACACCCAACGGAATGGCCCAAAACCATAATCGAAACACATAGGTCCCAAAATATCTTGCACATATGATGGGTATTTAAAATCAATTCCGTTTTCTGCCATAACATCTGCCCCTGCACGTGAAGCTTCTAACAAAAACGCATTACCGTAGTCGAAAAAATAAGTGCCTTTTTTAGCATGTTTATTAATGGCAGCCGCATGTCGTTTTAAAGACTCTTGAACCTTCTTTTTAAAAAGCTTTGGTTCTTCTCTAATCATGTTGTTGGATGCTTCATACGGCACGCCAACTGGATAATAACCACCCGTCCATGGAATATGTAACGATGTTTGGTCGGACCCCACATGAATAAAAATATCATCTTCATAAAAACGCTCCCACACATCCACCACATTTCCAATGTATGCTATAGAAACCACTTCACTTTTAGTTTTCGCCTGCTTTACACGGTTTACCAAATCATTTAAATTATCAACCAAAACATCCACCCAACCTTGCTCGTAACGTTTTGTGGCAGCCTTCGGGTTTACTTCGGCACACACGGTGATACAACCAGCTATATTACCTGCTTTAGGTTGCGCACCACTCATACCGCCCAATCCAGCGGTTAAGAATATTTTTCCGTTAGGAGATTCGCCTGATTTTAAAATCTTTCTAAAGGCATTCATTACCGTAATAGTAGTACCGTGCACAATACCTTGCGGACCAATATACATGAACGAACCTGCCGTCATTTGTCCGTATTGCGTAACTCCTAAAGCATTAAATTTTTCCCAATCATCAGGTTTGGAATAATTAGGAATCATCATCCCGTTAGTAACAACCACTCTTGGTGCATTTTTAGACGAAGGAAATAATCCCATTGGATGACCCGAATACATATGCAGGGTCTGTTCATCAGTCATAGTAGCCAAATATTTCATGGTTAACAGGTATTGTGCCCAATTTTGGAATACGGCGCCGTTACCTCCGTAGGTGATTAATTCCTCGGGGTGTTGTGCCACAGCAGGATCTAGATTATTTTGAATCATGAGCATAATAGCCGCGGCTTGAACCGTTTTTGCAGGATATTCTACAATGGGGCGTGCATACATTTTATAATTGGGTTTAAACCTATACATGTAAATTCTACCATACAATTGCAGCTCCTCAGCAAATTCTTCGGCAAGCGTTGTATGCCAATCTTTAGGAAAGTACCGCAAAGCATTTTTTATAGCTAATTGCTTTTCTTCAACCGTTAAAATATCTTTTCGTTTAGGTGCGCTGTTTACCCCTTTTGGATAGGGTCGTTTAGGTGGTAATTCGGCGGGAATACCTTGTAATATTGCTTCTTTAAAGGTCATTTTTTTAATTATCTTAAGTTGAATGCTCTTCGTTTTACTAAATCTATCATTTTATCAATATCAGCTTTTAATGCTCTATCGTCCTCCAGTTTTGGTACTTCGTTTCTAATGATTTTAAAATTTTCTTCAATAATATCAGAAAACGTGTTTGGTCTTCTAAATTCTAAGGCCTGTGCACCATACATTAATTCTATAGCTAAAATTTTTTCCAGATTGTCAAGTATCTGATTGAATTTTCTACCCGAAATACTTCCCATAGACACATGGTCTTCTTGTCCTAATGATGTAGGAATACTATCTGCCGAGGGCGGAAAACACAAGGATTTATTTTCAGTTACCAATGCTGCTGTGGTGTACTGCGGAATCATAAACCCAGAATTTAATCCGCCTCCACCTGTAGTTAATAATCTGGGTAAACCATACTTCCCTTCTAATAATAAATAGCACCGTCTATCTGAAATATTACCCAGTTCCGCTGCAGCGATTGAATTATAATCTAAAGCCATAGCTAACGGTTGTCCATGGAAATTTCCACCAGAAATGGCTTCGGTTTCACTTAAAACAATGGGATTATCGGTTACCGAATTCATTTCAATTTCGGCCAATTCTTTTAAATGATAATAGGCATTTCTTGACGCCCCGTGCACCTGCGGTATACAACGCATAGAATAAGGGTCTTGCACACGACCGCAATTTTGGTGTGCATCCACATTCTGAGACCTGTAAAGCAACATAAACATACGTTCTGCCACTTCAATAGTGCCTTTGTAGGGTCTTATTTTGTGTAATTCATCTTTAAATGGCGAAAAACTTCCTTGATAACCTTCAATACTCATGGCACCCGCAACATCGGCTAAGTCTAATAAATATGTCATTTTATGTAACCCAACAATGGTATGCGCCAAAATAAATTGTGTACCGTTTATTAAACCAAGTCCCTCTTTTGCTTTTAATTCTAGTGGATTCAGTTTATGAGCTTTTAAAACCTCCTTGGCGGGTTTGGTTTCCTTACCAGCCCAAAACTCACCTTTGCCAATTAGCGGTAAAAATAAGTGTGATAAAGGAGCTAAATCACCCGAAGCCCCTACAGAACCTTGCTCTGGCACTACTGGTATTAAATCATTCTCTATAAAATACACAATGCGTTCAATCAATTCTAATCTTACCCCAGAGTAGCCTTGGCATAAGGCATGCACTTTGCAAATCATCATGATTTTTGATAATTGCTTATCAATAGGATGTCCAACGCCTACCGCATGAGTTAGTAATAGGTTTTCTTGAAGTTTATTAGTTTCATCGGGGGTAATTTGCACATCGCACAATGGTCCAAAGCCAGTATTTATTCCATAAACTGGTTTTTTAGCATTGGCAATGGCATCAACTTTTCGTCGGCTATCAATCACTTTTCCTTTTGCCTCGGGAGTAATTTCTGCCTGTAGTTTACCATTAGCAATATCTATAACTTTATGTACTGTTAGTGTATCTATTCCGTATTTAAAACTCATTTCTATTCGTATTTTACTTAACCAAAGTTATTTTTATTTTTAATGCTTAAAAAGACTATCTTAGTCAATATTTGATAACCATGAGTAATCAATTGGAGTTAAGACATCTTAAATATTTTTTAGCTGTAGCCGAAGAATTACACTTTAGGCGAGCCGCAGAACGCTTGTTTATTTCGCAACCAGGATTAAGCCGACAAATAAAACAGATGGAAGACGATTTGGGCGTTACACTTTTTGAGCGCCATAACCGCAAAGTACAACTTACCAAAGCTGGGGCATATTTAAAAAAAGAGCTTTTGCTTACATTAAAAAATTTAGACCAAACTTTAGAATATGCAAAATTACTACATGATGGTAAAAAAGGCGATTTAAAATTAGGCTACGTTGGTTCGGCTATGCAAAACGTAATTCCGAATTTATTGTTAGCTTTTGAAGCAAAACACCCTAACGTTGTTTTTAATTTAAAAGAATTAGATAACGACACCCAAATACAGGAGTTATTGTCGTTTAATTTAGATTTAGGTTTTGTACGACTGGAACGTGTTCCTAAAGGATTAGAGTTAAAACCTATTTTAAAGGAATCGTTTTGTTTGGTGCTACCAAAAAACCATGCTGTAACCCAAGAAAGTTTTAAATCGATCTCGCAACTAAAAGATGAATCCTTTATTCTTTTTGATCCCAAATACAGCGCCTCTTACTTTGAAAAAGTGATGCAA
This sequence comes from Seonamhaeicola sp. NFXS20, assembly GCF_049132085.1. NCBI lineage: Bacteria > Pseudomonadati > Bacteroidota > Flavobacteriia > Flavobacteriales > Flavobacteriaceae > Seonamhaeicola > Seonamhaeicola sp. NFXS20. Next base: position 570,403 of record NZ_JAFMPU010000001.1, on the reverse strand, counting down.
ATATTTGATGATAGCGGATTTACACCCAACGTATCACACAACACCATTCATGCAGGTTCTATATATAAATTAGTTGAAAATGGTTTTGGCATTTCTATTGTACCAGAATCATTAACCACAACGGAAAATAAAAATATAAAGTTTATTAAATTAGAAAGAATAAAACAAAAAACCACACTCTCGGTGGTTTGGAATAGAAACAATAGAAATCCTATTTTACAGGATTTTTTGGAGTTGATTTTGTAGAATTTTTCAACTACCTTCGTTTACCTATACAGAACTTTATACTGATTTCAGTAAACACTAAAAGCATCTTTTAGTTGCACCACATTTTAAAACTAAATGAAAAACGAACCATGGAAATCGGGACCAAAGGAATTATTAAAGCATGGTCTTGAGCACTTATCTCTCGAAACTGACTTTGATTATCGAATGGGAATGATTGTCATTGACAATTCTGTTGAATTAATGATGAAAACCTATTTGGGCTTACCAAAACGGATTACAAAGCTTGAAGGTGTAACCCGCAAAATATATGCCGAAGCAACTAAAAACTTTGCAAGTTTAATTGATACAATGGACAGGTTTGCAAAAGATAAACTTGTAGGGGTTGAACTAGGTGAAATAGAATGGTATCATAGAATTAGAAATCAATTATATCACGACGGGAATGGAATTACCGTTGAAAAGGAAAAAGTAATTGCCTATTCCAGTATAGCTAAAATACTTTTCGAAAATTTATTTGGCGAAAAAATTGAAATCGGTGACAAAAAATATGGAATCGATGATTTTTTATTGGTTTGGGCGGACTTCAATAAATTAATTGTTAATCAAGGTCCCAAAATTTTTGGTAAAAAGAATTTTAAAGAACTATTCCATTTATCAAATAGCGAAGATTCTGTTTTAAGAGGTATAGTTGAGTTTCGAAATAAATTAGTTCATAAACCAGAAGAAGTTAGTGATACTGAATTAAATTTAAAAGTTAATGAACTATTTGTATTTATAGAATTGGCAAAAAAGAAACTGAAATAAAGCGTGGTAAACAAAACATAAAAAACAAGTTTTAGCTTTGTATGTAGACGGAAACAAAACCTCCTTATCTCCATTATATGCTTAGCACAACCGCTGAACAAATTCCTTAAAAATAAAACCCAAAACTACCTGTAACACCAAATTTTCGGGCATTAGGATATAGGGTTTCGTCTTTATAATTTCCGCGGAAATTAAAGTCTATTCTAAACACTTTAAAAATGTTACCTATACCCAAACTGTATTCGTAGTATGGTTCATTATGAGGCGCCTCTAATTCTAAATTAGCAGGATTACTAGGAACATTACTTAGTGCTATATTTTCATCTGAGATACTTCCCATAACCCCTCGAACACTTATAATTTCACGCAAATTAAGTTTTCTTAAAAACGGAATGCGAGAGAGTAGGCGTCCGTTAAAATTATGCTCTAAATGAAACGAAGCGTACTGATCTGAAACAAACTCATAGAAATCTAGTTGCGAAAAGGTATTATAAATGGAGAAATACGTTTGGTTTCCTGGAATAACATTTAATAACCCTAAAGGTACTTCGCCATAAGTTTTACCAACCTCTATAGATGATGTTAACCTACCAAAACCACCCAATTGCCAAGGTTGCAAATAAGACAATTGTACTTTGGTATAATTAAAATCGCTATTAAACATACCTTTATCTCCACGACTAATTTGAGCAAACAAACGTGCAAAGTCATCGTTAGCAGGCCTTCGTTCAACCCCAAACCCTGTCATTTTTCTTCCTGGAAAATAGGCTACTGAAAAGGTGGTTTCATATTGTTTTATTTCAGATTCCACCCCATCTGGAATGTTATAGTCTAAACTAAAAGTTGGCGACGCCGATTCTAGCGTACGGTAATTTCCTCCTAAACGTACTACCAAATTTCTAAAAGGTTCTGCTTCTATAGCAAAACTACTAAGATTAATAGTGGTTAATTTGTCATTAGATCCCGTTCCTACTACTGCCGATGAAGCTAAACTTCTTCCTAAAACATCGGTAGAAGTGGTTAAACTAGCGCCTATTTGTTCTACATCTCTACGGTTTCCTCCAGAAATTATCAGTCGGCTCTTTTTATCTAACAACCATTTTCCTGAAATACCATATTTAAATTTGTCATCTCTAAAACCATAAGCTAAAAAACCTTCTAATCTCCATAAATCATTTCTTCCAAAATAAGTTCTACCTCCGGTTCTTAAACGTAAACCTTCAACGTCATTAAACCCAAAGGTTGAAAAAATAGGTCCATAGTCTAAAGGCAAGGTGTTAAACTCAATGTAGCCCGATGCCAAAATACTTCCTAAGTTATACAAACGCTTAAATTTTTTAACGGTTTTTAAGGTGTCTAACATTTTATACACCCCTTTTTCGTCTTTATTTAAGGCTTCTAATCTATTCTTTTCCCAAAATTCATCGTCTCTATCAAAAACATCTTCGCTATAATTATATACTTCTTTGTCGTAGAATTTTTTATCCTTTGGAATATCAAATTTGTAATTATCGTATAGCGTGGTTCTCTTACCATAGATACCTCTAGATTGTTCCTTTTTGTTAAAGGCAAAATCACTAAGCATATAATCTCGTTTTACCAAGAAAATAGAATCATTTAGTACTTCAAACTCTTGTTCTATATAAATTTCTTTTACCCAGTTTATATTGGCACTTTTTGATGCTTGCAGATTAATTTCTTTAACTGCATAAGTGGTATCTGCTACCCAAAAATCGCCTTTAAACGTTAGTTCATTTTTACGACGCGGATAATATACAATATTGAAGCACCATTTATTATCAATGTAAGCACTATCTGTTAACACGTAATTATAGGTGTTAATTCCGGTTCTGGATAAGGGGCTCACAAAGCTTTTATCAAAAAACTTTAAATAGTTATCATACACATTGAAATCTGAGTACAAATCGTCTACAAAATCTATAATTACCTGGTTATCGCTAAATCCAGAGTTTTTATTTCCTTTGAGTACTTCTTTTTCTTTATTTAAAGTATTATCTCCATAAACGCTAGAAACCGCCTCATTAATAAACATTGGGAGGTAGGTTTTACCGGTAACGCGTGAGGTATCTACTTCATTAAACACAAACTCCATCCCTTTAAAGAGCTTACTTTTTATTAAAGCACTATCTATGGTATTAATATCGAACTCTACTTTTTCGTATTTATCATATTGATATTGATTAAAACGATTTAACCCGTTATCACGTTTATGCTCCCAAATTTTTCTAAGTATATCAATAGCAGGATTATTTTTTTTAGATTGTTTACCTGTCATTAAAACAACCGCATCTAATTGGGCTGCTTCTTCTTTTAAAATAAATTTTAAATTGTAATTTACTTTTTTTTCAAGAGGAATAATAAGGGTTTCATAACCTATGAAAGAAATAGTAAGTGCCTCCCAAGTTTCGTCAGATTCTAAATAGAATTTTCCATTTTCATTGGTAGTTGTACCTATAGTAGAGCCCTGAAAAATTACATTAGCAAAAGATACGGGCTCGTTATATTCATCATACACATAGCCACTAACTTTGGTTTGAGAAAGTGCTATAAAAGAAACGAAAAAAAATAATAAATTAAGTAGTCTAATATTCATAATATAAAAAACTTCATCAGCAATAATTACTAATGAAGTTTATATAACGTAAAAAGAATTATTTTATTGGTATAATACTTTCTTTACTGCTTTAATTACATCTTCATGGTTTGGTAACCATTCTTTTAACAATACTGGAGAATACGGAGCTGGAGTATCTGCTGTATTTAATTTAACAACTGGTGCATCTAAATAATCAAACGCTTCTGCTTGAACAGAATACGTAATTTCTGTAGCTACACTACCAAAAGGCCATGCTTCTTCTAAAACTACTAATCGGTTTGTTTTTTTAACAGATTCTATAATAGTTTTTCTGTCCATTGGGCGCACTGTACGTAAATCGATAATTTCACAAGATATACCTTCTTTCTGTAATTCATCAGCAGCTTTATAAGCTTCTTTAATAATTTTACCGAAAGACACAATGGTTACATCATCTCCTTTTCTTTTAATATCAGCAACACCAATTGGTATTAAGTACTCTCCTTCTGGCACTTCACCTTTATCACCATACATTTGCTCACTTTCCATAAAAATAACTGGATCGTCATCACGGATAGCAGATTTTAATAATCCTTTCGCATCGGCTGGATTTGACGGCACCACTACCTTTAAACCAGGTGTGTTAGCAAACCAATTTTCAAAAGCCTGCGAGTGCGTAGCACCTAACTGACCCGCAGAAGCAGTTGGGCCGCGGAACACAATAGGACATTTAAACTGACCTCCAGACATTTGTCTAATCTTTGCTGCGTTGTTTATAATTTGATCAATTCCAACTAATGAGAAATTAAAAGTCATGTATTCAACAATTGGTCTATTTCCTGTCATAGTAGACCCCACTGCTATACCTGCAAAACCAAGTTCTGCAATTGGTGTGTCAATAACACGCTTTGGCCCAAATTCATCTAACATTCCTTTAGATGCTTTATAGGCACCATTATATTCTGCTACTTCTTCACCCATTAAATACACGCTTTCATCTCTGCGCATTTCTTCACTCATGGCTTCACAAACAGCCTCTCTAAATTGAATTGTCTTCATTAAAATTATTTTATTGAGAAAGCAAAAATAACAATAAAAGCGTTAAGCTGAAATAAGAATTGTCTAAAATTTATTATGCATGCATAGTACTTTTTCAAAATAAAATAATTACCTTCGTAGCCGTTAAAAATTTTCCATCTAAACCTAGAGATTATGAAGATATTAGTGTGTATTAGTCATGTTCCAGACACTACCTCAAAGATAAATTTTGCCGATGGTGATACCAAATTTGATACTAACGGTGTACAATTTGTTATTAATCCAAATGATGAATTTGGTTTAACCAGAGCCATGTGGTTTAAAGAAAAACAAGGTGCTAACATTACCGTTGTAAACGTTGGAGGCCCAGAAACAGAACCTACATTAAGAAAAGCTTTAGCTATTGGCGCAGATGCTGCTATACGTGTTAACACAGAAGCAACAGACGGTTTTACCGTAGCAAAACAATTAGCTAAAGTAGCAACCGATGGTGCCTATGATTTAATTATTGCTGGAAGAGAATCTATTGATTATAACGGTGGTATGGTTCCTGGTATGATAGCTGGATTAATTAACGCCAATTTTGTAAACAACTGTATTAGTTTAGACGTTGAAGGTGCCACTGCTACAGCTACCCGTGAAATTGATGGCGGTAAAGAAACCATTTCTGCTTCATTACCTCTGGTTATTGGAGGCCAAAAAGGTTTAGTTGAAGAAAGTGATTTACGTATCCCCAATATGCGTGGTATTATGATGGCGCGTAAAAAACCTTTAACAGTGGTAGAACCTGTTGAAGCTAATCCTGAAACCACATCTGTTAAGTTTGAAAAACCTGCTCCTAAAGGCGCGGTTAAATTAGTTTCAGAAGATAATTTAGACGAGTTAATTAACTTACTTCATAACGAAGCTAAAGTAATTTAATCAATTTTAAAAAGAAAAACATGTCAGTTTTAGTATATACAGAATCAGATCAAGGCACATTAAAAAAAGGTGCTTTAGAAGTAGCGTCTTATGCCAAAGCCGTTGCCGATAAGTTAGGAACATCAGTTACTGCCGTAGCTATAAATGCCAATAACACATCAGAACTAGCAAAATATGGTGTTGATAAAGTTTTAAACATTTCAAACGACGCTTTAAAAGCATTTGACGCCAAAATATATGCCAATGTTATAAAACAAGCAGCAGAAAAAGAAAGTTCGCAAGTGGTTGTTTTAAGTTCAAGCGCAGACAGTAAATATATAGCACCGCTTTTAGCAATTAGCTTAAATGCAGGTTATGCTTCCAATGTTATTGAAGCTCCTAGCAGTACATCGCCATTTACAGTAAAAAGAAACGCTTTTACTAACAAAGCCTTTGAAGTATCTCAAATTAACACCGAAATTAAAATTATTGGTGTTTCTAGTAACGCTTTCGGATTGGTAGAAACTAGCGGCAACGCTTCCGCGGAAGATTTTTCGCCTTCAATTACAGCATCTGATGTAAAAGTTCAATCGGTTGATAAAGTAACCGATAAAGTAACCATTGCCGATGCCGATATTGTTGTATCTGGTGGACGTGGTTTAAAAGGACCAGAAAACTGGGGCATGATTGAAGAATTAGCCAATGTACTTGGTGGAGCAACTGCTTGTTCTAAACCCGTATCAGACTTAGGTTGGAGACCTCATAGCGAACACGTGGGGCAAACCGGAAAACCTGTAGCCTCTAACCTTTATATAGCCATTGGTATATCTGGAGCTATTCAGCATTTAGCTGGCGTAAATGCCTCAAAAGTAAAATTAGTTATTAATACAGACCCCGAAGCCCCTTTCTTTAAAGCGGCAGATTACGGTGTGGTTGGTGATGCTTTTACTGTAGTTCCAGAACTCATAGAAAAATTAAAAGCTTTTAAAGCTAATCAATAATTTTTTTATAACTTGTATTTTCTAAGAACTGTTTAATTTGGCATAAATTATATTAAATCTGCCTTAGGCAGTTGGTAAATTCCGAATTTAAACGGTTCTTTGTCTTTTCATAAATTATGAGTTTAGTAAGATTAAATATTAAGGGAATTTCATATAGCCAAACCCAAAATGGCGCTTATGCATTGATATTAAACGAAGTAGAAGGAGACAGAAAACTCCCCATAGTTATTGGCGCTTTTGAAGCACAATCTATTGCCATAGCTTTAGAAAAGGAAATTAGACCTCCAAGACCCTTAACTCACGATTTATTTAAAAATTTTGCCGATAGATTTGACATTGTAGTTAAACAAGTCATCATTCATAAATTGGTAGATGGTGTTTTTTATTCCAGTTTAATTTGTGAACGCGATAAAATTGAAGAAATAATTGATGCCAGAACTAGTGACGCCATTGCCTTAGCGCTCCGCTTTGATGCACCTATTTTTACCTATAAAAACATACTTGATAAAGCCGGTATTTACCTAAAAGTAAATCCTGCTAAAGATGAAGAAGACGAGCCTAAAGAAGATAGTATTTTAGTTGATGATTTACTAGCAAACGAAATGGAACCTAGTGCACCACAACGTGAAAACTACCAAGGTAAAACCATACAAGAACTTCAAAACATGCTTGATGAAGCAGTGGCAAATGAAGACTATGAAAAGGCGGCACACATTAGAGATGAAATTTCCAAACGACAATAAACACCCATTATGAAGCATCAACTTTTTCTGTATTTTCTAGCTATCTCATTAGTTTTTACAACTCCAATATTTGCTCAAGAAACAGAAAAAACACCACCCCAAGAAACCACTATTGATGCTCAAAAAATTAGTACTGACACCACATCTAACACTACCCTAACAGACCATTCTGTTGAAACTACAACAACAGCGTCTCAAGTAATAAACACCCCAATAAATCCAAGTAAAGGATTTTCCTTTAATAGCTTATGGCGTGGTATTCTGGGTATGCTAGTCTTACTCATTATCTCGTTTTTACTTAGCAAAAGTAGAAAATCTATTAACTGGAGAACCGTTGGTTTAGGGCTAGCAGCACAATTATTTTTAGCCATAGGTGTTTTAAAAGTACCTTTTATTCAAGCTATATTTGAGTGGGTAGGTGGCATTTTTGTAAATATATTAAACTTTACAATGGCCGGAACCGAGTTCTTATTTAACTCATTTATAACCAATAAATTAGAAAACGCATTGGTTAATTTCGCTGTAAGTATTCTTCCAACTATTATATTCTTTTCTGCTTTAACATCGGTGTTATTTTATCTTGGAATCATTCAAAAAATAGTAAAAGGACTTGCTTGGTTATTAACCAAACTATTACAAATATCTGGTGCAGAAAGCTTAAGTGTTGCTGGTAATATCTTTTTAGGTCAGACTGAATCACCTTTAATGATAAAAGCCTATTTAGAAAAGATGAATCGTTCTGAAATTCTTTTAGTAATGATTGGTGGTATGGCAACCGTAGCTGGTGGTGTTCTTGCTGCCTATATTAAGTTTCTTGGAGCTGGAGACCCAGTTATGGAAATCTTTTACGCTAAACATTTACTTGCAGCATCTGTAATGGCTGCCCCTGGCGCTGTGGTTATTTCTAAAATGCTTTATCCTCAAACCGAAACAATAGATTCTGAAATAAAAGTAACTCAAGACAACATTGGGTCTAATATACTTGATGCCATTGCTAACGGAACAACCGAAGGTTTAAAACTAGCCGTAAATGTGGGCGCTATGTTATTGGTGTTTTTAGCATTTATAGCCATGCTTAATGGTATTTTAGATTGGGTTGGTAACGTAACTACGTTAAACACTTGGATAGCTAGTAATACCGTTTATAAAAGTTTTTCTTTAGAATTTTTATTAGGCTATTTATTTGCTCCACTTATGTGGCTTATTGGGGTAGCTTCAGAAGACATTGCCCTTATGGGACAATTATTAGGTGTTAAATTAGTAGCCAGCGAGTTTATAGGATATATACAACTAGCAGAACTAAAAGATATTGGTAATGCACTGCATCTTGCCAATGAAAAATCGGTTATTATGGCTACATACATGCTTTGTGGGTTTGCTAATTTTGCTTCTATAGGCATTCAAATTGGGGGTATTGGTTCATTAGCTCCGGGGCAACGTAAAACCTTATCAGAGTTTGGACTTAAAGCCTTAATTGGAGGTACTATAGCTTCGTTATTATCAGCAACAATTGCCGGTATGATTATTGGTTAAAAAGACAGCACAACACATTAACCATTTATAAATTTCTCTGCTCTTAGTTAATAACTTTCTTATAACATCTTTGTGTTTAAGCATAATTTTTTAGGCTTTTTTATATTTTTAATTCCGCAAAAAAATTAAATCGAAATGAAACAATACCACGACTTAGTAAAGCACGTTTTAGAGAATGGCAATGAAAAAGGAGACCGTACAGGAACAGGAACAAAAAGTGTATTTGGGTATCAAATGCGATTTGATTTAAGCGAAGGTTTCCCTATGGTAACCACCAAAAAACTGCATTTAAAATCTATTATTTATGAATTGCTTTGGTTTTTAAAAGGCGATACTAACATAAAATACCTTACTGAAAACGGTGTTAGAATTTGGAACGAATGGGCTGATGACAATGGCGACCTTGGACCTGTTTACGGACACCAATGGCGCAACTGGAACAGCGATGAAATAGACCAAATAAAAGAGGTGATAGACACCTTAAAAAACAACCCCAATAGCCGTAGAATGTTAGTCTCGGCGTGGAACCCATCAGTGTTACCAGATACTAGTAAAAGTTTTGCCGAAAATGTAGCTAACGGTAAAGCTGCTTTACCACCGTGTCATGCCTTTTTTCAGTTTTATGTAGCTAATGGTAAACTGTCTTGTCAGCTATACCAACGTAGCGCCGATATCTTTTTAGGTGTACCGTTTAACATTGCTTCTTATGCCCTATTCACCATGATGATGGCACAGGTATGCGGTTATGAAGCTGGAGAATTTATACACACCTTTGGAGATGCCCATATTTATAGCAACCACTTTGAGCAGTTAGAGTTACAACTCTCGCGCGACCCAAGACCACTACCAAAAATGATTTTAAACCCAGAAATTAAAGATATTTTCAATTTTAAATTTGAAGATTTCACCTTGGTAGACTACAATCCGCACCCGCATATTAAAGGGGTTGTGGCGGTTTAGGTTTGAGGATGTTAATTTTATTTTTAACGAAAGTCACTTCCCTTTTTATTATTTAAATTATATCATGTCTTTCAACATTGTCAAAATAAAGATTTTTGAATAAAGAGCCTTACATTAACATACAATTAATTTAAAATATTATATAACTAAAAATACAATATTATTTATTTTTTATATATTTGTAAAACAAAAAATATCTCTGCGCCAACAGAGATACTAAACTTTCGGTCGTACCGATTTTTAAATATTTTTTTCTTATGGTACAAATGTACAAAAATAATTCGAATTCGCGTCAAAATAAGAGACGTCTTGCGACAATAGACGCTGTGAAATTCGATTTGAAAAATGAGCTTCCACTAATGTTTAAAGCATTTAAAGAAGCGTATGAACTTTACGAAAGTGAAATCATAAAAACACCTCCTGAAGCAAGAGCTAGAGGATTTGAAGCATCATTGTTGAATTCAAAAATGATACAATGTGTTCAAAAATATTTCCCTATGAACTGGAAGTTCGGGAAGTATAAAAGGTTTACACTTCGAACGAATGGTTATATAGTTTTATTCAAGAAATTGGATAGATATGATAAACCAATGAATATTAAAACCAAATCGGTAGAGGCGATTTCTCATCAACTATCATTGCCGTTATTTAATGATGCAAATTTTATTGAAGAACCTATCTTGTTCTTTGGTTACAAAAAGAATAGTGTTGGGAATATTTCTGAACCAAAATTGGTTTATCTAGACGAAGAACGAGTTAAGTGGGTAGTTACTGCTGATGATATCAGAATTGACAAATCAATAGAGCTTCCAACAAAAACTCAAAAAGTTGCTACTCCTATTTTAAGAAAAGGAAAAGAAGGCAACAAAAAAGCTGGCTAATTATTAACTCAATCGTGTACGACCGATTATTTTATATATTAAACAAAATAAAAAAAATGAAAATCAATCACAAACAGTTGACATTTGCGAGAGAATATAGAGGGTATTCTCAAACAGATTTATCTTCATTGATTGATGGGTTGTCTCAACCAAACTTGTCAAAATTTGAAAAAGGGTTAAGCACATTATCTGATGAATTACTATCTAAAATTATTTCTTTTTTAGACTTTCCATTTGAATTTTTGACTAAAAACATATCAAATGAATCAGAGACTGCGCACTACCGAAAAAGAACAACAATATCAAAAAAGGATAGAACGAATATTGAGCATAGTTATAAGCTAATTGGTTATTTGATTGACGAAATGGCAGACTCTTTGATGTGGCCTGAACTCAACTTTAAAACATTAGATATTGAAGATGGCTACACACCTGAATATATTGCATCATATACAAGGAAATTTTTAGGTTTAAAACCTAACGAACCAGTAAGAGATATTTGCAATCATTTAGAAGTTAATGGAATTATTATTGTAGAATTAGACACTATTGAAAAATTTGATGGTGTTTCCTTTGTATCCGATAATAACTACCCTGTCATAGTTATAAATAAAAATTTCAGTAATGATAGAAAAAGATTCACAATTGCGCACGAATTAGGACATCTGCTTATGCATTCAGTTAATAATCCTGCTATTCCAAAGCACAGAGAGAAAGAATTAGAAAATGAAGCTAACACTTTCGCTTCTGAATTTTTAATGCCTAAAGAAGCAATTAAGAATTCTCTTTATAACATAAAACTTTCTTATTTGTCTGAACTCAAAAGATATTGGCTAACTTCAATGGCATCAATTCTAAGAAGGTCTAAAGATTTAGGTTGTATTACTAAAGAAACCTACACCTATCTTAATATCGAGTTTAGTAGAAAGGGTCTAAAAAAAGACGAGGGATTTGATGTTTATATCGATACACCTGAATTATTCCGCAAAGGATATGCAATGCACAAAACCGAATTAGCTTATTCAGATTTTGAATTAGCAAGTGGATTTTCCTTACCTGTTGACGTAATCAAAAGATATTGTGAAACAAATCGAAATCAAACTAAATTAAGAGTATTGATTTAAAAATATAAAAAACTTCTTCCTCTACCCCTCCCTAAACCCACTATTCCAAATAGCTGAGTTAAAGTTTTTGCCTTTGCTTACACCAAAAAAGATGAGGCAAAAGCCTATAGTTTTAAACATAAAAAAGCATAAAAATATAAACTGTGTGGTTTTGTATTTAGGGTGGTAGTAACTTTCTGGAAAACTAAGAGCTATTAAAATAGCTGCTACTACGGCACTAACAATAATAGTATCTAAATTTCTAAAGGGGTACATGAGCCATTTGCGCCATACGCTTAAATCATTCCCCCATTTATGAATTAAGTAATAATAGCCATTACCTATGGGCGCAAACAGTAAGGGGTCGTCATAATTTTCTAGTTTAAACAGTTTACTGGGGGCCATTATTTTAAAACCAGAAAGGGTGGTTTGGTGTACTTTTTCTAACTGTTTTATGTTGTTAATAGCCTCTTGAGGGATTTCGGCTTTAAACAAATTACTATTTAAAAACCGTAAGCGGTAAGTAATACAAATGGATTGAATATGGCTGATATGAAATATCCTATCGGTTTCTAACAAATCTACATTAAACGTATTGGTATTTCCTGTAGTTCCGTTTGTAATGGCTTTGTTTATGTTTTCTTCGTGCTGTGTGTCTTGGTTTAAAACAGCATGCACTTGGTTTAAAATATCGGCTTCGGTAAGGTGTTTGTTTCGGTGTTTTAGTAATTGTTGTTTTAAATCTACTTTCATAACCTTATTTTTTTGATGCATTAAGGTAGTAAATTTTTATAAAACTTTTAGATTGTGAAGTTACTAACAATAACTACATGTGAATAAGGAAATAAACTCCATACCCTCATTACAAGGAGGCACGACGAAGTAATCTTTCTATTGATTAGCCGAGAGATTGCTTCACTTCAGCTTGTCTTGAGCGATAGACGAAAGGTTCGCAATGACGTGATGAGATTGCCACAGCCTATTGGCTTCGCAATGACGCCATCCGTCACTGCGAGGAACGAAGCAGTCTCATTAATGTATAGCCTAAACGACTTAGAGATTGCTTCACTGCGTTCGCAATGACGTGATGAGATTGCTTCACTTCAGCTTGTCTTGAGCCTCGTTGAAAGGTTCGCAATAACTAGGGAGTAGTTTTCTCCCACCTTTCTCCCTCAAAAATCCATTTTAAAAAAATAAACCCTTAGCTGAGACGAACAATTCTCGAACAAAACTCGAACAAAACCCCTAAAATTTGCTAAAAATAGGTCAATAGATGTCAATAGTAGTCAATTGATGTCAATAGATGTCAAAACATGTCAATAGTAGTCAATAGGTGTCAAAAGCAGTCAATACGTGTCATAATTTGGATAATACTTTTAAGGCGTTATATCTTGGAGGCATTTGTTGAAGCTCCCCGACGAAGGAGGGAGCGACTGCCGAAAGCCCAACCTCTACTGGGGAACGCCCAAATTAATTTTTCACTAAAAATAAGGCATAAAAAAAACGCTCTCAAAACATGAAAGCGCTTTAGTTTTATAAATATATTTTAACCTATACCGTTACAACGCTGTTTTCGGCACCTGCAAAATCATTCCACACATAAGAATCTGCTGCTGAATCGTTTACATACTCGCCATCTACTAAATATTTAAACTCATAAGAGTTATCTACATCTAAATCAACCGTTCCTTTAAAGGTTCCGTTTTTTAATTTTTTAAGAGGTGCCTTTTTAGCATTCCAATCGTTAAAGCTTCCTATTACAGAAACTTTTTTTGCATCTTCTGCTTCAATAGAAAAAGTAACCTTGCATACTGGCTTACTTTTTAAGAATTGTTTTTTAATAGCCATAAATTTAATTTTTTGTGTGTTGTTTTATAGGGCAAATTTATAAAACAAATTCCTACATGTTTGCATCTAAATCTACAAAACACCAAGAATTATCAATTTAGTAATATATATAAACAATATTTTAATGAATAGAAAAAAAACAAATAAAAAAATATGATTTTAACAACCTTTAAAAACATCTTTTTCGCTGATTATCAGAGGGTTTTAAGCTAAATCGTTTTCGAGAAGTTTCTACTTAAACAGCGTCTTATATAAACATCCGTTAAAAATCTTTAACTTTACAAAACTTAATATAAATGCATGTTTGGAAAAAAGAAAAATATACCTCAAATAGATAAAGATCAGTTAGAATTAATTGAAAATGCACAAAAACGTATAAAGCAAAAAAAGCGTTTATATATGCACTTTGTACTGTTTTTATTAGGTGCCATTTTTTTAATTATTGCCAACACCGTTTTAGGCATTGGTAAAGGTGTGCAATTTTTTCAAATAGACTGGTTTGTGTTTGCCATTTTTATTTGGTTTTTCTTTTTGTTATACCACACTTTTAATGTGTTTGTAACCAACAAATTTTTAGGTAAAGCTTGGGAACAAAAGCAATTAGAAAAATTAGTGGCACAACAAAAAATTAGAATTGAAAAACTAAAAAATGAATTAAAAAAAGAAGCACCTATTATTGCTGAAACCGAGGTTTATAATGAAGAACTAGCTATTAAAAACAAGGCTTCTGAAATTACTATTATTGTTGCCGCTGCCGAAAATGAGGCTATTGGCAAAGACAATAAACTTATTTGGCATTTAAGTGATGATTTAAAACGCTTTAAAACGCTAACAAATGGGCACCATATTATTATGGGTAGAAAAACGTTTGAAAGTTTCCCTAAGCCATTACCTAACAGAACACACGTTGTTATTACCAGACAACCAAACTATAAAGCACCAGAAGGCGTTATTGTGGTTCATAGTTTAGAGGCTGCTATTGAAGCTGCTAAAGCAGACCCACAACCGTTTATTATTGGTGGTGGCCAAATATATAAACAAGCTATGGCTATTGCCGACAAAATTGAACTTACTAGAGTTCATGAATCTTTTGAAGCCGATGCCTTTTTCCCAGAAATAGACCCCAATATTTGGGAAGAAACTAGTAATATTTTCCACACTAAAGATGCTGTACATGAGCATGAATTTTCTTTTTTAACATATGTGAGAAAATAGATTTATGAAATGTTTCTGCCTTTGTTTTATCTTTTTTTCTTGTGTTTTAAACGCTCAAATTAAAGACCGGTGGATTGATAAAAATGAAGACGAAAACTATACCGCACGCCATGAGTGTTCTTTTGTACAAGCGGGTGATAAGTTTATTATGTTTGGTGGCAGAGAATCGGCTCAAAAACTTGATATTTACGATTTTAAAACCAATACTTGGACACAAGCTAAAAACTTAGCTCCAAAAGAATTTAACCATTTTCAAGCTACGTTTTACAAAGGTTTTGTTTGGATAATTGGTGCTTTTAAAACCAATACTTTTCCCAGAGAAATTCCTGAAGAAAACATATGGCTGTATTTTCCACCAACTGATACTTGGATAAAAGGTCCTGAAATTCCTAAAAACAGAAGACGTGGTGGTGCAGGACTTGTAGTTTACAATGATACATTTTACTTAATTGGAGGTAACACTATGGGGCACAATGGTGGTTATGTTAATTGGTTTGATGAATACAACCCAAAAACCAATACATGGACAGTTTTAGAAAACGCATCACAAGCCAGAGACCATTTTAGTGCTGCTGTTATTAACAATAAACTTTATGCTGTAGCAGGCAGACAATCTGGTGGTGAAGGCGGTGTATTTGCTCCTTTGGTAAACGTAGTAGATGTTTATGATTTTAATACCAAAACATGGTCTGTTTTAAAAGAAAACATACCAACTCCACGTGCTGCTCCAAGTATTGCCGTTTTTAATAATGAATTACTAGTAATGGGTGGCGAAGGCACACAAAAAGGACCCGCTTATAACATTGTTGAAGCTTACAATCCTAAAACAGGAAAATGGACTAAAAAAGCAAATATGCACCATCCCAGACATGGTACCCAAGCCATACGTTCTGGAAAAGGCATTTATATTGCTGCGGGCTCTCCTAAAAGAGGTGGTGGCAGACAACTAAATATGGAAGTTTACAATGAAGATAAACCTAGCGGTAACAAATTAACAGCATCTCATTTAACAGCTCCTAAAAAAGTTAAGATTGCTAAAGGCACTTCAACTTTATTTAAAATAAAAAACGAAGGAGGTAATACGGGTAGTTTTATAACTTCTGTTAAATTGATTGGAAAAGATACTTCTGCTTTCAAAATAGAATCTAATTTAAACTTTATATTAATTGATGCTAATAGCGACTTTATGTTAAAAGTGAAACATCTTTCAGAAAATAAAAACAATAAAGCTTATTTAGAAATTACTTATAACGGTAACAATAAAAAAATAATTAAGTTACTCTGTAAGTAAAAAATCAATACTTATAGTAAGTTGCAATCATAAACGATATTATTCCTATTTTTGCCACATTAAAAACGAATTAGAATGAATGCATATATATTTCCTGGTCAAGGCGCACAATTTTCTGGAATGGGCTTAGACCTTTATGAAAACTCTGCCACAGCACAAGAGTTATTTGAACAAGCAAATGATATTTTAGGTTTTGCTATAACAGACATTATGTTTGAAGGTTCTGCTGAAGATTTAAAGCAAACCAAAGTAACTCAACCTGCTATCTTTTTACACTCAGTAATTTTAGCCAAAACTTTAGGCGATAGCTTTAAACCAGATATGGTTGCAGGACACTCGCTTGGTGAATTTTCCGCCTTAGTTGCTAACGGCACTTTAAATTTTGAAGATGGTTTAAAACTAGTTTCGCAACGTGCTATAGCTATGCAAAAAGCTTGCGAATTACAACCAAGTACTATGGCTGCTGTTTTAGGTTTAGATGATGATGTAGTTGAAAAAGTTTGTGCTATTACTGATGGTGTTGTGGTTGCTGCCAACTACAATTGTCCAGGTCAATTGGTAATTTCTGGCGAAATAGAGGCTGTCAATAAAGCTTGCGAAACCTTAAAAGAAGAAGGTGCTAGAAGAGCTTTAGTATTACCTGTTGGTGGGGCATTTCATTCGCCATTAATGGAACCTGCACGCGAAGAATTAGCTGCTGCTATTGAAAGTACAACCTTTAGCAAACCTAATTGCCCTATTTATCAAAATGTAACAGCTAATGCCGTTACAGATGAAAATGCTATTAAAACCAATTTAATATCGCAATTAACAGCTCCTGTACGTTGGACACAGTCTGTGCAACAAATGATTAACGATGGTGCTACGTTGTTTACTGAAGTAGGCCCAGGCAAAGTGTTACAAGGGTTAGTTAAAAAAATTAACAGAGCTTCTGAGACAGCTTCTGCAACTTTTGAAGGTAACTTATAATGAAACTATCGCGTCGTTCGGCATTTATTATCATAACTATTATTACTAGTATTGCTATTGATCAAATTTCTAAGGTTTGGATTAGAACTAATGTAAAACCTGGGAGTTCATCTGAAATTATTGGTAAATACTTTACGCTACATAACGTAGAAAATACTGGTGCCTTTTTAGGTATGGGAAGCGATTTAAATGAAACGCTTAGAGTTATTTTACTACTTATACTTCCTGTTGTAGTGTTAGGTTTTGTACTTAGATATGTTTTTAAAGATAAAAGTTTAGGTAATTGGTCGCTTTTTGCTTTTGCTAGTATTATTGGTGGCGGAATTGCTAATGTTTATGACCGTTTTGTGTACGGAAGTGTTACCGATTTTTGGCATATTGATTTAGGCGGTGTTTTTAGAACTGGTATTTTTAATGTTGCCGATGTATTTGTTAGCACTGGTATGATAATACTGGTATTTTTCACTTTTTTTAAGAAGAAGAAATCTACAAAATAATATTAGCCGAAGTGAAAACACTTCGGCTAATAAAAAATAGCATATATAGTTAGTTGCTGTTTAGTTTATTTGAAACGAAATAGTTTCTCCTGTACCATAATCGCCACCTCTTTCAAGAATTACATTTCCGTTGTAAGTTAAAGTATAAGTACCTCCACCATCGCCATATAAATCGCCCATAAAAATTTGGTAAGAACCACTTGGTAAACAAAGTGCTTTTTCTAATGACGTTTGATCTGGGTACGGACCGCCTTCAAAAAGGAGGACATCATTAGCATCATATAGCTCCCAATACTGTTCTTCTGGATAATCATCAAAAAGTATATTTAAAATGGTTTCGGGGTATGGGCAAACTTGTGATAAGTTTATTACTAATGGCTCTCCAATTATCACACCCGTTTCTGATGTTATTTCTAACACCAATACACTGCCATCTGGATCTATTTTAGAACCTGTTACACTTAATTCTATAGACCCTTCATTAGAACTTGCCGGAATTGTAATTACTGAGGAAGATATTGAATAACCTGTAGGATCTGCTGTTGTTTGATCTTCAACTACAGCTATATTAAAAGTTTTTGATGTACTTAAAACGGTTGATGTAAAGATACTTATTTGCTCTACAGCTGTTCCTGTAGGGTCTACACCAAACTCAAAAGCAGGTTCAAAAGAAACATAATTAATATTACTAACCGTTATTTGGTCTTCATTTTTTTCGCAGTTTAGAAACATAAACAGCGTAAATATAATTGGTATAATATGTTGTTTTTTCATAATTAAACTTTTTAAATTCTACGCTAGTTATTTATGCTATCATCCATATTAGGGTTGGCATCAATTTCAGATTGTAGAATGTTTAGGTAAAATAATTCACTATCTGCTGGAACTGTTAGAGGCACTCTATGTTCTGGATCTCTAATTATAGGAAGTCTGTACCTTTTGGCATCAAACCATTCTACACCAAGTTCACCATATAGCTCTTTTCTTCGTTCTATAAGAATTTCATCTAACAAATCTTGCCCTGTATTGGTTGACATAACAGCATTTGGGTCTCTATCACTTTGAAGCGCAAAAAGGAGTGTTCTTGCATCATCTTCATTACTTAAGTGATACTGTGCTTCGGCATCAATTAGTACCATTTCAGATTTTCTCATAAGAGGTACATCTGCTTCAAATGAAAACGCAAACTTGTTGGTTATAAACTCTCTGTAAGGTGTTGCTGACCCATAATAATTAAAGAATAATTTCCTTTTATCAGTATCGGAAAATCGGTCTCTAAAATGCGTGTTTACATAAGTTGCCTGATAGGATAACGTTAAATGATCCATTACCACATGTGGAGACATCCAGTAATAGTTAGATTCATTAGAACCATCTTGAAAATGCCCCCATAACCAATCTTGATCTGATAAATCATCAAAACCATTGCCCCAATTTGATGACACAACAGCACTTGATGCATTACCACCATAGGCTGCTCTTGCCGATGAAGAAGCCAATGACCAATCATCTTGAGTTACCAATAAAACTCTAGCTAAAATACCATTAGCCACTGCTTTATTTATGTAACTTTTACCTAAGCGCTCTTCTGGTAAATCTGGGATAGCTTCTTTTAAATCTGATAAAATTAAATTGTAAACATCACTTAAAGGACTTGGTGGGTTGCCTTCTGATGCTCCTGTTGCTGGTTCTGTGTAAATAGGTATTCTTGCTATACTTCTATCATTGTTATAATTTGGTGCAAACTCTAAAGCTAATTGAAAATAATGAAATGCTCTGTGAACCTTCCCTATAGCAATAAATTCTTTTTTTGTGGCTTCATCTAAATCGCTACTATTATCTACCCCTTGAATTAAAACATTAGCATAATTTATTATTTCATAATTAAATTTCCAGGTAAAATCTACCCTTCTAAAAGAAGCTCCTCTGTTTTCATGAGCATAATCAAATAAAAAAACACTTGGTGCTTGTATTAAGTCGTTTCCTTTTATAGTTCTAGCAAAATACATAGCGTACAAACCACCAGTATCTACATCAGAGTTGTTAACGCCGTCTGTTAAATCATCATCCCATTGCCCTTTATACCTATCATAAATTCCTGTAACAAAAGATTGCACAATACTTCTATCTGAAAACACTACAGACTCTGAAAGACCTGCCGTATTTTGGGGTTCATCTAAAAATTCTTTAGAGCAACTAAACATCACCACAACAGCTGTGAATAGAATTGCCTTGATTATTATATTTTTTATTTTCATTTTCTTAATTTTTTAAAATTCTAAAAGAATACCAGATGTTATTGTTTTTGATAATGGCGATCTGTTATTTGTTACTCCATTAAATGCCTGCTCTGGCTCTATACCTTTGTGAGATTGCCATGTAAGCATGTTATCGGCTTGCACAAATAGCCTTAATTTACTAAGTCCTATTCTGCTTAATGTGTTTTCTGGCACATTATAACCCAATGTTAAACTCTTAAGCCTTACATAATCATTTTTAAATAAAAATCTTGTAGATCTTGATGCGTGATCATTATTACTTGCTAAAAGCAACGGGATATCTACCAAATCTCCAGGGGCACTCCACGCATTAAAATTATCTGGGTGCGCACTAGAACCTGGGCTTTCAAACGGATTGATTAGCCTAGAATAATCTGTATCTAGTAAATAAGCCCCAAAACTAAAGTTGAATAATACATTTAAATCAAATTGTTTGTATTGTAAGAATGATGTAAAGCCTCCTTGTATATCTGGCAATGAGGTTTTTCCTTGTTCATATCTGGTGGCTTCATCATAATTTTTGGTTGTTACCCTGCTTATTACTTCTCCATTGGCGTCTAACTCATCCATAAACCACATACCTCTACCATCACCTGGGTCTACTCCAGCCCATTCTCTTATGTAAAAATCGAAAATTGAATTTCCAACTTTCCAGAGTTTAGATCCGTTAATAATTTCATCTTGTGGTAACTTGGTA
The DNA here is from genome assembly GCF_049132085.1 of Seonamhaeicola sp. NFXS20. Classification (NCBI taxonomy): domain Bacteria; kingdom Pseudomonadati; phylum Bacteroidota; class Flavobacteriia; order Flavobacteriales; family Flavobacteriaceae; genus Seonamhaeicola; species Seonamhaeicola sp. NFXS20. Next base: position 549,820 of record NZ_JAFMPU010000001.1, on the reverse strand, counting down.
AACTCATTTTTATCTAAAGAAAAATTGAATCCGGTAGTCCACATTAAATTATCTGTACTAATGTTTATTGACTTTAATGAGAACTCCCAACCGTAATTACGTATAGAGCCAATATTTGTAATAATTTTGTTAACCCCTAATGAAGATGCAATAGGTTTTTCTAAAATTAAATCGACTGATTCTTTATTGTAGTAATCTATGGTACCCGAAAGTTTTCCATTAAGGAATTCAAAATCTACCCCAACATTTAAAGACTCTATTTTTTCCCATCTTAAGTTGGGGTCTGACACGCCTTCTAATAAAATTCCTGAATTACCCTCATTTACAAATCCGGTTTGAAAAACAGATTGATATGGGAATAAACTTGTGGTTCTATTATTTCCTAGTTCACCATAAGAACCACGAAATTTTAAATAGGTTAATGTGCTATTATTAATTAAAAATTTTTCTTGAGAAGCTACCCAACTAGCACCTCCTCCCATAAAAGTACCCCAACGAGTGTCTTCTGAAAATCTGGTAGAACCATCGGTTCTAATTGAAAATTCAGCAAAATATTTTCTATTGTAATTATAATTTACTCTTCCTAAATAACTGTTTATTCTTTCTGTAATTATATTTCCTCCTACGGTTTCTGGTACTGTACTACCATTTAGGTTATCTACACCAGGTAAAAAGCCTGTACCTTGAGAAAGTAAATCGTCTTGTGTTTGAGTATAAGCTTCGGTTATAGCATCTACTGATATATTATGATTACCAAAACTATTGGTATAATTTAACGACTGAATGGCATTAAGTGTTGTTGTGAGATTTCTATCTTGACTTACACGTCCTCCAACTTCTGAAGCAACACCAATAATATCATCATCAAAGCTAAAAGAGTCAAAAAGATAATTTTCAAAGCTTAACTGAGACTTAAATTTTAAACCTTTTAGCAGATTAATTTCTACAAAAGCATTTCCTAAATAGTTGGTTCTAACTCTACGTTCTTTTCCTAATAATAAAGTTGCCAAAAGGTTTTCTCCATTATATACAGGTCTTGTACTGTTTACTGCTTGTCCTGTAACCATCCCATTACCTAAATCAAAAATACGCTCTCCTGCATTGTCTAAAATTAAGGTGCCGTTTGCATCACGTGCATAAATTGGATAAATACTTGATAAACCATATATCCAAGAAATAGCTTGTATTGTATTGTCTGATGTTTGATCTGGATTGCCAGAACTAGACCTAGAAAAGCTAGTATTAAACCCAATTTTAAACCAATCTGATATTTGAGTTGCTAAATTTAATCTGGCAGAAACGCGTTCAAAATCCGACTGAATAACTGGTCCGTCCTCATTAAGGTAATCTATAGACATAAAGTAAGTGGTATCATCACTCCCTCCCGTAACATTTACATTGTGGTTTACTCTTAAATAGTCTTTTCTTATGACTTCATTTTCCCAATTAGATTGCCACAATAAATTTGCTCCAGCCACTAAATTGCCATTTTCATCAATTGGATTAGAAACACTATAAGGATTATATCCCAAATAATCTATTAGACCAGAAGAAGCATTTGCAGCAGCTTCTATTTCAGACTGTCCGTTTATATATTGATTGGTATTTTTTAAGGCTCTCCAAGTTAACTTTAAATAATCTTCAGGATTTGTTAAATCATGAATTCCTATAGTTGGATTAGAAATGCCTATTTGCGACCTCACCGATACTTTAGGCGCTTGATTTTTCTTGCCTTTTTTTGTGGTAATTAAAATTACACCCCCAGCAGCTCTAGAACCATATAAAGCAGATGACGCGGCATCTTTTAGCACCGAAATAGAGCCAATTTGATCTTGACTTATAGAATTAAGGTTGCCATTAAATGGTGCTCCATCTACAACAATTAAAGGTTCTTGATCTAAATTTACACTGGAAAAGCCCCGTATTCTTATTGAAGGATTATTACCTGGTTGCCCGCCAGCAGTTAAAATATTAACACCAGGCACAACACCTTGTAATGCTCTTAAAGGCGAGGTTACTTGCTGGGTTTCAATTATAGCATCTGAAACCAAACCAACAGACCCTACTATTGATTGTTTGGTTTGCGTACCATAAGCTACTACCACAACTTCTGCTAAGGTTGTAGCATCTTCATTTAATGCAGCGTTAATAGTATTTGATGTACCTACAACAATTTCTGTTGAGGCATAACCAACAAAACTAAAAACAAGTATTTGCCCTTGGCTTGCTTTAATTGAGTAATTTCCATCAAAATCTGATGATGTTCCTGTTGATGTGTTTTTTACCAAAATAGTAGCTCCAGGTAGCGGTATATTATTTTTATCTACAACTTTACCTGAAATAGTTCTTTCTTGTGCAAAAGAAACAGACACAAAAAAGGCTAAAACCACCAACAACAAATTGTGTTTTTTTGCTTTCATGAATAATTATTTTTGTGAGTTAGTCTAATGCAGATTGAAAAAGGAAGGCAGTAAAGTTTTTTTAAGTGACTAATTCAAAAAAATTATACTTTACATTTTGAAATCTAAAGTTTAGTGAATTCTAAGTTATGTTTTGTAAAGCTCTTTAACTGCCTTACCTTATACAATTGCAGTTATAAAGCAAATAATAATTACCATAAAACCCGGAAAGACCCATAATAGTTTACGTTTCCGACGTTTTGTTACCTTTTTTTTACTTGTAGTTGTTTTTAATTTGAGTTTGTATAAACTCTGAAGGGGTAATAGCCATTTCTTTTTTAAAAGCTTTGTTGAATGTTACCTTATTATTATACCCAACCTCATAGGCTATATCTATTATATTCATATTTCCGTGAACATCATTTTTCAAAATATGAACAGCTTCTTTAATTCTAAATTTATTAATTAGTTCAAAAAAATTCATCCCAAAATGCTCATTAATTATTTGAGATGTATTATGTCTGGTAGTATTTAATTTATCAGATAAACTTTCTAGATTTAAACTATTTTCTCTATAAATTTTATCTTGAATAAGTAATTTTATTAAATGCTCTTTTAGTTCATTAGACAAAGCATTAGTTAGTCCAGATTTTTGATATTTTTCTGTATAATTTAAATGGCTTTTCTTAAAAATTTCGGGCTGTACATATGCCATTTGAGCTATATATACTACCATTAAAGACATAAGGCCTATTTGAAAATGATAAATAAAAGTAGACCATGACCCCAACACCTCAAAAACAGATGCACCATATATTAAATACGAAAAAACATAAGCTATGTGCAACGTAAAAATGTTTCTTTTCCATTTATTTGTATCATCTTTTTTAATTATAATTTTTTCTGATTTTATAAATAATAATTGCCAAATGAAAAATGAATAAACACATAATGAAACTACTTTTGATATAAAGATGATTAAATCATATGTGTCATGTAATGGGTTTACCTCAATCATTAATTTTAGTTTTTCTTCTGAAGTCATTAAATACAACGGAAGAAACAAAATCAAAAAAATTATGGCTGGTAAAAAGTGTAAAAAATCTACCCATTTAAATTTATGATTTTTTAGTATAGCCTTAAAATAAAGAAATAATAAAGGCCCAAATAACAATGCAACGGTTGAAGAAATACGGTAGGTATGCGGAAGTTGATATTGATAGTTTGTCATGAATAAAACAAACTCTAGAATAAATAAAGAATGGGCTCCAACAAATAAACCTATAAATAATTTAGCGTTCTTATTATCGCTTTTAATAAAGTTACTTACAAACATAAAATAGAAACCTATTAAAGCGGCACAAAAGTATATAAATGCTAAAACTGTAATTTTTGTTAGATATTTATTACTTAAAACTTCATACGCTTCAGTATCTTTTATAGCATCGTACGAACCATTTTTTAGAATAGAAAAATCTAACGTATTTTGAATATATTTTTCGGTAAACTTTAAGGCATCTTCAGGTTGTTCTAACTCTGCATTTAATATGGCTAATTTTTTAATAATATTAACAGAATCTGGATGTTTTTGTAACCAAGCGTTTTGATAAAGCACTAGCAACTCTAACTGCGTCATATCATTGTTAATACTTTTTTCTCTTATAATACTATCTATCTGAGTTTGCCAAGGTTCTGCATTACTTTTATCTATGCCAAAAACAAACATAATATTTGTTAATAAAACAAATACAGATATAGCATACACTATTTTTTTTGGTTGGTTTAGCATACTTTAGATTTCGTTAAAAAAGTCTTAATGAAATTTAAAAATATTGTTGATGATATTTCTTAAAACTATCTTAAAAAGGTAATTGCCGATAATAATTTACTCTATTTTATTAACATTTACTCAATTACCAAATAGAATTATATAAAAAAAGCTGATTAAATTTCTTTAATCAGCTTTTAATAAAATTTAAATTATTTTATTATTTACTTCTAACTTTCTGTTCCCATTTCCAAGCAGAAAGCATAGCATCATCTAAAGTTAATTCTGTTTTCCAACCTAATTCATTGTTAGCTTTATTAGTATCTGCATAGGCAGAAATGATATCGCCCTCTCTTCTACCTACTATTTTATAATTAAGTTTTTTACCAGAAACACGTTCAAATGCTTCCACTACTTCTAATACAGAACTTCCTTTGCCGGTTCCTAAATTAAAAGTTTCATAATTGTCTTTATTTTTATTTTTAAGCAATCGCTCTAAAGCCACAACATGTGCTTTTGCTAAATCTACTACATGAATATAATCTCTTATACAAGTTCCGTCTGGTGTTGGATAATCGTCACCAAAAACCGATAGTTGTTCTCTTATCCCAATAGCCGTTTGTGTTATAAAAGGCACTAAATTTTGCGGTACTCCAATAGGTAGTTCTCCAATTTCTGTAGATGCATGTGCACCTACCGGATTGAAATAACGTAATGCAATAGCCTTTAAACTTGGTACTACTTTACAGGTATCTCTTATAATTTCTTCTCCTATTTGCTTTGTATTTCCGTAAGGAGATTCGGCTTGTTTAACAGGGGCATTTTCTGTAATTGGTAATTCATCGGCTTGTCCGTAAACAGTACAAGATGAACTAAAAATAAAACTTGCTTCGGGTAATTTCTTTAACTCTTTTAATAAATAAACTAATGTGCTTATGTTATTTTCATAATACAGTAAAGGTTCTTGAACACTCTCTCCAACTGCTTTACTAGCCGCAAAGTGAATAACGCCTTTTATATCATTATGTTTTTTAAAGAATGTTTCAACTAATGATTTTTCCTTTAAATCTATTTTCTCAAAAATTGGTGTTTTACCTGTAATAGCTGTTATACCATCTAGCACCTTCTCAGATGAATTTGATAAATCATCAATAATAACAACCTCGTAACCAGCTTCTTGTAACTCTACAACGGTATGAGATCCTATAAAACCTAAACCTCCTGTAACTAATATTTTATCCATTTACAAATTTTATAACGGTTGATGTAATGTACTCTATTTGTTCATCATCTAACTCTGTATGCATTGGTAACGAAATAACTTGTTTTACCAACGTATTGGTTACTTTAAAGTCTTCTTCATTATACCTATCATCGGCATAAGCCTTTTGTTTATGTAACGGAATTGGGTAATAAACACCACAAGGTATGCCTTTTTCGTTTAAATGTTTGGCTAAAGCATCTCTATCAACCCCTTTTACTTTTAAAGTATATTGATGAAACACATGATTATCTTCTGCTCCGTATCTATACGGCGTTTCAATATTCTCAATATTCTCAAAAGCTTTATCATATTTATTTGCGGCTAATCTTCTACTTTCATTATAACTATCTAAAAGCGGCAACTTAACGTCTAAAACAGCTGCTTGAATACTATCTAAACGAGAATTAACTCCAACAACATCATGATGATAACGTTCATACATGCCATGGTTTACAATACCTCTAATGGTATGTGCTAACTCATCATTATTTGTAAAAATAGCGCCTCCATCACCATAACACCCTAAATTTTTAGAAGGAAAAAATGATGTAGCTCCAACATCTCCAATAGTACCAACCTTTACTTTTTCACCATTTGCAAAAGTGTAATTAGCTCCTATGGCCTGGGCAGTATCTTCAATTATAAATAAATTATGGGCTTTAGCCAACTCCACAATAGCTTCCATGTTAGCACACTGACCAAATAAATGTACTGGCACAATGGCTTTTGTTTTTGGAGTTATGGCTTTTTTAACAGCTTCAATATTAATGTTAAAATCATCTTCATTAACATCTACTAAAACCGGAGTTAGTTTAAGCAATGCTATTACCTCAACCGTTGCGGCAAATGTAAAATCGGCAGTTATTACCTCATCGCCTGGTTTTAAACCTAAGCCCATCATAGCTATTTGTAACGCATCTGTACCATTAGCACATGGTATTACGTGCTTTACATTAAGATAATTTTCTAAATTCTTTTGAAATTCATGAACTTTGGGTCCGTTAATAAATGATGTAGTTTCAATTACTTCTTGAATAGAAGGATTTACAACGTCTTTTATACCGCTATATTGACCTTTTAGGTCAACCATTTGAATTTTCTTCATTTGAAAAGATTACAACTCGTATTTATTTGAGTTTATACTCTACGAAATTACAAAAAATCACCTAGCTAAACCAATGAATTTATTCAAAGAAATGTATTTTAGCAACAAACAAACAATATTGAGTTTTCTTTATAACATTGGTATTATTTTAACGCATTTTACACTAAAATGCTTAGCTCTTTTTAACCATAAAATTAAACTTGGTGTACAAGGGCGTGCCCAAACATTTAATATTTTAAAAAACAATTTAAATAATGATGATAAAACCCTATGGCTTCATTGTGCTTCTTTGGGTGAATATGAACAGGGACTACCTGTTTTTAAAGAGTTAAGAAACCATTATAAACACCATAAAATTATATTAAGTTTTTTTTCTCCGTCTGGATATGAAATTAGAAAAAACGCTCCTATTGCAGATTTGGTAGTTTACCTCCCTTTAGATTTTAAAAAGAACGCGAAACAGTTTTTAAACATTTTAAACCCAGAGCTTACCGTTTTTGTAAAGTACGATATTTGGCCTAATTTTTTAAACGAATTAAAAGCTAGAAATTTAAAAGCTATTTTAATTTCTGCAAACTTTAGAGAAAATCAATCTTATTTTAAGTTTTATGGTAACTATTTAAGAAAGGCCTTATTTGCCTTTGAGCACATTTTTGTTCAAAACAATCATTCTAAAAAATTATTAAAATCTATTAATTATAATAACGTAACTATTTCTGGAGACACTCGTTTTGATAGAGTTTATAGCCAACTCAAACAAGACAATACTTTAAGTTTTGTTGAAGAATTTAAAGACAATAAACTTTGTATAGTAGCAGGGAGTACATGGCCCGAAGGAGAAAATTTATTCATTGAATTTATAAATGCCAATAAGCATAAAAATGTAAAATTCATTATTGCCCCTCATAATATTAAATCAAACCAAATAAACAGTTTAAAAGAAAAACTAAATGTAAATGTGGTTTTATTTTCAAACAAAGAAAACCAATCGCTTAGTGAAGCTCAAGTTTTTATAATTGATACTATTGGCATACTTTCTAAAATATATAACTACGCCGATATTGCTTATGTTGGTGGCGCTGTTGGCAATACAGGATTGCACAACACCTTAGAACCCGCTGTTTTTGGGGTTCCTATTATTATTGGAAATAATCATAGAAAATTCCCAGAAGCCCAAGCTATGATTAATAAGGGAGGTATGTTCTCAATAAAAAACCAGAACGAATTTAATCTTATTTTAAACAAATTAGTTAAAGAAAGTGTGTTTCGTATAAAAAGTGGGTCAAAAAACTCAGAATATATTAAAGAAAATAAAGGGGGCGTCATCCAAATTTTAGATTTCTTACGTATATAACTTAGATTTTCAAAAGAATGTTAAAATTTTTAACATTTTAATTTTAATCTAAACCAAAATCTATTACTTTAGTAATCAGTTTTTTAAAACTTTTTAAATTAACACTAAAACAATTATCATGAAAAAACTAATTTTTAGTACTGCTATTTTATTAGCACTAAGTTTATCTTTCACTTCTTGTAGAGACACAAAAAAAGCCGAAGACGCTGCTAATGCTGTTGAAAACGCAGTAGAAGAGGCGGGTGATGCTGTTGAAGAGGCTGCAGAATCTGCTAAAGAAGCAGCTGAAGATGCGGTTGATGCAGCAGGGGATGCTGTTGAAGATGCTACAGAAACTGTTAAAGATGCAGCTGAGGATGCTGTTGACGCTGCAGGTGAAGCTGTAGATAACGCAAAAGAAGCTGCAGGCGATGCAGTAGATAAAGCTGCTGATGCTGCTAAAGAAAAAGTTAATGAGGCTGTAGGAAACTAATTAACCATAAAGCCTTAAAAAAAGCAGCCAATGGCTGCTTTTTGTTTTTATAAAAGATTCTTAATCGTCTAATTGAAAAATCTTTTCTAAAGCAATCCATTTTTCTCCTGGTTTAGCCCAAGGCAATTCTTGCTGATAGTTCCACATTAAACGTTCCCATTCCTGAACTTTCGGATTACTGGCATCCATTTCGGCTTTTTTAACAGGATCAAAAGTTTCATCAACTTCCATAATCATAAACATTCTATTGCCTATTAAATAAATTTGCATATCTACAATACCAGCATCTTTTATACTTTTTGTAATCTCTGGCCATACCTTACCTTTTACATGGTATGCCTTGTACTCTTCTATTAATTTTGGGTTCTCCTTTAAATCGCAAGAATAACAATATCTTTTTAACTTCACGTCTTTTTATTTTTCTATAAGTTATAAAATTTAATGGCATTAAGGCCCATAATATTAGCTTGTTCATTGGCAGATAAATCTGCTATAAAATCTGTAACTAAGTTTTTTACTTCTTTATAATTTCCTGCAACCAAACACACGGGCCAATCAGAACCAAACATTACCCTGCTAGTTCCAAAAGCTTTAAATACTAAATTTAAATAGGGCTTTATTTGTTCTGGCGTCCAGTTATCAAAATCAGCTTCAGTTACCATTCCTGATACTTTACAATACACATTTTCGTGTTTAGCTATTTCTTGCATTAATGTTGCCCAACCATCATAAAAACCATCTTTTATATAAGGTTTAGCTATATGGTCTATAACAAACTTTTGCTTAGGAAACCGTTTTATAAACTCTAGTGTAGCTCCTAATTGATGAGGGTAAACCAAAATATCATACGTGTAATTATATTTTTCTAACGCTGAAACTCCTTTTAAAAAACTTGGTCTCAACAAAAAATTACAATCAGGTTCTCCTTGAACTATGTGCCTAAATCCCTTAACAATATTAATATTTGAGTAGTTATCTAAATCTTTTTCTAGATTTTCACTTCTTAAATCTACCCAACCAACAACACCTTTTATAAAGCTGTTTTCTTGAGAAAGTTTTATTAAAAATTCTGTTTCTTTAATAGTTTGGTCTGCTTGTACTGCTATACAACCATCTACATCATTTTCCTTATAAATTTTATCTAAATCTGAAGGTAAAAAATCTCTACGAATAACCGCCATTGAGTCATCAATCCACTCATGTGTTTTAGGGTTGTAAATCCAGAAATGCTGATGGGAATCTATAATCATTCTTTTATCTTATTTATCTCAATAATGTTTTTAACAAGCTTTACTACTTTGTTTAATTGGTTAAACTAAAGTATAAAATTATTTAAGATTGAGAAAAAAACTGTATTAAAAGGTATATTATTAGAGCATTTAGAATGCTAAGGCTGCAACACAAAAACAAAAAAGCCTTGAAAATCAAATGATTAACAAGGCTTTGAGTACTGAAGGCGGGACTTGAACCCGCACGGACTAAATGTCCATTGGATTTTAAGTCCAACGTGTCTACCAATTCCACCACTTCAGCAACTTTGGTATATTTTCATGAAAGTATCAGAGCGAAAGACGGGATTTGAACCCGCGACCCTCACCTTGGCAAGGTGATGCTCTACCCCTGAGCTACTTTCGCAGTCTTTGTTTATGAACGTACAACCTCTCGATTGCGGATGCAAATTTAAAATAATTCTATGAATTGCAAAGCCTTTTCTTAAAATAAATGAAAATTATTTTAAGCTTGTTTTTTCTTTACCAACATTCGTTTTATTTCATTGAGTTTCATGAGCGCCTCAACCGGCGTAAGTGTATCAATATCAGTATGTAATATTTCTTCTTTAATATTTTCCAATAAAGGGTCGTCTAAATTGAAAAAACTTAGTTGCATCTCGTCATTTAACGATTTTACTTTATCTGTTAGCTCTTCACTAGAATGAGACTGCTCTAATTTCTTCAATATTTTATTAGCTTTTCGCAATACTTGTTGTGGCATACCTGCCATTTTAGCTACATGAATACCAAAACTATGGGCACTACCACCTTCTACTAGTTTTCTTAAAAACAACACATTGTCTTTTAACTCTTTTACAGAAACATTGAAGTTTTTAATACGCTCAAAAGTTTCGGTCATTTCATTAAGCTCATGATAATGTGTTGCAAATAACGTTTTTGGTTTTGCAGGATGCTCATGTAAATACTCACTAATAGCCCAAGCAATTGAAATACCATCATAAGTACTTGTGCCCCTGCCAATTTCATCAAGCAACACTAAGCTTCGGTCTGAAATATTATTAAGGATAGAAGCCGTTTCATTCATTTCAACCATAAAGGTAGATTCACCCATGGAAATATTATCACTGGCACCTACTCTGGTAAAAATCTTATCTACCATTCCTATTTTAGCAGATTCTGCAGGTACAAAACTTCCTATTTGAGCTAATAATACTATTAGAGCCGTTTGCCTTAAAATAGCGGATTTACCAGACATGTTAGGTCCCGTAATCATAATAATTTGTTGGCTACTTCTATCTAAAAATACATCATTGGTTATATAAGCTTCACCAAGCGGCAATTGTTTTTCTATTACAGGATGCCTACCATTTTTAATATCTAAATCAAAAGATTCATCAATTTCAGGATAACTATAATTATTATCTTTTGCTAGTTGCGCAAAACCACATAAACAATCTAGTTGCCCAATTAAGAAAGCATTTTGTTGTACTGCTTTTATGTATTGATTCATCCACACCACCAAATTGGTAAACAATTCTTGTTCTAGGGCTTGAATTCTATCTTCGGCACCTAAAATTTTGGCTTCGTATTCTTTAAGTTCTTCGGTTATATAGCGTTCGGCACTTACTAAGGTTTGCTTGCGTATCCATTCTTCTGGCACCTTATCTTTATGGGTATTTCTAACTTCAATATAATACCCAAATACGTTGTTTGAGGCTATTTTTAAAGATGGAATGCCTGTACGCTCACTTTCGCGTTGTAACATATCATCTAAATAGTCTTTTCCAGATTTTGACAAACCACGTAATTCATCTAATTCTGACGAAAATCCAGTTGCAATGGTATTTCCTTTTAATACATTTACGGGTGCATCTTCATTTAATGTTTCTTTAATTTTTTCACGAAGTACATCGCAATTCTGAAGCTTATCGCCAATAATTCTTAGAGATTCATTATCACAATTTGATGCTAACGCTTTTATAGGCACAATGGCTTCTAACGAATTTTTAAGTTGAATGACCTCACGCGGATTCACCTTTCCTGTAGCAATTTTTGATATTAACCGTTCTAAATCGCCAATATGTTTTATATGATGTTGTACTTTTTGTAGTACCTCATTATTTTTCGTTAAAAAACTAACCACCTCATGGCGTTGCTTTATTTTATCTAATCTTTTTAAAGGAAGTGCCAACCAACGTTTTAGCATGCGCCCCCCCATGGCAGAAATAGTTTTGTCTATTACCTGAAGTAAGGTTACCGCATTATTATTGGTAGAATTATATAGCTCTAAATTTCTGATAGTGAATTTATCCATCCACACATAATCATCTTCTGCAATTCTAGAAATAGATGTAATATGTTGCAGTTTATGGTGTTGGGTTTCACCTAAATAATGAAGTATAGAACCTGAGGCTATGATACCTTCATACAAATCTTCTATACCAAAGCCTTTAAGAGTTTTAGTTTTAAAATGTTTTATAAGTGTTTCATAAGCATAATCGGTTTGAAACACCCAATCTTCTAAATAAAAGGTATGGAAATCATCTCCAAAAGTTTCAGTAAACAAACTGCGTTTTTGTTTTGAAACTAGTACTTCACTAGGATTAAAATTTTGAAGTAACTTATCAATATATTCTGCATTACCCTGCGAAGTTAAAAACTCGCCAGTAGATACATCTAAAAACGAAACACCTATATACTTTTTATCAAAATATACCGAGCACAAAAAGTTGTTAGATTTTGAAACCAACACCTCATCATTTAAGGCCACTCCTGGAGTTACCAACTCTGTTACTCCGCGTTTTACAATTTTCTTTGTAAGTTTTGGATCTTCAAGCTGATCACATATAGCCACTCGCTCTCCAGCTTTAACCAACTTAGGCAAATACGTGTTTAATGAGTGGTGTGGAAAACCAGCTAATTCAGTTTCACTTTCACTACCGGCACCCCGTTTGGTTAAAATAATACCTAAAATACCCGCAGTTTTTACAGCATCTTCGCCAAAAGTTTCATAAAAATCGCCCACCCTAAACAGTAACAGTGCATCAGGATACTTTGCTTTAATAGCATTATACTGTTTCATTAACGGGGTTTCTTTTTTTGCTTTTTTAGCCAATGGTTAAGTGATTTTTAAATGTTATTTTTGACAAAAATTGTAGCATGCAATGTACTATTAATTTCATGTTTTTCGAAGTTGTTATTACACAAGTTATCTACAATTCAAATGAGATTTCAACAATACCACTTGGTTTTTATATGTGATGTAAAACATCTTAAATTAAATGGTTACAATTTTAACCCTCACAAAAACTCAAAAATTAAAATAAATGCGCAAGCTTAAAAACAGTGAACTAGACCGTTTAAGTGTTGAAGATTTTAAAAATTCTAAAAAAACACCTCTTATTATTGTTTTAGATAACATAAGAAGTTTGAATAACATAGGCTCTGTTTTTAGAACAAGCGATGCCTTTTTAATTGAAAAAATTTACCTCTGTGGCATTACCGCAAAACCACCTCATAAAGATATTCATAAAACAGCGCTTGGTAGCACAGATACTGTGACTTGGGAATATATCGAAAACACCATTGATATAGTTGAAAAACTAAAACAAGAAAAAGTTAAGGTTTGCGCTATTGAACAAGCCGAAAACGCAACTATGTTAAATGATTTTACGGTAGACTCTAACACCAAATACGCGCTTGTTTTTGGCAATGAAGTTAAAGGTGTATCGCAAGAGGTTGTTAGTGCTAGTGACCATGTTATTGAAATTCCGCAATTTGGCACCAAACACTCTTTGAATATTTCTGTAAGTTGCGGGGTAGTAATTTGGGATGTGTTTACAAAATTGTCTAAATTTAGCCATAATACAAGCTTATGAATTTAACCATTGAAAACATTTTATTAGTTGGCTCCCTATTACTATTTGCAAGTATAATTGCTGGCAAAACATCATACAAATTTGGGGTTCCTACACTTATTTTGTTTTTATCTATTGGTATGCTAGCGGGTTCTGAAGGTGTTGGTGGTATTATGTTTGATGACCCTAAAATAGCACAATTTATTGGTATAGTTTCTCTTAATTTTATTCTGTTTTCTGGTGGACTAGACACCAACTGGAACAGTATAAAACCTGTTTTAAAAGAAGGCATTGCACTCTCTACCTTAGGCGTGTTTTTAACTGCCATTTCTATAGGTAGTTTTGTTTATTTCATAACAGATTTTACTATTTATGAAAGCATGCTATTGGGTTCTATTGTATCTTCAACAGATGCGGCGGCTGTATTTTCTGTTTTAAGGTCTAAAAATTTAGCCCTTAAAACCAACTTAAGACCCACCTTAGAGCTTGAAAGTGGTAGTAACGACCCCATGGCCTATGTTTTAACTTTAGCATTTTTAATGCTAGTTATTAATCAAGACCAAAGTATTTACTCTATAATTCCTTTGTTTTTACAACAAATGACTATTGGTTGTTTTGCTGGTTTTTTATTTGGTAAGTTAAGCAAATTAATAATTAACAAAATTAAACTTGATTTTGAAGGTCTTTATCCTGTTTTAACTATTGCTTTAATGTTTATAACTTTTTCTGCAACCGATTTTATTGGAGGCAATGGTTTCCTTGCTATTTACATATGTGCTGTTTTTTTAGGTAATCAAGATTTAATTCACAAAAAAACCATTATAAAAATGTATGATGGTTTAGCTTGGTTAATGCAAATTGTACTATTCTTAACATTAGGCTTACTGGTATTTCCTTCTCAAATTATTCCCATTGCTGGCGTAGGGCTACTAATTTCATTATTCTTAATAATTATAGCTAGACCTGTTGGGGTGTTTATTAGCTTAATATTTTTTAAAATGAAACTTAGGCGTCGTTTTTACATTTCGTGGGTTGGTTTGCGTGGTGCTGTTCCTATTGTTTTTGCTACTTACCCCTTAATTGCTGGTGTAGAAAAAGCCAATATGATTTTCAATATTGTATTTTTCATTTCAGTTACTTCTATTTTAATTCAAGGAACAACTTTATCCGTTTTTGCTAAATGGCTTAATGTTGGGTTGCCGGAAAAAATTCAAACCGAAAGAGATAAGTTTTTATCTGATTTTCCTAAAACAGCCATGAAAGAACTTGAAATTACATCTAACTGTTATGCAGTAAACAAAAAAATTGTTGATTTAGGCTTTCCTAAAAACGCTATTATAGCCTTAATAAAAAGAAACAATAAATATTTAACTCCTAACGGATCTACGGTAATTGAACCTCATGATGTTTTAGTAATTCTTTCTGAAAACCAAGAAGGTCTTGAGCTTGTTAACAATTGTTTAAACAAAGCTATCGCATAAAAGGTGACAAAAAAAGCAAAAAAGCCCTGGCCTACTAAAGATGTTATGAATCAGGTTTACGAAAAACATCTATGGGGAGGCTTAGGTTTTGACTTTTATTCTGGAAGCGGATCTCACAATTCAAAAATTATAAATCCCTATATAGTAGAAATTGTAAAATTCCTCTCATCTTTTAATCCGCAATTGGTAGTTTGCGATTTAGGTTGTGGCGACTTTAATATAGGCAAGCATTTTATTAAACATGCTAAAAAATATATTGCTATTGATATTGTAAAACCCCTTATTACAAGAAACAAACAATTATTTAAACATAAGCATTTAGAATTTCATTGTTTAGATATTTCAAAAGATAACATTCCAAAAGGAGATTGCGTTATTTTAAGACAAGTATTACAACATTTATCTAATGCTGAAATAGAAAAAATTACTAAAAAACTTTACGCTTATAAGTACATTATTTTAACAGAACATTTACCAACAGGCTTATTTACACCAAACAAAGACATTATTTCTGGACAAGGCAATAGAACTAAATTTAACAGTGGTGTTAACTTAGCTAAAACCCCCTTCAATTTTAAATTTAAAGAAGAAAAAATAATTGACAAATATATTTTTGAAGACAAGAAAAGCCAAATTGTAACAACGTTGTATAAAGTATTTTAACCAATAATTAAATATCTAATTTTTTCTAAAATCTATTTAAAAACATTAAATTTATACATTCTATTTACACATAGGTTTTTATGCCGTTTAATACACTTATTATGTCTTTAAAATTTGTTCTCTCGTTTTTAGTAGCCTCTCTATTTTCAATAACTATTGTTGCTCAAGAAATACCTATTGAATATTTTGAAATGGATTTACAACCAGGTTTGCAACAGCGAAGTAAAGATATACTACAGAACGAAATAAACGGTGTAAGCACAACACACATAACTATTACTAGTGATGTTACTCAAAAAGTAAATATTAATAACACTCATAAATTCGTGTATTTATTTATAAAAGGACATGGAACGCTTTTTTCTGGAGGCAAAACTTATGATATTGTTCCAGAAACAATTATGCTACCAAATACTGTTGAAGACATTACCTTTAAACCTGTTAAAAATGACACACTTCACTATATTAAAATAGCTGTTTTACAAACAGAATTAGATAAAAAAGACATAAAAACATTTCCTAAGGAAAACACAGAAACCATCTATTTTAAGAAGTTTACAGATTGTAAATCATATACAGAACCTATAAAAAGTCCTCAAACCACCAGTAGAACCATATTACCAAACAAATATATTCCAAGAGTTGCTATGGGCACAGTAAGAACAATTGGACCAGATGCAGTAGGCGCACATGTTCATGCTATGTTAGAACAGTTATTTTTAGGGCTTGCAGACAACCATACTATAGTATATGCAGATGATGCTCAAGTTGATTTTCCTGAACATTCGTTACTCCATATTCCTTTAGGTTCTAGCCACTCTGTTAGCGTAGATACCAACAAAGAAATGTACTATGTTTGGATGGATTTCTTTATAGATAAAGATGGCGAAGAATGGTTAAAAACTCATAATGAAGACGAGAAAAAAGAAGACTAAGAAACCTCTTTTTAACCACATATTTCATCTAGAACAGATAAATAATCGTTTCTATTTTTAACAAAATCTTTGTTTGATATATCAATTATTTTAACGTTAAATTCTGGTTGCGTTTTTAAAAAGTTTAAATAGCCCTCATTTATTTTTTCTAGATAGTCACTTTCAATATTCTGTTCATATTTACGTCCGCGTTTTCTAATATTTTCTTGTAAGCGTTCAGTATTTTGATACAAATACACATACAACTCTGGTTTTGAAATGTCTTTGTACATTAAATAAAATAACTTTCGGTATAATTTAAATTCATCTTCTTGCAAAGTTATTTTTGAAAATATAAGCGATTTAAAAACATCATAATCGCTTACTATAAAATCTTTAAACAAGTCTAATTGTGATAAATCATCAGAAATTTGCTGATACCTATCTGCTAAAAAAGACATTTCTAATGGAAAAGCATACCTACTTGCATCTTTATAAAATTTAGGCAAAAACGGGTTATCTGCAAACCGTTCTAAAATAAGTTTAGCATTATAATCTTGAGAAATCATAGTAGCTAAACTAGTTTTACCTGCACCAATATTTCCTTCAATAGCTATATAATTATATTTAGAAAAATTGTAAGCTTTCCTCGGGTTTTTTAACCATATTTTTATAGGCTCTAAAACAGATTGGTCTTCACATTCTTCTAATAAAACAGACACTGCTTTGTTAAATATTGGGTGTATTAGTTTTGAGGCAATATCATTAAGTGGCTGTAATACAAACTTACGTTTATGCATTTCAGGATGCGGTACTTGTAATGCCTTAGTATCAATAACTTCATTACCTGCAAAAACAACATCTAAATCTATTGTTCTTGCTTCATAACCACTACCTTTTTTCCTAGTACGCCCCAACTGTTTTTCTATTTTCAATAAAGTTTTTAATACTTTTTGAGGTTTTAAATAGCTTTCTAACACCAAACAAGCATTAAAAAAATCATCGCTTTTAAAACCTAACGCAGGCGATTTATAAACTTTAGAAATCAACTTAACATTACCCACATTTGCATGTATAGCATCCACTGCTTGTTGCAGATTTTTAAGTTTATCGCCTTTATTGCTCCCTAAAGCAATGTAAAAAGTAGTTGGTTGCATCATAGAAAAAGCAAAATAATAAAAAGTAAATGGTTTCTTTTATATTTACAAAAGGTATTTATTCACAATAAGCATGGAACTTAAAGACAAACTAGCCGCCCAAAGAATTTATATGCTTCTAGGAGCACTATTTATCACTTCGTTGGTGGTTTCAAATTTAATTTTTCAAAAATTTTTTTACTGGTATCCGGTAGATGTAGAAATTTTTGGCAGCAAACTTTTTGAAATTTCGGTAGGTATTTTACCTTACCCAATCACTTTTTTAATTACCGATTTAATTAGTGAAATTTATGGTAAAAAACGTGCTAACCAAGTTGTGGTAACAGGTATTTTTGCTTCGTTTTTTTCATTATTAATTGTTTCTGTGGCTAGTTTGGTTTCTGCAACGCCATGGTCTCCTGTAAGCAACACCACCTTTAATACTGTTTTTGGTAATACTATACTTGCTGTATTTGCTAGTATGATGGCTTACCTATTTGCCCAGTTTGTAGACATTCAAATTTACCATTTCTGGAAAAAATTAACTCAAGGAAGACATCTATGGCTTAGAAATAATTTTTCTACTTGGTTCTCTCAATTTGTAGATACCTTTACCGTAGTAGGCCTTTTATGTTTATTCAACATTATTGCTTGGGACAAATTTCTTGGGCTATTAATATCTGGTTTTTTATTTAAAGTATTAGTAGCCGCTTCTGACACCCCTTTTCTTTATTTGGGTGTTTACCTATTTAAAAAACGTTTTAATTTAAAGGTAAACGAAGAAATTAACTTACTATAGCTAGGATTAAATTTGAGTTATTTTTTTATTTATTTCAACTAAATCTTTATTAGAAACGTATATTTATAAAAAGAACTTATATGAAGAAAGCTTTAAAAATTTTCGGAATTATCATTCTCATTGTCATAGCGCTTTTAATTGCTATTCCATTTGCTTTTCAATCTCAAATAACAGAGATAGTTAAACGCTATATCAACCAAAGTCTTAATGCAAAAGTTGAATTTAATGATGTAGGCCTTAGCTTTATTAAAAGCTTCCCACAGGCTAGAGTTAGTGTTTCAGATTTAACTATAACCAATTTTGAACCTTTTAAAGACGAAACCCTAGCTACAGTAAAAAACATAGCCTTTACAATGCCCATTAATGAACTTTTTAAAAAAGCAGATGAGGAGCCTATTACTGTAAGCTCTTTTAAAATTGATGAAGCCCTTTTAACTTTAAAAACCGATAAATTTGGCAACACCAATTATGATATTGTAAAATCTGACAGCACCGAAACTAGCACTAATGAAGGTGAAGGCGCCAGTTTTTCGTTTAGCATTGAAGATTACAGCATAAAAAATAGTGCTTTAACTTATTTAGATGAAGCCTCTAACATGCTTATTCACTTGTCAGAATTTAACCATAGTGGGAACGGTACATTTTCAGCAGAAACCTCTGAAATGGACACACAAAGCGAAGCTAATATTAGTTTTACAATGGACAGCATTAATTACCTTCAAAATAATGCTGTAACGCTTGATGCCGTTATTGGTTTAGATTTAGAAAAAAACATATACACCTTTAAAGACAATATTGGTTTTATAAACAAATTACCTATTGAGTTTGACGGTTCTGTACAACTGCTAGAAAATGGCCAGAAAATAGACATTACTTTTGAAAACCCACAGGCTTCTTTTAAAGATTTTCTTGCAGTAATGCCTAAAGCTTATACCGAAAATTTAGATGATATTGTTACTACCGGAAACTTTAATGTAAAAGGTATTGTTAAAGGACTTAGCTCTGATGAAACTATTCCTAACTTAGACATTAATATTACATCAAACAATGCATCATTTAAATATCCTGACTTACCAAAACGTGTTGAGCAAATTTCAATTAACACCTCCATAAAAAACACCACTGGAAATATTGATGATACCTATGTAGATATTGAAAAATTAAACTTTAAAATTGATGAAGATGTTTTTAAATCATCAGCCTCTCTAAAAAATATAACCAAAAACATGTTGGTAAACGCTCATATTGATGGCTCTTTAAATTTGGCTAACATCAGTAAGGTTTATCCTATAGAATTTGATAAAACTTTAAGCGGTATTTTAAAAGGAGATATAAATACTTCTTTTGATATGAATGCTATAGAAACCAATGCTTATGAACGCATAAAAAGCAGTGGTTCTGTTAGTATTTCAGACTTTATTTTTTCTTCAGAAGATGTCATAAACCCCATACACATTTCTTCAGCTAATATGAATTTTAGCCCTGAAACCGTTTCGTTAAATAACTTTAAAGCCAAAACTGGTGATAGCGACATTAACGCTACTGGTAAAATAACAAACCTACTAGGGTTTTTATTAAGCAATAATACTTTAAAGGGTAATTTTAATCTTAATTCAAACCTATTTAAGGTAAGTGATTTTATGACTGAAGACGAATCGGCTTCCAAAGAAAATGAAACTACAAAAGAAGAATCTTTAAAAATACCTGCTTTTCTAGATTGCACTATAAACGCCAAAGCAAACACGGTTGTTTATGACAATTTAAACTTAAAAGACGTATCTGGAACCCTTGTAATTAAAGACCAAAAAGCTACGTTAAAAAACGTAACATCTAGTTTGTTTGATGGCTCTTTAGCTATAATTGGCAACGTATCTACCCAAAACGACACCCCTACTTTTGATATAAATTTAGGTATTGATGGGTTTGATATAGCACAGTCTTTTACCAATATGGAATTGTTACAAAATTTAGCACCTGTTGCAAAACTGTTTCAAGGAAAATTAAATTCTACAATTAATATTTCTGGGAATTTAGATGATGAATTTTCACCAGAATTATCTACAGTTTCTGGTATGGCGCTTGCCGAATTATTAACAACTAAGGTAAATGCTAATAAAGGTGAATTATTTAATGCCTTAGAAAGCTCATTAAACTTTATTGATTTTGACAAGCTAGATTTAAATGATGTTAAAACCCAATTAGAATTTGCTAATGGTGGCGTTAATGTAAAACCTTTTGAATTAAAATATGAAGATATTGCTATAACTGTTTCTGGTAGTCATAAGTTTGACCAAACTTTAAGTTACAACGCTGTTTTTAATGTACCAGCAAAATATTTAGGCAGTGAAGTAAACCGCCTTATAGGACAAATAAATTCTGAAGAAACCAACAATATTTCCATTCCTGTTACAGCAAATATAGGTGGTAGTTATACCTCTCCTACTGTAAAAACAGATTTACAAAGTGCTGTTTCTAACCTAACTAAGCAACTCATTGAGATTGAAAAACAAAAACTGGTTAACACAGGAAAAGATAAAGTAAAAGATTTACTTGGAGGCATTTTAGGTAACCAAGACACAAAAAACACAGATTCAATTAATGAAACCAACACAGAAAAAACAGACTCTACAAAAACAATAAAAGACGAAATTAAAAATGTGCTTGGTGGCTTGTTAAGTAAGAAAAAAAAGGATACTAAAAACTAGTTAACACATGTTTTTCAGCATTTTATTTAATAAAATATGGTATTTATTAGGTTATTCTAATAAAAAGCTTAACTTTTGCAATCGCGTTTAGGAAGACCCTAAAAGGCGGATTAACTCAAAAAACTCCATATGATTAAAATTATTATAAAAGATGGTGAAAACATTGAACGTGCATTAAAACGCTACAAAAGAAAGCACAGAAATGTACAGGTGATGCAGAATTTAAGAGAAAATCAGTTTTTCACAAAACCATCAGTTAAAAGACGCAGAGAAATTCAAAAGGCTGCTTATATACAAAACTTAAGAGACCAAGAAGAATTTTAGAATTCTACTTTATATCATAAAAAAAAAATCCACATTTTAAAATGTGGATTTTTTTTATTCAATAGTAATTTTAACAACTAAACCTTCATTAGCTCTAACATTAAAAACGGTTTGATCTTCAAAAATTAAATACTGCCCTTTAACCCCCACTAATTTACCAGTATAAGATTGAGTTTTTACAATATTTAAGCTTTTTGGTTTTTCAGGATATGCAATTACAGGAAACTCTAAATTGGTTTCTGTATTACTTTCTATAAAATAATCTCTTGTTTCTTCGGGAATAAAATCTTTTAATCGGTCTCGCCATTCTACTAAGTTTTCGTCTTCAATATCATTTTTAAGCATTTTACGCCAATTGGTCTTATCGGCTACTTGTTCCTTTAAAGCTACCTCAGTAACTCCTGCTAAATACCTGTTAGGTACTTCAACAATTTCAATAGCTTCATGTGCCCCTTGGTCAATCCATCTTGTAGGTAGTTGACTTTTTCTTGTAACCCCTACCTTAACATTACTAGAATTTGCTAAATACACAATATGAGGTTGTAATTGAGCTTTCTTTTCATACTCCAAATCACGGTCTTCTATACCCAAATGTGCTTTACTAAGCTCTGGTCTCATTATCCAA
Source organism: Seonamhaeicola sp. NFXS20 (assembly GCF_049132085.1). NCBI lineage: Bacteria > Pseudomonadati > Bacteroidota > Flavobacteriia > Flavobacteriales > Flavobacteriaceae > Seonamhaeicola > Seonamhaeicola sp. NFXS20. Next base: position 527,722 of record NZ_JAFMPU010000001.1, on the reverse strand, counting down.
TCTGCTGCTTGTGGAATATCAAAAAAACAACTTTTACAAAACCCTTGTCTGTAAATAGTTTTGTCTAAGCCACAATTTAAGCATTGATATTTAACAAATTGCATAGTAATAGTTTTACTTAGCAATTGATTCATATTAATAAAATCGTTTTCAAACTCTAAATAATACTGAATAGGGTTTGAAAATTCTGTCTTCATTTTTGTTAAAACACCTTGGTAGAACATGAAAAAAAGTATTATTTTTAAAACCTTAAAGATAGAATAAATATGGCATTCCCTTTAGTAAATTCTATTGCATCTTGGTTTCTTAAAAAACGTTTCCATCAAATTGAATTGTTTTTAAAATATCCCAATGAAGTCCAAAACGAATTACTTTTAGATCTTTTAGAAATTGCAAAAGATACCGAAATTGGCAAGCAATATGATTTTTCATCTATTAAAAACTATAAAACCTTTGCTGAACGAATCCCTATAAAAAATTACGACGGTTGGCAAGATGTTATTGAACGCTCTAGACGTGGTGAAAATAATATTTTTTGGCCTACACCTATTAAATGGTTTGCAAAATCTAGTGGTACAACCAGAGCCAAAAGTAAATTTATTCCTGTAAGCACAGAATCTTTAGAAGACTGTCATTATGCAGCTAGTAAAGATTTATTGTGTATGTACTTAAATAACAATGAAGACTCTCAATTATTTACCGGTAAGAGCTTACGTTTGGGTGGCAGCAAAGAATTATACAAAGAAAACGGAACTATTTTTGGCGATTTATCTGCCATTTTAATTGATAATATGCCCTTTTGGGCAGAATTTAGCAGCACCCCTAGCAATAAGGTATCTTTAATGAGCGATTGGGAATATAAAATGCAAGCCATTGTTAATGAAACTATTAACGAAAATGTAACCAGTTTAGCTGGTGTACCATCATGGATGTTAGTATTACTTAATAACGTACTAGAAACTACAGGAAAAGGTAATTTAATTGATGTATGGCCAAATTTAGAAGTTTATTTTCACGGCGGTGTTAGTTTCACACCTTACATAGACCAATACAAAAAAATATTACCGAAGCACGATTTTAGATACTACGAAACTTATAATGCTTCCGAAGGTTTTTTTGCTATTCAAGATCAAAATAACTCTAGCGAATTACTACTAATGTTAGATTACGGTATTTTCTACGAGTTTATTCCTATGGATATATATGCTACTCCAGAAGAAAAAGCAATACCACTAAGCGAAGTTAAACTTAACAAAAACTATGCGGTTATTATCACTACCAACGCTGGATTATGGCGCTATAAAATTGGAGACACCGTTAGGTTTACCTCATTAAACCCATACCGAATTAAAATTTCTGGTAGAACCAAACACCATATAAATGTATTTGGAGAAGAACTCATTATTGAAAACGCTGAAGAAGCACTAAAAAGAGTATGTAAACGTACAAAATCTGAAATTGTAGATTTTACAGCTGCTCCCATTTTTATGGAAGGCAATAAAAAAGGAGCTCATGAGTGGTTAATTGAGTTTAAAACCCACCCCAAAGACATTAACTACTTTAATGAATTATTTGATAATGCGCTAAAAGCTTTAAATTCAGATTACGAAGCAAAACGTTACAATAACATAACACTAAACAAGCCTAAAATAAACGTTGCACGTACCCAATTATTTCACGACTGGTTAAAGCAAAATAACAAATTAGGTGGTCAACATAAAGTACCTAGACTTTCTAATTCTAGAGACTATTTAGAGGAGCTATTAAAATTAAATGGCTAAAGGTTAAATTATAAGAAATTGCTTAACGATTTATATTACATTTCATCTAAGAAATTATTTTCATATATAATTTCTAGCTTATATTTAAACCGCTAATTAATTCAAAACACCCTCAAAAAATGAAAGCTAAGCTACTACTTACTGTATGCTTGGTTACAAATTTTGTAATCTCTCAAAGTGCCATTGTAGCCAACAACACAATCAAAAACAACTCTATTTTAACTAGTATTTCTTCTAAATCAGAAACCACAATAGGTACTAATGGTTTTAATTTTGAAGTCTTAGACGCTGGTATAAACACTAAATTTTCTGAATTTGGCTCTGGTTTTTTTATGAATAAATTTATTATGGTTTCTTCAAAAAAAATTGGCGGATTAGCTAAAATAGACCCAAACACCAATGAAGCTTTTAAAGATTTATTTTGTTTAGATGTTTCACAAAATGGTCAGTTAAGTCATCCTCTATTGTTTTCTAGAATTTTAAACACCAACAATAGCGAAGGACAACTTACATTTACCCGTAACGAAAAAACCGCATATTATACTAGAAGCAGTAAAGAAAACTCTATGGAATATAAGCTTTACAAAGCTACTCTAGAGGAAAACTCACATGGTAATTGGGTTGACAACCAATTATTAAGTATAAATGCTGATGGCATATCAATAGAAACTCCATACATAAACCCAAGTGGAACAAAAGTTTATTTTTCATCTAATATGGAAGGCTCCTATGGAGGATATGATATTTATGTTTCTAAAATAACTGAAGATGGTAATTTAGATACTCCTGTAAATTTAGGCCCTACAATTAATACCGCAGCCGATGAAAAATACCCATCAATTTCTGTAGATGGGAAAGAGTTATATTTTTCTTCAAAAGGACATGAAGGACTTGGAGGTCATGATTTATTTGTTAGCAAAATACTAAACAACAACCAATATAAAGCTCCTAGAAATTTAGGAAATACTATTAATACCCCTTATGATGAAGTAGCTTTCTTTTTTGCCACTAAAAACAAAGGGTATGTATCATCTAATAAACCTAATGGCAAAGGTGGTTTTGATATTTATACAGTAGAAAACAAAGGCATATCACAATCTTTAAAAGGAACTATTTTAGATTTAGAGACCAATATTAAATTACCAAACACCCTAGTTGTTCTTATAGATGAAGACAATATTGAAATAGCTAGACAAACTACTAATGAATTTGGCGAATTTAAATTTAACAACATTAAACCTTTTGAAACATATACTATAACCACAAAAAAGGATGGATTTAAAAATGAAACTTTTAAATTTTTAGCTAACAGAGGTTATGACACTACTTACAATGAAAAATACAAACTAAACACAACAAAGCCTGTTATTGCTAAAGTTAAAGATAGAATGCATATTGTTTTAGAGAATATATATTTTGATTACGCTAAGTACAGTATTAAGGAAGAGTCTACCATTTCATTAAATAAGATTGTAAAAGTTCTTAGAGAACATCCTGAAATGAAAATCTCCATAAACGCACACACTGATACTAGAGGAAATGACGCTTACAATTTAAAACTATCTAATAAACGTGCTTGGTCTGCTTTGAATTATTTAACCAACCTTGGTATTGAAAAAGACAGATTAATTTCTAAAGGATTTGGTGAATCTAAACCATTAATTGATTGTAAATCTAAAAAATGTTCTAATGATGAACACCAAACTAATAGAAGAGTAGAATTTATTATTTTAGAATAGATGAAAGGCTAATTCGACTAAATACAAGTAAAAAAAGGTTTTAAACGAGTATTTTGTCTAATCATCTAAAAGCCAAAAATTCATTTTGATGCACTAATAAATAAATATACTTTTAAAGTATCTTAAATGAAATATTGGAACTTATCCATAATGTTTATTATTAATTAACACATCCATAAAAATAAAAAACCACGCTACAAGCGTGGTTTTTTTATGACTGTATTTAATTGAGTTAAGAAACCGCTTTAAGCTTCTTTAATGTAGTTTTGGTTAGTTTATCTTCTGCATATGCTTTTGTAACGTTAAGACTCTTTTCCTCAGAACTCGGTAATTCAAACATAGCATCTGTTAAAATTTCTTCACATAGTGAACGTAATCCTCTTGCTCCTAACTTATACTCAATAGCCTTTTCTACAATAAAATCTAACGCCCCTGGGGTTATTGAAAAGTCAATATCATCCATTGCAAACAACTTTTTATATTGCTTAATAATGGCATTTTTGGGCTCTGTTAATATAGCTCTAAGCGTATCAGCATCTAAAGGATCCATGTGTGTTAAAACAGGTAAACGACCTATAATTTCTGGTATTAATCCAAAGTCTTTTAAATCTTTTGGAATAATATATTGCAATAAATTATCAGGATCTATAATGTCATCAGACTTTGAAGCACTGTAACCAACAGCTTGCATATTTAAACGTTTAGTAATAACACGATCAATTCCATCAAAAGCACCACCTGCAATAAATAAAATATTTTCTGTATTTACTTCTATAAATTTCTGGTCTGGGTGCTTTCTTCCTCCTTTTGGCGGAACATTTACCACGGTTCCCTCTAAAAGTTTAAGTAGTGCTTGTTGTACACCTTCGCCAGAAACATCTCTTGTTATAGATGGGTTGTCACTTTTACGAGCAATTTTATCTATTTCATCTATAAAAACAATACCTTTCTCTGCTTTTTCTAAATTATAATCTGCTGCTTGCAATAAACGAGTTAAAATACTTTCTACATCTTCACCAACATAACCAGCCTCTGTTAAAACTGTAGCATCAACAATTGCCAAAGGCACGTTTAACATTCTAGCAATCGTTTTTGCCATTAATGTTTTTCCGGTACCAGTTTGCCCAACCATAATGATATTACTCTTTTGAATATCTATATCATCTTGAGATGGTGGTTGTAATAAACGCTTATAATGATTGTATACTGCTACAGACATTACCTTTTTAGTAGTGTCTTGCCCAATAATATACTCATCTAAAAACGACTTAATTTGCTGTGGTTTACGAAGTTTTAATTCTGCTGATAAATCACTACTGTCGTTTTGCTTAGATTCTTCTAACACAATACCATGTGCTTGCTCTATACATCTATCACAGATATGAGCATCTAAACCTGCTATTAATAGGTTGGTTTCTGGTTTTTTTCTACCACAAAACGAACATTCTAACTCTTCTTTTGCCATTAATCTAATTCAATTTTAAGAATAATTAATTGTAAATCCCTTCATAACAATTAATTAAAATTACAAATTTTTATTTAATCTCTTGATAAAATCTCGTCAATCATGCCATATTCTTTGGCTTTATCGGCTTTCATCCAGTAATCACGATCACTATCTTCATATATTTTGTCGTAATCTTGCCCCGTATGCTTACTTATAATTTTATAAAGTTCTTCTTTTAAAATTAAAATTTCTCTAGCTGTAATTTCAATATCACTTGCTTGTCCTTGGGCTCCGCCTAATGGTTGGTGAATCATAACTCTAGAATGTGTTAAACCACTACGTTTTCCTTTAGCTCCTGCACATAATAATACAGCACCCATTGATGCCGCCATACCTGTACAAATGGTTGCTACATCTGGCTTTATAAACTGCATTGTGTCATAAATTCCTAAACCTGCATATACACTACCTCCTGGTGAATTAATGTAGATTTGAATGTCTTTATTAGGGTCTGTACTTTCTAAAAATAATAATTGAGCTTGTATTATGTTTGCCACCTGATCATTTATTGCAGTTCCCATAAAAATGATTCTATCCATCATTAAACGAGAAAATACATCAAAAATAGCGATGTTCATTTGGCGCTCTTCTATAATATTAGGTGTTAAGCTAGTAGGATACATACTGCTAATTATTTTATTGTAATATGTACTACTAATACCTTGGTCTTTTATAGCGAATTTCTCAAATTCTTTTGCGTAATCCATAGTTGTTCTTTGATACTTTATATTGTTAATCCCTTGATATACATCAAAATAAAACCAAAATTGGTTTTTTAAGACATTCTTTTTGAATAAAAAAGCGCTTAACCCTAATGATTAAGCGCTTAAATATAATGAATATTCTTTTAGTTATTTGTCTCCGTACACTTCTTTAACAAAGTTTTCGTAACTTAATTCTTTTACTTTAATATTGGCTTTTTCTTTATAAAGTTCTAATAATTTTTGGCTAACTAATTGTTCTGAAATTCTGCGAGCTTCATCTTGGTTAGATAATACTCTTGCTGCAATGTCATCTAACTCTTTATCTGAAGGGTTCATTTGACCAAATTGTGCCATTTGACCTTTAATCATTTCTCTTGCATGATTTTTAATATCATCCATAGTTACTTTGATATCGTTTTCTTCAATTAATTTACCTTCTATTAACTGGTAGCGTAAGCTTTTTTCAGACTTTTCATATTCTTCTTTAGCCTGAGCTTCGTCCATTTCTTTTTCTCCTGCAGTTGCCATCCATTTTGTTAAAAACTCAGCAGGCAAATCAAACTTTGTATTTTCAATTAAATACTCTGTAACATCATTTAAAAGCTTTTGGTCTGATTGCTGAACGAATTGTTTTTCGGCATCTTCTTTTATTTTAGCTTTTAATTCTGTAACGGTTTTTACAACGTCTTTCCCAAAAAGTTTATCAAATAACTCTTGGTCTAAATCTGCTAATTCTCGTTTATTAATTTCAGTAATTGTAAAGGTTACTTCAATATCTAAACCATGAACCTCATCATGACCTAATTTTAAAGCGTGCATTAATTCATGCTCATCACTGTAAAGTCCTTTAGTTTTTAAAGTTACTACATCACCAACTTTAGCTCCTATAAATTGTTTTTCGGTAGTTTTTCCTTTAAATTTATCTAAGGTAATGGTTACAGTATTCTCTATTTCTTTTTCTTCGTTTTTAAAAGTACCCGTAATTTCACTGTCTTTTTCAACAGTGTCTTGAGATACTAATTTACCATATTGCTTTTGAATACGCTCTATTTGCTCATCAATCATTTTATCATCAGCAATAATGTTATAGTGGGTAATGGCTTTTTTACTTTTTAAATTTACTTCAAATTCTGGTGCTAAACCTAACTCAAATTCAAAAGTAAACCCGTCTGCATTCCAATCTATATCATCTTGAGGTTTTGGTAGCGGTTGCCCTAAAACATCTAATTTTTCTTCGGTTAAATATTTATTCAACGCATCTTGAAGTAATTTATTCACCTCATCAACCAATACAGCTTTTCCGTATTGTTTTTTAACCATCCCCATTGGCACATGCCCTTTTCTAAATCCAGGAATATTTGCTGTTTTACGATAATCTGACAAGATTTTCTCTACTTTATCGCTGTAATCTTCTTTAGCAATATCTACTTTTACAACAGCATTTAATGCGTCAAGGTTTTCTCTTGTAATATTCATTTTAAATAATCTAATTAGTATAACTAAAATTGGGACGCAAAAGTAATACATTTTTGCATCCCAACAAAGTTTTTAACACCCTGATTATAAGGCTATTTTTTATCTTCTTTTAAAAGTGAATGTAGTATTGATTGTAATATTGAAAGTAGTATACTAAAAAGTATGGCTACCCAAATGCTACTTACCGAAAAACCATCAATTAATTTGTCTGCTAATAAAATAATTAAAGCATTAATAACAAGTAAGAATAGCCCTAATGTTACAATGGTTATTGGCAATGTAAAAATTACTAAAATTGGTTTTACAAAGAGGTTTAAAACCGATAAAACCACTGCTACAATTATTGCTGTAACGTAGTCATTTACCGTTACACCCGATAAAATATGCGCTAAAACAAATACTGCTAAGGCATTTAATAAAAGTTTAATAATGAGTTTCATAGAATTATGTTTAATTCTTACAAGTTACAAAATATCAACCAACAAATTTTATAACTGCCTCAAAAAAGTCTTTAGGGTTTTCGGCATGTAGCCAGTGACCAGAATTGGCTATAGTAACAATTTTTGCGTTTGGAAATTGGTTTAATATTAGTTGTGTATCTTCTACTCCTATATATTCTGAACGGTCTCCTTTTAAGAATAATACGTCTTTTTCAAACCTTAAATAAGATGGCAATGCTTCTCCAATTTCGGCAACTTCGGCTTTTAAAACTTCTAAATTAATACGTAATCCTAATTTTCCTTTTTCTACCCAATATAAATTTTTAAGTAAAAATTGTCGAGTTCCAAAATCAGTTACATATGCACCTAAAACTTTATCGGCCTCTCCTCTGCTTTTTATGTCATCAAAATTTAAAGCACTTAAGCCTTCTAATATGGTTTGATGATGTACAGGATAGAATCTTGGTGAAATATCGGCTACTAACAACTTTGAAACAAGGTTTGGATAGAGTGCAGAAAACATCATAGCTGTTTTACCTCCCATAGAATGACCAAGCAGAACAACATCATTTAAATTATGAGCTTCACAATAGTTTTTTAAATCTTCTGCAAGTAATTCATAATTAAAATTATTATCCCAAAAACTGCGTCCATGATTACGTTGGTCTACTAAATGTACTTGAAACCCTTGCTGGCTAAATTGTCGTCCAAGTGTTTTCCAGTTATCACTCATTCCTAAAAACCCGTGAAGAATAATAAATGGTTTTCCTTCACCTATAATATTTGAATATAGAATCATTTATTTCAACTTATGTAAATACATTTGAATAACATTTTCAACACCTAAATATAAGCTTTCTGCTACCAAGGCATGCCCTATAGAAACCTCTAAAAGCCCAGGTATATTTTCTTTAAAAAATTGAATATTATCTAATGACAAATCATGCCCTGCATTAATACCCAAACCTAAATTATTGGCTAAAACAGCACAGTCTGCATACGGTTTTACAGCGTCTTTATTACCCAAACTATATTGATGTGCAAATGCTTCTGTATACAATTCAATTCTATCTGTTCCGGTTTCTTTAGCGCCTTCAATTTGCTTTAAAACGGGGTCTACAAAAATAGAAGTTCTAATGTTGTTTTGTTGAAATTCTTTAATAACATCAATTAAAAAATCTTTATGCTTTATGGTATCCCAACCAGCATTACTTGTAATGGCATCTTCAGCATCTGGCACTAAAGTAACTTGTGTTGGTTGTACACTTAAAACTAAATCTATAAAAGATTTTATAGGATTTCCTTCAATATTATATTCTGTATAAACCACAGATTTTAAATCGCGTGCATCTTGATATCTAATATGGCGTTCATCTGGCCTTGGGTGAATGGTTACCCCTTCGGCTCCAAACCGCTGAACATCTTTTGCAAATTGCACTACATTAGGAACATCACCACCTCTAGAATTTCTTAGCGTAGCAATCTTATTAATGTTTACACTTAACTTTGTCATGAATTGTTTTTTAAAACAAAAATACAAAGTAGAAAAGGCTTAAGTGTTATTTTTTTAATTAATTTGCATGGTATACATTTAGCTCTTATGAAATTGCAAGAATATATTATAAACGATATTAAACCTGTTGAAAGCAGTAGTAAAATAGCAGATTTGCAACTACTATTTAATCAACTAACATATTCACATATTCCGGTTAAAGATATTAATGGTGTATTTGCAGGAGTTCTTTTTGAAACAGATGTACATTGTTTTGATAGTAGTAAACCTGTTAGTGAATACCTTTATGCAATAGAAAATTTTTATGTTAGAAACACTACGCTTTGGCTAGATGTATTAGAAGCTTTTGCTAAAAACTCATCTAATATTATGCCCGTATTAGATGAAAAAAATAATTATTTGGGTTATTATGAACTCAACGATATTATAAGCCTTTTTAACGAGTCTCCTTTCTTTCATGCTCCAGGAGCAGTTTTAGTTATTGAAAAAGGTATAAACGATTATTCTTTTAGTGAAATAAGCCAAATTGTAGAATCTAACAATGGTAAATTACTAGGGGCTTTTGTTTCAAACATAAAAAATGATGTGGTACAAGTAACTCTTAAAATAGGCAACTCAAGTTTAAATGATATTATTCAAACATTCCGAAGATACAGTTATAATATAATATCTGGTCATGAAGAAGACACATACATTGAAAGTTTAAAAGAACGATCAGACTACTTGAATAAGTATTTAAACATGTAACCCTTAATAAGGCCAAAAAAAAATTAAAATGAAGGTAGCCATTTTTGGACGATTTTATAACGATACAACCACACAATCGGTTGAAACCCTTTTCCATTACTTATTAGAAAAAGATATGGATGCCTATATTGAAACCGAGTTTTTCAATATTATAAAAAAAGAATCGCCTAATTTTCAAGATTATATATCATTTAAAACCTTTGACACTTTAGACACCTCTTTTGATTTTCTAGTAAGTGTAGGCGGAGATGGTACCATTTTAAGAGCCATTACTTTTATAAAAGATATTGATATACCAATTATAGGGCTTAACACAGGGCGTTTAGGCTTTTTGGCTACCATACAAGTTGATGCTATAGAACAAGCCATTCAAAATATTATTGATGGTAAATACAAAATTTCTGAACGCAGTTTATTAACCGTAGAAACTACCCCAGAAAATAAAGAAATTAGCACTTTAAATTTTGCTTTAAACGAGATAGCTGTTAGCAGAAAGAACACTACCTCTATGATTACCGTTGAAACCTATTTAAATGATGAGTATCTAACTTCTTATTGGAGCGATGGCTTAATAATTTCAACCCCAACAGGATCTACCGGATATTCTTTAAGTTGTGGCGGCCCTGTTATAACACCAGACACTAATAGTTTTGTTTTAACACCAATTGCCCCACACAATTTAAGTGCAAGACCACTTGTTATTCCAGATACCACAGAAATTAAACTTAAAGTTTATGGTAGAGAAGAACAGCATTTAGTTTCATTAGATTCTAGAATTGCCACACTTGACAACGGTACATTGATAACAATTAAAAAAGCTAATTTTAAAATTAAAATGATTGATTTACTAGATGAAAGCTTTTTAATAACCCTTAGAAAAAAATTACTTTGGGGAGAAGACAAGCGTAATTAAACCAATATTTCACAATAATTTTTAAGAAATACTGTTTTTACACTAATACAATTTAGTTCAAATTACTTTTGGCTAATCTTATTTATTATATTTGCAAACTTTTGAATATCTATGAGGCACTTAACCGTATTAGTATTTAGTATTTTAAGCATCCATTTTGGCCACTCTCAAATTAATGAAATAGGGCTCTATTTAGGAGGCTCTAATTTTATTGGCGATGTAGGAGCTACCAATTATATTTCTCCAAATCAATTAGCTATTGGCGGTATTTACAAATGGAACAGAAGCCGAAGACACTCTTACAGAGCTTCTCTTATTTTCAGCAAATTAGAAGGCATAGATACCAATTCTGATGACCCAAGACGAATTCAAAGAGGCTATGAATTTTCAACAAATATTACAGAACTTTCTTTGGGAATGGAGTTTACTTTTAAAGATTTTAACTTACATTCTGAAAGAAAAATAGGAACTCCCTATTTACACTCTGGAATAACAGCTGCTAAACATGATAACCACTTTTTTTTAAATGGTGTACAAACATCTGAAAACAGTTCTAGTTGGGCACTTGGTATTCCTATGACATTAGGATACAAAGCTACTTTTATAGATAATATTATATTTGGTATTGAAATTGGAGCCAGATATACTTTTTCTGATAATTTAGACGGAAGCTTACCTGAAGACCCTGCTAATTATCAGTATAGATTTGGAAATATTAATAATGATGACTGGTATGTATTTTCTGGTATAACTTTAACTTATACCTTTGGAGAAAACCCATGTTACTGTATAAACTAAAATGGATTTAAAAGAACGCATACTAAGCAAAAAGCTCCCAGACCACATTGCCATAATAATGGATGGTAATGGTCGTTGGGCAAAACAAAAGGGTATGGTGCGGGCTTTTGGTCATGAAAATGGCACTAAATCTGTTAGAAAAACAGTTGAGTCTTGTGCAGAACTAGGTGTTAAAAATTTAACACTTTATGCTTTTTCAACAGAAAACTGGAACCGACCAAAATTAGAAGTTCAAACCCTAATGAAGCTTCTAATATCTTCATTAAGAAAAGAAATAAAAACGCTTCAAGACAACAACATAAAGCTATCGGCAATTGGCAATCTATCACTATTACCAACCAAGGTTTTTAAAGAACTTTCAGAGGTAATTAACAAAACTAAATCTAATAACAGAATGACTCTAACCTTAGCTTTAAGCTACGGCTCTAGAGAAGAATTACTAAATACTGTTAAAGAGATTAGTATTAAAGTTAAAAATAATATAATTTCGCCCGATAATATTGATGAATCAATTATAAATGAGCATCTTTACACGCATAATTTACCAGATGTAGATTTGCTTATTAGAACTAGTGGAGAACAACGCATTAGTAATTTTTTGCTTTGGCAAATAGCGTATGCAGAATTATATTTTACCAATGTGCTTTGGCCCGATTTTACAAAGAAGCATTTGTATGAAGCTATTATTGAATATCAAAAAAGAGAGAGAAGATTTGGGAAAACAAGTGAACAACTTAACTAACAGACTACCGTTAAAAACATATTTAAAATTCAGTTTAGCAATCTTGCTTACTACGGTAGCTTATTCTAATATACAAGCTCAAGATTTATCATTTAATTCAAGTAAGAAATACACTGTTGGCACTATTTCTGTTTTAGGAAATACCAGTTTTGGAGAGCAAACTATTGTAAACTTCTCTGGTTTAAGAAAAGGGCAAGAAATTAATATTCCAGGAGAAGAAATAGGTAACGCCATTAAAAAACTTTGGGGCACCAAGCTATTTAACAACATTGAAGTTTATGTTACTAATATTGAAAACGGTACAGCAAACCTTCAAATTAGGTTAGAAGACTTACCGCAACTAAATGAGTTAAAAGTAAATGGTGTTAAAAAAGGAAAAGTTGAAAGTATAATAGAAGAGAACAAACTCAAAAAAGGTACTAAAGTAACAGAAAACCTTATTACAACCACTAAAAATTTCTTAACAAAAAAATATAAAAAACAAGGATTTTTAAACACCAAAGTACACATTAACACTATAGAAGTTAAAGACACCACAGGAAGTGCACGTGTTAATATGGTCCTAAATATTGATAAAGGCGAAAAAGTAAAAATTAAAGATATTGTGTTTAATGGCAATAATGCTATAAGTGATAAAAAACTTAGAAAAGCCATGAAAAGCACAAAAAAAATTAACCGCTTACGTATCTTAAAACGTTCTAAGTTTATAGATTCTGCATATCAAGCAGATTTATCAAGTGTAGTTGATAAATTTAAAGAAAATGGATATAGAGATGCTAGAATTATTTCTGATAGCATCATTTATAACAATGATAAAACCATATCTATTAATATAGATATAAATGAAGGAGAACTTTACACCTTTGGAGACATTAAATTTATTGGTAATACCGTTTATACAGACCAACAGTTAAAAAACATCCTTCGTATTGAAAAAGGAGATACCTACAATGGTGTATTATTACAAAAAAGAATAGCCGATAACACAAAACCAGATGGTAATGATATTACCAACTTATACCAAAACAGCGGTTATTTATTCTCTAGTATTCGTCAGGTTGAAGTAAGTGCCGATGATAATGTAATTGATATGGAAATTAGAATTACAGAAGGAAAACCCGCTTACTTTAATAGAGTTTCTGTTGTTGGTAATGACAAAACAAATGACCATGTTGTTTATAGAGCATTAAGAACACGCCCTGGACAATTATATGACAAATCAGACGTAGTAAGAACCGTTAGAGAGTTAGGGCAGCTAGGGTTCTTTGATGCTCAAGAAATATCACCAAACTTTAACAACCCTAACCCGGTTGAAGGTACCATAGACATGGAATACTCTGTAAAAGAAACCGGCTCTAGCCAAATAGAATTACAAGGTGGTTATGGTGGTGGTGGCTTTATTGGGACACTAGGACTTTCATTTAATAACTTTTCAATAAAAGATATCTTTAAAAAAGATGCCTACAAACCCATCCCTATGGGAGATGGTCAACGTTTAGCATTACGCTTACAAGCTAGCCAATATTACCAAACTTACAGTTTTCAGTTTTCAGAACCTTGGTTAGGTGGTAAAAAACCTGTTCAATTTTCAACATCACTTACACACACCAAACAATTTTTATACGATTACACCACAGGATCTGCCGATAAAGACCAAAGCTTTAACATTACTGGTATAACTTTTGGTTTAGCAAAACGTTTATCTGTACCAGATGAATACTTTACACTCTCAAACGCTATAAGTTACCAACGTTACGATTTAAACAACTACAATACTGGTTTATTTACCTTTGGAGACGGATATTCTAACAACTTATCTTACACCATTGGTTTAAGTAGAAATGATACCAGAATAGACCCTATTTTCCCTACAGGAGGTTCTAAATTTTCTGCAACAGCAAAATTCACATTCCCTTATTCATTAGTTAATGGAGTAGATTATGCCGAACTTGCTGATGACAGAGAACAAGCCGTACTAGATGGAGACAGCGATGAACTTGCCGAAATAGATCAAGAACGCTACAAATGGCTAGAGTTTTATAAAATAAACTTTACAGGAGAATGGTATAACCAAATTGCAAAAGATTTAGTTTTAAGACCATTAATAGAATTTGGTTTCTTAGGAGCCTATAATAACGACAGAGGAGTCATTCCTTTTGAAAGATACTTTGTTGGAGGTGATGGTTTAGGAACCTATAGTTTAGATGGTAGAGAAGCTATTCAATTACGTGGTTATCCAAACCAATCGTTATCAAGTACAGATGGAGGTACTATTTATAATAAATTCTCCTTAGAGCTTCGTTACCCAATTACCTTAAAAGCATCTGCTAAAATTTATGCCTTAGGGTTTTTAGAAGGAGGCGCATCTTATGATAGCTTTAGAGACTACAATCCTTTCGACATTAAAAGATCTGCTGGTTTAGGTATTAGAATTTTTATGCCTGCATTTGGTTTACTAGGTATAGATTTCGGACATGGTTTTGACCCTATCATTGGAGAAACTACCAAAAATGGTTGGGAAACTCACTTCATAATAGGGCAACAATTTTAAGTCTAAAATTATTTTGGCACGATATTTTCTAATACATGTTTGATGTTTTGCACAAGAATTAAAATTTTTAAAGTTAAAATTCGTTAATTTTGAAGATTAAGTGAAAGAAATAAAAACATATAACATGCAAAACAAGGTTCTTTTTTTACTGACATTAGTTTTACTAAGTATCTCTTCATATGCCCAACGAGGTGTTAGAGTAGCTTATATAGACACTGAGTATATATTAGAAAACGTTCCAGAATATCAAGAAGCCATTGCGCAATTAAATCAAAAAGCCGATAAATGGAAAAATGAAATTGCAGCAAAGCTTAGTGCCATAGAACAAAAGCGTAAAGATTTAAGCAATGAAAAAGCACTTTTAACAAAAGAGCTTATTGAAGAACGCGAAGAAGATATTTATTTTGAAGAAAAAGAAATATTAGATTATCAGCAAAAACGATTTGGTCCAAATGGCGATTTGTTTATTCAACAAAAACAATTAATGCAGCCAGTACAAGATCAAATATTTGCAGCTGTTCAGGATATAGCAACAAATAGAAAGTATGATTTTATTCTAGATAAATCCTCTAATACAACCATACTCTTTTCTGCTAAACAATACGATATTAGCGAAACTGTTATAAGAAGTATAACCAGAACCGCCAAAAGAACTCAGGCGCAATCTAAAGCTGAACGAAAAGCTGCCAAAGAAGAAGAATTGGTACCTGAGGTAAATTTAGAACAAGAAGCAAGAGCTAAAGCATTAGAAGAAAAGAAAAAAGAAAGAGAAAGTGCCATTGAAGAAGCTAGACAGAAAAAATTAGCAGCTAGAGAAGCAAAAGTTAAAGCAGCAGAAGAAAGACGTCAAAAAATATTAGAAGAACGCGAAAAAGCTAAACAAGCTAAGTTAGATGCTAGAAACAAAGTTTCTGAAACAGAAAATAATGAAGATGAAGCTAAAACAGATGATGATGAAAAAGAAGAGACAGAAACAGATACAGATACAACAACAGAGACAGAAGTAAAAACTAAAGCGCAATTAATTGAAGAAAATAGACAAAAAAAATTAGCTGAAAGAGAAGCTAGAAAAAAAGCTTTAGAAGAAAAAAAGAAGAAAATTTTAGAGGAAAGACAAAAAGCTCTAGAAGAAAAACAAAAAGTAAGAGACAGTATAAACCAAAACAAATAATTTATAACACATTTAATACAATTTAAAAATGAAACACTTAAAAACTATTTTATTAGCAACGGCAGTATGCATAGGGAGTATTAGTTTTTCTCAAGCTCAAAGTAAAATCGCCCATATAAATACCCAAGAATTAATTGCTGCAATGCCAGAAATGAAAAATGCGCAAAAAGAATTAGAAGCTTTGCAAAAAACTTATCAAACAGATTACCAATCTACAATAACAGAATTTCAAAATAAAGTAAAACAATACGAAGCCGAAGCACCAACAAAGACCGATGAAGAAAACGCAAAAAGAGGTCAAGAAATTCAAGGTATGCAACAAAACATACAACAGTTTCAAAACGATGCTGCTCAAGATATAGAGAAAAAACGAATGGATTTATTACAACCAATTACAGAAAAAGCCAAAGCAGCTATTTTAAAAGTAGCAAGAGCACAAGGTTTTGATTATGTATTAGATTCTTCTGTTGGTGTAACTATTTTAGCCGATGGAAAAAATTTACTAGACGATGTTAAAAAAGAACTTGGTATTTAATTTACCTGAATACAAATAACTTACTTTAAAGCTGCTTTTTACTAAGCAGCTTTTTTATTTTTGCTAAACTATGAACAAACAACCTATTGGCATTTTTGATTCTGGTGTAGGAGGCACCTCCATTTGGAAAGAGATTCACAGGCTTTTACCAAATGAAAACAGTATTTATTTAGCAGACAGTAAAAATGCTCCTTACGGTCCAAAAGGAAAAGAAACTATTACCAACTTAAGCATTAAGAATACAGAACTTTTACTTGAAAAAGGTTGTAAAATAATTGTAGTTGCTTGTAATACGGCCACAACCAACGCTATAGATTTTTTAAGAAATACGTACAAAATACCTTTTATAGGCATAGAGCCTGCCATTAAACCTGCTGCATTACAAACTAAAACCAATGCAATAGGCATTTTAGCTACTCATGGTACGCTTAGTAGCGAGTTATTTTCTAAAACTTCAGACAAGTTTACCAATAATATTACTGTTATTGAACAAGTTGGTAATGGTATTGTTAACTTAATTGAGAGCGGAAAATTATTTTCTAATGAAATGAAGGCTCTTTTAAAAACATACCTAGAACCTATGATACAAGCTAATATTGATTATTTAGTTTTAGGTTGTTCTCATTACCCCTATTTAATGCCAATTTTGTTAGATTTACTACCTAAACATGTAAAAATAATTGATTCTGGTGAAGCCGTTGCAAGACAAACAAAGGCTATTTTAAAACAGTACAATTTGTTAAATACTGAAACATCAAATCCCAATATTGAGTTTTTTACTAACGGGAATCCAGACGTTATTAAACAGCTTTTAAATTCAAATTACAGTATAAATTATCTTGACTTTTAACGATTCTTGCGTTAGCGATTGCAGCAAGTTACCGTGTAACGCGGAAAGCGCGACCCGTAGGGTAACGCCTAAATTTTATTTAAACCAGCTGGAATATTTTATATAATTATTAGCTATTCTATCTATTTCTCCTGAGATTAATTCTTTGCTAATATCTTTTATTTTTTTGGCTGGCACACCTGCATAAATGCTGCCTGCTTCTACTATGGTGTTTTGAGTAAGCACTGCGCCTGCTGCAATAATACTGTTGCTTTCTACCACACAGCCATCCATAATAATACTACCCATACCAATTAATACATTGTCTTTTACTGTACAACCATGTACCAACGCATTATGCCCAATAGATACATTATTGCCAATAATAGTTGGGTGTGTTTTGTATGTACAATGTATAACGGCACCATCTTGTACATTAACCTTATTACCCATTTTAATGTAATTAACATCACCACGTACAACAGCACTAAACCAAACACTACATTGGTTTCCCATTGTTACATTGCCAACTATGGTGGCGTTTGGAGCTACAAAACAATCTTCTGGTATTTGAGGCAATGTGTCTTTTACTGGTAAAATAACTGGCATATTTTTATTGATTAATTTAATTAATAGCTCTTAATTTTGAAAAGTTATGAAGCAACAAATCTATTTAAAATAGGATAATAAATCTGCTTTTTTTGATGCCGAAACCATAATTTCTTTTCCGTTGCTTAGCACTACACTTCCTCCTTTTCCTTTTAAGTATTTAACAACTTCATTTACGTTTACTAAATATGATTTATGCACACGTGCAAAACTGAAGTTATTTAATGCTTGTTCAAAATATTTTAGAGTTTTACTTACTACCTTTTTTTTGTTATTTAACAGATAAATTTCAGTGTAATTATCATCGGCTTTACAAAAAAGAATCTCTGATGTGTTTAAAACCTCAAAGCCATCTAATTGCGGAATGGTTAATTTACCATTAACACCGTTGGTGTTAGGTACTAAAACTTGATTTTGCAGGGCGTTTTCTTTTGTTTTTATCTTGGTCACATAATCTACCGCTTTAATCAGCTCATCTATAGAAATGGGTTTCATTAAATAGTAAGAGGCATGTGCGTTTAAAGCATCTATAGCGTAATGATTGTAAGCTGTAACAAAAACGGTTTCAAAATTTATATCGCCAACTTTGTCTAGTAAATCAAACGCATTACCATAAGGCATTTCTACATCTAAAAACACCAAATCTAAATCATGTTTTCTTATTAATACCAAGGCTTCATCTACATTAGCAGCTTCTCCTAAAATGGATACGT
The DNA here is from genome assembly GCF_049132085.1 of Seonamhaeicola sp. NFXS20. Lineage (NCBI taxonomy): Bacteria > Pseudomonadati > Bacteroidota > Flavobacteriia > Flavobacteriales > Flavobacteriaceae > Seonamhaeicola > Seonamhaeicola sp. NFXS20. Next base: position 508,954 of record NZ_JAFMPU010000001.1, on the reverse strand, counting down.
TTGAACAATATTTATTTAGGTAATTTTTTAAAATATCTCTACTGGTTTGCTCGTCTTCTACTATGATGGCGTTTAGTTTCATTTAATCCTTTTTAAGTGTTACAACAACTTTTGTTCCGGTATCTTCGGCTTTTTGATAGTCTGTTACCAAAACATCTACTTTATCTTTATACATTTCATTTAAAATAGACACGCGTTTTTTAATATTACCCATCCCTTTTGAGTTTTGTTTTTGTTGATGTTCTGTTTTTAAAGCTTTAGATTTTTTTCTACCAATACCATCATCTGTAATGCTAATACTAATCTGTTCTGAGGAGGTTTGAGTAATGTTAATTTCTAGATGTCCTTTACTTTTTTTATAGCGTAACCCATGCCACACGGCATTTTCAATGTAAGGTTGCAACAGCATGGGCGGAATTACAAAGTCTTTTATGTTAATGTTTTTGTCTATATTAATGTTATAATCAAACCTATCTTTAAATCTGAAATGCTCTAATTTTGTATATAATTTGAGTAGTTCTATTTCTTTTTCTAAAGGAATAAAATCTTGTTCGCTATTCTCTAAAACTGCTCGCATTAAAAGTGAGAAATCTGACAAATATTTATTTGCTGTACGTTCATCGTTTGAAGCAATAAAACTATTTACAGAGTTTAAAGCATTGAAAATAAAATGAGGATTCATTTGACTACGCAATGATTTTAATGCCAACAAATTATTTGCTAACCGTTGCTGCCTTATGTATTTAAACATTAAAAATGCTGCAATTAAAAGCAATAAAACACCTCCTATAAGTGAATAAATAACCAGCTTTTGGCGTTTACTTTGTTCTGCATTGAGTTGGTATTTAGTGTCTGCCAAAGATTTTTCGCTCTCTAAACTATTTATTCTAGTTTGCTTGCTTATAAGGTCTTTACTAAATTTTGATGCCTGTGCTATTTCTTGTTCTTTTTTAACATATAATTTATCAACCAAATCTACATAGTTTTGATAGGCTACTAAAGCCTTATCAAATTGTCCTGAACTTTCATAAATCTCAGACAACTTTTTGGTGGCATCTTTTTGCACAATTAAATCTTCTTTTTTATCGGCTTCTTCTATACTTTTTTCAAGAAAATTAATAGCATTAGGAATATCATTTTGAAGTGCATAGGCATTACCTATTTTATAGTTTTGCCGTTGTGGGGTTAATGGGCTTTCATTATCAAAAATAGAATCGGTTTGAATATCTTTTATATCTTCTAGAGCTTGTTTTCTAAGTGCAATTTCACTTGAGTAATTTTTACTTTTACTCTGAAAATCTGCTACTTTTATTTTTTCCTCTAATGCTCTTTTTTTGTTTTCCTCACTCGCTAATTTTAATGATTTATTAAAAAATCCTTGCGCACTATCTGTTTCTCCTTTTGCATTATAAACCTCGGCTATTTTAGAGTTTAAATCGGTTATTTTAGGTTTAATTAAATGTTTCTGCGCTATGTTTAACCCTTCTCTATATGCTTTTACAGCATCGTCATAACGGTTAGTTAACTTGTACACATCTCCTAAACCCTCAAATAAAACCACCAACTGATAGTTTGATAATGAGCGTTTATTAATTTGGTTATATAAATCTAAACTTTCTTGATAATTTCTATTTTCTTTATAGGCTACTGCTAGCTTTAATTTTACTTGGTTACTCTGGTTATTCTGTATACTAACTTGGTAATTTGAAGAGGCAAGATCGTATTGTTTCCAGAACATATTAATATCTCCTAAAACCTCATAAGCCTCTGCATTTTCTTTTTTAGAATCACTTAATTTTAAAGCTTCAGTAATAAATCTAATACTTTTTTTAGCATCTTTTTTAAGGTAGGTTTCTGCAGAATCTATATACCAATTAAACTGGGGTTCTTTATTTTTAGAACGCTTGCTAATAAATTTATCTTGTATAGGGTTATCGGGTTCTACTTTAACCAAAATGCGTTCATTGCTTTTAATTATATAGTAAATGGTTTCAAAATCTTTATGCCTAATGGTAAGTTCATCTCCTTTTTTTGCTTGTATTCTAAACTCTCCAAAAATATCGGTTGTGGTATAAGAACCTCCGTTAACTTCAATATTAACATTGGCAATTGGGTCTTGAGAACCGCTTTCAACAACTTTACCTCTTACTGTAAACCTTGGCGAATTTTCATCATTACTAATTTGTCCCAACCCAAAAAACGTGTTGAAAAACAAACAAAAAAACCATATTTGCTTTAAAGCTATGCGCATATGCTACTTTATATTAGATAAACTTACACACTTTAATTGGTTTAATAAAATAGCTAAATTTATTTTTAACGCTTTTTGAGCTTAAAAATCCTTATTTACAAATTAGTAAGAACTATTCACTCATTTAAACCCCCTCTTAACTCATTCTCCTTTTTTTTACAAAAACCTTGGTTCTAGATTTACAGTGTTAATCAAAAAACAAAATCTTATGAAAATTTATTTTAAAACATTTATTTTAAGTTTAACCATGGTAAGTTTTATGGCGTGTAATGCCAAAAATAAAACACCTAAACAAACAGCTTTAGCTAAAACAAACATTGCTAATACAAAACCCAACAAACAATTTATTAAAGTGGCGCTTTTACTAGATACTAGCAATAGTATGGACGGTTTAATAGACCAAGCTAAAGCACAACTTTGGGATATAGTAAACGAGTTATCTTACGCTAAATGTGGCAACAACAAACCAAATTTACAAATTGCTTTATACGAATATGGTAATGACAGACTTAATAGTGACGAGGGTTATATTAGACAAGTTTTAGGTTTTAGTGAAGATTTAGATGACATCTCAAAAGAACTTTTTTCTTTAACTACCAATGGTGGTAATGAGTATTGCGGACAAGTAATTCAAACATCACTAAACCAACTTAATTGGGGTAAAAACCCTGATGATTTAAAACTAATTTTTATTGCAGGAAATGAGCCTTTTACACAAGGAAAAGTTAATTACAAAGATGCATCGGTAAACGCAAAAGAAAAAGATGTTACCATTAATACTATTTTTTGTGGCAATTATAATCAGGGTATTTCTAGCTATTGGAAAGACGGTGCCAAATTAACTAATGGAGATTATATAGCCATAAATCATAACCAAAAAACGGTTCATATAGCTTCACCTTATGATGACGAAATTTTAATTTTGAATAAAAAACTAAATAAAACGTATGTAGCTTATGGTAAACGTGGCGCTTCTAAAATAGCCTTACAAGCAGAACAAGACAGTAATGCTAGTTATTACAGTAAAGCTAATGCTGTTAAAAGAACTATAAGTAAAAGTTCTCATTTATATAAAAACAAATCTTGGGATTTAGTAGATGCTGTTGAAGATAAAGAAGTAACTATAGAAGATTTAAACGATGACGTGCTTCCTGAAGCTCTTAAAGGAAAATCTAAAATTGAAATTGAAACCTATATTGCTGAAAAGAAAAAGGAACGAGAAACCATTCAAAAGAAAATTCAAGAGTTACATACCAAACGAAGAAAACATATATCAATACAAACCCAAAAAAACAATAACGGATTACAAAATGCTATGACAAAAGCTATTAAAGAACAAGCAAAAAAGAAAAAATATACTTGGGATTAAAAAAGAAAGGCTCGTTTTTAATGAGCCTTTTTATATTTAATAATTCACTGCCGGACATTTACAATCATAACGTTCACGCCTACAGCCAAAGTTAAAGCCTAAAGTAAATTGATGAAAACCACCATTAGTATATACCACAGAATTAGTTTGGTGTGTATACGTGTAAGCAAACATAAAATTTTTATAATTTACACCTACAAGCGGCGTTATTTGTTGTAATCTTTGACTATTAATTGTGTTAGAACTAATATATTCCGCTCCATCAAAACTGTTTCTATAAGATAAACCAGCCCAAAGCGTTCCAAAATCCATTTGTTTGTAAACTTTCGCATTTACATCAACCGAAGCTTCTTCTGTAGCATCTCTGTACTGTAACATGACTGAAGGTTCATAGCTCCAAGTACTTCCTAACTTTCCAAAAACGCCTCCTACGGTGAATAAATATCGTCTTAAATTACTAGTAACATTAGGTTCCTTATTAATTCCGTCATTATCTAAAATATTTTTTACAGTTCCATGCGCATAAAAATCTAAAAACTGATAAGAAAACCCAAAATCTATATTAAAATTGGTAGCACTTTGTACAATACCATCAATTGCAGGGTCTGGACCATCAAATAAAAATGATGTTTCATCTAATTTATACTGAATAAATCCAGCGCTTAAACCAAAAGAAAGCATGTTTAAATCTACTTCACTTCTAGAAAACATGAGGTGATGTGCATACGTTACATAAGCACCTGTTTGTGAATGGTATCCGTTTTTATCGCTATAAACAATACCTCCAACAGCAGAAGGTGTTTCTCCAATACGTCCATTAATACTTAAAGTACTTAATCTAGGAGCATCATCATGCCCAAACCATTGTTGTCTGCTAGTTAGCCTAACCTTAGAACAATTTGCTGCTCCAGCCATAGACGGATGTATTAAATAGTAATTATCTGTAAGATAATCAGTATAAATAGGCAAGCCTTCTTGGGAAGTAGCAATAGTGGTAAATAACACTCCTACTACTAGCATTAATATATTTTTTAATCTCATAAACTTTATTACCAAGTAGGTTTGGTGTTATACAAACGTCTTGATTATTAAAAAATTACTTTTTTTAATCTCATTATTTTGAGATACAAATCCAAATATATGATATCTGTAGTTTTCTTTTAGTATTTTTGAAAAAAATTAGCCGAAATGAACACTTTCAAGGTTTCTGTGCAAGAAACATCAAACAACGCCATAGTAAAATTTGAAGTAAATCAATTTATAACAAAACACCAAAGTTTTGAATTTAACAATGTTGATGAAGCAAAACCCTCACCATTAGCACAACAACTGTTCTATTTGCCATTTGTAAAAAAGGTTTATATCTCTGGAAACTTTGTGGCTGTTGAACGTTATGACATTGTTCAATGGACTGATGTACAAGACGAAGTTGCTCAACAAATTGAAGCCTATTTAAATGGTGGAGGCACTGTAATCATTGAAGCCGAAGCTCCAAAAAAAATACCTGTTACAGTTTATGCCGAAGCAACTCCCAACCCATCAGTAATGAAATTTGTTGCTAACAAAAAGATTGTAACTGCTTTATTTGAGTTTACCTCAATTGATGAAGCTAAACTATCTCCACTAGCCACAGAATTATTTCATTTTCCATTTGTAAAGAGCGTTTTTATTGAAGAGAATTACGTATCAATAACCAAATATGATGTATCTGAATGGCAAGATATAACTATTCAACTAAGAGAGTTTATTAAACAATTTATTGAAAGCGGAAAAGAAGTTGTTTTGCCTGAAGCTTCAGAAAAACTACAAAACACCTCAACACAAAAAGATACCCATTTTGAAGCGCTTGATGATACATCAAAAGAAATAGTTAACATTCTTGAAGAATATGTGAAGCCCGCAGTTGCCAGTGATGGAGGTAATATTCAATTTTTATCATACGATGAAACCACTAAAAACGTAAGCGTATTACTGCAAGGCGCTTGTAGTGGTTGCCCTTCTTCAACATTTACTCTTAAAAATGGCATTGAAAACATGCTAAAACAAATGCTTCCAGGAAAAGTAGAAATGGTAGAAGCCATTAACGGATAATTTCTTAACCCTGTGACTTTTAATGTTTTTTTGTATCTTATAAAGACAAACAAAATAAAAACATTAAATAATTAAAACACATTATTATGGCAGTATTAAAAGTAATTGAAGTATTATCAAACTCAGAAAAAAGTTGGGAAGACGCCACAAGAAAGGCTGTTAAACAAGCAGCTAAAAGCGTTAAAAATATACGTTCTGTTTATGTTCAAGATCAAAGTGCAAGTGTAAAAGATAATGACATTACAGAATTTAGAGTAAATCTTAAATTAACTTTTGAAGTTGATTAAAAAAATTTTCTAAATTAAATTAAAATTAAGCGTTCATTTCATGAGCGCTTTTTTATGCCTTATATTTATATGTTTAGTAAAACCATGATACATCATGCAACACCAATATACTAATAGTCTTATAAAAGAAACCAGCCCGTATCTTCTGCAACATGCACACAACCCGGTAAATTGGAAAGCATGGAATAATAAAACACTAGAGGAAGCAAGAAAAACAAAAAAACTAATACTTATTAGTGTGGGGTATTCTGCTTGCCATTGGTGTCATGTTATGGAACACGAAAGTTTTGAAGACAGTTTAGTAGCAGATATTATGAACAAAAACTATATCAATATTAAAGTTGATAGAGAAGAACGACCTGATGTAGACCAAACTTACATGAATGCGGTTCAACTTATGACTGGCAGTGGTGGTTGGCCTTTAAACGTAATTGCTTTACCAGACGGAAGGCCTGTTTGGGGAGGCACTTATTTCCCTAAAGAACAATGGTTAAGCACTTTAGAACAACTAGTTAAACTTTATATTGAAAGCCCAGAAAAACTCTATCAACAGGCTAACAATGTTGAAAAAGGCTTAAAATCTATAAGCATAGTTAAATTAAACACAGATGTACCAAAATTTGAAAGTAGATTTATTGATGTTGCAGTTAAAAAATGGGCTACGCAATTTGATAACAGATACGGTGGATTAAATAGAGCTCCTAAATTTATGATGCCTAATAATTACCATTTTTTATTACGGTATGCTTACCAAAATAACGACCAAAATGTTTTAAATTATGTAAACCTAACACTAACAAAAATGGCTTATGGCGGTGTGTTTGATCAAATAGGAGGTGGGTTTTCAAGGTATTCTGTTGATGACAGATGGCATGTACCTCATTTTGAAAAAATGCTTTATGATAATGGCCAATTAGTTAGTTTATACGCAGATGCTTACCTAGTTACAAAAAACAGCTTATTCAAAAACATTGTTGAAGAAACCCTAAAGTATATAAAAAGAGAAATGACTACCTCTGAAGGTGCCTTTTACTCTGCCCTTGATGCCGATAGCAATGATATTAATGGTGAACTAAAAGAAGGTGCTTTTTATGTTTGGGCTAAAGAAGAATTAAAAGCTATTCTGAAAGAAGATTTCAAATTATTTGCAGATTATTACAATATTAACAATCATGGTCACTGGGAACATGGTAATTATGTGCTTATTAGAAAAGGTGATGATGAAATCATCATTAAAAAGCATCATGTTTCAAATGAAGAGCTTCATAAAAAAACCTCCTATTGGAAAACGTTACTCTTAGAAATTAGAAATAAACGTTCAAAACCAAGATTAGATGACAAAACCCTAACCTCTTGGAATGGACTAATGCTAAAAGGCTATATTGATGCCTACAGGGTGTTTCAAAAACAAGAATATCTAGAAACTGCTCTAAAAAACGCCTCTTTTATTGTAAATAAATTAATAAAAGAAGATGGTGGTCTTTATCACACTTATAAAGAAGGTAAAAGTAAAATAAATGGCTATTTAGAAGATTATGCTTCTGTGATTGAAGCTTTTATTGCTTTATATGAAAACACTTTAGATATTAAATGGCTTAACTTTTCAAGAGATTTATCCAACTACACTTTTGACCATTTTTTTGACAAAAACAGCAACATGTTTTTCTTTACTTCAAATGAAGATGCTTTATTAGTTTCAAAAAATATAGAATATAGAGACAACGTTATTCCTAGTAGCAACTCTATAATGGCTAAAAATCTGTTTAAGTTAGGCCACTATTTTGATAATAAACATTATAGTAAAACCGCAATAACAATGTTAAACAACGTTAAGCCAGAAATTCAAGAGTATGCTTCGGGTTATTCAAACTGGTTAGATTTAATGCTTAATTACACCATCCCTTATTATGAAGTAGCTATTGTTGGCCCTAAAGCAAAACAAAAAATTGAAGAGCTAAACCAAACTTATCTCCCCAATAAACTTATTGCAGGAAGCCTTGTTAAAAGCAATTTGCCCTTACTAATAAACAGGTATAATCCTGATAAAACTCTTATTTATGTATGTATTAACAAGGCTTGTAAACTTCCCCTTTCTGAGGTTAACAAAGCCATAAAAATTTTAAAAGAATGATTTTTATATTAACACTTTTGATTGCCTTTGTAGCTTTAGAACATATTTACTTTTTAATACTAGAAATGTTTTTGTGGACTAAACCCAAAGGCGTAAAAGCGTTTGGATTAAAATCTAAAGCATTTGCAGAGGAAACCAAAGTACTCGCTGCTAATCAGGGGTTGTATAATGGGTTTTTAGCCGCTGGTTTAATTTTCAGCATCATACAAAAAGAAATAAATATTGCCATTTTTTTTCTAATATGTGTGACTATTGCAGGTATTTATGGGTCTTACTCTACAAAGAAAATAAAGCTATTTTATGTTCAGGCAATTCCTGCTATTATTACATTATTAGCTTGCTTTTTATTTAGTTAATTTAACTATTTTTTTATTCATCTAATACTAAAATAAATAACAACATTTTATAATTTTTTAACTTAAACAAAAACAATAGATTATGGATTTAGAAAGATATATTAATATCGCACAAGACTTCATTGTAACATACGGAATTAAAGTTATAGGAGCCATTGTTATATGGATAATTGGTTCTTGGCTAATAAAAAAGGTAAATAATGGCATTGCTAAAGTAATGACCAAACAAAACTATGAAATTAGTTTACAAAAATTCTTGCTTAACCTAATTGGGTGGGGCTTAAAAATTCTTTTATTCTTAGCTATTCTTTCTCAATTAGGAGTTGAAACCACTTCTTTTGCTGCTATTTTAGCTGCTGCTGGTTTAGCTGTTGGTATGGCACTTCAAGGCTCATTAGGTAACTTTGCAGGTGGCGTATTAATAATGATTTTTAAACCTTTTAAGATTGGTGATTTAATAGAAGCTCAAGGAGAAATTGGTGTAGTAAAAGAAATTGAAATTTTTACTACTAAACTAACTGGGTTATCTAATAAAGAAATTATTATTCCTAACGGAACCCTATCAAATGGCAATATTGTTAATTACTCAACAGAAGGTACACGTCGTGTAGATTTGGTTTTTGGTGTTAGCTATGATGCCGATATTAAACAAACTAAAGAGGTAATAATGAATGTTTTAACTTCGCACCCTAAAGTATTAAAAGACCCCGCTCCTGCTGTTACTGTATTAGAATTGGCTGATAGTTCTGTTAATTTTGCAACAAGACCGTGGTGTAAAACAGAAGACTATTGGAGTGTTTACTTTGATGTTACTGAAAACGTAAAAGAAGCTCTTGATAAAGCAGGTATTGAAATTCCTTACCCACATCAAGTTGAAATACATAAAGAAGCTTAAGATTTTGGCTTTAAAGCCACAAAATCTTTTAAATAATATGGTTCAAAATAAGCGACATCTTCGGTGTCGCTTATTTTATATTTATTATTAGCTAAGGCTCCCATTTCATTTGCAGAAGGCAACTTATCTTCAATAAAAACAGCATTAGAATGACTAATAATTTCTTTTGTTTTTTCTACACCGCTACCTATAAAATAAACGTTTCCTTTTTCTAAATATTCATTAAAAGAACTTTTGTCTAAAATCTGCGCTTGGGTTTCTCTTACTTGACAGTGATTAGCGTCATAAATAGCAGAATAGACTTCCTTTCTTCTAGCATCTAACATAGCTACAATTACACCTTCTTTACACTGTACTTGTTGTGCCAAAACATCTAAGGTAGGAACTGAAATTAACGGTTTATTTAAAGCAAAGGCTAAACCTTTTGCCGCTGAAACCCCAATGCGCAACCCAGTATAAGACCCAGGTCCTTTACTAACCGCTATGGCGTTTAAATCATGCTTGCTCACACTTGCTTCTTTTAGAACATCATCAATAAATACATGTAATTTTTCGGCATGTGAATAGCCATTTCTACTGTCTTCTTTTAATGCTATGGTTTTTCCTTCTTTTGAAAGTGCTACCGAACAGTTGGTAGTTGCTGTTTCTATATTAAGTATTAGTGCCAATTTATTCTGTTAATGGTTTTCCCATGTAAAAGTCTAAAACTTTTGTCTTAAAAACAAAATCATATTTAGCATTTATTAAAGAAGATTGGGCATTTATTAATTGTACTCTAGCCTGCTCTAAATCAAAAGCTGTCATTGCTCCAATATCATAACGTTCTTTTGAATTGTTAAATGCTAATTCTTGAGATTCTAATGATTTTTTTGCTGCTACATAAGCTTTTAATGCCGCTTGTGCGTCTGTATAAGCACTTTGAATATTAGATTCTAGAGTTATTTTAGCTTGTTCTAGATCTAACTTTCTACTTTCTTCTGCTATTTTAGATTTAGCAACTGATGTTTTATTTTGAAACCTTGAAAAAATAGGGATTCCCACACTAAGGTTAAAACTGTGCCCTTTGTTATTATCTAATTGTTCTAAAAATGCCGCTTCATTATCTATTAAATTAGAATAAAAGGCGTTGGCGCCAAAACCATAACTAAATGATACACTAGGCAGGTAGCCTGCTTTTGAAATTTCGGTTCCTAATTGTGCTGCCTCTATATTCTTTTCTGCTATTTTAATTTCACTACGGTTTTCTAAGGCAAAATTTAAAATAGGCTCTACATTACTGTATAAAAGAGCTTCTGAAGGCGCATCAACATCAATAATTTTTACATCAAAATTATTAAATGGCACCTGTAGTAATTGCGATAACGATAAAAGCGCTAAATTAAAGTTATTTTCTGCAATGGTAACTTGTTGTGCATCTCTACTTAATGTGGCTTCGGCATCATAAATATTAGCTTTGGGTTGCACTCCTGCATCTACCAAATCTTTCTCCTGTTTTAATTGTTTTTTACTAAACTCATATTGAGCTTGAGCTGTTTCTAAATTTTCTTTATTAAAAAGTACATTTAAATAAGCATTAACTACATTTAAAGAAATATCATCTTTTATTCTACTAAGTTCTAATGCACCTATTTCTGACGATAAATTTGCTTGTTTATAGGTGTTTAAATTTCTGAATCCATTAAAAACGGTTTGAGATACGCTAACTCCAAAACTAGTTGAATTACTGGTTCTATTTGCAAAAATACCCTCTGCCACTAAGCTAGTTCCTAAGCTTAATCCGTTTGAAGCACTAGCACTTACCGATGGTAAAAACTGTCCTTTAGCAGCTACAATATCTTGTTCATTTGAAAGTAAGCTGTTACTGGCTTGCTTAACAGAAATATTGTTTTCTAAGGCATAGGCAACACATTCTTGCAGTGTCCATTGTTTTTGTTGCCCAAAACTTAATACAGTAATTAGCAGCGTAAAAAACGCTATATTATGTTTTTTAAAAGGCATTACTTTTTTAATCGTTTTCATCATTATCTTCTTCTTCGTTATCTTTTGACGCTTTATTCCAAACCTTAATTTTATCACCTTCTTTTACTCCCTCTAGTATTTCTACATTTATTCCATCAGACAAACCAAGTGTTACATTTTGTTTTTTAAATTTGTCATCTCCTTCTAAAATTTCAACAAAAGGTTTTTCAGTAATTCTATTGTACTGTAGTAAGGCTTCTCTAATAGCTAACACACTGTCTTTACTTTCAATATCAATTTCTGCATTGGCACTATAACCAGCTCTAATATTTGTGCTTAATTCTACATCAACATCTGCTTTAATAGTGAATTGTACTGCTCCATTTTCTTCTACACCTTTTGGTGCTACAAAGGTTAATTTTGCAGGAAACTCTTTATCGTTTATAGCGCCAAGAATTACTTTTATTTCTTTTCCTTCTTCTAATTTGCCTACTTCAGATTCATCTACTTTTCCTTCAAAAATCATTAAACTCATATCTGCTACAGTGGCAATGGTTGTACCTGCATTAAAATTATTACTCTGTATAACTTGGTCTCCTTCTCGCACAGGGATTTCTAAAATAGTACCAGATATTTGGGCTATAATATTAGTGTTAGCTGTATTACCTCCAGATAATGACCCCCTTTTTATAATTTGATAGTCGTTTTGAGCTTGAGCCAAAGACTCTTTTGCTTGATTAAATGATAGCTCGCTATTCTCAAAATCTTGTTTTGAAATGACACCTTTATTAAAGAGAACTTTATTTCTTTCGTATAAAGTTTTGGCGTTATCAAAAGATAATTTAGCAGATGCTATTCTACTTTTAGCACTCATTAAACTTTGCTCATTAGGTACCACCCTTATTTTTGCTATTAAATCTCCTTTTTTAACAACATCACCTTCTTCTACAAGAATTTCATCTACAATACCAGAGATTTGAGGTTTTAATTCAATCTCTTCTTCGGGGTTTAGCTTACCTGTTGCCACTGCTTTGGTGTTTATAGAAGTATAAAAAGGTTCTTCTACTTTATATTCTATAACATCTTTAGAATTGGCATCTTTAAAATATTTTAATACCCAAACTAGTAGTAACAATGCTACAATGCCTAAAATAATTTTTACTGTCTTATTCATGCGTTTAAAATTGTTTATTCTTCTCTTAATGCTTCTATTGGTTTTATACTTGTTGCTTTAAAGGCAGGAATTAAGCCTATAAGAGTGCCTAAAATCACCAAAATAATAAGTGATACAAACACAACAATTATTGGTACAGAAGCGTTTACTAAAGCAGCTTCCATTCCTTGCCCATAAAGTTTATCTATTAAAATTAAAATTAGTCCACCTGTTATTATTCCAAAAAAACCGGCCATCATGGTTAGAAACACTGCTTCTAACACAATTTGTCTTTTAATTTCAAATGGTGTTGCCCCTAATGCTCTTCTAACGCCAATTTCTTTAGTGCGCTCTTTAATGGTAATGAGTAATATATTACCAATTGCAAACACACCTGCTATTAGAGTTGCTAAGCCTACAAACCATGTTAAAAATTGCATGCCTGTTAAAAAGCCGGTTACTTTACCAATTTCTTTTCCTGCATTAGCACTACCTAAGGCTCTGTTATCTTTGGGGTGAATATCATTTAAGTTTTTTAATAATAACTTAGCGTCTTGTTCTATTTGTACTATATTATATTCTATTTTTCCTGTTATCATCATCCACCCAATTTTATCTCCTCTATTAAAAATAGTTTGAAATGTGGTAAATGGAATATGCATATCTATTGGTGGCCCCATGTTGATATTAGACGTTTCAAACATGCCAATTACTTTAAAGTTTATGTTGTTTAACTGAACATATTCACCTATGGGGTTTTCGTCTTTTTCAAAAAGTTGCTTATAGATATCTTCTGAGAGTACCACCACTTTTTTCTTATCATCAATATCGTTTTGATTGATAAACCTTCCGTGAATTAGCTTCTTTTTTTCAACTTTATCTAACAACGGGTAATCTCCTGCTACTCTAAAACTACCAGAAAGAAAATTTCTAACAGCAGTAACTTGATTTTGACTTCTAGGAACTACAAACTCAACACCTTCAATATTTTCTTTAATTTTTTCTGTATCAGATAAAGCTAACTGCACTCTTCTACCTTCTTGAAAACCTTTAAACGGTTTGCTTGTACTTTGCCCCCAAATAAATACACTATTTGTTGCAAAATCTCCAAAAAGGCGGTTAAATGAATTTTCTAAACCACGTGCAGAACCTAATAGAACTATTAACAAAAGTATACCCCACCAAACTCCCACCATAGTTAAAATAGACCTTAGTTTATTTTTACTAAAGCTATCAAAAACTTCTTGCCAGGTGTCTCTATCAAATAAAAATCTTAACATGCTAATCATTCCTTAATGCCACAATGGGTTTTATTTTTGATGCTTTTTTAGCTGGGAAATAGCCTGCAATACTTCCGGCCAATATTAAAACTATAGTGGCTCCAATTACTAAGCCTGTGCTTACTCCGGGGTCTTTAATAAAATACGTTTTTAATGTTGGTGTAGCTAAATCTAAAACTCCTACACCTATTAACAAACCTATATATCCTGCTATGGCTGTTATAATAATGCACTCTATTAAAATAATTGAAACAATTGATTTTGGTGTTGCTCCTAAAGCCTTACGAATACCTATTTCTTTAGTGCGTTCTTTAACAATGAAAATCATAATATTACTAATACCTACTATACCAGCTATAAGTGTACCAAAGCCAATTACTAATATGATGGCTCCTAATACAAAATTGAATTGCTCTATATTTTTTGATGCCAACGCCATATTTTGAACCCTAATGGCTCTTTGGTCACTTTTTGCTACATCAAATCTTTCTTTTAAATCTTTGGTTATTTCATTACCAAAAGCAATTGCCTGATTATAATTTAACTTGGGGTTAAAGGTTAAGTGCATAAAATCTATGTAATCATTATTACCATAAATTTGTTGTGCGGTTGATATTGGTGTGTAAATAACATTTTCTTCATTATAACCTTCATCATCTGTAAAAACACCTACTACTTTATATTGGATTCCATTAAGGTTAATGTATTGTCCGATTGGATTGGTTTTTAAGAACAAATCATCTTCTACAACCTTACCAATAACTGCTACCTTTGTTTTATTTATAATATCATTTTGGTTAATGTAACGCCCGTATTTAATTTGATTGTTTTCAATAAACATATATTCAGGGTGTACCGCCCTAACTTGATAACTGTTCTTTTCATTTTTAAAAGAAGCCGTTACGTTTCTGTTTACCTTAGCAGTTATATATTGTATCTTATCATTATATTCATCTAGAATATAATCATAATCTTTATTTTTGAATTGAATACGTCTACCTGCCTGAAGCCCTTTATTAGCTTTACTAGTTCTTCCAGGAAAAATAACTATTGAGTTTGTTGCATCTGTACCAAAGGCTTCTGTAAAAGTGTTATTTAAACCATTAGCTATACCAAATAATATGGTAAATAAAAGTATAGCAAATGCCACTGTAAAACCAGATAGTAGGCTCCTAGTTCTGTTTTTATTAATACTTTGAAATATTTCCCGCCAAAGGTCTAAATCAAACATGTTGGTTGGCTCTTACTTGGGTTACTTTTTTATCTTCCATAATTATACCATCTCTAAGACGAACAATGCGCTTGCACATATTGGCAATATCTTCTTCATGGGTTACCATTAAAATGGTTTTACCTTCATCATTTAATTGTTGGATGAACTCCATTATTTCATAAGATGTTTTAGTATCTAATGCACCCGTGGGCTCATCTGCTAATAGCAGTTTAGGGTTTGCTGCTAATGCTCTAGCTATGGCTACCCGTTGGTTTTGACCACCAGAAAGCTCTTTTGGTAAATGGTGTGCCCAATCTGCCAACCCTACTTTATCTAAATGAAAGAGAGCTAACTCCTGTCTTTCTTTACGTTTCATGCCTTGATAATACAATGGCAATGCTACATTTTCTAGTGCATTCTTGTAATTGATAAGATTAAACGACTGAAAAATAAATCCTAAAAACTTATTTCTATAAACGGCTGCTTTTTTTTCGGTAAGATTTTTTATTGGTAACCCATCTAGTATATATTCTCCAGAATCTGCCTGATCTAACATACCAATTATATTAAGCAATGTAGATTTACCGGAACCAGAAGACCCCATGATTGCTACCATTTCACCTTCTTTAACAAATAAGTTTATTCCTTTTAAAACATGTAATTGAGAATCTCCTATGGGATAGGATTTGTGTAATTCTTTTATTTCTAACATTTGGTTTGATATATACAAGTCTAACCGACTTAAAAATTAGACTATTAACACAAAGAAATGTTACAGAAAAACACTAAAAATTTACATTACTTTTTTAAAGAACCATACTTTCTATAAATAAAAAATATTATGCCACCAACAAGAATATAAGGTATGGCCATTAAATATACTATACCATCATTAATGCCCTCGGCAGCACTTTGAGTTTCCTCACTTTCTAAAACTGCTCTACACATAGCGCATTGAGCTTCTGCATCTAGAAAAAAGATGAAAACAAAAAGAAAAAATAATAGAACACGCTTCATTTTAGTAATATGGTGAAATCATTATATATACCACAACACCAGTAATAGCCACATAAAGCCACAACGGAAATGTAATTTTTGCTATTTTTTTATGCTTTTCTATATTATTTGTAATAGCCCTTACATAGGTGATTAACACAAACGGAATAACTGCTACAGACAAAACAATATGGGTAATAAGAATAAAATAATAAAAATATTTTACAAACCCATCACCACCAAAGTTGGTAGAATTGCTAGTCATATGGTAAGCTACATACATTAGTAAAAAAAGCACTGACAGTATAATGGCAAACTTCATTAAACGCTCATGTAATTTTATTTTTTTCTTTTGAATAGCAATAAATGCCAACACCAAAACCAAGGCGGTTACTGCATTTATACATGCATAAATTGGAGGCAAGAAAACAGGCATTTCATAATCTATTTTAATTCCGAAAAGAGCAGCAACAGCTAATGGAATTACTACTGATAATATAACTATTAGTTTGTTATATTTTTTATCATTGGTTACGTTCTCTAAATTACTCATTAAGTAGTTTTTTTATATCTTCTTTTAAATCGCTTATTTGTTCTCTTTGTCCTTCGTCATTTACTTGTTCTTCTTCAGAGGTTATTCCTTCATAATAAATAATAGGGTTTCCAGAAGCATCTTTTCTAGAGCGAATAAACCCATTTTTATCTATTAAGGCAAAATTACCAGAATGCTCAAAGCCGCCTTCTACATTTTTATTTTCGGCAGCATAAATGTAAAACCCTTCGTTTGCTAATTTATAAATAGCATCTTTTTCTCCCGTTAATAAATTCCAGTTAGAATTTGTGATACCATAGGCATTGGCATATGCTTTAAGAACTTCGGGTGTGTCGTGTTCTGGATTTATGGTGAATGAGGCCACCCCGAAATTTTCAAAGTCTTTAAATTCATTTTGAATTTTTACCAGATTCTGATTCATTCTAGGGCAAATTGTTGGACAAGTTGTAAAAAAGAATTCTATAACATATACTTTACCTTCATAGTCTTTATTGGTAATTGTTTTCCCATCTTGATTGGTAAAACTGAATTCTGGCACTTTTTTATTGCCATTTACCCCTGGTATAAAAACTAAATCTGATGCTTTTGTGTTTTTTTCATTAGCATAATCAGTTCTACTTTCTTGCCTAGTTATATCACCTTCTTTAATTCTATCTACAATTTTAGGAACAAATATGATTCCAAAAACTAGAATAATAAAGGCAATGCCTACGTATGAATAGTTTGTTTTTTTACTCATTTTATCAATTAATTTTTTCCGCTTTTAAATCGTTAGCACGTCTAATATCAGAATTGAATTCTCCTTTTCGTTTCTGTCTGTATTCTGTGAATAGAATACGCATATCTTCACTCATTTTATTTTTTATGGTTGCTACTTCAATACAGTTATAGGCATTTAATCCATAAATTGGTTTGTTTTTTTCTAATTCATTATCAGTTCTATCGTCAATTCGTCCACGTTGATTCAATTCTTTATCAATTATAAAAACATCATTAGTTGCTAGAGTAGTATCTAAAGAGGAATTCGATTTTAAACTTCTATATAGTTTATGGATAGCTTCTGGTTCTCCATACACAAAATGCCAGAATTTTAAATCTTCATACTGACTTATTTCTTGCTTTAATTTTTCGGCTATTTCTTCGGAGCCTCTGGGAACTGCTATTACTATTTGAAATTTTTTAAAACCTTTAAACTTATCATATACCAATTCCTTTAAATTTGAAGCTGTTGTAGAATGATTCATAGGATTATCTCCTAAAAACCCTAAAACTGTTATATGGTTTTTAAGTACAACTGGTTCCCCGTTATTAACTGAAAATTGTTTTAATTCTAAAACATTCTCCTTAACTATATCTAACGGATTGTAATTATGAGTAGCTGGATATAACATTAACAAAAAAGTTACAGGTAGGAAGAATAAAACTCCTAAAACAACATATCGGCCAACTTTCTTTAAATCCATTTTGTTTTTACTGTAAATAAATTACACAAAAATAAAAAAGGTGGTTCTTATAAACCACCTTCTTAACTTATATTTTAGTATTTAATTGCTTAATTAAAAATCTCTTTTAATATATCCATCTCTGTATACATCAAAAATATAGCTACCTTCTTGTAACAAGATAAAAATTAAATAAAGTATTAAGAAAATGCTTGTCCATACAACAGCGCGTCTTAAACCTTTTGTTTCATCGCGCATGTGCATAAAATCCCATGTAATATAATAAGCTTTTACTATGGTAAGAATGATGAATATCCAGTTTAAAAGTTTCATTCCTAAAACTTTGGCCATAGACCATTCTGGTTTTACAATTCCTAAACCAACTTCTATTGCTGTTACAACAGATAATAAAATTAGCACTCCCCAAATTTTTTGGGTATTGCTTTTAAATTTTATTAATCCTTTTAATATTGCTAAATTATGTGCGTGTGCCATTTTTATTTAAATCTTATTTTGATGAATTAAACTAGGTAGAAGAATGTAAATACAAATACCCAAACTAAATCTACAAAGTGCCAGTATAACCCCACTTTTTCAACCATTTCGTAACTCTTACGTCTTTCGTAAGTTCCCAATACCACATTAAAGAAAATTATAATATTGATAACCACACCTGAAAACACGTGGAATCCGTGAAAACCAGTAATAAAGAAAAAGAAATCTGCAAATAATGGCGAGCCATATTCATTAACATGAAGATTGGCACCTTCAACAACTGCTACACCATTAGTTTTAATTTGTTTTAAAGACTCTGCTCTAGACAACACCGTTTTTTGGCCTTCTTCATTTAATATTTGTGTTCTTACTAATATATTATCATTAGCTTCTAAACCGTGAATTACTTCTTCAATAGTATAGGTTGGTAATGCTTCTTCAGAAACAAACCATAAACCGTTCTTTCTTTCTTGCTGAGTTCTTTCGGCGTGTGTATCTGCTATGGCAAAATCTCTTAGAGCAACTCTATGCCCTTCTGTATCTACAAATTGTAAAATATTACCTCCCTTTGTTTGAATTGCTCCATAATCTCCTTTAATAAAAGTAGCCCATTCCCAAGCCTGAGAACCAACGAAAATTAAACCACCAATGATGGTTAAAAACATATATAAAGTAACTTTAGCTTTATTTAAATGATGACCAGCATCTACCGCTAAAACCATAGTTACCGATGACATAATAAGCACGAAGGTCATAAATGCTACATATATCATTGGTAATTCTTGACCATGCAGAAATGGTACGTGCGTAAACACTTCATCTGCAATTGGCCATGAATCTATAAACTTGAATCTAGAAAATCCGTAGGCTGCTAAAAAGCCCGAAAAAGTTAAAGCATCTGAAACGATGAAAAACCACATCATCATTTTACCGTAACTTGCTTTTAACGGTTCATTACCGCCTGCCCAAGTTTTTCCTTCTGCTTCAGCATTTACAACTGTAGTACTCATATATAATGGTTGTTATTTAAAAGTTGCACAAAAATAATCATTTTATTTATCTAACGAAATATAACCTTTAAATTTTAAACAATGATAAATATCAGTTTCTGAAATTTATAAAAACACGTAAATATTTCTATTAAAATATTAATATGCTATCTTACAAAATAGAGGAATAAAAAGAGATAAACCCACAGAATATCTATAAAATGCCAAAAGGTAGCCGCTAATTCAAACCCAAGTGAATTTTGTGCATCATACTTTTGTTTAAAATGATTATAAATTACCACTAACAAACAAATTAAACCTGCAATAACATGTAAAATATGCACAATGGCTATTAAATATATGTAAGACATGGTTACATTACTGGTTGGCCCAGTAAAATTATAACCCAAATCTATGATTTGTTGAAATCCTCTAAACTGAAAAATTATAAAGGTAATTCCTAAAGCAAGTGTTACTAACAACCAAAGCGTTGTACTTTGTTTGTTATTTTGCTTTAAAGCTTTTTTAGCCATTATAAAAGCTAAACTACTTATTACAATTATAATGGTACTAATAATAAAGGCGTCTGGTAAAACAAAATCTTTTAACCAATCTGGTCTGGAACTACTTACAATAAAAGCACTTGTCCACCCCATGAATGACATTATTAATGAAATGATACCAAACCAAAGCATCATTTTTTTGGCTCTCGCCTTTTTTTCTATTGGTGTTCCTTGGGTTAAATCCATAGTTATGTTAAAAATTTATCTACTACGTACACTATTTGAATGAGTGTAATATATAATACGCTAGCAAGCATTAACTGTCTTGCAGCTTTTGCGGTCATTTCTTTAAATAATCTAATTGCAAAATTTAGCATTACTAAACCAAGTATAAAAACTATTATAGCAGCAACAACAGATAAGTGTAATTTACCTGTAAACCCAAATACTGGGATAATAGACACTATAATAGTCCAGATAGTATACATAATAGTTTGTACTGCAGTACCTTTATCTCTCTTACCTGTTGGAAGCATTTTAAATCCTGCTTTTTCGTAATCATCATACAAAAACCAACCTATAGCCCAAAAGTGTGGAAATTGCCAAAAAAACTGTAAAGCAAAAAGCGTACCTGGTTCAATACCAAAATTATTTGTTGCTGCTACCCAACCTAACATAAAAGGAATAGCTCCTGGTATAGCTCCAACAAAAACTGCTATTGGCGTCATTGTTTTAAGTGGTGTGTATACACAAGCGTATAAAAATATAGATATAGCACCAAACATTGCTGTTTGCTTATTAATGGTGTATAGAATAATAATCCCTAAAAGCGTAAAAATTGAAGAAATAATAAAGGCTGAAGTAACAGATATTCTTCCTGCAGGAATAGGCCTATTTTTAGTTCTCTTCATTAAGGCATCTAAATCTTTTTCTATTATTTGATTAAACCCGTTTGAAGCACCTACCATAAAATAACCTCCTAAGGCTAATAAAATAAGTGTTTTAACATCTATAGTTTCAACACCCAACAAATAACCTGCAAGCGAAGAAAATACTACACTTAATGACAAGCGCATTTTAGTGATTTCTTTGAAATCTGAAATTATTGAAGGGGTTGCTGCTGAAGATTTAGACCTAGCCAATGCTCTATTGTGTTTTGCGAGTGCAAAGATACTCTATTAAAGTATTTTAGCAATAGGTTTGTTAGCAAAATAAGATAAGGCACCAAACGAATTAGAAATAGCTTTGTTAAAAATCGAAATACCAATTAAATAAATCTGTTCTCAGTCCAAAATTAAACCACAGAGTATTATTATCAAAAGTTGTAGTTGTGGTTGCGCTTGGGTTGAAATTTCTAACGGTAACATCGGTAAATATTTTTAAATTAGATGCTGGATTAATTAAGTAACCTGCTTGTAAATTAGCATAAAATGATTTGGTTTTTATACCTTGTCCTACTTCAACACCTGTATCAAAAGGTCGGTCGTTATAATCTCTATAAATATCGCCTCCATAACTATAATCATCGGTTCCATCATTATAATCAAGTCCTCTATTTCCAAATATAAATTTGGCATCGGCAAACCATCTGTTTAATCTATAACGTCCAATTAAAATAAGCTCGCTAAAATTAGCACCCCACAAATGAGCTAAAGACTGGTTGTTGTGCCCATAATTTAAAACTATGGTATTGTGCGAATATGTGTACGGACGGACGCGATTATACTCTACTTGCAGCAATAAATTATCAACTTTAAACGCATTATAATATTTTAGACCTAATTGATAGCCGTATTTATTTTTCCAACTTTTTTCACCGCCTTTTATATCGCTTAGCGAAAATTCATCTAAAATAAATTGTCCGTAAGCATTGATATCATCTGTAAATTTGTATTTAGCCGAAGCTCCTAATAAAGCATTTCCTGCCCCTTGTCCGGTTTCAAACTCAATAGCTCTGTAAAAAATTATAGGATTTAGATAGTTAACATCAAAACCTCTATCATTACTATTAGTCCAAAGCACCGATTCAAACAATCCTAAATTAAAACGTTTAGACACATTCCAACTTAAATAATGATTGGCAACATATTTTGTTAAAAAGGCTTTATCTTCTACAACTTCATCGCGCACGTCTTTCAACCACATAAAGGTGTTAGTGTACTTTAATTTCCAGAATTTAGTGTTTAATTTTAAAAATGGATGCGGACTAGCAACATCACTTAATAACAGTGAACGATAACCATCTCCAATAAAATTTTTACCATGACCAAATTGAATATTTAAAAACTTAGCTGGTGAATATGACAAATATGCTTCGGCTACCGGGTAATCATAAGAATCTGTTTTAAATCGTTTTGCAATACCACGCCCAGGAATTATTGCCGGGTCTGGACCAAAAGCTTTTAAACTTTCGGCATAACGGTTTACATAATCTGCAAAGCGCCCTTGACTTTCAAAAACTGCCGAATAAAAATTGAATTTTTTACCCAAACCTCCTTGAATTACAAATCCGCGAGTGTTATTATAGGTTGAATTAAAATCTGCATCGGTATCTTTTCCTACTTGTAAATCGAATACTGGGTCTATAGTAAACCAATAATCTTTACTTTGAAGTTGCACTAAATGTTCATTCCACAGTTTTTTACCTGCCCATGTTTTGGTTTCTTTTTTAAGATCTTCATATTCTTTTTCAAAATTATAATATTCTGAAACTTCGGAATACAAAAAAGGTTTAGAAGCAGTATGGCTATTGGTGCCTATAACATTTATAGCTCTATCAAATTTGGCATAATCGCTATGAACAAACTGTATATTTAATTCACTTGAAAAACGCTTATTGTTATAGGGTTCTATTCCATTTTTAACATTATCAAACTCTTGTTTAGCCGCAATTTCTAGCTTAGAAATTTCTTTCTCAGTTTGTAAATCTGTAGTGTTAGGTGTTTGTTTAACTAAAGGTATTTGTATTGGAATAGAATATTGTTTAAATGTAGTCCTTCCGTTGTATGTTGCTGGGGTTATTTTAGGTAACTGTTTAAAAACACGTTTTACTTCTTCCTTTAATTCATTATAAAAAGCATCTACATAAATTACTTTAAAGTTTCCGGTTTTATCAACCTCAAACAACACTGTTATTCTTCCTTTATAATTCTCATTAATTACAATTTGTGGCAGCTTAAAATTTTCATAAATATAATTGAAAACATTTCTATCAAAACACGCTTGTAATGAGTCTATTTCTGTACCATTACAATTAGGGAAAACAGGAGGTTTTTCGTTTAAAAACTTGTTTTGTGTATACCCATTAAATTGAACTAAAAGTAGGAATAGTACAACGAGTCT
The DNA here is from genome assembly GCF_049132085.1 of Seonamhaeicola sp. NFXS20. Lineage (NCBI taxonomy): Bacteria > Pseudomonadati > Bacteroidota > Flavobacteriia > Flavobacteriales > Flavobacteriaceae > Seonamhaeicola > Seonamhaeicola sp. NFXS20. Next base: position 485,649 of record NZ_JAFMPU010000001.1, on the reverse strand, counting down.
TACCATGTAAAAGATTAAGAATTGATTTAAAGTTGAAAGATAGCACATTTTAAGTAATCATTAAGAGAACATGAACAAAGAAAAACCGCTATCGGTTGATTTGATAACGGTTTAAGTTTTGAAAAATTATTTTTGCTTAGTTTTGAACCTGAAAAATAATAGGCAAAGTGTACCTAACTTTTACTGGTTTATCTCTTTGTTTACCGGGTTTCATTTTAGGCACCTTATTAATAACACGTTGAGCTTCCTTTGTTAATTCTGGGTGAGGTGCTCTTGTTTTAACATCAATTATATTGCCTTGTGTATCAATGGTGAATTGTGTTAATACTGTTTGCCTACCAGACAACCCTAAGTCATCACCTATCGATGTATCAAATTTTTTTCTAATTAATTTAGAGAGTTTATCAGACATACATTTTTTTCTATCTAAATTAGTTTTCTTGTTTTCGCAACCTGGGTAAATTGGTACTTCTTCTATAAAAATAAAATCAACAATAGGGTCATCCTCTGGTTCACCATCTAAATTTGGTAAAGCATCTGGGTTGAAGGGAGTATCATTAGTGGGTGGTTCAAAAATATCTGATATATCTTCACTTATTGGCTCTTCTTCTCCACTAACTGGATTTTGATGTACTAGTTCTTTACGTTTAACTTCCTTCTTTTTAACCTCTTCTTTAGGCTTTACAAGGTCATTGAATACATAAAGATCGTCTTCATATTCTACATCATGAGTAACTTGAGGAGGAATTTTAGTCTCAAATTTCATTTCAAACAAACCAAAGGTAACCAGAAGGCATACTATTAGCCCTACTTGAAAGTAAAGGGTGGAGTTTTTTTGTAAATTAGCATCATGCTTTTGTGTGTTTTTCACAGTTTGCTCATTTTGCCGAATGAGACTGTGAGAATCTTTTTGATTTTTCATTTGTTTTTGATTTAATTGAAAACTAAAATCAAATGTAATTTGTAAACAAAAAAGATAGTTGTTACCGGTAATTTCAACTATTTTTTTGAATTACTCATTATCATAATAAATTATAGTTTAAATGTTAATATTATGATAAAATCACAATAAGCATACCAAAAAAGAAATCCCGTTACAAAATTGTAACGGGATTTTATATACTTTACTAAGATTATACTAAGTTGTTAAAACAACTGTATTAAATTAATCTTGAACTTGGAAGATAATTGGTAACGAATATGGAACGTTTACCGGTTTACCACGTTGTTTACCAGGTTTCATTTTTGGTAACATACCAATAACTCTTTTAGCTTCTTTTTCTAATCCTGGATGTGGTGCTCTTGCTCTAATACCTGTAACAGCTCCAGTTTTATCAATTTTAAATATTACATTAATACGTTGTCTTCCTGATAAACCTAGGTCACTAGCTAACTCTGTATTAAATTTTTTATTTACAAATTGAGATATCTTTTTAGACATACATGCTCTTTTCTGGTTGTTATTTCCTTTTTCACAACCTGGAAAAACTGGTACGTTTTCAATTACAGCAAATGGTACATCAATATCTTCTTCTACTTCTTCTACAATTACCTCTTCAACCTCAACAATTTCAGTTTCTTGATCTACTTCTGTTGATTCTATTACAGTTTCTTCAACCTCTACTTCATCTTCAACAATTTCAATTACTTCTGGAGCTGCTGGTGGTGGCGGTGGCGGTGGTGGTGTTTGTATTTGTTCTGTGATTGGAATTTCTTCTTCAATCTCTTCATCTATATTTAATTGACCTATGTCAATTTCTGCTTTGTCATAAGTCTTGTAATTGATTGCATAGTTTGTTAAAAACAACATTAATGCTAAACCAATTGCGAAGTAAAGAGAACTGTTACGTCCTACATTTGCTTTAGAATTTTTTTTCGGTTCCATAATTTAAACGTTTATCAAGATTGCTAAAATAACTATTTATTTATCAAAAAAGCAAGAGTTTATAATTTTTTAATATGTAAACTTTTTATTGCCCATAATAACAGTGATGCTAGTAATACTCCTAATGTATTTGCTAAGGCATCATAAACATCTAATGCTCTATAATCTGTCATGCTACCTTGTAGTAACTCAATAACTATGCCAAAAACTACCGATAATATAGCTGATGATAAAAGTGCTTTTTTCATCTTAAATTTAAATGAAAACAAAAATGAATAAGACCACAATATGGTTAACACTGCATAGGCTATAAAATGAAATATTTTATCTCCGAACGAAATCTTAATATCTGGAAGGTTATTAAGCCTCATTAAACTAACAATTGTTAGAGATACGGTATAAGCAATAGTTATTAAAAGTATTGTTTTTTTAAGCACCAATTAAGGCTTTATAATCATTGGCAGATAAAAGATTATCTGCTTCTGAAAGATCTGAACACTTTACTTTTATCATCCATCCATCTCCATAAGGGTCTGAATTAACGCATTCTGGTTCATCTTCTAAGGCCTCATTAAATTCTATAATTTCACCAGAGAGTGGTAAAAATAAATCTGACACTGTTTTTACTGCTTCAACGGTACCAAAAACCTCTTCTGCATCTAAGGTTTCATCAACGGTTTCTACTTCAACATATACAATGTCTCCTAATTCGCTTTGCGCAAAATCTGTAATACCAACTGTTGCCACATCTCCTTCTATTTTAACCCATTCATGGTCTTTAGTGTATTTTAATTCTGATGGAATATTCATTTTTTACTAATTAAGTTATTTACACAAATGTATTTATTCAAACTGATAAATTCAACTGATATTTATTAATTTCCAAAATTATATCTAAGTGTTATACCAGACCTAATGGTTGTTTGAGGAAATGCTGTTGAAATAGCGTATTCTGAAAAGGCATAATCAAAGTAAAAGATACCTGTTAGGTTTTTACTAAAAGCGTAATCTGCCGTATATTTTAAGCTCCAAATAGTTTGCCCTGAAGTAACTTGATTATTCTCTAAATCTAAATACCTTATTATAGTTTTATTATCTCTAACTGAGATATCTGCTTTCATATCTAAATCACTTACAACGCTTTTTTTAGGACCCGCTAATTTAGACTTAATACGCAAATCTTTTATTCTGTAACCTAAACCAAGTGTATACTCGTTTCCTTGAACTTCGGTTAACAAGTTATTATCAAAACTTAGTGATAACATTCTATCTTTAGCTACTTCTGCTAAAACTGACACAGAGTTTTTCATTTCAAAATCAATTTTAACTAAGGGACTAAAAGACTCTGTTAAATTAATGCCTCCAAACAAACGTTCGTTTTTATAGTTACCTGATTGATCTAAGGCTTCTGATGGCTGACTTGCATACTCTAAACCAGGTATTGGAGCTTCGTTATCATCTGGATTTGTGTTTAAATTTAAGTTTGTATTAAACTGATTAATAGTGTATGTTGAACGGTACCCGTGAGTTACTGAAAAACGTTTAAAACGTTTTTTAAACCATGCAAATTTCATGAAACCAGAATATTTTAAATCCCAGTTTGGAATAGGAATATCTCTAAAAGCTCCTGTTTTAACCTTGTTAGCATCTTGTCCTGTATAGGCAGCTAAAAATGCTGGCAATAACACTTTTTGATTTGTTTTACCAAAACCTAAGGGGTAGCCATCATCATCTCTTGCGTATAATACGCCTTGGCCATAAAATTCTTCGGCTAATCGTTCGGCAACCTTTAATCTATTACTTCTAAATTCATTAAAAGTTTTAGATATGTTTTCATCGCTTTTACTAAAAGCTGTTTTTATTAATACCGTAGAAATATTAAAATTACCAAAGGTATTTGGTGTTAACGAGTTATACACACCATTGGTAACTGTATAGTTTTCTGAATAGTTTTCATAATAGGTTCTATTTCCAACTATATCAATTTTTAAATCTTTTACTGGTTCTAAACTTGCAGAAACATCTAACTGTTTGGTTTGGGTAGTTGTGTATTGCTGATTAAATTCATCAAAAACTGTTAGCCACCCCTTTTTAGCTGCTAGGTATCTTACATCACTTTGGCTACCAAATGTAAAACCAACTGTTGGCCTAAGCGTACCAATAAAACCAGGCGTTTGAGTATAACCAGGTAAGTAGGTTCCGTTGTTTTCAGAATATCTTAATTGCATTCTTTTTATACTGGTTAAAATATCAACACCTGCATTTAATATTTTTGTGGTTGTTTGGTCTTTTATTTTTGGTCTTGGTTTATTTTTATTATTACTTGTTCCTGGGGGACCTCCTGCAGATGTTGTTCTACTTCTAACTCTTTTAATTGGTTTTTTAACTAAACCTATATACTTATAAAATCTACTCATATCTAAAGATGCATTTAGGTCATGCACATTAGAGTTTGAAATAGAATTAATGTCTTCACCTATAACTTCGCCATATAAATCTGAGCCTTTTTCCCAATTAAAAGTTCCTGTGTATTGATAGTTTGCATCAATAAAACTAAAGGTTGGTATTTTATTTAGTGGTAACTGGTATGTTAAACCTAAGGTTTGTGTTTGCCTGTTAGGATCTCCAAAATCAAACAAGCCATCCCAAACATCTAGGGTTTCATCTTGTTCGCCTGCAATTAAATCGTTATCCTTATAATAATTTCTAACTATATTGTTATTGGCTGCATTGAAGTTTAATTGTAAGGCATCTGTTAAATTATAATTTATGGTGTACTGAAAATCGAAAGTATAGTTTCTTCTAAACAACTCTTCTACAGATATATCGTCTTCACTCAATTCAACATTTCTATATTTTTGTCTATTAAATTGCCTATTAATATCTGTATTAATACTAAAACTTGAAGGTAGTAGATTAAGATTAAAATCTTTTAAGAATTTCCAGTACTTTCCTGTAAACAAGGAGTCGTTCTTTTTAAAAGGTTCTATTTTAATAGGATTAAAATTGAACGCATAATTAGCTCCAACTCTAACCGTTTTGTTTACTGAATTTTCAATTTCAAAATCTCTGTGTTCTACCTTATTATAAGAATAGTTTAAGGTTACATTTTCAACATCATAAAAACGCGGTGTTTTGTCTGTGGTTCTAGTCTTTCTAACCCCTATAAAGTTTATGCTTTGGCGTTTTGTATAATCTTCAGATTGTTCTTTTATAGTTTCTTTTTCTTCTTCTGTTTCTGCGGCGGCTAATCTAGACTCTAGCGTTAAATCTTCATAATATGCATCGTACTTTGGCGTTATTAGTTCTTCGCTTTGCGCATAATTAAAAGGAATTTGAACGCCCCATTTTTTAGGCAGCAACTGGCCTATTTGTACATTAGTAACAACATCATATTGTTTAACATCTTCTAAACTACGCTCACTTGGGCCTTGTTCTATAGAACCAAAACCAGAGGTACTTTGTCTACCAGTTGCACTTATAGTTGCAAAATCTGCAATGTTGGTATCCATACTTACTACTGCTGCCCAACCACCTTCGTTATCCATATCAGATAAACGCAACTCATTGAACCAAACCTCTGCGCAAACATCATTTCTTGTAGTGGCATTTTTTACACCAACCATCAATGTTCTTACATCGCCAAAATTTGGATTTCCTTTAATACCTATTCTATGCTGGCCAGAAACATAACCTGAATACTGATTTGAAACAGGCACTAGGTCATCTCCAACAACATCATAAAAAGTAGGATCTTCATTAACTAATGAACCATCTGAAATACCGAGAGATTTAATATCTCCTAATTTTTCAATTTCTAAATTAATTTCATTAGCCTCTGGCCAAAGCCCTTCTCTTGTTGTAGAAGTTGATATCTGTAACGGTATTTCTATTTGATAAAAATTCTCAGTTAAATCATTCCCCATTCTTATGAACCCTACTAGTTCATTATCGTTCAAAACTCCTTCATCATCATCAGCATGTATATACATTCTTAAGCGTTTAAACTGCCTCATGTCTATGCTGATGTTTTTATAAACTGCTTTAGAATCTTCGGCTTCTAAATTGCATACATTTACTACTAAAGATTGTTCATTTTGTTCTACAACGGTATTGTTGTTAAACAATTCTTCTGGTTCTATATCAGGAGGGCTTTGATAGCTGCCTTCGTTTTCTAAAGTACCTATTACGCCTACTGAAAATTCGGTTTGAGGGTCATCAGGTGTTGGGTCATCTTCATCTAAGGCTTGTGTGTAGCGTCTCCAATCACTTCTAACTAAATCTAAAGTACCAAAACGGAATATGGTTGTTTCTGAAAACTCTTTAAGAAACATGCGCATAAAACGAACAGATCTTAAATCGCTTATACCACCTATAGCTCTTGCGTGACTTCCTTCAACGGGTATTCTAAATTGATACCACCTTACTGTTTCAGAGTCTCCATTGGGTAAGGTACGTGGTCTTTCTTTATAATCTCTTAAGAAATCTTTTAAAGGGTTTGTACTAGAAATATTCTCAAATTCTGACTGTGTTTCTGGTAAATTTTGTCTTGTAATATCTAGTTCGTACTCAAAATAACTATCAATGGTGTTCATTGTGTTATCCCTGTTAATATCTTCTACATCTGGTTGGGTATTAGCTGCTCTTTCAGTATCTGAAAAAGTATCTGGTGTGTTACCTTCTACACCATTGTAATATTTATAACGCTCAAAAATGCCGCCATCGGTATCTAAGAAATAGGCGTAATTATCATTAGCTGGATCTGACCCAAAATTAGAACCAAACACATTAGCTTCTTCAACATCATCATAACCATCATACCCAACGTCTTGATTTGTTCTTTCATCTCCAGTGGTATCAAAAGCATAAACTAATGATTGGTTTTGTGGTGTTACGGTTCCCCATGATGTAGGTGTAAACAGGCTTATATCTCCATCTTCTGGCAATCCGTTTTCGTAAAGTTTTTTTCCGTCTTTAATAATATCTTCTGAAATATTACCAAGGTTAAACACTAGTTTACCTCCTGGATTGGTTGGGTTTTCTTGAAATGGATCTTGAACCCAAAAATCGATATATTCTACATTTTGTTGTTCAAAATCTGTAGATGTTAGTGCTCTTGTAATTCCTGCCCAACTTTCACTTGGATTATCAATTGTACCGTCTGCAGCATTAGGGTCAAAATTATACGGACCTCTTTCTTGTGGATAGTAAGCCAAATCTAAAGTGTAAAGTACAGAGTTTTGACCTTGTACTAAATCTTGGTCTGGGAATAATTCATTTATAAATACTCTACTGGTATAAAGGCTAGACATATCATCATCTGTGATATCACTTGGTCTTTGACTGCTGTAGAATATAGGATCTATGGTGTACCAATTTAACATAGCTCTACCATAACCATTTTGAATACCAGCACTTATATCGCTTTCTGGGTCTTCAATACCATCACCGTCTAAATCTACTGGTCTACTTGATAAAAACCATGATTGCTGAGAAGTTAAATCAATGGAATTTTGGGTTCCTTCAAAATCATCAATATAGGATGTTGCTTCACCATTTAGGTCTGTTCCTTTGGGTGATCCGGGAGCTAAATAAGCAAACTCTCCACGTAGTGAAAGATTAGATTCTACATCTGTGTCTATATTAGGTAGTTTATTTGCTAACCTTGTTAAAAGTGGCACTTTGGTAGCATAATTTCCGTTTATACCAAAAATGGTATTATTAATTGGCTCTGTTCCGTAATTGGCTTTTTGGGTTATAGGACGCTCATTAAGATTTAAAAGTGTTGCTCCTAAAACAAAATCTTCATTAAACTTGTGTTCTATATTAAGCCCTGTAAAGCGTTTGGTTTGTTGCCCAAAAACAGCATTGTTTTCTGTTGAAACTTCAATTGGAGTACTAGATGCTTTTAGGGCTTCGTCTAAAATTTGAACGGTTCCTAATTGGTAATTTACCGTATAATCTATACCTTCTACCAAAACACGACCACCAGCAGTTACTGTAACTGAACCTCTTGGAACGTTAAAGGCTCCTAATGAAATGCCATCACTTCCTGTAGATTTGTAGCGTCCTTTAAGTTTAAATTTATTTTTTTCAACCTCTTCTAGAGCAGCTGTTTTTGTTTCTTTATAAAGAATATCATAGACATACTTTTGTTGGTTTTCGTTATATGAAGTATTGTCTTCATAGTTATTTCCCCCACCTAACACATTATATAAGTATTCTCCAAAAGGTTCTGCACTTGTAAATATAATTTTTCCGTTATCTGGAATAACGGTTATACCAGGATAATAATCAAAAAAGCCATCACCATTGGCTTGTGGGTCATTATTATAATTAAGTTTATCTAAATTAAAAACTCTTAATAAGGGTACGTTTTCAATTAAATCTTCCTCTGGTGTTGATCCGGAAACTGGATTTCCGTTTATATCTAAATCAAAACTACCGCCAACAGGCGTGATATAATTTAATAGTGATGATTCATTATAAAATATATTTAGCGTAAAATCATCTTGACTTAAATTGTAAGCACCAGTATCATAGATATTTTTCATCATTAAATCCCAAACGGGTTGTTCTACGCTGGTTATGCTACTTTTTAATAGTTTTAGAACTAAACTTTGATTTGTTACTTCACCAGAACTTGAATCTACATCAGTAGCATCTACACCATCATTTGCAAACTCACCTACTTGGTAAACTTGCCCACCAACAGTATATTGAAAAGCTACTGCTAAAACTTCGTCATTATTTAAACGTGAGTTTAATGAAATATACCCTAACTCTTCATTTAAATCATATTCTTGAGATGATAACTTTCTAGCGTTTTCTAGTTTTGCATAATCATAGCCTTCTTTAACATTTGAAACCGTAATACCACTTTGTACGGTAGAAACATCTCTTATAGCGGTTGTTAATTGAGACCCACTGCCACCAATATTGGTTGGATCAAAAGCATTATTACTATTATCAGGGAATGCCCCTGGAGCTGCATAAATATTAACTGCAGACCCAACATTATCAGATTCTCCAATATCTTGAAGTGCTACAATATTTCTAACATCATCGGTTTGGTTGCTTCGGTTGGTTATCCAAACTTCTATTCGGGTAATTTGAAGTCCTTTATTATTTATAAAAGGGTAATCTTTTAAGGAAGTGTCATAGGTATCTTTAAAATATTGAGCCAAAAAGAAATGACGGTTTTCATCATACTCTCTAATAAATAGCTCAAATTCTTCAACAGTACCTCCTCCTTGAGATACTACTGTATTTGCTTGAGATTTTTGCTCTGAAAACACACCTGTAACGGTTGTTTTACCAAACTGCAGTTGTGCTTTTACACCAAACAAACTTTGAGCACCTGTAATTAATGAACTATTTAAAGGCATACTTACATTACCAACTTCAATTTTTTGAATAATATCATCTTCTGTTGGTGTGTAATCTAGCTTTATTAGATTTTGAAAATCAAAAGATGCTTGTGTGTCATAGTTTGCATTTACTTGGAGTCTTTCTCCTACTTTACCTTGAAGGCTTAAATTGATTCGTTGATCAAAATCAAAGGTAAAATTACTTCTGTTTCTTGGTGAAAATGCAGGGTTATCTTGTTTTGAAAAGAGTACTCCTAAGTCCATTTCTACAGATCCTTGAGGAATAACCTCAATAGTATTACCTCCAAAAATAGATTCAAATAACCCAGACTTTACATAAAATTCTGGCAATAGATTTTTCTGTCCGTCTTCACCTACTTTTTTCCCATCAAAAGCATCTATTTTTTCTTTATAATAACTTCTTATATTTTCTTTAGCAACAAGCTCATAATACTCCTTAGGAGTTAAAATAATGGGGTAATTTATATTAAAACTCCCTATTTTTTCTGTGTAAATGTATCTATCTGTAACGGGGTCATATGTATATTTAGATTCAATACTATTAGGATTGGGAGATTTTATAGACCCCTTACTAAACCCTGTTTTTACAGAATCTTGGGGTGTTTGCTGTGACCACGAAACTATAGAGCTAAGTAGCACTAAAACTAAAAAAGTATATTGTTTAAACGACTTATAAAATTTAAGGCTGGTTCTCTTCAAAATATTTTATAAATTTTTTAAGGCCTGTTTAATTATGGTTTCTACATCTGCTTCTGGTTGAGAAGCAACAATTTTATCTACAACACGTTCTGCTTGCTTTTTGGTAAAACCAAGCACTTCTAAAGCAGATAACGCTTCATCTTTATTGGTATTGCCTTGTGAAACCGAAACTTCATCAATATCATAGATCTTTAAGATTTTATCTTTTAAATCTAATATTACCCGTTGTGCTGTTTTAGCCCCAATTCCTTTAATAGACTGAATTAAAGCTACATCATTATTAGCTATACCCTCTCTTACTTGTTTTGGAGTTAAGGAAGATAACATAGTACGAGCCGTACTTGCACCTACACCACTTACCGATATTAACAACCTAAAAATCTCTCTTTCTGCAATTGATGAAAACCCATAAAGTGTGTGAGCATCTTCTCTTACTTGAAGATGTGTGAAAAGTTTTAAACTTTCATTGTCAGGAATTTGAGAGTAGGTGTGTAGAGAAATATTAATCATATAGCCTACTCCATTGCAATCAATGACAACATGTGTTGGATTTTTTTCAGTAAGTTTTCCTTGAATATGTGTTATCATTTATACTAATCCCTTAACCAATCAAATGTAGTAAAATTTATTTTTATTGTTTTACTTCTTTTTAACATTCGCCTTTTCTAACTTTTCTTTCTCTTGTGCATCTATTACTGCAATTGCACTAATGTTAACAATTTCATCAACACTGGCTCCTAATTGCAAAATATGCACAGGCTTATCCATACCCATCATTATAGGACCTATAGATTCTGCTCCATCTAATTCTTTTAAAAGCTTGTATGTAATATTTGCTGAATCTAGATTTGGAAAAATTAAAGAATTTACTTTTTTGCCTACTAATTTTGAAAACGGAAATTTTTCTCTAAGCATATCATCATTTAAAGCAAAATCTGTTTGTAACTCTCCATCAATATCTAAATCTGGATAATATCTATGCAAATAAGCCACAGCCTCTCGTACTTTAGATGCTTTCTCATTACCAGACGAACCAAAATTTGAATAACTCACCATTGCTAAAACTGGGTTTAAACCAAACAACTTTATTACTTTTGATGTCATTTGTGCAATTTTAGCTAAATCTTTTGCACTAGGGTCTATGTTGATGGATGTATCACTTAAGAAAAGTGGCCCTCTTTTAGTCATCATTAAGTTAGTGGTTGCTACTCTTGTAACCCCAGGCGCCATACCTATTAACTCTAACATTGGTTTAACTACTGTAGGATAACTACGAGAATATCCCGAAATTAAAGCATCGGCATCTCCTTCATTAACCATCATAGCTGCAAAGTAATTACGCTCTCTCATTAGCCTTTGTGCTGCATAATAAGTAACCCCTCTTCTTTTACGATTTTCCCAATATACTTTTGCGTATCTATCTTTTCTTGGGTTTTCTTCTTCTGCTTTAGGATCAATAATTGGTATATCGGCATGAAAATCAATTGAAGCCATGAGTCCTTCAATAGTTTCTTTTCTTCCTAACAAAATAGGTTTAGCTATGCCTTCCTCATAAACTATTTGGGCAGCTTTTAAAACATCTAAATGGTCTGCCTCGGCAAAAACTACTCGTTTAGGATTTTGTTTTGCTCGGTCTATAAGCAACCTTACCATTTTATTATCTGACCCCAAACGTTCTCTTAAAACATCTTGATAATCTTCCCAATTTGTTATAGGTGATTTAGCAACACCACTATCCATAGCTGCTTTTGCTACTGCAGGAGGAACTTCGGCAATTAAACGTGGGTCAAATGGTTTTGGTATTATGTAGTCTTTACCAAAAGCTAGTTTTGTTTCTCCATAAGCAACATTAACTTGCTCTGGAACAGGCTCTTTTGCTAGTTTTGCTAAAGCCTTAACGGCTGCCATTTTCATTTCTTCATTTATCTTTGAAGCTCTTACATCTAAAGCTCCTCTAAATATAAATGGGAATCCTAAAACGTTATTAACCTGATTAGGATGATCACTACGGCCTGTTGCCATAATAATATCTTTTCTAGTAGCAATTGCTAAATCATAATTAATCTCTGGGTTTGGATTAGCCATTGCAAACACTATGGGGTCTTTAGCCATAGACAATAGCATTTCTGGAGATACAATATCGGCTTTTGATAAGCCAATAAATACGTCGGCGCCTTCCATAGCCTCATCTAAAGTATCTATTTTTCTGTGTGTTGCAAATTCAGCTTTTTCAGAAGACAAATTCGCTCTATCTTTTCTAATAACACCTTTACTATCAAGCATTACCATATTTTCTCTTTTGGCTCCACAAGCTTGATATAAACGCGAACATGAAATAGCAGCAGCTCCTGCTCCGCTAATTACAATTTTAGTGTCTTCAATTTTTCTATTGGTAATCTCAATAGCATTTATTAGTGCTGCTGCGGAAATGATAGCGGTTCCGTGTTGGTCATCATGCATTACTGGAATATCCAGTTCTTCTTTTAAACGTCTTTCTATTTCAAACGCTTCTGGGGCTTTTATATCTTCAAGATTAATACCTCCAAACGTTGGTGCAATGTTTTTAACGGTTTCAATAAATGCATCAACATCTTCTGTATCTATTTCAATATCAAAAACATCAATATCTGCAAATATTTTAAAAAGTAAACCTTTACCTTCCATAACTGGTTTTGAAGCTTCCGGACCAATATTTCCTAAGCCTAAAACAGCAGTTCCGTTTGATATTACTGCTACTAAATTTCCTTTAGAAGTATATTTATAAGCATTATTTTTATCCTTTTCAATCTCTAAACAAGGTTCTGCCACTCCTGGAGAATATGCCAGTGATAAATCTCTTTGCGTAGCATATTTTTTTGTGGGTACAACTTTAATTTTACCAGGTGTTGGTTTTGCGTGGTATATAAGGGCTTCTTTACGTTTATTTTGCTCTCTCATTATATATTACTTTAAATTCTATTGTCTGTGAGAATAACAGATTTAAAAGACATCTTTACACAGTGCTTGAAAAACTATTTTTAAACTTCAAATATAAGAATAGTTAAAACTAAAACAGTCAATCTTTTGATAATATTGAGAGCTATTTTGAAGATAAAATTACATTTATTAAAAACTTAAAAATCTTTGTTATAGAGGCTGTTATTAATTCAATTATTGGTTGTGTATTTTTAATCCCAATGTAAATTTAATGTTAACAAATTGTAAATTAAAAGTAAATTTGCTAACTTTGTTTTAAAATTAAGCCCTATGAAGTTATATAAAAGAATAAAACAGTTTAGAAAAAAAGCTTACTACGAGTATTGGATTTTAACTATAAAGGTAAGGCTTTATGCCATAAAATATAGGCATGCCTATAAAATGCCCTACTCTGAAATTTACTAAATAAAATCTAATTTTTCTTTAAGAAACTAATATTTCGTTTTAAACCAGAATACTTGGTTCTTTTTACTGCAGATTTTTTAAATACTTTACGAAAGGTTTCTTCGGTTATGTCTTCCCAATCTTGTTTTGTTATTGATAGTAGTTCTGGGTGCGGATTAAAAAGTGGTTCACTGTGGGACTTTGAAAAACGATTCCACGGACAAACGTCTTGACACACATCGCACCCAAACATCCAATCATCAAATTTCCCTTTGAATTCTGTTGGGATGTTGTCTTTTAACTCTATTGTAAAATAAGAAATACACTTACTGCCGTCTACCACATAAGGTTCTGTTATGGCTTCTGTTGGACAAGCATCAATACATGCAGTACAAGTACCGCAATGATTGGTAACTGGAGCATCATATTCTAAATCTAAATCTATTATAAGTTCTGCTATAAAATAAAATGACCCCACTTTTTGGGTTAATAAATTACTGTGTTTTCCTACCCAACCTAAACCACTTTTTGCAGCCCAAGCTTTATCTAAAACTGGTGCAGAATCTACAAAGGCTCTTCCGTTTACTTCTCCTATTTCATTTTGAATAAATTGTAAAAGAGATTTTAATTTATCTTTAATTACATAATGATAATCTGTTCCGTAAGCATATTTAGAAAGTTTATAACTATTTTCTATTTGCTCTTGGCTTGGGTAATAGTTTAACAACAAAGATACTACACTTTTTGAACCTTCAACTAGTTTTGTTGGGTCTAAACGCTTATCGAAATGGTTTTCCATATAACTCATTTCTCCATGCATGTTTTGGCTTAACCATTTTTCTAATCTTGGAGCTTCGTCTTCTAAAAATTGTGCTTTGCTAACACCACAAGACAAAAAACCGAGGCGTTTTGCTTCGGTTTTTATAAGTTGAGTATGTTTGGTTTTTAAAGTCATAAATAAAGATCTAGAAACCTGTTTAGAATAACACTAGGTATTAAAATAATCCGCCTTGTGTTGGTCCTTTAATTTTTCCTAGATGCTTGTAGGCTTGTTCTGTTACTTCGCGCCCACGTGGGGTTCTCATTATAAAACCTTGTTGTATTAAAAAGGGTTCATAAACCTCCTCTATAGTTTCTGGGCTTTCGCTTACTGCCGTAGCTATGGTTGTAATTCCTACCGGACCACCTTTAAATTTTTCTATGATGGTTGACAGAATTTTGTTATCCATATCATCTAAACCATGCGCATCTACATTTAAGGCTTCTAAAGCAAATTTTGCAATTTTAATATCAATAGTGCCATTTCCTTTTATTTGTGCAAAATCACGCACCCTACGCAATAATGCATTGGCAATACGCGGAGTTCCTCTGCTTCGTCCTGCAATTTCAATAGCTGCTTCCATTGAAATAGGCACGTTTAAAATGCTAGCACTTCTCTGTATGATAGTGGTTAGTAAATCGGTTTTATAGTACTCTAACCTACTTTGAATACCAAAACGCGCCCGCATAGGTGACGTTAACAATCCTGAGCGTGTAGTAGCCCCAACTAAAGTAAATGGATTTAAATTAATTTGAACTGTTCTAGCATTTGGTCCTGTTTCAATCATAATATCGATTTTATAGTCTTCCATTGCTGAGTACAAATACTCTTCTACAATAGGACTTAACCGATGAATTTCATCAATAAACAAAACATCTCGCTCTTCTAAATTTGTTAACAAACCGGCTAAGTCTCCTGGTTTGTCTAACACTGGACCCGATGTTACTTTAATCCCAACATCTAACTCATTAGCCAAAATATGAGCTAAAGTTGTTTTACCCAATCCTGGAGGACCATGGAACAATGTATGATCTAAAGCTTCTCCTCTTAAATTGGCTGCTTTTACAAATATTTGCAGATTTTCCAACACTTGATCTTGACCTGTAAAATCATCAAATTCTAAGGGTCTTAACTTTTTTTCTACATCTAATTCTTCGGGTGAAAAATTCTCGTTTGTTGGATCTAGGTTTTCGTTCATTTTTATAGTGTGACTTAACCCGATTGACCTTTCGGATTTTTAAAACATTAAAGCGTTAAAACATTGGTGGTTTTTAAAATATATACAAGAATAAGAACAATTACAGCACTTATACCTAGAACACCTTCCCAGTGATAGATACTCCAAAGTTCTTTCCTTTTTGGTGTTCTTCCTGTTATTTTTTTAAACCTATTGTAGGCTAATTTGTGGATAACAAAACTTAGCAACAAAAATAAAATTATTGCAATTATATAATATTCCATAATGCCTACAAATTTATAACATGATAAAAATACATAAAACAAATGACTTACTTAGAAAGAAATAAACGATGAAAACATATGTAAAAAAGCCTTTCAATTCTAAGATTATTAGAAAGAAAGGCTTTAAGGATTTTGGTTGGTTATTTTAAAATTGTAAACTCACAACGTCTGTTAATATCATATTCTTCATCATCACAAATACCTTCTTTTATACATTTATTAAGCGGCCTTGTTTCTCCATAGCCTACACTTTTTAATCTGTTTTTATTAATACCTTGGTTTACTAGGTACTCTAATACCAAAGCAGCTCTTTGTTTTGACAAGTTTAAATTATATTGCTCTGACCCACGGGCATCTGTATGAGCTGCAATTTCTACTTTCATAGATGGGTATTTTTTCATTAAATCTACTAAAACATCTAATGTTTTGGCTGCTTCATTTGTTATTTCAGATGTATTGTAATTAAAATATATTTTATCTAGTTGTACATGTAATTCACCTTTTTCATTTTGATGAATACGTTCTTCAACACTAACAAGTGATTCTAAATTAATATCAATATTATGAGATTTACCATAATTACCCGTTAAAAATTCTAATTCTTGTTCTATGTATGCTTGACGAGTTCCTCTAATTTTATATAATTTATTAGGTTCTAATTTAAATACATAATATCCATTTTCTCCTACAACAGTATCTTTAATTGTTTTATTAGATTGATTAATAATTTCTACCAATGCTCCTGGCAGAAGTTTTTTACTGTTTTTATCTTGCACAACACCTTCTACTAGATATTTTGTTAATGGATTTTCTTCTCTTGAAAAGCTAAAAATTCTATCATAACCTGTACGGTTAGATGACACATAACCCACATTATCTTTTTCTTTAATTACATATGCAAAATCATCTAAATTGCTATTAATGATGTTTCCCAAATTTACTGGTTTATCAAAACCACCATTAACCATATTGCTTCTAAACACATCTAAACCGCCATAACCTTGATGGCCAATTGATGAAAAATAGAGCACATTAAATTCACTTATAAAAGGGAATTGTTCACGGTGTTTGGTGTTAATTGTTTCACCTAAATTTTCAGGTTCTCCGTAAGTACCATCGTCATTAATGGCCACTTTGTAAATATCAAAACTTCCAAAAGTTCCGGGCATATCACTAGCAAAGTATAGTGTTTTTTCATCTTTACTTAACGCAGGGTGTTCTGTACTATAACTATTTGATGTAAATGGCAATGCCGTAACATTTGTCCATTCACCATTAATTAATTCTGCTTTATAAATTTTAATGTGGGCAATACGCGCTTCATCAGTTTTTTTACGAGTGCTGTTGGTTCTATTAAAATACATGGTTTTTCCATCTTTAGTAAACACAGCATTGCTTTCATGTAAACTGGTATTAATGGCCTCTGGAAATGGCTGTACATTAATTAAAGTATTAGAATTTGTAAGCGTTGCAGTGTACAAATCTAAATAGGGTAATTCATTCCAAGCATAAGAAGGGTTTTCTGTATTTCTTGTTGAAGCAAAAACGACTTTATTTTCACCGTAAAAAGACAATCCAAAATCACTACTAGAACCTTCATTTACAATTTCTTTTAATTTAAAATTATGAGGTGTTATTTTATTATTAGCCTCAATAAACTCTAAAGTATTAACTGGTTTATTGTAATATTTACTTAAATGTTCATCGGCTTCTTTATAATTTTTAACTCCTTTTAATGCTTGTGCAAACCTAAAATGATATTCTATATCAATAGAGTCTCCGTATTTAACAAATAATTCTCTATAAGTTTCAATAGCCTTTTGAAGACTGGTATTGTAATAGTAACTATCTGCCAAATTTTGTAACACTTCTTGTGTACGCTCTTTGGTTTCGTAAGTTTTGGCTGCTTGGGTATAAGCTTTCATTTTAAAAAGCTTATTTGCTCTTTTTATATTTTCCTTTTGTGCTAATGCTATTCCACTAACTAATAAAAGGCTTGCAAGTATGTATGTGTGTTTTTTCATGTTTCCTAGTATTGAATATTAGAAGAATCTTGGTGAACGGTCATATCCGCCTTTAAATCCGAATAAATCAACATCAAACAAAATGAATATTTCATGAGATCCGGAGTTAAAATCTCCTAAGTTAGTAGTTGTATAATCATAGGCATAACCTATTCTAAGGTCTGGAGTAACTCTAAAATTCACTAAAGCACTCATAGCATCACCTAAGCGATAGCCTAAACCAGCTTCTAGCTTTTCGTTAATTAAAACATTTGCCGTAACATCTAAAGCCATTGGAGCTCCTTTTACAACTCTACCCATAAAAGCTGGTTTTAGTTTTATATTCTGATTAATATTAAAAACATAGCCCCCTGTAAAGAAGTAATGCACATTTTGAACACCTGTTACTTTTACACCATTTTCTTCTTCTAAATGTTTTGTTGATAACATATTTGGAGCAGATAGTCCTAAATAATAATTATTGGCAAAAAAGAAGGCTCCTATACCTAAATTGGGGAATGCTTTATTGATGTTTTCGTTAAAAGCTACATCGGTATTTGTTCCGCCAGATTGCAACACAAACCCATCAAAATTAGTATCGAACATTGTTAAACCAGCTTTTAAACCAAATGATATTTTACTTTCAACACCAACTGGTAATACATATGCAAAATCTGCATATATATTATTTTCACTTACAACATCTCCTATATCATCATTTGTAAATGATATTCCCATCTCTATTTTATCATTTATTGGTGTATGAGCAAAAAAGGTTCCCGTTTTAGGCGCTCCTTCAATACCCACCCATTGGGTTCTATAAAGTCCTCCTAAGTTTAATATACCTTCTTCTGCAGTGGCATAAGCCGGATTAATAACACTCATGTTGTACATGTATTGAGTAAACTGAGGATCCTGTTGAGCAAAACTTTGTAATGACAAGAACGTCAAACTTAACAAAGCAGCTATTTTATGATATATATTTAAATGTTTCATTGTTTCTAAATTTTGCTTTATCTATAAATTATCTGCTTAAGTATAAGCGTCCTTGTTCTGGTTTATTTTCACCATCATTAAACCTAAATATGTAGAAATATACACCTACTGGTAAATCTCCTTTTGAAATGATTCTAGATTGGTTTGAAGTACCATCAAATCTTGGTGTGTTGGCATTACCTCTATACACAAGGTTTCCGTTTCGGTTATAAATTTCTATTTCAAAATTTGGATATAATAAGGCTAAATTATCTACTTCATACGTGTCATTTACACCATCTCCATTTGGTGAGAAACCATCTGGTAATTTAAGTTTTCCACAGGCGGTTATGTTTGGAGTAACAGCTAAACGTGTACTACTCTCACATCCTGTTGAAGCATCTATCAACGCCGCGTAATAAGTTGTATTAGTTAAGTTTGTACTACTAGAAATTGTTGATCCTCCTGTTTCAGAATCATACCAAACTACATTTTCTGCGTTTGAATCATACTCTGCAATGTTGTTTGTTAAGTCTAATATTACAGGATCATCATTAACACAATATTCTGCTGAAGCATCTAACAATGTTGGGGTTGCCGTATCATTAACAGTAACATTAATTTGAACTGCATTAGATGATTCACAACCCGAACTATTGGTTTGTGTTGCGTAATAATCTTCACCATCAACTAAACTTTCTGTTCCTGTTAACGGTAATGTTAAGGAAGCATCTTCATACCAATTAATAGTTCCTGATGAACTTATAGTGCTATCTAAATCAGAAACTGTAGGATTGTCAATCAAACAAAATTCAGGATTGTTATCTGTTATCGTTGGCGTTGGTGTATCACTAACAGTTACGGTAACAGTAGCTGTAGCATCTGGTGAACAGGGTGAAACTGCTGCAACGGTATAAGTGTATACAACAGCTGCATCTGCTGTTGGGTCAAAAACACCTGTACCACTTGCCATTGCTGGTGACCATGTTCCTCCGCTTTGTGCTCCAGAGCCTAATTGCTCAAATAAATCAATGGGTTCATCAATCACACATAAATCTACTGTGGCATCTGCCCCAGCATTTGGCGCCAAGGTTACAGCTACATCAATGCTACTTGAAACCGTTCCACATCCATTTGATAAAGTATACGTATATGTTCCTGGAGCATCTACTAAAGGATTAAAAACTCCTGTACCACTTGCCATTGCTGGAGACCATGTTCCTCCAGAATCTGGTGTTCCTCCTAATTGAGTAAACAAATCTATTGTTCCGTTATTACTACATAAACCTAACGGTGCTCCATCTGTACCGGCATCTAAAGGTTCCTCTATGGTTACGGTTATGGTTTCGCTATCATCAACACAAGGTGACGAAGCTGTTATGGTATAAGTAAAACTATAAGTTCCTGCTGAAACTCCTGTGGCATCAAATATGTTTCCTGTTAAGTTACCTACGCCATCATTATTACTCCAAACACCTCCATTATCTTGAGTACCATCTAGTCCTGTAAATAAATCTATATTATTATTTGTGTTACACGTAACTATTGAGGTGGTATTAGGATTTCCTGCATTTGGAGACTGATGAATTGTTACTAACACAGCAGTTCTTGTTGAAGATTCACATCCTGTTGTAGCATTGGTTTGGGTTGCATAATACGTTTTAGCATCTGCAAGCGCTGTTGTACTTGTTAATGGTGTTCCTCCAGTAGCAACATCGTACCACTGTACTGCATTACCTATTGCAACTAAATCTGCAACCGTAGCACTATCACAAAATTCTTGTGGTGTTGAAGCTACTGGTGCTGGTGTATCATTTATAACAATACTTACTGTAACGTTTACATCATCACAACTTCCAATGGCATCCACATCATAAGTAAAATTATAAGTTCCTTCTGCTAAACCATCAAGTGTTACTATATTTCCACTTAAAGCTCCAGAAGCATCATCATCATTCCAAATTCCTGATTGGTCTTCATCTGTTAATAAATCAAATAAGTCATACGTTTGACCAGTAGTTATATCTAATTTACAAAATTCAATTGGTGTATTTGGAGTACCTGATTCTGGAGCATCTTCAATTGTAACTGTTATTGTACTACTGTTAGTACAACTATTGGCGTCTGTTATGCTATAAGTGAAATTATAAGAACCAACTGCTAAAACTGTTAAATCTAAATCACTACCTGATAAAGCGCCAGTTGCATTATCATCAGACCATGTTCCGCCAGCATCTTCTCCTGATAATTGACCAAATAAATCTAAAGGTGAATTTGCTACCAAGTCGTTTTCGCAGAATGTTACCGAAGTTGGTATTCCGGTATTAGGTAAGGGGTTAATTAATATACTTACTGTTACGTTTACATCATCACAACTTCCAATGGTATCTACATCATAAGTAAAATTATAGGTGTTAGGTGCTAATCCTGATAAATCTACCGTGTTTCCTGTTAAGGCTCCAGTTGCATCATCATCAATCCAAGTTCCGGTTTGATCTTCACCTGTTAATAAATCGAATAAATTAAAACTTGCTGGTGCTAAACCTTCGCAAAATTCTGTAATAACTAATACAGGTTCACCTGATTCTGGAGCAGGCTCAATGGTAATAGTTATTTCTTCTGTATCAGAACATGTACCGTTATCAATGGTATAACTATAAGAATAAGGACTTCCTGATACTGTAAGAGTTGTAATATCCAGAGCATTTGAAATGGTGGTGTTAGAAGCATCTGTCCAAATCCCACTATCATGATCTTGAGAACCGTTTAAAGCATCGAACAAATTAAAAGGTGAATTTGCAACTAAATCATTTTCACAAAATGTTTGATTTACAGCTACTCCTGCATTAGGCTCTTCTAACACAATTACTTGAACGGTAGTAGATTCTTCAGGGCAAGGGTTAGGCGATACATTTTGAGTATATGTAAAATTATACGTTCCTGGAGTAAATCCGGTTAAATCTATTGGAGATGTAATTACAGGGTCTGAACTTGAGGTTCCTTGTGTCCATTGTCCTCCCGCATCTTCATTATCTAATAATGTAAGTAAATTAAACGCTGATGGTAAACTAGCCTCGCAAAACGAAGCTGGATTTAAAGTAGATGGTATCCCAGAAGATAAGGTTTCATTTACTGTAATAACAACATTTGAAGTATCATCTGGACAAACACCTGTACTAGGCACAGTATAAACAAATGTATGAGTTCCTGCTGCTAAAGATGATATATTTACAGTACCTTGATAACCATTTGATGTAGTTAATGGCCCAGACCAACTTCCTGTTGTTTCTGGTGTTCCTCCTAATTCATCATATAAATTAAAATCTAACGTGGGTAAATTATCAATACAATATTCTAAATTTCCAGAAGTACCAGCATCTACAGGTTTATCAATATTAACATTTACTGCTACAGGGTTACTAACACAAAATACATCATTTATTTGAACGTAATAGGTATTTCCATCAACTAATGGAGTTGATAATGTTAATGCTGGTGGAATAGGGTCTCCAAAAGCATCTACGCTATTATACCAGCTAATATTTGTAGCAGTAGTTCCTGGGTCTAAATCTCCAATGGTTGGGTTAGTATTAGAACAGAACTCTTGTGGGTTGGCTGGTGTTGGGTCTGCTGGTGCTATAAAAACACCTACTTGACCAATTTCTACTTGACTTCTACAACCTCCATTATCAGTGAAAACAATAAAATATTTTGTTGCTCCGCTAGGAATAGCATCTGTAACGTTAGCTAGAGTTGTTAAATCTAGGTCATAGTAAATTTCTACACCTCCTCCACTTGGAATATTGGTTTGCAAAACATCATTAATATAGGTTTGTATTGTAGCTCCTTCATTACTACAATAAATTTGATCAAGGTTTTGACCACTTTCTGATACTTGAAAACTTATAGTTATAGGCTGTCTGGCACCACAAGATCCTGAACTGTCATCAGCGTAATAAGTTCCTTCTGAAAGTAATTCATTATCAATATAAGGGTCATTACTTGTAAGTGAGTTATACCAAACAATACCATTACCATTATCTGTAGCATAATCTGCACTTAAATCTGCAAAAGTATATCCTGAAGCATTACATATTGGTGGAGGCGTTGAATTAGTAACTGTTGGACATTGCGCAGTAGCAGAAAAAAACGTCCAAAGCATTGCCATAACAAAGGTTACAAACAACGTTGAAACCTTAAAAATAGGTTTTGTTTTCATAGATTGGGTTAATTAATAGTTGTTAATAGCTATATATTAATTGAAAACAATTAATAGTCAGTTTTGATTTACAAAATTAATTTCCTGCAATTTAACTGATTTTTTTGTATTTCATCGATTTATTTGCAAAAATCTACCTTTTATCGAAAAAAAATGCTCTTAAACGACAAAACCCGTCTTTTAGACGGGTTTTGATATATGTAAAAAATTTTATTTACTAGTGCTGCAACTCTTCTTCTCCTTCTTTTAGAGGAATGTTTTGAGGAACAAAGTCTACATCATGTCCTGGTTTACTGTAATCGTAAGCCCAACGGTATACATGAGGAATTTCTCCTGGCCAGTTACCATGAATATGTTTAACAGGTGTTGTCCACTCTAAAGTAGTAGAACGCCATGGATTTTGAGATGCTTTCTTTCCGTAGAATATACTAACAAAGAAATTGTATAAGTATACTAATTGTACAGCACCACCAATTAAAGCAAAAATGGTAATAACTACATTAACATTTGCTAAATCATCAAACAATGGAAAATTACTGTTTGTATAATATCTACGTGGTAAACCTGCCATACCAATAAAATGCATAGGGAAGAAAACACCATAAGCACAAACAGCAGTTACCCAAAAATGGATGTATCCTAAGTTTTTATTCAACATTCTACCAAACATCTTAGGGTACCAATGATAAATACCTGCAAACATACCATATAGTGCAGAAATACCCATAACCAAATGGAAGTGAGCCACAACAAAATATGTATCATGTACATTGATATCTAAAGCACTATCTCCAAGTATAATTCCTGTTAAACCACCCGTTATAAATGTTGATACAAATCCAATTGAAAATAACATAGCAGGGTTCATTTGAAGATTCCCTTTCCAAAGGGTGGTAATCCAGTTGAAGGCTTTAACTGCAGATGGAATTGCAATTAATAATGTTGTAAAAGTAAACACAGATCCTAAGAATGGATTCATTCCCGAAACGAACATGTGGTGACCCCAAACAATTGTTGATAGAAATGCAATAGCTAAAATTGAAGCAATCATAGCACGATAACCAAAAATTGGTTTACGTGAGTTTGAAGCCATAATCTCTGAAACCAGACCCATTGCAGGTAAAATTACAATATATACCTCTGGATGACCTAAGAACCAAAATAAATGCTCAAATAATACAGGTGAACCACCTTGATAATGTAAAACTTCACCTTGTATAAATATATCTGATAAGAAGAATGACGTACCAAAACTTCTATCCATTATTAATAATAAGGCTGCAGATAATAATACAGGAAATGAAATAACACCAATTACAGCTGTGATAAAGAAAGCCCAAATTGTTAATGGCAATCTTGTCATAGACATTCCTTTAGTTCTTAAATTTAATACTGTTACAATATAATTAAGAGAACCTAATAATGATGAAGCAATAAAAATTGCCATAGCCACTAACCATAGGGTCATACCTGTTCCAGAACCTCCTTGTGCCATAGGTAAAGCACTTAATGGAGGGTATATTGTCCAGCCTGCTGCTGCAGGACCCGCCTGTACAAATAAAGAAATTACCATTATAACACTAGACAAAAAGAACAACCAGTATGATACCATGTTCAAAAAGCCAGAAGCCATATCTCTTGCCCCAATTTGTAATGGTATTAATAAGTTACTAAACGTACCACTTAAACCTGCTGTTAATACAAAGAATACCATAATGGTTCCATGTATGGTAACTAATGCCAAATAAATATCGGCATCCATTACACCATCTGGAGCCCATTTTCCTAAAAGTGCTTCAAATATCACATTAGGTTCTTCTGGCCAAGCAATTTGCATACGGAACATTAAAGACATCATTACACCAATAACTCCCATAATAGTACCAGTTATAAGGTACTGTTTGGCAATCATTTTATGGTCTTGACTAAATATATATTTAGTTACAAACGTTTCTTTATGATGATGTCCGTGGTCGTCGTGAGCGTGAGTATCTGCGTGTGCTGACATAATCTTATATCGTTTTTCTTTTTTAATTAGTTAATTAGAGAGTTTTTAAATTCCTTTTGCTCTTTAATCCAAGCATCATATTCTTCTTGTGTTTCAACAACAATTTTCATTTGCATATTGTAGTGAGACTTTCCGCAAATTTTGTTACAAAGTAATAAATAATCAAACTCATAACGCTCTAGAGCATCTTCACCTTTGGCTACTAAATCCTTACTTTTTTCAACTCTAATATTATTAATATTTTGTATTTTTTCTATCATATCAGGATTCTGTCTCATTTCCTCTGTAGTTACAGTTGGCGTAAAACCGAACTGAGTTATCATACCAGGAACACAGTTCATTTGTGCTCTAAAATGAGGCATGTAAGCAGAGTGCAATACATCTTGTGAACGCATTTTAAATAACACAGGTTTACCTACCGGTAAATGTAATTCTGTTGTAATAATATCATCTTGTGCATTGGGATCGGACTCATCTAAACCTAAAATATTAGCACGATCTATATCAATTAAACGAACGTTAGCCTTTCCTAAAGTATTATCTGCACCAGCATAACGTGCTTTCCAGTTAAACTGTTGAGCGTATAGTTCTACTACTAAAGGATCATCGCTTTCATCAACACCCATGATGTTAATCCACGTATTTAATCCGTAAATAATTAAACCTGCCAAAACAATTACTGGAATAATAGTCCAGATAGCCTCTAGTTTATTATTATCGGCAAAAAACAAGGCCTTTCTACCTTTTTCTCCTTTGTATTTAAACGCAAAATAGTGTAATAAAAATTGTGTTACTATTTGTACAAAAAAGATAATTACTAATGATATAATCATTAAGTTATCTATGGTTGGTCCATGTTCTGATGCTGCATTTGATAATAATGGTAAATCTCCCCATTTAACACAACAAACAATGGTTATAACATAAATAAATGCTAAAAAGCCCATCATTAAACGCCCATTTAAGGCATTATCTTTATCTGTGGCCACTCCAGGAGTATCATTTCCGCTTCTAGCTTGTGCTAAATCGAATATTTTAACCATTTGCCAAATGGCAATTAAAATAAATACTAAAACTATAATTGTTAATAAAGCAGTCATTGGTATTGTTCGTCTTTATTTAATTCTTTAATTAATAATGAAATTCTTCGCTCTCTTTTCTAAAAGGGTATCGTTTTACTAATAATGGCGCTTTGGTTAAGGCTGTAAATACCACAAAAATGAATAAACCAGCGAATAATAAAATTGAGCTTATCTCTGGAATCCCAATAAACCATCTGTCTCCAACAGTAGCAGGCATAATCATATTAAAAATGTCAATATAATGCCCAAATAAAATAACCAAACCGGTCATTACTACAAACCACGGAATACGTTTGTAATCTGCATTCATTAACATTAATATTGGGAAAACAAAGTTTAAAGCTACCATACCTAAGAATGGCAATTTATAATCGTTAAATCTTGAAATAAAATATGTTACCTCTTCTGGTATGTTTGAATACCAAATAAGCATAAATTGTGAGAACCAAAGGTAGGTCCAGAAAATACTAAATGCAAACATGTATTTAGCAACATCATGTAAGTGGTTTTCATTAACAAATTCTAAATAACCTCTAGATTTTAAATAAATAGAGATTAAAGCAATAACTGTAATACCACTTACAAACATACTAGCAAATACGTACCAACCAAATAAAGTTGAGAACCAGTGTGGGTCTACACTCATAATCCAATCCCAAGACATCATAGATTCTGTATAAATAAAGAATACTAAAAACCCTGCGGCAATACGGAATGACTTTTTGAAATTACTATTATCTTCAGCTGTATCTTGAGCAATTGAAAATTTACGTGCAAAATGACGGTATAAACTCCAACCAGCTATAAATATTAAACCACGAATTGCAAACCAAGGTAAGTTTAAAAATCCTGATTTCCCTTTTATTAGTTTATCATGCTCAACAACTTCTGGATCCATCCAGATAAATAAGTTGTAATGACCAATAGTTCCAGAAGCTACAGCTATAATTAAAACAATTAAAGCTCCAGGTAAAAGATATGCTGTAATGCCTTCCATTACTCTAAATAGTACAGGAGACCATCCTGCTTGTGAAGCAATTTGGATAGCATAGAAAGCTAACACTCCAAGAGCAATCATCATAAAGAAAAATGCTGCTACATATAATGCAGCCCATGGACGATTGGCTATTTGGTGTTGCACATGTTCAATGTGTTTTGTGTGCTCATCAACTACATGAGTTCCTTCTGCATGAGAATCTTCTTCATGGGCATCATGTGATGCTACCGCATGAGACGCATCTCCATGTTCACCTCCATGATGAGCTTCCGCTTCAAGTAAGTGTTCAACTTCTTCAAAAGATTTATGAGATGTCATAAAACCATATCCAACACCTAACAATCCTAAAATCATTAGAATGAATGAAAATGTCTTTAATTTATTTGAAAATGTATACATATCTATATAATATCTTATCTTCTTACTTTTCTAAATCTGCTTTTAACTTTAAAACGTATGCCACTACTTGCCAACGTTCTTCTTCTTTTAACTGGTTAGCATAAGAGCCCATACTATTTTTACCATAATAAATGGTATGATAAATACTTCCTTCATTGATGGCTCTTCCTGCATCGTCATATCTTGGAATACCAAGAATTTTTTCACGTTTTACTAAATTACCTTGACCATCTCCCTTATTACCATGGCAAATACCACAATAAATATCGTATAACTCTTTACCTCTATTTAAATCTACTTGTGTAGAATCTAAAGGGCTTTTTAAAGTAGCTTTAGCTAAATTATAACCTTCAATAGAGTTTTCTATATCAAAAGGAATGTGTCCTCTAGCTACAGTTCCATCAGCAGGTAATTGTGCTTCAACTCCATTAGGGAAGGCAGCTTCACTATAAGTTTCATATCCAACAGATTCATACATGTTTGGCATGAATTGATAGTTTGGAGCTGTATCTTTTTTACATGATACCACTATAAAAACGATTGCTATTGCTAATATCTTAATTACGCTTTTCATCATATTACTATATTAATGCGCTTCTTTATCTACTAAATTAATTTCTACAGCACCAGTTTCTTTAAGCAAGCTTTCTAACTCACTTTCATTTCCGTGAACAGCAATTTCCATTAAAAAATGATCATCAGTAGTTCTTGGATCTGGATTCTCAGCTTTTTTAAACGGCCACATTTTACTACGTAAATAAAATGTAATTACCATTAAGTGAGCTGCAAAAAACACTGTTAATTCAAACATAATTGGCACAAACGCTGGCATGTTTTCTAAATAGCTAAAACTTGGTTTTCCTCCTATGTTTTGTGGCCAGTCTTCAATCATGATAAAATTCATCATGGTAATGGCAACCGATAAACCAACTAAACCATACATAAATGCGGTAATTGCAATACGTGTTGGCGCTAATCCCATAGCTTTATCTAGTCCATGAACTGGGAATGGTGTATATATTTCTTCTATATGATGTTTTTCTGCTTTTACTTTTTTAACAGCAGACATTAATACATCATCATCAGTATAAATAGCGTGAATTACTTTTGAAGCTTCCATATGCTACTTTTAGTTTATTAAATTTTTAGCTTGACCAGACCAATCATCACGTTCTGCTCTTCCTGGAAAAGAACCTGTAATACTGTCTAACAAGTCGTATTCTTTTTTGGTCATTTTACTAACTTGAAGGAATGTATAAATACCAATGCTATTTAATACTTCTTCCATTTTAGGTCCAACACCACTTATTTTCTTTAAATCGTCAGGCGTTTGTGTAGCAGCATCAAATGTACCAATACTGTTTAATAAGGAATTGGTCATTTCAGATTTATCACTTTCAGATAGCTCTACACTTGTAGTTTCTGTTGAAGTTGGTATAGCTCCAGAGGTTCTTTCATCTACACCTGTACCAACTAAACTTTTACCTGCTTCTCTTAATTTCTTATATTTTTCTCCAGAAGATTTTAAAATAGTTTTAACCTCTGCCTGAGCAATAACTGGGAATGTTCTTGAGTATAATAAGAATAACACAAAGAAGAATCCAATAGTTCCTATAAATATACCAATGTCTACAAATGTTGGTGAGAACATTGTCCAAGAAGACGGTAAATAATCTCTATGTAATGAAGTTACTATAATTACAAAACGCTCAAACCACATTCCTATATTTACAACTATAGAGATAAAGAATGAGAACATGATACTTGTTCTTAATTTCTTAAACCACATAAATTGTGGAGAAAACACGTTACAAGTCATCATAGCCCAATAAGCCCACCAGTAAGGTCCTGTTGCTCTATTTAAGAATGCATATTGCTCATATTCTACACCAGAGTACCATGCAATAAACAACTCTGTAATATATGCTACACCAACTATAGAACCAGTAATCATAATGACTATGTTCATTAACTCAATGTGCTGTAACGTAATATAATCTTCTAGGTTACACACTTTTCTCATAATAATAAGAAGTGTGTTTACCATAGCAAATCCTGAGAATACCGCACCTGCAACAAAGTATGGTGGGAATATAGTTGTATGCCAACCAGGAATTACCGATGTTGCAAAGTCAAATGATACAATGGTGTGTACAGAAAGTACTAATGGCGTTGCTAAACCAGCAAGTACTAATGATACTTCTTCAAAACGTTGCCAATCTTTAGCTCTACCAGACCAACCAAAACTTAATAAAGCGTATATTTTCTTTTGAAATGGTTTGATTGCTCTATCTCTAAGCATTGCAAAATCTGGTAATAAACCTGTCCACCAGAAAACTAATGATACCGATAGATAGGTTGAAATGGCGAATACATCCCAAAGTAATGGTGAGTTAAAATTTACCCAAAGTGATCCGAATTGATTTGGTATTGGTAATACCCAGTAACCTAACCATGGACGACCCATGTGAATAATAGGGAATAAACCTGCCTGCACTACCGAGAAAATGGTCATTGCCTCTGCAGAACGGTTAATTGCCATTCTCCATTTTTGACGGAAAAGTAACAGTACTGCAGAAATTAGTGTTCCTGCGTGACCAATACCTACCCACCAAACAAAGTTGGTGATATCCCAAGCCCAACCTACGGTTTTATTTAAACCCCAAGTTCCAATACCTGTAGATATCGTATAAATAATACATCCAATTCCCCAAAGAAAAGCAGTCAATGAGATTCCAAAAACAATCCACCATTGTTTATTTGCTTTTCCTTCTACAGGTTTTGCCACATCCACAGTAACGTCGTGGTATGATTTATTTCCTGTAACTAAAGGTCTTCTAATAGGTGCTTCGTAATGAGACGCCATAATTATATAATTGATTCTTTAATTAGATTTATGCTTCTGTTGTATTTCTCACTTTTGTTTGATATATCACGTTTGGTTTTGTGCCTACGTGTTCTAACAAGTGATACATACGGTTATCTTCTTTAAGTTTTGCAACTTTACTTTCTTTATCATTGATGTCTCCAAAAGTCATGGCACCACTACTACATGCAGCAGAACAAGCTGTTTGAAGTTCACCATCTTTTATTTGACGTCCATCACGTTTAGCATCTAAAATCGTTTTTTGTGTCATTTGAATACACATAGAACATTTTTCCATAACACCACGAGAACGTACAACTACATCAGGATTTAATACCATGCGTCCTAAATCATCATTCATATGATAATCAAACTCATCATTTCCATTATATAAGAACCAATTGAAACGACGTACTTTATAAGGACAGTTATTTGCACAATATCTTGTACCAACACAACGGTTATAAGCCATATGGTTTTGACCTTGACGACCATGTGAAGTTGCCGCTACCGGACAAACCGTCTCACAAGGCGCGTGGTTACAGTGCTGACACATTACTGGTTGGAAAGCAACCTGAGGGTTATCAGCTGGAGACTCCATTTCTCCAAACTCACTTAAAGAGCTACCTAAACCTGAAATTTTATCTTTTTTATCGTTATCTCCATCGAAAGATTCTTCAGAAGAATAATATCTATCAATACGTAACCAGTGCATATCACGAGATTTACGTACTTCTTCTTTACCAACAACTGGCACATTGTTTTCGGCATGACATGCAATAACACAAGCACCACAACCTGTACAAGCATTTAAATCAATAGATAGGTTGAAATGATGCCCAATTGAACGATCAAACTCATCCCACAAATCAACTTCTGGAGATGTTACTGGAGTTTCTTCATGATTTAAAGACACCACAGGAACAGCATTCCAATACTTTTTATCTTTGGTATTAAAAATTTCTAATGTTGTTTCTTTAAGAATATCTCCACGTCCCATTAAGGTATTGTGCAACTGTACACAAGCAAATTCATGCTCACCAGAAGCAACCTCAACTGTTACGTTTTGAACATTATTGAAATTCTCATATAATGCGTAGGCGTTAACACCTGTTTGCATTTCTTCTTTCAATCCTGCTGTTCTACCATAACCAAATGATAAACCAACAGAACCTTTAGCTTGACCAGGCTGAATAATTACAGGAACAGTAATAGTTGTATTATTAACAGTTACTTTAGCATAACTACCGTTTAAGGCACCGTTAGCAACGTGTTTGTTCATTAAGCCCAAAGTATCTGCATCAGCTTTTGAAACGGTTAAATAGTTATCCCAAGAGGTTCTTGTAATTGGATCTGGAAACTCTTGCAACCATGGGTTGTTGGCTTGTTGCCCATCACCCATACCTGTTTTAGTATATAATGTTAACTCTAAACCTTTTGAAGTTTTTACTGATGACACTAAAGCATTAGCCGCATTACTTGCTGGTGTATCTATATCTTCAGAAGCCTCTGTTGTATCTTGAGTTTCTGTTGCAATGGCTCCAACATATACACCATCATGTAAAGCCTTATTGAATGAACCACCATTTAAAATACCTGTTCCCCAAGTTTCTTTTATGTAATCTGAGTAAGAAGTATTGTTGTCAGTCCATTTTAATAATGCTTCCTGAAATTGTCTAGTATTAAACAAAGGACGAATAGCTGGCTGTGTTAAGGCGTAGTGTCCTTTTTTAATTTCAACATCACCCCAAGATTCTAAATAGTGAGGTGCTGCTGCTATATATGTTGATAAAGATGATGTTTCATCTGCTTTCATTGAGAAAGCTACAGAGAATGTTTTCTTTAATCCTTCTGTAAAATCAGATGAATTTGGTAGTGTGTAAACCGGGTTTACACCACTCATAATTAACACACCTACTTTACCTGCTTTCATATCGGCAACTAAAGCAGCTACATCCTTATCTTTACCTTGTCTTGTTTTAATTGGTGTTTTAGGGTTAAACGCTTTACTTGCTAAAGCTTCATTAATTTCAAGAACAACGGTTTGTGCGTTAACATCTTGAATTCCTGTAACAACAACACCATTGCTACCAGCTTTTTTAAGTTGACTAGCTGCTTTTTGAACAGCATCTTCAATATTAGCAGGTAAATTTACTGAAATCCCACTCCCTACAACTAAGCTATGCAATTTAGCTAAAGCTAACTTTTGTTGACTAGGAGTTAATGGCACACGCTTATCTGCATTCGCACCAGATAAAGACATATTAGACTCAAACTGAATATGACGTGACATTTTACCATGATTAGGCACTCTGTTTTTAGCATATCCTGAATCAAATCCGCCTCCTTGCCAATCTCCTAAGAAGTCTGCTCCAACAGACACAATAGTCATGGCTTTAGAAAAATCGTAGTCTGCTAAACCGCGTTCTCCATATTTTGCTTGGTAAGCGTCTAACGCAGCAGATTCTGAAACAGCATCATACACTACATGACGAACGTTACCGTATTTTTCTTTAAATTCTGAAATTAACTTACTAGTTGAAGGACTTGCAAAGGTTTGTGTTAACAACACAATGTCTTTACCTGCATCAACTGCTTTTGTTAATTCTGCAGTAACTTCTACATCTAAATCTTCCCAAGAAACAGAGCTATCTCCTTTTTTGGGACTTTGAATTCTTAAACTGTCATACAAGCCTAAAACCGAAGCATTTACTCTAGCATTAGCACTACCGTGTGTAGTTGCTAAAGCATTATTTTCGATTTTAATTGGACGACCTTCACGAGTTTTTACTAAAACACTTGCGAAATCAAATCCGTTTGCAATTGTAGTTGCATAATAGTTTGCAACACCAGGGATAATTTCCTCTGGTTGAACAACATAAGGAATTGATTTTTTAACAGGTCCTTCACAGGCTGCTAATGAAACGGCAGCTGTACTAAACCCAACATACTTTAAGAAATCGCGACGAGTAGTAGAACTTCCTTCTAAAGTTTCTTTATCTCCTAAAAATTCATCTACAGGAATCTCTTGAGTGAACTCGTTTTGTTTTAGCGTCTCAACAATAGAGCTATTTTCGTTTAGCTCTTCAACACTTTTCCAGTATTTCTTGTTTGATGACATATTATATAATTGAATTACTTCTTACTAGATTAATAATGACACTTACCACATTCCAGTCCACCCATTTCGGCAACTGTTAATTTTTCTACACCGTACTTCTTAGACAACTCCTCATGAATTTTTTCATAATATGCGTTATCTTCAACTTTAACATTGGTAGTTCTATGACACTCAACACACCACCCCATAGTTAATGGCGCATGTTGATATAATACTTCCATTTCTTCTACTGGCCCGTGACAAGTTTGACACTCTTGACCACCAACAGACACGTGTTGTGAGTGGTTAAAATACACAAAGTCTGGTAGGTTATGTATTCTTACCCATTTTACTGGTTTTGACTCACCAGTATATTTTTGTTCAGAAACATCCCATCCTACAGCATCATAAAGCTTTTGAATTTCACCATCGTAAAATTCTTTTGAATGTTCTGCAGTAACCTCTCCGTTGTAATCTGAAATAGTCTTATGACAGTTCATACAAACATTTAAGGAAGGAATACCTGATGTTTTACTTACTCTTGCCGAAGAGTGACAATACTTACAGTCTATACCATTATCTCCTGCATGTATTTTATGCGAGAAATGAATAGGCTGTACAGGTTGATATCCTTGATCTACTCCTATTTGCATTAAATAACCATAAACAAAGTAAGCACTAGCTAACAAAAAGAATATAGCCACAACTAGCATTAAGAATTGATTTTGAACAAAAGCTTTCCAAAGAGGTTTTCTTCCTGTTGCTTCAGGCAAATCAATATTTTGAACTTCAGCAAATCTGCGTAGTGTTTTGTTTACCAAATACAAACCAGCCGCTAACAAAATAAATAATATAGCTAAAGCACCTAAAATTAACTCATTTGATATTCCTCCTGAATTAGTCGATGTGCTTTCTGATGTCGCTACATTTGCAGAAGTTGCTGCTGGCTCTTGTTTTTCTTGAGCTGTATATGCAAGAATATTATTAATATCTTCATCAGACAACTGAGGGAACGGAGTCATAGCCGCACCTCCAAATTCATTAAACACCTCATTAGCATAGGCATCTCCAGACTTAATTACCGCTGAACTGTTACGAATCCATGCATATATCCAATCTCTATCTAAGCCCTGTTCGTCTGATAAACGTTGTTCTACATGACGTAATGCAGGCCCTGTCATTTTCTTATCTAAGTGATGACAAGCTGCACAATTGGTATTAAACAATGATTTTCCTTTTGCTGGATCTCCGTCCTGTGCGGAAAGCGAGGTTGTAAACGCTAATAAAATTACTAAGCTAAAACGGAGAATGTTTTCGCCTAATCTACGGTGAATCACCTGTTTCATATTATTGGTTAAATTAACTTCTAATCTTTGGTATGATTTTTTCATGTAAAACATGACAAATGTCATACTTTTAAAATCTCTGGCAAAAGTAATATTAAAAGTCGATTTTAGAAATGTTACAGAAGTGTTAATTGGTAATTTAGAGGGATTCTAAATAATTAAATCAACTATTTTTTAGTTTATATCGTATACATTTGTAGAAATAATTAAAAATGATGAATTTGAATTTAAAGTTTAAAACATTGATTGTGATTTGTTTGTTTGGTACTACATTAAATAGTTTCTCTCAACAAGGGCAAGTTTTTATTAATCAAGATGACAATATTACAAAGTTGTTAGAGGTAAAAAAACAACTAAATAAAAGCGAAAACAGTTCTGATAGATATAAAATTCAAATTTATAATGGCAACAGAACGGGAGCTAAGGCAGCTCAAAAAGAATTTCATGAATCTTTTGCAGATTGGAGTTCTAGAATAGAATATGAATCTCCAAACTTTAAAATTTGGGCTGGTAATTTTAGAACTCGATTAGAAGCCGATAGGGCTTTAAAAAGAATTAAACGAAAATTCCCTAGCGCTTTTATTTTTAAACCGAAAAAAGAAAATAACTAAGCTTTACATCTTAATAAACAAAACGGAACTTGCTTGAAATGAATAAATAAAAAAGCGAACCAAAATTGGTTCGCTTTTTTATTTATTGTTATTACTGAACTTATTTCAGTATTTTTTATTAATCTAAGATTTATAAAAGTTGAAGTAGCTTTATTACTTCAATTTTTTCTTAACAGCTACCTCTTGGAAGGCTTCAATAATATCACCTTCTTTAATATCGTTGTAATTCTTCACCTGCATACCACAATCGTAGCCTTTTGAAACTTCTTTTACATCATCTTTAAATCTTTTAAGTGACGCTAGTTCTCCTGTAAAAATTACAACACCTTCTCTAATTAGGCGCACTCCAGAATTTCTAAAAATCTTACCATTAGTTACCATACAACCGGCAATGGTTCCTATTTTAGAAATTTTAAATGTTTCTCTAATTTCTGCTGTACCGGTAATTTCTTCCTTGAATTCAGGTGACAACATACCTTCCATAGCATCTTTCAAATCATTGATAGCATCATAAATAATAGAATATGTTCTGATATCAATTTCTTCTTTATCTGCTATAGCCCGTGCATTACCCATTGGTCTTACATTAAAACCTATAATAATGGCATCTGATGCAGATGCTAATAACACATCACTTTCTGTAATGGCACCAACACCTTTGTGTAAAATGTTAACTTGAATTTCTTCCGTTGATAATTTCTGGAATGAATCTGTTAAAGCTTCTACAGAACCATCAACATCTCCTTTAAGAATGATGTTAAGTTCTTTAAAGTCTCCTAATGCAATACGTCTTCCAATTTCATCTAATGTAATATGACGTTGCGTTCTAACTGATTGTTCTCTTTGTAACTGTGAACGCTTAGTTGCAATAGATTTTGCTTCACGTTCATCTTCAAACACATTAAATTTATCACCCGCTTGGGGTGCACCATCTAAACCTAAAATAGATACTGGTGTTGAAGGGCCTGCTTCTTTAACATTATTACCTCTTTCATCATGCATAGCTTTTACTTTACCACTATGCTGACCGGCCAACACATAGTCTCCAACTCTTAAAGTACCCGCTTGTACTAATATTGTTGAAACATATCCACGACCTTTATCTAGAAATGCTTCTACCACTGTACCTAAAGCTGGTTTATTTGGATTAGCTTTTAACTCAAGTAATTCTGCTTCTAGTAATACTTTTTCTAGCAATTCATTTACTCCTGTACCTACTTTTGCAGAAATATCATGAGACTGTATTTTACCTCCCCAATCTTCAACCAATAAATTCATATTGGCTAATCCTTCTTTAATTTTATCTGGATTAGCGTTTGGTAAATCTATTTTATTAATTGCAAATACAATAGGCACACCTGCTGCTTGTGCATGAGAAATAGCCTCTTTAGTTTGCGGCATAATATCGTCATCTGCTGCTGCCACAATAATTGCAATATCTGTAACTTGAGCTCCACGTGCACGCATTGCTGTAAAGGCCTCGTGACCAGGGGTATCTAAGAATGCAATTCTTTGTCCGTTCTCCAATTTTACACCATAAGCACCAATATGCTGTGTTATACCACCAGACTCTCCTGCAATTACATTTTCTTTTCTAATATAATCTAGAAGCGATGTTTTACCATGGTCTACATGCCCCATAACGGTAACAATAGGTGCTCTTGGTTCTAAATCTTCAGGTTTATCTTCAACCTCTTCAATAGCTTCTTCTATATCTGCTGTTACAAATTCTACTTGGTAACCAAATTCTTCTGCAACAATAGATAGGGTTTCAGCATCTAAACGCTGATTCATAGTTACCATCATACCCAGCGACATACACGCCGAAATAATTTGAGTAACACTAACGTCCATCATAGTTGCAACTTCACTTGCTGTAACAAATTCTGTTACTTTAAGTATTTTGCTTTCTGCTGCTTCGGCTTGTAGTTCTTTTTCGGTTTGGTCTCTGTGCTGTTCTCTTTTTTCTCTACGGTATTTAGCACCTTTACCTTTTGAAGATTTTCCTTGAAGTTTTTCAAGTGTTTCACGCACTTGTTTTTTTACATCTTCTTCACTTGGTTCTTCTTTAACAATGTTGCGTCTTCCGCCACTTTGCTTACCTTTAAAACGGTCATTTCTGTTATTTCCACCTCTGTTGTTGCCTCCAGTTTGTGGACCACCAACTTTACTAATTCTTCGACGCTTTTTCTTTGAAGCATCTCCAGCCTTAGCATCTGGTTTTTTATCCTCTTTCTTTTTCTTTGGTTTATTAAATTGCGATAAATCTATTTTATCACCAGCAATTTTAGGGCCAGAAAGTTTTTGGTATTTGGTTTTAACCTTACCACCTGAAATAGTTTCTTCTGCAGGTTTTGCTTCTTGTTTAGGGGCCTCTACTTTCTTTGGCTCAACTTTTTTAGGTTCTTCTTTTTTTGGTGCTGGTTTCTTTTCTTCAACCACTGGTTTTGGAGCAGACTCCACAACTTTTGGTTCTTCTTCTTTAACCGGCTCTTTTTTGACAGGTTCTTTTTCTTTTTTAACAGGTTCTTCTTTTTTAATCTTAGCCTTTTTAGGCGAAAGATCTATTTTTCCAACAGTTTTTGGACCTGAAAGCGTTGTAGAAGCCTTAACAATTTCTTCTTTTTTGACTTCTATTTTTTGCTTTGCTTCAAGTTCTCGCTCTCGCTGCTCGCGCAACAAGTCTTTTTCTTTTTGCTTTGCTTCACTAACTTCTTTGGACGCAACTTTTTTATTAGCGTCTGTTTCAAACTCATCTGAAAGAACCTTGTAAACCTCTACAGATATTTTTGTTGTTGGACGCTTCTCTATTTCTATGCCTTTAGAATCTAAAAATTCTACAGCACGATCTAAAGAAATGTTAAGTTCGCGTAATACTTTATTTAATCTTATTGTTTCAGCCATAAACTGCCTTTAAAATACTCAAATATATGGTTATTCTTCAAATTCTTCTTTTAGAATTCTAATAACATCGTTAATTGTTTCCTCTTCTAGATCGGTTCGTTTAACTAAATCGCGCACATCTTGTTCTAAAACGCTTTTAGCTGTATCTAAACCGGCTTTCTTAAATTCAAGGATAATCCATTCTTCTATTTCATCAGAGAATTCGCTTAATTCTACATCTTCTTCTGCACCTTCTCTAAATACATCAATCTCATAACCAGTTAATTGACCTGCTAAACGAATGTTGTGACCTCCTCTACCAATAGCTTTACTAACCTCTTCTGGTTTTAAAATAACTTCAGCTCGTTTGTTTTCTTCATCAATTTTTATTGAAGTAACTCTTGCTGGACTTAAAGCTCTGGTAATGTATAATTGTAAATTGTTTGTGTAATTAATTACATCAATATTTTCATTTCCTAATTCACGTACTATACCATGAATTCTTGACCCCTTCATACCTACACAGGCTCCTACAGGATCTATTCTATCATCATAAGAATCTACCGCTACTTTTGCTTTTTCTCCTGGTATTCTTACCACATTTTTTATAGTAATTAATCCATCAAAAACTTCTGGTATTTCTTGTTCAAATAATTTTTCTAAAAATACGGGCGAGCTTCTAGACATTAAAATAGTTGGTTTTGCACCTTTAAGCTCTACAGAATCTATAACTCCTCTTACATTATCTCCTTTTCTAAAGAAATCTGATGGTATTTGTTTGTCTTTTGGCAATACAATTTCGTTGCCTTCATCGTCTAGCAAAATTACTGCTCTGTGACGAATATGATGAACTTCTGCCGTATATATTTCTCCTATTAAATCTTTAAATTGCTTGTAGATGATGGTATTGTCATGCTCATGAATTTTAGAAATAAGGTTTTGGCGTAACGCTAAAATGGCTCTTCTTCCTAAGTCTACTAATTTAACTTCTTCTGATACGTCTTCGCCTACTTCAAAATCTGGTTCAATTTTTCTAGCTTCAGTTAATGAAATTTCTTGGTTTTCATCTTCAACTTCACCATCGGCAACCACTACTCTATTTCTCCAAATTTCTAAATCTCCTTTATCTGGGTTTACAATAATATCAAAATTATCATCATCGCCATATTTCTTTTTTAAAGCGCTTCTAAACACATCTTCTAAAATGGCCATTAACGTTACTCTGTCAATTAGCTTATCGTCTTTGAATTCTGAAAAAGATTCAATTAACGCGACATTTTCCATAACTCTTTTTGAATTAAAATTTAATCATAACTTTTGCTTCTACAATATCTTTATAAGCGATATTCGCTTCTTTTACTACAGTTACTTTGCCTTTACCAACTGGTTTAGGTTCTCTAACTTTCCACTGTAAAGTAATACTATCATCTGTTGCTTTTGCAAGTATTCCTTCAAACTTATCAGACTCCGTTTTTACTTTAAGCGCTCTATTTAAATGCCTTTTATATTGGCGTTTATTTACTAAAGGCGATGTGGCTCCAGCAGACATTACATCTAAAGAAAAATCTTGTTCTTCTCTATCTAAGTTATGCTCTATGGCTCTACTAATAAAAATGCAGTCTTCTACTAAAACTCCATTATCACCATCTATCACCACTTTAATTTGGTTATCTCCTTGAATAGAAAAATCTATAAGAAATAAATCTGGTCTGTCTTTTAAAGCAGCCTCTAATAAATTTTCAACCGTAGTTTTAAACATTTTTAGTATAAAAAGAGGGGACTTTCCGTCCCCTCATTATCTTTTTTTGCCTTTCAACGCTGCAAATATATACAATTTTATTGATTTTTAAAGTATTAATTCATAAATTTAGATACACCTTCACCTTCTGTTTATTATGAAAAAAATACTTGTTCCAACAGATTTTTCTAGTCAGTCTGAAAACGCCTTAAAAGTTGCTGCTCAATTAGCAAGAAAATTTAATTGTGAAATTTATTTGCTACACATGCTAGAAATGCCATTACAAAAAGTAGACCCCATAAGCTATTATAGTGATTTACCAGAGGCTGTTTATTTTATGAAATTAGCTCAAAAGAAATTTGAATCTCTTTTAGAAAAAGACTATTTAAAAGATTTAATTGTGCATGAAGCTGTAGATTTTCATGAAATTTTTAAAGGTGTTTATAAAGCTTGTAAAAAGTTTGAAATTGATTTAGTAGTAATGGGATCTCATGGGGCAAGCGGGTTTAAAGAACTTTTAATTGGAAGTAATACCGAAAAAGTTGTTAGAACCTCTGAAGTACCTGTTCTTGTAATTAAAAAAGAGCATAAAGCTTTTAATGTAGAGCATTTTGTATTTGCATCAGACTTTAAAGAAGAATCTAAAGTACCTTTTTTAAAAGCATTAAAATTTGCCGAACTTTTTGAAACCGAAATTCATTTACTAATGGTAGTTACTGCTAATAAATTTGTTACAACTGCCGAAGCAAAAGAACGTATTCAAGGTTTTTTAGATGCTGTAACCCCTAATTATTGCTCTATTCATATTTATAATGACACTACTATTGAAAACGGTGTTATGAATTTTTCGCAATCTATAGAAGCCGACTTAATTGGCATGAGCACCCATGGCAGACAAGGTATTTCTCATTTTTTTAACGGTAGTATTAGTGAAGATTTGATAAATCATGCCAGACGACCTGTGATAACTTTTAAAATTTAAAAAACCCAATCTAAAAAGATTGGGTTTAGTATTGTTTTTTTTTTAGAAAATATTATAGTTTTAGAAAACGTTTAACTCCATGTGTTTTAGTTTTTAAAATATATACACCAGCCGCTAATTGAGAAACATCTATAGCTGTTTTATTGTTAAAGGTTTTTACTTCTTGACCACTTAAGTTATAAACAACTCCAGAAAGCGTTTTGTTAAACTTTAAAGTAGTATCTATAATTGGATTAGGATACATTTTAAAATCATTTTTAGTAACAACTTCGCTAACACTTAACACAGTATCATCTACCTGAATAATTGCTAAAGAACCACTTACTTCACAACCTACTAAAAGTAAATTTTTAGAGTTAGGACTCTGTGAAGCTGGAATAAACTTAATAATTTCTGGAGCAACATCTCCTATTGTACTATTGTGTTTATAATAGGTAATAAACTCTACATCTTTAGGATTAGTAATATCATACATTAAAATAGAACTTTGTCTTTCTAAACCAATAAATGCATAGGTTTTACCATCAATAGTTCCTAGTGCTATTGCTTCTGGTTCACCACCTTTATCATCAGATCTTCCATCAAATTCTTCTTCATCTTGATTAAATAAAGTAGGCTCTTCTACAGCAATAGTTTGCCCAAATTGATCGGCACTATCAAAAACGATATTACCGTATTGGTCGAAAATTGAAAACGAACGCGCACCATATGAGTAAATTTGCTCGTAAGTTCCATCATTATTATAATCACCATCAGCATAGGTTGTTTTTAACCTTCCTAAATTTTCATCTTCTTGAAGTGTTGTAGCATCTGGATAATAACCAGCAGCGGTGTTTAAAGTTAAATCTTTAACCCGATCTTCTTCAGAATACCCATCGTAATCTCTAGAATCTCCTTCATTTGCAGTAACAATATAGTTTAAGCCATTTACATTATATGATGCAATAGCATCTGGCATATAAATACCTAAGGTTGGATGTGATTTAATATCAATTTTTCCGTCTTCATTTGAAGCATCAAAACCATAATCGTTAGCAAAAGAAATAATACCTAACACACTGTTATCTGTAATTCCTGCTCCAGCTAAACCAAAATCGTTATCATTTATTATGGCAATTTCATTGTTTGGTAATAACGCAATACCTTCTGCTTTATCAGAAGATTTATAACCTATTGAAGGTAAGTTTACCACTTTATTTTTGTGCGAAACTATAATGCCTTCTGCTAAAATTTCATCGGCACTCATTTCTTCTAGTTCTTTAGAAACAGAAAGCGCATAATTTAAAACGTTTGTAGCGTAGTTAATATCTATTTCGAAAACGTATTTTTTACCGTATTCGGCATCTGGACCCTCAGAATCTCTTTCAATAACTAAAAATTTACCGTTACCCGTATAAACAGCATCTCCAATTTTATCAACTCTAGAAGACGCATAACCAGCATCTTTGTTTCTCTCTAAAAGATAAACATATTCTGAAACAGGCACGCCAGTATCTGCATTGATTCCTAAAATTCTAATCACATCAGAATTATTTCTAACTGCATTCG
This sequence comes from Seonamhaeicola sp. NFXS20, assembly GCF_049132085.1. Classification (NCBI taxonomy): domain Bacteria; kingdom Pseudomonadati; phylum Bacteroidota; class Flavobacteriia; order Flavobacteriales; family Flavobacteriaceae; genus Seonamhaeicola; species Seonamhaeicola sp. NFXS20. Next base: position 443,276 of record NZ_JAFMPU010000001.1, on the reverse strand, counting down.
AAGGATTTTCGATAGGCGATTGAATAAATGCATAAATAACATGACTTGCCTCGTTATAAGCAATGGCTTCAAAGCCACGATTAGCACGACGTAACGAATACACTTCTGGCAGGGTTTCGGCTCCGTAGGTTCCCTCTGGTTGTGGTGTGTCTCCAAGTAACGATGTTCCTGATGGCACATAACGCTCTACCAAAGTTCCGTTAGCCTGAAACTTATAGATTGCTGGTCTGTACTCATCACACATCCAGAAATAACCATCTTTATCAATTAAAATACCTTCAAAATCTCCACCGTATTCATCGTAAGGTAAAGCGTGGTATTCTTCAGAATCTGCACCAACATAGTCGGCGTTAGCATAAGCCGTTGCTGCATCGGTATAAGTTACAGGAACCTCATCAATTCCAGGAATATTTCCTTTACCCGTAATTGGTGTGGTTCCATCTTTTCTGGTTAATAAAATTTGTTGGTTTAAAGTTATATCGCCAGTTGTTTTATTTAAAGTGAATTTGGCAATTCTACCTTGATAATTTGGTAATTTAAACGGACGTAAATTTTGAGATGCAGCCGGTGTTACCGAAGCTCCACTTGTTGTAGCATCGTTAGGCCCTCTATCTGGTATGGCGTAAAATACATAATCTGTTGCTGTAGAATTTGCTTCATCATAAAAAAGCCCTGAAAAACCACCAAGCATAACGGTTGGTTGTCCGCCATCATAAACTGGTGTTCCTAATGCTGGCCAGTTTTCTTCTAATTCATTTACAATATAACTAGTTACTGTTGGTGTTCCTAATAAATGATTTTTATATCCTAACGGAAGAATATCTAAAATGGTATTTGTTGTTAAATCTACCACCGCAAGTGCGTTGTTTTCTTGACAACTAACATAAGCTTTTGTGCCATCTTCTAAAACCGTGATATATTCTGGTTCTAAATCTTGAGATACTGTAGCCGCACCATTGTTACCAAAAATACGAATGCCTTTGTTTTTTAATGATTCTTTTTTATCATCATAGTCATTAAAATTAATTGCAGTTGCAGAGGCCGACATAACTCCGGCACTTAAATCAATTACTGTAATTGAACCTTCTGGATCTGTTAAATAATCATCTGACGGCTCTCCTTCATTAGCCACAATAACTTTAGTACCATCTGGTGTAAAGGTTAGCATATCTGGTAAAGCACCGGCTGTAATTTGGTTTTGATATACACCGTTTAAATCGAAAAACACAACTTTTCCGTTGTTTTGCTTTACAGCATCTTCTACAGCTACAGCTACAACACTTCCATGAATAGCGATTGAGTTTGGCCCTGCTCCGTATGATGATAAATCAACCGTTTTAACTAAAACAGGTGAATTAGGCGAACTAATATCTACAATAGTAACAGAGTTGGTAGATGAGTTGGTAAAAAATGCTTGCTGATTTACTGCATCATAGGCTACCGTTTCTGCAGAACCTTCAGTATTTGTAAAATAACTTGCTAAATGCTGAAGCGGATCTTGACTGAAACATGTTGTGGTTACAGCTAGTATTAAACTAGCCAAAAAAGTAATTTTTTTCATTTGATTTTAAGTTGGATTAATTAATTGATAAATTAAATGATATCAAATACTTAAACTATTAACCCAACTTTATTATAATGTAAAAACAAGCAAGCTAACCTTATTAAATTGTAACTTAAATGTTACGTTATTAAAGTTAATATTAAGGCGCAAATTTTAAACCAATTAAAAATTCAATAATTTTATTCATAGGTAAAGCATAGGATATCCATAGGGTATCCATAGGGTATCTATAGGGTATCTATAGGAGTGAGAAGTGAATAGTGAGTGGTGAGAAGTGAATGGTGAGTGTGACTCGTCCTAAAATAGCTATACAGGTTAATAAATAAATCCTGATATAATTATACAACTCTTTTTCTTAATCCTAAAATGCCTGTACAGGCATTTTAGGATTATTATTTGTTTGATAGTTTTAAAAAAAGCTATACCTTGTAGCTCGTGTACTACAAAATTTAAAACAATAACAACGCACAAAAACCAAGCTTATTTCCGCATAGCCAACCTAATTGGTGGTTTATTGTGCGGAAAGTTCTTTATATAAACTAGTTGGTAACCATTTGAAATGACAAAGAAACTTAATATAATTAAACCAGATTACCTTTCATTAGTAACCCAACAGGTTGCAATTGGTTTTGAGGAAACTGGCACAATATTTTCTACTGGCAGTTCTTTTTTCTATGAGTATAATGAGAGGACTTTTTTAATTACAAATTGGCATAACGTAACAGGACGAAACCCAATTACAAAAGAACCTTTGTCAAAATCTCACGCTGGAATTCCTGACATTTTTATTACGTATTTAAGATTAAAAGAAAAAAGTGGACACGCAGAATTAAACACAATTAAGCTGTATAATGATAATGAAATGACAAAACCTAAATGGTTAATTCATCCAGAACATAAAGAAAAAGTAGATGTTGTAGCAGTTGAGATTGACAAAGAAGATAAATATGTCTATTCTTCAATTAATAAAGCTGATTTTGATGACGATATCCCACCAGAAGTTGGCGATGAATGTTTTGTAATTGGATATCCATTTGAAGATTTCAGATATTTAGGCTTGCCTATATGGAAAAAAGCAAGTATTGCAACCGAGCCATCTGTAAATGAAGACCAATTACCGAAACTGTTAATCGATACAGCTACAAGACCAGGTTTGTCAGGTTCACCAGTTATTTACCAGAGAATTGGAATTCACAAAGCTGGACCAAATGGTCAACTTAACAACGACTCTCTGATTGGAAGAATTAGAGGCTTTCTAGGTATTTATTCAGGACGTATTGGAAAAGGTGAATTACAAGCTCAACTTGGTATTGTTTGGAAAGAAAAAGTGATTTTAGAAATTATAAAAGGAAATTTAAAAAGTGATATTGAATTTCAAAAAAAATAAAAAACGGTTACCAACAAGGTATATAATTCATTGCTAGTTCAAGCCTACTTACGAATATTCCTGCGGAATATTCTATTCGGTTTTTATTTGCTAAATTAGTGACTTATACACGCAACGTATCATATACAAAACCGTTGGGCATAAACTAGAAAAACTGAAATGGGAAGGGATATCTCACCAATAGGAAATCATAAACTGAATACTGAAAGTGTAAAAGAACTTGCAGAAGATATTATATCTCGCATTGATATAAATATTGAATATGGATATTTCGGACTAAAAGAACATTTTAAATTATTAGGAAAAGAAAAAGAAGATGAACTTGTTATCATAGGTAAAATTGTAAAGCACAAAGATTTTAAAACGTTTAGGCTTATTGACGATAGTTTCCAACTAAAAGAACTCCATAGTAAGTTTGGAAATGAATTGTTCTATAATCCAGACTACTGGATTTATTACGAAGGAAAATTACCCAATGAAGAAACAATATTAGAAGAACAAAAGGAATTAATCCATCCAAACTTCTCACTGAGATCAGATAATGAAAATGGTTGTGACTATTTAACTATAAACAAAGAACATTACTCTAACCATATTCCTTACTATTCAAGGTGGTGGTCGTTTTGTCGTTTTTTTACAGAAAAAAATTATAAAGACAAAAAATACCTTGAAAACTTAAACAATTTTAGAAAATCATTAATGTTTTATACATATAGATTCGGAGGAGATAAAATGTATTATCTAGATGACCAAAGTAATTTTCTTGAAGGAGTTGGACAAGGTTCTGAATGGGAAATGAATTGGAATCATTTCGAAAAGTTTGTTCTAGAAAAGACATCTCATTTAATGTTAGATATTCCAAAATTTATAACAGATAAAAAATATAGGGCTGAATTTCATAAGCTTGCTGAATATCCATTAAGTTTTGTAGATGATTTTAATGATATTAACCAATAAAAGCCTATGAGCAACACCGGTAACCGTTGCACAAGCCCATAATTTATCTTAAAATTATAATTAGAAACTGTCTTTAGAGGCGGTTTCTGTTTTTATAGACTTGTCTTTTTTCCCTGCATATATAAGATAAGAAATTTGACTTTTTTACACAATTGCATTATAGCTTTTTTCTTATCTTGTGCAACAGGCACACCGTGTATAATTAATTGCTTGGTTTTAGCCAATTTACGAAAGTCCTCGCGGATTTTCTATCTAAGGTTATTTAATACAAACTAAAGAAACACGTTGTACGCAATGTCGGAAACAGAACCCTGAATTGAGAACTATGAAAAATATTTTACTGATATTTCTGTTAACAATTTTTAGTTGTTCTGAAAACTCTGAAATAAAACCTTACGTTGATTATTTAAAAAAAATAGAAAAGAAATCTGCAAAAGATTACATCTTACAGCAGTTTAAAAAACATGACATTGTAATTTTGTGTGAAAGAAATCACAGCGAATTTTCTCAATACGAATTAATAAAAGATGTTTTGACTGATGAATATTTTAAAAAAAACGTAAAAAATATCTTTATTGAAAATGGAATTATAAATCTTCAACCAGAAATTACAGAGTTTTTAAAATCAAAAGATTTAGATAGTATTTCCATAGAGAGAAAAATAACTAAATTTCAACAGAATGCAAGCTTTTGGTTCATTTGGGAAAGATATAATTTCAATTATCTTTTAAAAACTATCTACGATGTTAATAACACATCCGAAAATCAAATTTCACTTTACCCTTCCGATTCAGAATTTGACTGGAATAAAGTACATAATGTTGAGGATTACGAAAGAGAGCAAGATTTTGAAATTGAACCAAGAGATAGCATAATTGCTTACAACATTATCAATCAATTTGAAAGTATAGAACCTAAAGCAAAAAAGAAAGCACTAGTTATATTAAACTACCGACACGCATTTAAAATTCACACAATTAGAAGTAATGGAGAACTGCAACAAAACTCTGGTAAATTCCTTTCAGATTATTTCGGTAATCGAGTAGTAAGTATTCTAATAAACTGTCCCATTTTTTCAAGAAAAGAGCAAAAATGGGAATATGAACTCATCCAAAATGGAAAATGGGATGCATCATTCAAAAAGCAGAAAATAGATGATATTGGATTTGATTTTAATAATTCTATTTTCGGAAATGATGACTTTGATATGTGGAATGGAATGGAAGAAGTTAAATATAATGATGTGTTTGATGGTTTTGTTTTTTATAAACCAATAGAGAAGCACAAATTAATAGACAATTTCAATGGTATGATTTCAAAAGATTTTGAGGAAGAAATGTTTAGAAGATTAAAAATACAATCTGAATATTTTGAGAATAACACATTTTTAGAAAAACTCGAAGATGAAGATTTTAAAGAAAATTTTGTGAAAGAACTGAATACCAAGAAAATAAAAAAGTATCCGACATTTGAGAAATTATTAGAGAGTAGAGATAAACATTTAAATGATTAAAACACTGCGTACAACAACGGTAACCGTTACACAAGCCCATAATGTATCCTAAAATTATAATTAGAAACCTTTTTTAAAGGCGGTTCCACTTCTTACCAAAATATAAACCCATAAAAAAAGTCCTTACATTTTACTGCAAGGACTTATAAATTACTTGTTGGCCTACTAGGGCTCGAACCTAGACTCTTCTGGACCAAAACCAGACGTGTTGCCAGTTACACCATAGGCCATTGTGTAATTGAGGGTGCAAATTTAATACAAAGTTTTTTCTGCACAAACATTTTTTGAAAAAAATAATTCTAAATCCTTAACGTTTACTTAAAAAATCTTGACATAACGTATTTATTACTAAATTCGCCACAGCAAATAAACAATCAATTTTATGTCTAATAATAACTTTAAAAAATGGAATACGCTGTTAGGGTGGTTCTCTTTTTTAGTTGCACTTATAACGTATAGCTTAACCGTTGAGCCCACAGTTAGTTTTTGGGATGCAGGAGAATATATATTAACCTCTTCTAAATTACAAGTTGGGCATCCACCTGGAGCACCATTATTCCAAATGCTTGGTGCATTTTTCTCAATGTTTACTTTTGGCAACAATGAGCTTATTGGTTGGATGATGAACATGATGAGTGCTGTAGCCAGTGCATTCACTATTCTTTTTATGTTCTGGACGATCACCCTATTACTTAAAAAAATTGTTGGTAGTAGTAAAGATAATCAACCAAAAGCACTAGCCATTCTTGGTAGTGGTTTAGTTGGTAGTTTAGCATTTACCTTTACAGATTCATTTTGGTTTAACGCTGTTGAAACAGAGGTTTATGCCATGGCAACGTTAATTATGTCTATTCTATTTTGGTTAGGATTACGTTGGGAGCAAGACATGGATAAACCACGTGGCAACCGTTGGCTTATTTTAATTGCCTTTATTATTGGACTCTCTTTTGGTGTGCACTTTATGGGACTTTTAACTATACCTGCTATTGGGCTTATTTACTACTTTAAAAACTATAAAACCATTACTGTTAAAAACTTTATCATTGCTAATATTGTTTCGGTAGCTGTTTTATTATTTGTATTTAAACTATTAGCTCCTAACATTCTTAAAATATTTAGTGCATCAGAAATATTTTTTGTGAATTCTATTGGATTACCTTTTAACTCGGGCTCTATTATTGCCGGAATTATGCTAGTGGCCATTATCTTTTATGCACTTAAATATACCCGAAAGAAAAACTACACGCATTTAAACACCGGTATCTTGTGTTTAACATTCATTATTATAGGGTTTTCCACTTGGCTAATGCTACCCATTAGAGCTAATGCCAATGTAGTTATTAATGAAAATAACCCTTCTAGTGCTAGAGAACTTTTAGCGTATTATAATTTAGAACAATACCCAGAAACACATTTATTTTATGGGCCTCAGTTTACAGATCAATATGCTGCTTTAGATGAAAACAATCCATATAAAGATGACAAGCCTAAATATGAAAAAGATGAAGACAAAGGCAAATATATTATTGTAAACGATTATAAAAACGCAAGACAAAACTACAACTCTAAACACGCTTCTATTTTACCACGTATGTGGAGTGGTGAACATGCCGAAAATTACATGATGTTTAGTGGTTTTTTAGATTTTAAGCTAAAACCAGAATATCAAATGCAAAATGAGTTGCGTTCTTTGGTTAATAACTTTAAAAAAGATGTCTACGAAGGAAATGTAGATTATGAAGACTACCACAGATTTTTAAACCAATATGGTCCTTCTTATTTTGATATAGAAAAACCTTCTTTAGGTGCCAATCTTGCTTATATGTTTGAATACCAATTGGGCTACATGTATTGGCGTTATTTTATGTGGAATTTTGCAGGTAGACAAGATGATATTCAAGGAAGATATGACAATCATGGTAATTGGATTAGCGGTATTAAACCTCTTGATGAAGCCCATTTAGGATATTCACAAGACAACTTACCCAGCGATGTTAAAAACAACAAAGCTAGAAACACCTATTATTTGTTACCACTTATCTTAGGACTAATTGGTTTCTTCTTTTTATTTAATAAAGACAAGAAACTGTTTTGGGTTATGTTAGTATTTTTCCTATTTACAGGACTTGCCATTCAAGTATACACAAACGTACGCCCTTTTGAACCTAGAGAGCGTGACTATTCGGTAGTAGGTTCTTTCTACGTTTTTGCACTATGGATTGGTTTTGGGGTTTATGCCATTTATGACGCACTAAAAAAATATGTCCCCAAAAAGCTAGCGGCACCAGTTATTACTATTGTTTGCTTAATATTAGTTCCAGGCATTTTAGCAGCCAATAATTGGGATGACCATGACCGCTCTGGAAAATACACAGCGCAAGCTATGGCTAGAAAATACTTAGACTCTTGTGCAGAAAATGCCATACTTTTTACCATTGGCGATAATGACACCTTTGCGCTTTGGTATGCTCAAGAAATTGAAGGTTATAGGACCGATGTACGTATTGTAAACACCAGTTTATTTCAAACTGATTGGTACATAGACCAAATGAAACGTAAAGCTTATGAAAGTGACCCTATACCATCACAATTAACCCATGATGATTATAAATATGGTACTAATGATTATGTAAGAATAGCACCTATTGCAAAAGACACAATTGAAATTAAAGAAGCTTTAAACTTTATTACAAGCGATAACCCTAAAACTAGGTTTAAATTCTATTTACAACAATTTACAGATGCCGATGTTAATGCATATCCTTCAAGAGAACTTAATGCAAGATATTTACCAACAGAGTATTTAAGGCTTCCTGTAAACAAAGAGAATGCATTAAAATATGGTATTGTAAAAGAAGAAGATGCCGATAAAATTGTACCATACATTGATATACATGTAAAAGAAGGAGCGCTATTTAAAAATCGTTTATTAATGTTAGATATTGTTGCTAATAATGAATGGAAACGCCCTATTTATTTTACAGGCGGTAGCTTTGGCGATGATGATTACTTATGGATGAAAGACTACCTACAACTTGACGGCATGTGCTACAAACTAGTGCCCATTAAAACACCTGTTAATAAAGCAAATCCTTTTGATATGGGTAGAGTTGATACCGATATTATGTATGAACAAGTTAAAAATTGGTATTGGGGTAATAGTGGTGCAGACATATACCACGATCCTGAAACTAGAAAAAACTCAATTACTTACAGAGGTAATTTAGCCAGATTAATTGAACAATTAATAAACGAAAACAAATTAGACAAGGCAGAGGAAATAGCAGATATTGCCATGACCAATATGCCCGTTGATTACTATGGGTACTATACTCTTTTAGAACCTTACATTAGCGCTTATTACGAAGTTGGAAACAAAGAAAAAGCCCAACAACTGTACAAAGATGTAGCACAGAAATATCAAGAAAATTTAAAATACTACAGCAGTTTAAAACCAGAAAGCCAAAAACAACTGTTTGAAGATATTTTTACAGATATTGAGCGCTACAAAGCACTAATTGATGTTTTAATTAAATATGATGTTGAATTTGCTGAAACCGAAGGCGATATTTTCAATGATTATTTAAGAATGTTTAAATTATTTTATGGTGATGATGAACCTGAAGAACAACCTATAGATAAAGACATACCCACCACACCCGATAGTATTACAGAAAGCAATTAATAAGGCATGTCCTTAACCCCAATAAAAACACCAGTTATAGCAAAAAGGATGTTCCCAAATTACATTTGGGACATCCCTTCATCAAATAAAACAATATACTTAACTTTTGATGATGGCCCAACCCCAGAAATAACCAATTGGGTATTAAAAACATTAAGTGAATATAACGCTAAAGCCACTTTTTTCTGTATAGGAAAAAACATAGAAAACCACCCTAGCATTTTTAAAAACATAATAAACCAAGGGCATAGTGTTGGGAACCACACTCAAAACCATATTAAAGGTTGGAACACAAAAACTGAGGCGTATATAAAAAACATTGAAGATTGTAAAAAACAACTTTCTAAATTCCAAGCTAAAAACACTAAACCTACAGCAATACAGCTTTTTAGACCTCCTTACGGAAAAATTAAACTAAAACAAGGAAAACAACTAACAGCGTTAGGTTATAAAGTTGTTATGTGGGATGTTTTATCTTTTGATTGGGATAAAAACGTTAGTGAAGAAATTTGCTTTAACAACGTAATTTCTAAAGCAAAATCTGGAAGTATTGTTGTATTTCACGACAGTGTAAAAGCATCAAAAAATATGATGTATGCGCTCCCAAAAGTTTTAGATTTTTTTAGCAAACTAAATTATACGTTTAAGGCTATATCTTAAACATATTCCTGAATAATATTTATTAAAGTGGTAGCATCTAAATCGCCACTTTGTCGCCATTTCATTTCGCCATCTTTATAAATAATTAATGTAGGAAGTGTTTTTACTCTTAAAGCTTCGGCTAATTCTTCATTTTTATCAACATCAATTTTAATCACTTTAGCTTTATCTCCAAGTGCAGCAGCTACATCTCTTAAAACAAGATGCATATCAGCAGATTGATCATTCCAACTGGTATAAAATTCTAATAAAACTGGAATTTCTACATCTATAAGTTCCCCAAATTTCGACATACTATTTAGTATTAATTGGCATCATGCTGTATTACAAACCTACATATTTTTTTCTTATTTAGTTAATTACTTAAAAATCAACTACAAAATAGTGGTTATCTTCATGACTAATTTATTAAAAAAACACGGAAACAACACAATTTTAAACTGCTTATGCTGTTTTTGTACCTTTTTTAAGTTCTATTACTGTTATTTCTGGCCAAATACCAACACGTCCTGGAAAAGCTAAATAACCAAATCCACGGTTAACATTAATAAACTGCCCAAGCTCTTCATAAATACCGGCCCAATATTTATAACGCCATTTTACTGGACTCCATTTAAACCAACCAGGTATTTCAATACCAAACTGCATACCGTGGGTATGGCCACTTAATGTTAAGTGGTAATGATAGTCATCATAAATAACTTCTTTTTCCCAATGTGATGGGTCATGACTCATTAATATTTTAAAATCATCTTTATCAACGGCTGCAGAAGCTTGTTTTAAATCGCCTGCTTTTTTAAATCCACCAGCACCCCAATTTTCAACACCAACCAAAGCTATACGTTCTCCATTCTTCTCAATAAATCTATGTTCATTTAACAATAAATCGAACCCAACTTCTTTTTGAATTGCTTTTAAATCTTCTAAATTTTTACGCTTTGCTTCTTTTGATTCCCATTTTACGTAATCGCCATAATCATGATTTCCTAACACTGAATACAGGCCATCTTTAGCATTAAGTTTATTAAATACTTCTACATAAGGTTTCATTTCTTCAGCTTTATTATTTACCATATCTCCTGTAAATAATATTAAATCGCTTTGTTGTTCATTTATTAAATCAACTCCATATTTCACCTTATCCATATTGTCAAAACTTCCAGAATGAACATCACTTATTTGGGTAATTTTGTAACCATCAAAAGCCGTAGGTAAATCTTCAAAATGCAGCGTGTATTTTAACACCTTGAAATTGTATTTTCCTTTATATATTCCATAAAGAATAGATGCAAACGGAACTGCTGCCAACCCTAAAGCAATTTTAGAAATAAAAGCACGTCTAGAAGGCATATAATTTCCTTTAGCAGCTTCTCCTTCGGTAAAATATCTGTAAATAGCATGTGGTACTCTAAAAATATCTTCAGCAAACATGCTCATTAAAAGAATAATTTTAGGCACCATTAAAGCCACTACAAAACCAAACGCATAAGCATGAGGTGTTCCAAAATCGCTTCTGTTTAAATTAAATAACCTCAACACAAAATTACCTAGCACTAGTATTGATAACGCCCAATACAAAACATGTAACCATTGATTTTTAGAAATTGTTCTAAATGCTTGGTATGCGTAAACATCAATAATTCCAAAAAGTAGTATAAAAATTATCCAGCGAAGCATGTTTATTTTTTATTCAAAGATAGTAGTAATACAAATTATAACTTAAAAACCTAACTTTATTTAACTAATAGTTAAGATTTATATTTAGACGAAAAAAATGTAACTATGTTACAGTTCTGTTTCCGCTTAACTTTTTGTAGATTTGATTTCTTATCAAATTTTAAAAAATGTCTGAACAAAAACGTCTTTTCTTAGTAGATGCTTACGCTTTAATTTTTCGTGGTTATTATGCTTTTATTAAAAACCCAAGAATAAACTCTAAAGGCGTAGACACCTCAGCTATTATGGGTTTCATGAATTCGTTGCTAGATGTTATAAAACGTGAACGTCCAGACCATTTAGCGGTTTGTTTTGATAAAGGAGGGAGCGCCGATAGAGTTGAAATGTTTGAAGCCTATAAAGCCAATAGAGATGAAACGCCCGAAGCCATTAAAATAGCTATTCCCTATATTCAGGATATTTTAAAGGCCATGCATATTCCTATTATGGTTAAGGAAGGTTATGAAGCCGATGATGTTATTGGAACCCTTTCTAAACAGGCCGAAAAAGAAGGCTACAAAACCTTTATGGTAACGCCCGATAAAGACTTTGCGCAATTAGTTTCAGAAAACATATTTATGTATCGCCCCGTATTTGGCGGTGGTTACGAAACTTGGGGCATTCCTGAAGTTCAGAAAAAATTTGAAGTTGAAGACCCATTACAGGTTATTGACTTTTTAGGTATGATGGGAGACTCTAGTGATAACATTCCCGGACTTCCTGGTGTTGGTGAAAAAACCGCAAAAAAATTCATCAATCAGTTTGGTTCTATGGAAGGTTTGTTGGCCAATACCGACCAGCTAAAAGGCAAAATGAAGGAGAAAGTTGAAGCCAATGGCGAGTTAGGTTTGCTTTCAAAAAAACTAGCAACCATTATGCTAGATGTACCTGTAACTTTTGATGCGAAGGATTTTGAACTAGACCATCCCGATGTAGAAAAAGTAAAATCTATTTTTCAAGAATTAGAGTTTAGGCGACTTACCGAAAATTTCATAAAAACTTTTGCTGATGGTGAAGCGTCTCAAAATTCAGAAGCTGAAACTACCTCAACAGACTCAAAAACACCTGCTAAACCAAAACCCTCGGCAGGCGCAGGTCAATTTTCATTATTCGGAAATGACGATGCAGACACTACCGAAACTACCCAAACACATACAAGACATACGGCCGAAACCACTTCTCATTTTTATCAATACATTAACACTCCACTAGCTAAAAAGTTATTTCTTGAAAAGCTTTTACAGCAAAAAAGTGTTTGTTTTGACACTGAAACTACGGGTATAAACCCTATTACCGCAGAATTAGTTGGTATTGCTTTTTCATGGGAAGTTGGTAAAGGATTCTATTTACCATTTCCAGAGAACAAAACAGAAGCACAAGAATTAATTGAAGAACTACGTCCGTTTTTTGAAAATGAATCTATAGAAAAAATTGGACAGAATTTAAAATACGACATAAAAGTTCTTGCAAAATACAAGGTAGATGTAAAAGGAAAATTATTTGATACCATGTTGGCGCATTACCTCATCAATCCAGATATGCGCCACAATATGGATGTACTAGCCGAAACCTATTTAAACTACACCCCCATTTCTATTGTATCGCTTATTGGCAAAAAGGGAAAGAACCAATTATCTATGCGCGAAGTTCCTTTGGAAAAACAAACCGAATACGCCGTTGAAGATGCCGATATTACCTTGCAACTAAAAGAACATTTTCAAAATGAATTAGGTGAAGCCAATACACAAAAACTGTTTGATGAGATTGAAATTCCTTTACTACGGGTTTTAGCCCATATGGAATTAGAAGGTATAAATCTTGATAAAGACTTTTTAAATTCACTTTCTGAAGCCTTAGATAGCGACATAAAATCTTTAGAACAAAAAATTTACGACGCTGCAGGAGAAGAATTTAATATTGCTTCGCCAAAACAAATGGGGGTCATTCTTTTTGAAAAATTAAAACTGGTAGATAAGCCTAAAAAAACTAAAACAGGACAATATTCAACCTCTGAAGATGTATTGAGTTATTTAGCAAAAGACCACGACATCATTAAGAATATTTTAGAATTTAGAGGGCTTTCAAAATTAAAAAGCACCTATATTGATGCGTTACCAAATCAGGTAGAAGAAAGCACAGGTAGAGTACATACTGATTATATGCAAACTGTAGCTGCCACCGGGCGTTTAAGTAGTAATAACCCCAACCTTCAAAATATTCCTATTAGAACCGAAAGAGGAAGACAAGTTAGAAAAGCCTTTATTCCGCGAAGCGAAGAGTACACACTTTTAGCTGCCGATTATTCTCAAATAGAATTGCGCGTAATTGCTGCTTTAAGTAAAGAAGAAAATATGATTGAAGCCTTTAAGAATGGTGAAGATATTCATGCCTCTACCGCTTCAAAAGTATTTAATGTGCCGTTAAACGAAGTAACTCGAGAGCAACGTAGTAATGCCAAAACCGTAAACTTTGGAATAATTTATGGAGTTTCTGCCTTTGGGTTAAGCAATCAAACCAATTTGACCCGAAGTGAATCTAAAGAACTTATAGACACCTACTACGAAACCTACCCAAAGCTTAGAAGTTTTGTAAGCAACCAAATAGCTTTTGCAAGAGATAATGGTTATGTGCAAACCGTTTTAGGAAGGCGCCGTTATTTAAAAGATATTAATTCTAGAAATGCCGTAGTACGTGGAGCTGCAGAACGTAATGCCGTAAACGCACCTATACAAGGTAGTGCTGCAGACATCATTAAAATAGCTATGATTAATATTCATAAAAAATTAAATGAAGGTAATTTTAAAACCAAAATGCTCTTACAAGTACATGATGAATTGGTATTTGATGTTTACAAACCTGAGCTAGAAGGCATTAAAACCTTAGTAAAAACCGAAATGGAAAATGCCTATAAACTAGAAGTGCCTTTAGATGTTGATATAGACACTGGCAACAATTGGCTAGAGGCGCATTAACAAATAATTTATCTACGCTTCTTTTTAGACTTAAATTTAGCCTTCTGCTTACGCTGATTAAAAGGCACCGCATCATCAAAAGTATGTTTTGGTTTTCCGGGTTTATTTTTGCGCCATTTTTCGTCTTTTTTAGGAAGTAATACATCTAGTAAATCTTGGCGCCCAAGTTTATTCAAAGTGTTTTTTATCCATGCTTTGTTTTCATCTTTGTACCAAAAGAAAAACCTATGCTGCTCATCTTTTTCTTTTTGTGTTTTTGGCGTTTTTACCTTTTTAAGTGTATACGGATGATAGCCGCTATAATAAATTACCGTTGCCACCGTCATAGGTGTTGGTGTAAACCCTTGCACCTGCTCTAACTGAAAACCCATATCTTTAGTTTCGGCCGCTAAATTTGCCATATCTTCGGCTTCACAAGCAGGGTGATTAGATATGAAATACGGAATTAACTGTAGCTTTAATTTATGCTTTACATTTATTTTATCAAACCGCTCTTTAAACTTATGAAAGTAGCTAAACGATGGCTTTCGCATTAACTTTAACACAGGGTCGCTGGTGTGTTCTGGTGCAACTTTAAGTCTTCCCGAAACGTGTTTGGTCATTACTTCTTCGGTATAATCATCTAGCTCTTTTGGGTCTGCATTTTTATTGAATTCTGGCACTAACATATCGTGACGAATACCAGAACCAATAAAAGACTTTTTTACTTTAGGATGACTATCAACCGCTTGATATAATTCGGTTAACGGTTTATGTGAGGTATCTAAATTGCTACATATTACTGGTGAAATACAACTTGGAGCTACGCATTTATCGCAAATAGATTGTATTTTCCCTTTCATTTTATACATATTAGCGCTAGGTCCACCAATATCAGATAAATAACCTTTAAAATCGGGCATATTTGCCACCTGATCAACTTCTTTCAACACCGATTCCTGACTACGTGATGCAATAAATTTTCCTTGATGTGCAGAAATAGTGCAAAAACTACAACCACCAAAACAACCACGATGCACGTTAATTGAAAACTTTATCATTTCAAATGCAGGTATAGGACCTCGTTTATTATATTTCGGGTGTGGTAATCTGGTGTAAGGCAAATCAAAAGATGCATCAATTTCCTCTTCAGTCATGGTTGGATAAGGCGGATTAATCATCAACGTTTTATTTCCTACTTTCTGAAAAATGCGTCGTGCATAAAGTTTATTAGACTCTTGCTCAATAATTTTAAAGTTAGATGCGTAAGCTTTTTTGTCTTTTAAACATGTTTCATGTGAAGCAATTTCAACATCCTCCCAATTACTATTCTTTGGTATTTTAGCATTTTCATCAACTAAAATGGCTGTTTGTTTCACCGTATTTATGCTACTAAATGGCACACCTTTTTGCAATAACCTAACCACTTCTCGCAAGGGCTGCTCACCCATACCATACACCAACATATCAGCCTTGGAACTTTCTAAAATAGTAGGCATGAGTTTATCACTCCAATAATCATAATGTGTAACACGCCTTAAAGACGCTTCAATACCTCCAATTAAAACAGGCACATCTGGCCATTTTTCTTTTAATATATTTGAATATACCGTTGTAGCATAATCTGGTCTAAACCCAATATCGCCATTTGGTGTATAAGCATCTTTTTTTCTTCGCCTTTTATTTGCATTGTAATTGCTAATCATAGGGTCCATACAACCACCAGTAACTCCAAAAAACAATTTAGGAGCACCAAGTTTCACAAAATCCTGAAGATTATCATTTACATTAGGTTGAGGCACAATAGCCACTCGTAACCCTAAGCTTTCTAATAAGCGTCCAATTACGGCTGGTCCAAAAGTAGGATGATCTACATACGCATCTCCGCTAAACAGGATAACGTCAAGTTCATCCCATCCGCGAATTTTCACCTCTTTGTTTGTGGTAGGCAACCAATTTGAAAGTTTTAACTCTTGCATAGCAGTACAAAAATAGGCAAATTAAAATGCTTATTAATTAAGTTAAAGTTGATGATTTTGATAATCCCCCTTTTATCCCTTTAAAATCAAGCAAAAGAGAAAGAGTAAATAAGTTCAAAAATAAGCCCCTACACTATTTGGTAATCAAATATTTAATCGTAAATTTGCAAACTCTTTTTGAGAGAGGAATGTTTAATAAATAAAAAAAATTAGTTTGGACACATTAAGCTACAAAACTATTTCAGCCAACAAAGCTACTGCAAACAAACAGTGGGTTTTAGTTGATGCTGAAGGTCAGACGCTTGGTCGTTTAGCTTCTAAAGTTGCAAAATTTTTAAGAGGTAAACACAAGCCAAACTTCACGCCACATGTTGATTGCGGAGATAACGTAATTGTTATTAATGCAGAAAAAATCAACTTATCTGGAAACAAATGGACAGATAAATCATATATCCGTCACACAGGTTACCCAGGTGGTCAAAGAAGTTTAACTGCTACTGAATTGTTTGGAAAAAATCCTGCAAGAATAGTAGAAAAATCAGTAAAAGGAATGTTGCCTAAAAACAAATTAGGAGCAACTTTATTCCGTAACCTTACAGTTGTTGTAGGTTCAGAGCATGCACATGAAGCTCAAAAACCTAAAGCAATTAACTTAAACGAATTCAAATAATGGATGTAATTCACAAAATTGGCCGTAGAAAGACGGCTGTTGCTCGTGTTTATGTTGCCCCAGGAAAAGGAAACATAACGGTAAACAAAAAAGACTTAGCAGATTACTTTACTACTGCAACATTACAGTATAAAGTAAATCAACCTTTAGCTTTGACTAACAATGATGGCAACTTTGATATTACAGTAAATGTATATGGAGGTGGCATTACAGGTCAAGCCGAAGCTGTACGTTTAGCAATATCTCGTGCTTTATGTGAAGTGGATGCTGAGAACAGAGCAATTTTAAAACCAGAAGGTTTATTAACTAGAGACCCAAGAATGGTAGAGCGTAAAAAATTCGGTCAGAAGAAAGCGCGTAAGAAATTCCAGTTCTCTAAACGTTAATACCACCTTGAACTTGTTTCAGAATTTATGTATTATAAATCTGAAACGGGTTCAATTTTAATTAAAAAGTTTCTGAAAAAGTTTCAGAATAAAACAAAACCAGTTATTGTTGTCCTAGTCTTAACAGACAGGAATTAGTTTAGCATCTAAATGATTAAGGCGATTTAAAAATGACCACTTAATCATTGCTAATTCAACAGAACGTAAACTATTACAAAATGGCAGTAGAAGTAAAAGAATTACTTGAAGCAGGTGTACATTTCGGGCACCTTACACGTAAATGGGATCCAAATATGGCTCCTTACGTTTATATGGAGCGTAACGGCATCCATATTATTAACCTTTACAAAACAGCAGCTAAAATTGATGAAGCTGGAGCAGCATTAGCAAAAATTGCAGCCTCTGGTAGAAAAATTTTATTCGTAGCTACAAAAAAACAAGCTAAGGATATTGTTGCTGAAAAAGCAGGCTCTATTAACATGCCTTACATTACTGAAAGATGGCCAGGAGGTATGTTAACTAACTTTGTTACTATTAGAAAAGCTGTTAAAAAAATGGCTTCAATTGATAGAATGAAGAAAGACGGAACTTTTAACACACTTTCTAAAAAAGAACGTTTACAAGTAGACCGTTTAAGAGCTAAATTAGAGAAAAACTTAGGTTCTATTAGTGATATGACACGTTTACCAGGAGCATTATTTGTTGTTGATATTAAACGTGAACACATTGCTATTAAAGAAGCTCAAAAATTAAACATTCCAATATTTGCAATGGTAGATACCAACTCAGACCCACGTCAAGTTGATTATGTAATTCCTGCAAATGATGATGCTTCTAAATCAATTGATAAAATATTATCATACGTAACAAATGCAATTGCAGGTGGTTTAGCAGAACGTAAAGCAGAAAAAGAAGCTGCTGCTGCAGAAAAAGCGGCTCCTAAAGCAGAAGCTGCCCCAGCTAAAGAAGTAGTTGCTGAAGAAGAAGAATAAATAACATTAACACAACACAAATAAGTCGTTTAATTCTTTTCTTTGCAGAAAATTGATTAAGCGACTTTTTTAAATAATAATAACTATGAGTACTACAGTAAAAATTACAGCGGCTGAAGTAAATAAATTAAGACAAGCTACTGGTGCAGGAATGATGGACTGCAAAAAAGCTTTAGTTGAAGCCGAAGGAGATTTTGATAAAGCTATTGAAGTTTTACGTAAAAAAGGACAAAAAGTTGCTGCAAAAAGAGCAGATCGTGAATCTAGTGAAGGTGCAGCTGTTGCAAAAGTAAATGCAGATAACACAGCTGGTGTTGCTATTGTATTAGGTTGTGAAACCGATTTTGTTGGTAAAAACGAAAACTTTTTAGCCCTAGCAAACCAATTAGGAGAAATTGCTTTAAACTGTGCTACTAAAGAAGAATTTTTAGCTGCTGATTTTGGAGGTATTTCTGTTGCCGAAAAATTAGTTGAACAAACTGGTGTAATTGGTGAGAAATTAGATATTAAAGCTTTTGAAAAAATAGAAGCAGCTTATGTTGGTTCTTACGTTCATATTAACAAAATTGCTGCTATTGTTGGTTTTTCTAGTGTTGTAGATAACATTGAAACTTTAGCTAAAGATGTTGCAATGCAAATTGCATCAATGGGAGCTACAACATTATCATACAAAGATTTTGACCCTGCATATGTTGCATCTGAAACTGAAGCAAGAATTGCAGTTATTGAAAAAGACAACGAAGAATTAGAGCGTTTAGGAAAAACACTTAAAAATGTTCCAAAATACATTTCTATGTCTCAATTAACTCCTGAAGTTTTAGCTCAAGCTGAAGAAGATGCCAAAGCAGAATTAAAAGCTGAAGGTAAACCAGAACAAATTTGGGATAGAATTTTACCTGGTAAAATGCAGCGTTTTATTTCTGACAATACAACTTTAGACCAAGAACAATGTTTATTAAACCAAAACTTTATTAAAGATGAAAAAGTTACGGTTGAAAAATATGTTTCTTCATATGGTGAAGTTGAAATTACAGGTTTTAAACGTGTTACTTTAGGATAGTAATTTATCTTTTTATATAAAAAAAGCGGAATCAAATTTGATTCCGCTTTTTTTTAAATCTATATCTTTTATATTATTCAAAATATAACTCAAGCTCACCAGAGTTTATAAACTTACTTTCTTTAGAATACACATAGAATTTATATTTACCAACCTCATAAAAATCATAAGAAAAAAAAGTGTAATCATAACTTTTATTAACGTTATAAACTAAATCTTTAACTTTAGTATATTTTTTAGAAAAATTTGAATATTTATATAGGTAAACCCTTAATTGTTCAGTATTCAATTTATTAGGATAATTATCTACATACACCCATATTCTTCCACCCTTATTTTTATCCATAGAAAACCTTGTATACTGTTTTGATTTTCCTGGTATTTTATTGTCATTTTGTTTTACTGATACATTAGAAAAATAAACTTGTGATTTTGTGTAAAGACCTGTTTTATTACTAGTATAGCTAGAAAATAATGATGGTTTTTTCTTTGGTTTTCTGGCTTCAATAATGGCATTTATTTCCTTAGCTGTTTTAATTGATTGCTTTTCACCTGTCATGGTGTTAATAGAGGCTAAACGTTCTGGCATAGTCAAACCATTATCCATTATTTGTTTGTGTGCTTTACTATCAATAGCAGATATGTAATACATACCATTTATACCACTCACTAAACCAATTCCTGTAATATTCCCTTTTGCGGTTGCAATGCCAATAACTTTATTTTTTTCACTAAAAACAGGGCCACCACTATTACCTCCATGTATTTCAGCATCGGTTTTTAAATAGCCATAATCTGAATTAAAATTAAAATCTAGTCCGCTCATTATACCTATACTTAAAGTACTCATATCTTTAAGTGTTAAATTTGAAGAACCTCTTACCTGTTGCGGATAGCCAAAAACACACAGTTGTTCTCCTTGAGCAACATCATCAGAGTTACCAATAGGTATGGTCGTAAATGATTCTCTTACTGGATTACCTTCAAAATCACTAACAATTTTTAACAATGCCCCATCATAATTACCAGAACCAATAGCTACTACTTCAGCTTTATAAAGTTTATAGTCTTCTTCATTATGGCTATTAAATACTTGAATTACAGGAATAGGATGCCCTGTATTATAAACTTTTACAAGATTTTTGTCTTTAACTATATCTTCAGAATATACAGAAATGGTTGGTTTTATCTTTTTATTTTGATCATAAAAATTATAATCTATATAACCCTTAACACAATATTCTACTACGTGTTTGTTTGTAAATAAGTACCCATCATCTGTGACAAAAAAACCAGAACCTCTACTTAAATATCCCGAACCTTCTTTTTTCTTTTCTAATTCTGGATCAAAAATTAAAACCTTAACAACTCCTTTTTGGTATTTATTAGCTATTAATTTGGTATCTAATTTTTGCTTTTCACAAGACCCAAAAACAAGCATCAATACAAACAATAAAAATGATTTACATAATCTACTCATAATTAATTATTTAATTGTAAAAATAATAATTCTACGTAATGCACAAATTAAAATTACTTAAAATAATTTTTCAATATCTAAGTGTTAAATCTATTTGTATATTTGCTAAACCTCAAAAAAGATTATGAAATATAAAAGAATACTTCTAAAACTATCAGGTGAAGCTTTAATGGGAAATCGCCAGTATGGTATAGACCCTGAGCGTTTAGCCGAATATGCGCAAGACATAAAAACCATTACCGATAAAGGTGTAGAAGTTGCCATTGTAATAGGTGGCGGTAACATTTTTAGAGGTGTTGCCGGTGCCAGTAAAGGTATGGATAGAGTACAAGGAGACCACATGGGAATGCTAGCAACTGTAATTAACGGATTAGCTTTACAAGGTGCTTTAGAAGATGCCGGAATACCTACCAGACTACAAACTGCCATAAAAATAAATGAAGTAGCAGAACCTTTTATTAGAAGAAGAGCCATGAGACACCTAGAAAAAGGGCGCGTAGTTATTTTTGGTGGTGGTACAGGAAACCCATATTTCACAACAGATTCGGCTGCTGTTTTAAGAGCTATTGAAATTGAAGCAGATGTAATATTAAAAGGTACACGTGTAGACGGCATTTATAACGCAGACCCAGAAAAAGATGATACTGCCATTAAATTTAACAACATCTCTTTTGATGAAGTTTTAAGCAAAGGCCTGAAGGTTATGGATACAACAGCCTTTACGCTTAGTCAGGAAAATGAATTACCTATTATTGTTTTTGACATGAATAAGAAAGGAAATTTACTCAAAGTGGTGTCTGGAGAAAAAATTGGCACCGTAGTTAACGTATAAAATTGGCGTAATTTTTGAATAGTTACTGTCAAACAAAAATTATATCATAATGAACGAAGACATACAATTTATATTAGACACTGCTAAAGAATCTATGGATAATGCCATAGCTCATTTAGAAAAACAACTAACAAATATTAGAGCAGGAAAAGCATCTCCTGCAATGCTTGGAAGTGTTATGGTAGATTATTACGGATCTCAAACTCCATTAAACCAAGTAGCAAATGTAAACACACCAGATGGAAGAACCATTACCGTTCAGCCTTGGGAAAAAAACATGCTACAAGAAATAGAACGTGCTATAATGATTGCCAATTTAGGTTTTAACCCTATGAATAACGGTGAAAGCATCATTATTAATGTACCGCCTTTAACTGAAGAACGAAGAAGAGATTTAGCAAAACAAGCAAAATCTGAAGCTGAAGATGCTAAAATAGGTATTAGAAATGCCAGAAGAGATGCCATGCACGATATTAAGAAATTAGATGATGCTTCTGAAGACCTTAAAGCTAATGCAGAAATTGACATACAACAAATGACAGATTCTTACGTTAAAAAAACAGATGACATTTTAAGTGTTAAAGAAAAAGAAATTATGACTGTTTAAATATAGAAAAAGCGACTTTAAAGTCGCTTTTTTTTAACAAACCTTCCCACTTACAAACTATATGTTAAAACAATGCTCTTTATTAATTTATATTCTTTGTTTTAATGTATTTTATGCACAATCTTCATTAAAAAACACTATTGAAGTAGCTAAAGATTCTGTTAAAAAAAAAGCTTTTGTTAAGCACTTAGGTAACGGGTATCTTCCCACTAAATATTTCAATTTTGATTTAAGGTATTTAATTAAATTTAACCAATACGAAGGTATTAGAACCGGAATTGGTGGTACTACAAACGATACGTTTTCTAAAAAGTTTAGAGTTAACGGCTACTCTGTTTACGGGTTTAGAGATGACCGTTTTAAGTTTGGTGTAGGTGCAGGACTTAAAATTGCTCAAAAAACCAATACGTGGTTAAACTTTTCTTATACCGATGACTTACAAGAAACTGGCAGTACAAAATTTTTAACAGACGGCAGGTTTTTTCAGTTTTTTGAACCCAGACTACTTAATATTGACCTGTTTCACAAACACATTACCAAAGCTGTTTCTGTAGATCATCAGCTTTTAAATTCGGTATCAACAAAAACAGAGTTTTCAATAAGCAGAATTCATCCAACTTATAATTATGTGTTTAATTCAGATAATGTGTCCCTTAGTAAGTTTCATGTAAGTATGGCTAAAATTGCTTTTCATTGGAGCCCGTTTAGTGAATTTACCTCCTCAGAAAACGAAACAAAAGAAACAAAATCTGGCTTTCCTAAATTCACATTACAATATTCAAAGAGTATTAAAAATGTGTTTAAAGGCAACTTTAATTTTTCTAAAATAGATTTTAGAACAGTACATAAATTTATTGTTGAAAAAGACAATTACACTGAAATAACTCTGGTGTCTGGAATTGCAAATGGCGACACCCCATTAACACACATGTACCACGCCTATCCTAACAATATTACTAAAGAAACTGTAATGCAACGATTTTCTGTTGCTGGACTAAATAGTTTTGAAACCATGTATTTTAATGAATTTTTTTCAGATAAGTTTACAACCCTTCAACTAAAACGTTTCTTTAAACCCTTTCATATTTCAAAACGGTTTAATCCTCAACTGGTACTTATTTCAAGATTTGCTATTGGAGATATGAAACAACCTGAAAAACATGAAAATATTACGTTTAAATCTTTAAAAAAAGGATATACAGAATCTGGTTTAGAAATAAATAAATTACTCTTTGGTTTTGGTTTAAGCTTTACTTATCGCTACGGAGCCTACTATTTGCCTGAATTTACAGATAATATAGCTTTAAAGTTCACATTTAACGTGACTTTATGATGTTATATAAGCGTTTTTTCTACCTTTGCGCTGCTTTATAAAAAGGTATGTTTAAACTGTTTAGCAAAGACTTTTGGGGTGTTACCGCAAGATTGATTTTACGCAATAAAATCATCATTCTTGTTGGTATTATTATAACTACGTATTTTTTTAGCCTACAGTGGGATAATATGCGTTTTACCTACACAGAGGCCAACCTATTACCAGATGATCATGAAGTAAACATTACCTACAATAATTTTTTAGAAACATTTGGTGAAGAAGGCAACCTTATTGTTCTTGGAGTAAAAGACAGTTCTTTATTTACAGTTAAAAAACTAAATGCTTGGAATAAGCTTTCTGAAACATTTAAAAATTATGATGAAGTAGAAACTGTTGTATCCATTAAAGATCTTCAAAAATTAGTTAAGGATACTAAAAATGAAAAGTTTAATTTAGAACCTTTTATTAAAGATTCTATTTCATCAATAACGCAAATTGAAAAACTTCAAGAAGAATTATTTCATAAATATCCCTTTTATGATAATTTCTTATTTAATAAAGAAACCAAAACGGTTAGAACCGCTATATATCTTAAAAAAGATATTGTAAACACTTCTGCTAGAAAAGATTTTGTAATAGATATCCTATCTAACAAAATCAAAACCTTTGAAGAAGCAAACAACCTAGATGTTAGGGTTTCTGGTATGCCTTACATTAGAACGCTTAATTCTCAAAATATTATTGACGAAATTAATCTCTTTGTAATTGCTGCATTATTAGTTACATCTATTATTTTCTTTTTCTTTTTCAGGTCATTCAGAGCCACATTTATTTCTCTTATTGTAGTTTGCATTGGTGTTATGTGGACTTTGGGAATTATTGGACTTCTTAACTACGAAATAACAGTTTTAACGGCTTTAATTCCTCCATTAATCATTGTTATAGGCATACCAAATTGTATCTTTTTAATTAATAAATACCAACATGAAGTAAAGTTACATGGTAATAAAGTAAAATCGTTACAGCGTGTTATCACTAAAATTGGTAATGCTACTTTAATGACCAATGTTACTACAGCTTCAGGGTTTGCAACCTTTATACTTACAGAAAGTAAACTACTAAAAGAATTTGGTGTAGTAGCCTCATTAAGTATTTTGGCTATTTTTATTTTGTGTTTATTAATAATTCCTATTATTTACACATTTTTACCTCACCCTAAAGACCGCCACTTAGAACATTTAAATAAACGTTGGATTGGTGGTTTTGTAAATTGGATGGAATGGATGGTAAAACATAAACGTATTGCTATTTATACCACCGCCGTATCACTACTTATAGTTAGTATTATTGGCATTTATCAAATAAAAATTTCTGGTAGTTTAGTTGAGGACATGCCCAAGGAAACAGAATTCTTTAAAGATATTAGGTTTTTTGAAGAAGAATTTAATGGCATTATGCCCTTAGAGTTTATGATAGACACCAAACGTAAAAAAGGTGTCATGAAACTATCTACACTCAAACGCATGAATGAGTTAGAAGATTTAATTATTGAAACACCAGAACTTTCAAAACCAATATCTGTAGTAAGCTTAGTTAAATATTCTAAACAAGCCTACTATAATGGTAACCCAAAATACTATCAGTTACCCACATCACAAGAAAACAGTTTTATTTTATCATACGCTAAAAACTCGTCTTCAAACGTAGATCTACTAAATAATTTTGTAGACAGTACGGGGCAATATGCCAGAATTACTACGTTTATGAAAGACATTGGCACCGATAAAATGGAGCGCATTGAAGAGAATATTCAAAATAAAATTAACAAAGTTTTTCCAAAAGAACGTTATAATGTAACCATGACTGGTAAGGCTCTTGTTTTTCAAAAAGGAACTAAATATTTAGTAAAAAACTTAGCCATTTCTTTATCATTAGCCATCTTTTTAATTTCTATATTTATGGCTTACATGTTTAGATCTGGTAGAATGATTGTAGTCTCATTAATACCTAACCTATTACCATTACTTGTAACCGCTGGTTTAATGGGGTATTTAGGAGTGCCAATAAAACCATCTACCATTTTAGTATTTAGTATTGCTTTTGGAATTTCGGTTGATGACACCATTCACTTTCTAGCAAAATACAGACAAGAATTACAAGCCAATAACTGGAAAATTAAAACCTCTGTTTATGGTGCTTTACGCGAAACAGGAGTAAGTATGTTTTACACATCTATAGTTTTATTTTTTGGCTTTTCAGTATTTACTATCTCTAGTTTTGGTGGCACTGTGGCTTTAGGGGCTCTTGTGTCTGCTACCTTATTATTTGCCATGTTATCTAATTTACTCTTGCTACCTTCATTATTACTCTCATTAGAGCGTAGTATTGCTAATAAAGAAGTACTAAGAGAGCCTGCTATAAATATTATTCCAGAAGAAGACGAAACAGAATAGCATTTCAATAAATAATGTTTTTTAAATTTTTAGTTATAGAATTTTAATTTTGGCCATTTTTAACTTGGAAGCCGAAAGGCTTTTTTTATATTTACATTCTAAATTTAGATAATAAATGCAGTCATATACCGTTTCAGAACTATTATCACAAGATATTGTCTTTCCTGAAGTAGAAGTAAAAGGTTGGGTTAGAACTTTTAGAGCTAACAGATTTATTGCTTTAAATGATGGCTCAACATTAAACAACATTCAATGTGTTGTAGATTTTGAAAAATTTGATGAATCAATTTTAAAACGCGTTACAACGGGTGCCGCCATACATGTAACCGGAGAACTAGTTGAGAGCCAAGGTAAAGGTCAAAAGGTTGAAATTCAAGTAAAAACACTTGAGATATTAGGAGATTCAGACCCTGAAACCTACCCTATTCAACCCAAAAAGCACACCTTTGAATTTTTAAGAGAAAACGCCCATTTACGCACCAGAACAAATACATTTAGTGCTGTAATGCGTTTACGCTCTTCGCTGTCATTTGCTATCCATAAATATTTCAATGAGCAAGGGTTTTATTATATGCACTCCCCAATTATTACAGGTAGTGATGCCGAAGGTGCTGGAGAAATGTTTAAAGTTACAAGTTTAGATATAAACAACTTACCAAAAAATGACGAGGGTAAAATAGATTATTCGCAAGATTTCTTTGGAAAAGAAACCAACTTAACGGTTTCTGGTCAATTAGAAGCAGAAACCTACGCCATGTCTTTGGGTAAAGTATATACTTTTGGTCCAACTTTTAGAGCTGAAAACTCAAATACATCTCGCCATTTAGCAGAATTTTGGATGATTGAACCCGAAGTAGCCTTTATGGATTTAGCTGGCAATATGGATTTAGCCGAAGATTTTCTTAAATACGTTATAAAATACATTTTAGAGAACAACAGTGATGATTTAGAGTTTTTAGACAAGCGTTTGCAAGATGAAGATAAAAGAAAACCGCAAGCCGAAAGAAACACCATGACGCTTACAGAAAAACTAAAGTTTGTTACAGATAACCACTTTAAACGCGTTAGCTATACCGAAGCCATTGATATATTACGTAATTGCAAACCTAATAAAAAAAAGAAATTCAAATATATTATTGATGATTGGGGCTCTGATTTGCAAAGTGAACACGAACGTTTTTTAGTTGAAAAACACTTTAAATGCCCTGTAATTCTTTTTGATTATCCTGCTAATATCAAAGCATTTTATATGCGCTTAAATGACGATGGTAAAACCGTACGAGCCATGGATATACTATTTCCTGGTATTGGTGAAATTGTTGGTGGCGCGCAACGTGAAGAACGTCTAGACATATTAAAAGAAAAAATGGCTGCCATTAATATTCCAGAAGAAGAACTTTGGTGGTACTTAGATTTACGTAAATTTGGTACTGCAGTACATTCTGGTTTTGGTCTAGGTTTTGAACGTTTAGTTATGTTTGTAACAGGCATGAGTAACATTAGAGACGTAATTCCTTACCCAAGAACGCCACAAAATGCAGAATTTTAGTATATTTTGGTAATGGTACAAGTATTGTAGTTAAAAGAATTTTTATACTTTTATCTTAAACCAAATCAAAATATGCTCAAACAACATTTACAGTTTAAATTATCACAAAAACTATCGCCGCAACAAATTCAATTAATGAAATTGATTCAGTTGCCTACACAAGCTTTTGAGCAAAGACTAAAACAAGAACTTGAAGAAAATCCGGCTCTAGAAGGAGGAAAAGAAGATAAAGATGATTTCGATTCTGAATTTGAAATTAACGACGATTATAACGATAGTGATACTATAAATGCTGAAGATATTAATGTTGATGAATATTTGAGTGATGACGAAATCCCAGATTATCGCACTCATGCCAATAACTATAGTAATGATGATGAAGAAAAAACCATGCCTTATGCAGCAGGAACATCATTTACTCAACACCTTATAAATCAACTAAACACTTACAGATTAACTGATGAAGAACGCGATATTGCCGAGTTTTTAGTTGGCAGTGTAGATGAAAGCGGATACATCCGTAGGTCGCTATCAGACATAATGGATGACTTAGCGTTTACTCAAAACGTTTACACTGAAGAATCTAAAATTGAAGAAGTGCTAAAAATAGTTCATCAATTAGACCCTGCAGGTGTAGGTGCCAGAAACCTACAAGAATGCCTAAGCATACAATTACACCGAAAAGAAAAAACTGCACAAGTAGCATTAGCAATTGATATTATTGATAAAGCTTTTGAACAGTTTACCAAAAAGCACTACAAAAAGTTAATTCAAAAATTTGACATTACTGAAAACCAATTAAGAGATGCTATTTCAGAAATTGAACATCTTAACCCAAAACCTGGAGGCTCTTATTCTGGTAATAATCGTATAATAGAACATATAGTTCCAGACTTTGCTATTAAAATTGTAGATGGAGAATTAGAACTCACACTTAATGGCAGAAATGCACCAGAGTTACACGTGTCTAGAGAATATAATAACATGCTAAAAGGTTATAAAGACTCTAAAGACAAATCAAAATCTCAAAAAGATGCTGTAATATTTATTAAGCAAAAGTTAGACGCTGCTAAATGGTTTATAGAAGCTATCAAACAACGTCAACAAACTCTTTTTGTAACTATGAGCGCTATTATGCATTACCAAAAAGAATATTTCTTAACAGGCGATGAGCGCAATTTAAAACCCATGATTCTTAAAGATATAGCAGATGAAATTAATATGGATGTATCTACCGTTTCAAGGGTTGCTAATAGTAAATATGTAGATACACCTTACGGAACTAAATTGATAAAAGAATTCTTTTCTGAATCAATGAAAAATGACCAAGGTGAAGACGTTTCAACAAGAGAAATAAAGAAAATTCTAGAAACAGTTATAGAAGAAGAAGACAAGAAAAAACCGCTAACTGATGAAACTCTTGCTGGCATTTTAAAAGAAAAAGGATATCCAATTGCCAGAAGAACAGTTGCTAAATATAGAGAGCAATTAGATATTCCTGTTGCTAGACTACGTAAAAAAATCTAATGAATCATATCCTAAGAAGTATTTCATTTATTTTTCACCCTCTATTTATGCCATTATTGGGGGTGATTTTTTACTTCTCAAAGTCGCCTAGGTTTATACCAAAAGAAGTTATTTGGGCTAAACTAGTATCTCTTTTTATACTTACTATTGTGCTTCCTGTACTACTTTATTTTTTACTAAAAACTTTAGGAAAAGTAAAGTCTGTTTATCTTGAAACCACAACAGAACGTATTTATCCGCTATTACTTAATTGTATTGTTATTTTAATAGTTATTCAAAGAATTTTAACACCAACCCAAATTATTGAACTATACTATTTCTTTATAGGAATTTTAATTTCAACCATAGTGTGTTTAACGCTTGCTATTTTTAAATTTAAAGCCAGCATACATATGATTGCCGTTTGTGGTGTATTTATGTTTTTTATTGTGTTAAGTATTCATTTTAGTATAAATATTAACGGTACATTAGCTTTAATGGCTATAGTAATGGGTGCCATTGCAACTTCAAGACTACACATGAACGCACACACTTACAAAGAAATAATAATGGGAGTTTTTATAGGCATCATTCCGCAGTTGATACTAGTGCCTTATTGGTTATAAAAAGTAAAACATTAGCCCAATTTTTATGGCATTCATGTCTAGATTTTCATCATTCATAATAGCGTCTTCAGAGAAAATAGGATTCAAACCGTAGTACAAGTATAAATTCCAAGTGTTATAACCAACGTTTAAAGTTAAACCATATTGAAAATCATTAAAATCTTCAATATCTGTAAATTTTATATTACCCAAATCCCCTTTATACTTAGCAGAATGTGTTAACATATAACCTACTTTAAAGCCCGTATAAATACGCCAAAAACTATATTCTGTTGGTGTTGAAGTTCGCCATCTAAATTCAAAAGGCACTTCTATTAAATGGCTAGAAAATTTATTTTTTGAATAACTATCAGAGTCTTCTAACAAAGTATATGTAACTACGTCATTAACCTTGTTAATACGTATATTTTGATTAAAGGAATTAGCTGAATAGCCAAGTCCCAGTCCTAAAGCTATATTTCTTCTTTTATTAATTGGAATATCTTTAATATACCCTAAATGAAACCCTAAAGAGAAACCACTTTGCGATACATCTGTGGGTTGCTTTCCCAATACATTGTAAGTTGTACCAGCATAAAATTGATCCTCTTTATATAGTGAATCTATGTCTTTTATATTTTGCTCTTGAGCTAAGACATTATTAAAGAAACCAGACAAAAGAAATATGAAAACTGAAAATAATCTCATTAAACAATTGATTAATTTACTAACACACAATTTTAATTAAAATTGTTCAGCTATAAAATAAAAAAGGCGCTTTGATTTTTCAAAACGCCTTTTTTATAAAATTAAGAATGTACAACTAATTTCTTCCAAATACACTTCCTTTTTTGGTAGTGTAATTTATTTTTAGCGCATTTACTTTACGTAACTCTTGCTTAATATCTCCAATTAATCCCATGTTTGCATCACTATCAACTTTTAAAGCTGTAGTTAAAAAAGGAACTAATTCTTCTCTTTTGGAAGCTCTTTCAGCTGCAATAAAAGCAGCAATTTCATTTACATTAGCAAGTTTATCATTTAACTGAATTCTTGCTTCTGTACCATACTGCTTAAAATTTTCGCTTGGTTTACCTGCATATATGTACATTACCAAATCCTTTTTATCAAGTTTTTCAACTTGATCTGCAAAAGGTAAGTTATTTTCAATCATTAAGGTGTTTTCCCTCATTACTGTGGCCACCATAAAAAAGAATAATAACATAAATACAATATCTGGTAAAGATGCTGTTGATATAGCTGGTAAAGCTCCGCTCTTTTTCTTTTTAAATTTAGACATAGTCTGTTCTATTAAATTATTGTACTTCTGAAAGCTTTTGAGGATAGTCTGCTTTAATTTTGTCTATCTTCTCCTTCAACCTATCTTTATTTCCTGGCCAATTAACATCTTTATAATTAGCTTGCATTTCTGTAAAAGACATTCCATATTGAGCCATAGCTCTCTTGTTACGCAACACATTGTAAGCCGCCACAAGTTCATTTTGAACTGCTATGTAGGTTTTATATGTTGTTTCTCTTTCGTTCTTTAAAGAAATAATAGCTTTATCAGGATTATCAGATGATTTTGGATCTTTTTTTCCTCCACAATAACTACAAGTTCCATCACCACCATTGTCTAAAAAATCAATGGCTGCTTGCCTTAAATCCTTAAGCTCCATTAATTCGTCCTCTACAAGCAATTGGTCTTTACCATTTAATAGCACAGTAAAGATGTTCTTTTGCTTAATAACTACATCCTCCTCAGACTCTTCCATTGGGGGTAATTTACGGTTAATACCAGAATCTACCTCAATAGTTGTTGTTACTAAGAAAAATATTAGTAGTAAGAACGCGATGTCGGCCATGGAGCCCGCATTTACTTCTGGTGCTGCTCTTTTTGCCATAATATTATTTATTAAATATTTTCTTAACCCCTGAGAAAGCCATTGAAGCTATAGCTAAAACTGCTAACACATAAAATGTGTATAAGCCTGCTCCTACTTTCTTTGATGTTGCCTCTGTAACATCTGCTCCTTTATCTGTAAACGGTTTTAAATCTAAATCTGTTCCAGATGACATAGCGTATGATATAAATACAATTGCTAAAAAGATACCAACAGTTAACAGGGTTTTCTTTATGTTTCCTGCGAATAGTCCTTTAATAACAAATATTACAACTAGCGCTACAACTAACCCAAGTACTACATAAGTAACATATAATATATTACCAGCTGTACCACGGGCACTTTCTTCATCTCCTGCTATAATCATTAGTGCAAAAATTGCGCCAATAATAGCAAGAGCGAAAGCTACTATTTTTAATACTTTATGTAAACCCATAATTTTTTATTATTATTTAATTATTACTTTTTGTGTCTAATTAATAAGTCCATTAATGTAATAGAGGCATCCTCCATATCATTAACTATACTATCAATCTTAGCAATAATGTAATTATAAAAAATTTGAAGTATAATAGCAACAATTAAACCAAATACAGTTGTTAAAAGTGCTACTTTAATACCACCAGCTACTAATGATGGTTGCATATCTCCAGCTGCTTCAATTTTATCGAAGGCTGCAATCATACCTATTACTGTACCCATGAATCCTAACATTGGCGCTAAGGCAATAAATAATGAAATCCAAGAAACGTTTTTCTCTAATTGTCCCATTTGAACACCACCATAAGATACGACAGCTTTTTCAGCAGCCTCTAAACCTTCGTCTGTTCTATCTAATCCTTGATAGAATATAGAAGCAATAGGTCCTTTTGTGTTTCTACAAACTTCTTTAGCTGCTTCAACGCCACCTGATGACAATGCATCTTCAACGTTTTGAGTTAATTTTTTTGTGTTTGTAGTTGAAAGGTTTAAAAAGATAATTCTCTCGATAGCAATTGCTAAACCTAGAATTAAACATAACAAAACGATTCCCATAAATCCAGGGCCACCTTCAATAAATCTCTTTTTTAATTCTTGATGAAATCCAAGTGTTTCTTCAGCAGGTGCTGCATCATCATCTTGAATTGTTGTTGCTACAGTTGTTGCTGTAGTTGTAGTTGCAATTGTAGTTGCATTAGCAGTTCCAAATGCCATCATTCCTGTAATGGCAAGGATAGAAAATAATCTTTTCATGTCTAGATCTTAATTTTATTTGTTAAAGTGTTAAAGATAAAAAAAAAAAGTAACTAATCAGATAAAAATAACAGCAGAGAGGAAGGGATTCGAACCCTCGATACCCTTTTGAGGTATACACACTTTCCAGGCGTGCGCCTTCGACCACTCGGCCACCTCTCTTTATAATATTTCAGTACTATTAATTACGGGGGATGAAATAACAAAAAAATCTTTAAACCTTAAAATTTTACACTGTTAATTTTACATCATTTCTCCTCTAATTGGCATTTCGTATAGGTTTTTAAAGTTTTCTTTAGAAATATCCTCTCCTAACAAGTACATTAACTTACAAACTGCAGCTTCTGTAGTAATATCTTTGCCCGAAATTACACCTATGCTTTTTAAGTTGCTACTGGTTTCATAATGCCCCATCATAACGCTACCTCCAGAGCACTGTGTTATATTTATAATGTGTATTCCTTTTGATATATTTTGTTCTAACAAATTAATAAACCATGATTCTGTGGTGCAATTTCCTGCTCCATAAGTTTCTAAAATAACCGCTTTTAAGTTTGGTGTATTAAATATGCTTTCTATAACATTTTTTGTAATTCCTGGAAACAATTTTATGAGTGCTATATTATTATTAAAGTTTTTATGAACTTTTAGCGCTTTATTAGCTTCAGGCTTAAATAAATATTTTTTATTGATTTTTAAATGCACCCCAGATTCTGCTAGCTCTCTATAGTTTGGTGAATCGAATGCTTGGAAATGCTCTGCATTTATTTTTGTAGTTCTGTTAGCCCTATATAATTTATATTCAAAATACAAACATACCTCTTGAATTACTGGTATGCCATTTTTTTGTAAAGATGCAACTTGTATAGATGTTATTAAATTTTCTTTAGCATCGGTTCTTAAATCTCCTATTGGTAATTGCGAACCTGTAAAAACTACTGGTTTTGATAAATTTTCTAACATAAAACTTATGGCCGAAGCTGTATAACTCATGGTATCACTTCCGTGAAGAATTACAAATCCGTCAAATTCGTTATAATTAGTTTCTACTAGTTCTGCTATTTGAACCCAATATTCTGGATTCATATTACTAGAGTCTATAGGTTCTTTAAAGGATACTGTATTAATGTTACAATCTAATAATTGTAACTCTGGTATTTTATTTAATAGTGAATTAAAGTTGAATGCTTTTAAAACGCCTGTTTTAAAATCTTTAACCATTCCAATAGTTCCGCCAGTATAAATAAGTAATATGTTGGGTTTAGAGTTACTCATTTTTTAAATTTTAAAAATGTCTTTTGAATTTTGAGTGGTAATATTTGCAATATCTTTTACTGGCAAATTATATATTTCTGATAGTTTATCTAACACCTTTAATATATATAGGCTTTCGTTTCGCTTTCCTCTGTATGGAACGGGCGCTAAATAGGGAGCATCGGTTTCTAAAACAATGTGTTTTAAATCAATTTCATTTAAAAACTTATCTATCTTCCCATTTTTAAATGTTGCAACCCCACCAATACCTAATTTCATATTATAGGAAAGGGCTTGATGCGCTTGTTCTAAAGTTCCTGTAAAGCAATGAAAAATTCCAAATAAATTATCATGTTTAACATCTTCTAATACTTCAAATATTTCATCAAAAGCTTCTCTACAATGTATTACTATGGGTAATTTGTAATGCTTAGCTAATGCTATTTGATGTTTAAAGGCTTCTATTTGAATTTGTAAGGTACTCTTATCCCAATATAAATCTATACCTATTTCGCCAACAGCATAAAATTTTCGGCTTGCAAGCATCGCTTCAACATGTTTTAACTCTTCTTTAAAATTTTCTTTTACGTGGGTTGGGTGTAAACCCATCATTAAAAACACATTGTTTGGGAAATCTTTTTCTAGTTGAAGCATTGCCTCTGTATAGGTTGAATCTATTGCAGGAATAAAAAACCTAGTTATATTTTCATCTATAGCACGCTGTATCATTTCATGCCTATCATCATCAAAGGCTTCGCTATATAAATGGGTGTGTGTATCTGTTATAATCATGCTGTAAAAATAAAAAAGTCATCTGTTTAATGATGACTTTCTTAATATAACTTTAATCTAGTTTCTTTATTAGTTTTTGTGCCTTGTTGTAATTATTGGCGTCTTCTGGCAGTGTTTTTAAAATTCCTAATGATGCCTTATAATCTTTTTGCTTTAGTTTACTTAAACCTAAATGCCAAATAGCATCATTTTTAAAAGCAGAATCTTCTTTTGAAAGTTTTTCTAATAAGGTATCGGCTTCATTAAATTTATCTAATTCTATTAAAGCTATACCTTTATAAAGTTGAAATTCTTTGTTTGTAGCATCTTGTTTTAAAAGTTGGCTAAAGGCCTCTTCTGCTTTAGTAAAATCTTTAGTATTAAAAGCGTTTTCAGCAGTTTTTAATAATGCATCTTGTGAGCCTCTAACGGTTAAACTAATGGTTTCATAAGTATTATAATCACTAAAACTTGGGTTTGATAATTGATTGAATGTAAATAACCCAATAAATAGAAGAACACAGGCTGCAATAGCATATTTATAAAACTGAAACACTTTTGGTTTTTGCTTTTGTTTTAATAGTGTTTCTTCTTTATTAAAGTGCTTATCTGAAATCTTTTTTATGTTCTCTTTAAATGCTTCTGAAGCTGCTTTGTTTTCAAACTTATTTTCTAAAAAAGAAGACAACTCTTTATAGGTGTTGAAGGCTTGATTAAATTCTGGTTCGGTTTGTAATCGTAATTCAAAATCTGCCTTTTCTTCTTTAGATAATTCTTCAGATAAATAGGATTCAAATAATATGTAGTTTTGATCTTCCATGACAATTAATTATTAAGCTGGTTAAATTTAGGTGATCCTTGAACCATTTTTGTTAATTTACCAATGCATAAAGATTTCTTTTTTCTAGCATAGGCATAGGTTACACCTAAACTTTTTGCTACTTCTTCCATAGATTTTATTTTAAAAGTAGCGGTTAATAAATCTTTACAAGCTTTTCCTAGTTTATTAAACATTTCTGAAAAAAGAGCTTGTTTTTCGCTAAAAACTGATGTTTCAAAAGCTAGTTCTTGAGCCTCGTCATTTTTAGATAATACTTCCTCATTAATTGTTACCTCTTTATTTGAAGATTTTTTTAACTCATTAAGCCATTTGCGTTTACATAACAAAAAAAAATACGCATCAAAAGGGCACGTAAGCTGTAGTTTTTTTTGACTTGCTTGATTGTAAATAGCTATGAGCGTTTCTTGAATTACGTCTTGAGCTTCATCTGCACTTCCACTATTCTGCTTTATATAATTAACCACTTTGGAGGCAAACTTATCATAAATAGATTGAATTATAAATGCGTTGTTTTTTAACAATCCATCTATGTATTTCTGGTCTTCGTGAATTTTTTTTTCGCTCATTACCCCTTGTATTTGCTACTAAAGTAAAAAAAGTTTGAAATAAAAGGGTAACAAATTTTAAATGGTTTTGATATAAGGGTGTAACAGTCAAAAATTAAGACGAAACAAAAATTAATTAATCCATAAAAAATTTAGAAATCATGAAAAAATCAATTTTAATTATCGGAACCGTAGTATTATCAATATTAAACTTAAATGCTACAAATGAAAACAAGACCCTTAACACTTTAAATGAAGTTATTGAAATTACAAAAAACAACATTGCTCAAGTTTTTGAGTGGAAGGTTGAAACTACAAAAAGCACCTACTCTGGAACCTCTTTATCTCTAGAACAAGCTAAAGAAATGATTGCCTTAGCAACCTCTGGTGAAGTTGTAACCTCAAAAGAAATTAAAAGTTATTTTGTTCTAAAATCTGAAGTTAATACCAGCAACAAAAGAAACTATTTCTGGGAAGTTGAAACCGTATCTGGTACTGCAAGAGGATATTCTTCATCTGAAGCATACGCAAATAAAATGATAGCATTAGTAGCCTCTGGCGATGCTATTGTAAACAAAATAATCATCAGCCAACCTCAACAATAATGTCACACTGAGCACAGTCGAAGTGAAAAAAAAACAAAAAACAGGGTAACAAAATAGTTGCCCTGTTTATATAAACATGAATAACAATTAAAAACAAATCTATTATGAACACTTTAAAGAACATTTTCGGACTTTTATTAATGACAACTTTAATCTTTACAAGTTGTACAAAATCAGACGATGGCGAAAACCCAATTTTTGAAGGACCATCACAAGAAGAATTCAACGCGCTTTTTGAAGACGCTTTAAACAACAATACACAAACGTTTCAGTTTAACGCAGAAGACGGTTGGATAAACCTAACCTCAGATAACGGTGTATCTATAGGAATTAACAGTAGTTGTTTAACACTTAACGGAAATCCAGTAACAGGTGAAGTAGACTTAGAATATGTTGAACTTTTTGACAAAGGTTCTATGCTTACAACTAACAAACCTACTATGGGAGTTATGCCTAACGGAGACAAAGCTCTGTTAATTTCTGGTGGCGAATTTTATATTGA
Organism: Seonamhaeicola sp. NFXS20; assembly: GCF_049132085.1. NCBI lineage: Bacteria > Pseudomonadati > Bacteroidota > Flavobacteriia > Flavobacteriales > Flavobacteriaceae > Seonamhaeicola > Seonamhaeicola sp. NFXS20. The sequence goes on along the minus strand of NZ_JAFMPU010000001.1, from coordinate 405,754 downwards.
AGCTACACAAAACGGAACGCCTTTAGATATTTCTTGCGACATCCAATTAGGTATTCCTGGAGATTTAACAGGAGGTATAGATAACGATATGATTTTATGGACTGGCACTATAGATGAAGACGGTAACCTTGCTTGGGAAGAAGACAAACGAGACAACCCTAATGGAGAAAACGGTATTTTCTTTGAAGGAAACCAATATTACGCTTTTGTTGGCGACTTTGGCTGGACTAACGTAGATAAATTTTATAACGACCCAAGAGAAAAAACAACTATTTTAGTAGATGCGCCTGAAGGTTATGACAACACAAACTGTGCTATTTATTTATCATACGATGGAGAAGATAGCGGATTAGCTAACCTTGATACTTACGATTCTAATACAGGTTTATTTAGCGAACATTACGGACAAATTCCCATTGGTTTAGAATGTCATGTAATTTTTGTAACCGAAGAAAACAATAACTGGAAATACGCCATAAAAGGTGTAACCATAGCAGAAAATAAAACCATTACTTTTACCGAAGATGAAACCAGTGTTGTTACAGAAACTCAATTAATAAACATAATTAACAATCTGCCATAAACATAGCTTTTTTAAACCTACTTTAAATGGTTTCCCAAATTATTAACCTATTTATTAAAAGCCAGAAATGTAAAATTTCTGGCTTTTTTGTTTTTAATGGGTAACAAAAAACAACCTTAGTGTATATAGTATTAAACAACCTTTTTAAGGCATGAAAAAAAGTATTTCTATATTGGCTGTTATACTAATAATAATGATTGTGATAACAATTATTGCCAATATAGTAATGATTTTAATTTACTAATAATGTTTAAAAAACATATTACTTATAGTCTTTGTATATTTAAACACCTAAACATTTTTGTTATGCCTAAAATATTACTTTATTTTCTGGTTTTTACTTTTTCTATTTTTGGTTTTTCTCAACAAACTAAAGAAACCGATAGCTTAACAAGAACCGCCACTATAAAAAATATCACTAATAGTAATGTAGTTACATTTACACCAGAAACACCAGAGTTAACCCAAATTGCTGGTGCGCCTAAAGCCTTTTATACGTACCATTGGGAATTTGGTGATGGCCATTACAGCAAAGAAAAAAATCCTAAGCATACCTATAAAAATAAAGGCGAATATGAAGTAAAACTTTGGGCAACTAATAATTATGATAACGGAAAACCACCTACTACACGCCCCAAAAAAATAGCCATTAGCAATGTAACTGAAGATTATGAAGATATTGCCTCTATGACTGAAGACTTTACATTAAAACGAAACAGAGAGCCTGTTCCAGACCAAGAAATGGTAGTTATTTTAAGTTATAAAAACACAAAAGAATATATTACAAAGGGTAAAATATATTTGTTTTACAATGAACTTAAATACAAAAATGACAACTTTGAATTAATTGAAACCAGAACTCATCATAACGAAAAAGATATTTCCAATAGCAGTTTTGCTTACACATATAATATAGATAATGAAAACATCTATTTAGCCTCTTCTAATAATGATATTATAGAAAGTGCTTTAACACTGCAAGATTCTACCGAAAAAATGAATTTACCTTTAACCATTCAAGAATCTCAAAGCATATACAAAGACTGGAGTTTATTAGAGTTTGAGAATATGCAACCAAACGAAGAGCGCAATATATTTTTCAGCTTAAAAACCACCCCAGAAATGGTAAAAGATACTAGTGCTATAATTTCAGTACGTGGTATTTATGTTCCAGATTCTAATTATGACAATCATAAGGTTAAAGACATGGAAATGGAAATTGTAACCTCACATGACCCAAATAAAATGTCTTCTAACGGTACGTTTATGAACTACAGACTTGTTCGCTTTAAAACTCTAAAGTATAAAATAAAGTTTCAAAATAATGGCGAAGGACCCGCAAGAACTATACGCTTGGAAACTGATATTCCTGATATGTTGGATAAATCGACTCTAGAAGTAATCGACATGTACCCTAAATGTGATATTTGTCCTAAAAAAGAAGTTCTGTATAGTTGCTTAGATACTACTTTTACAGACAAACAAGCTATTTTCACCTTTAAAAATATTTACTTACCAGGTAGCGAACAGAAAAACGTAAAAGAGTATGATTCTACAAAAGGTTTTGTAAAGTATAAAATAAAATTTGCTAAAGATTTTCATAAAAAGAAAACAAAAAGCAGAACAGCCATAATATTTGATAAAAATGAACCTATAATTACCAACTACTCTACCACACGCTTTTTACCTGGTATTTCTGTTGGTGCTAAAGTAGGTTATAATTCGTTTGAAAACCTAAACAATTCTGAAAGCTATTTTGTAGGCGCTACCATTTCTCCTTACAAGTCTTATCGTTGGTATTGGCAGGTAGAACTTATGAATAATTTTCATTCTTACGATGCCAACACCAATGTTACCGATGAAATTATTGATGACCCCCAAGGGTTTAGATTTAGGCAACGTACCACCACAGATGCTAGTTATGAAAACATAGATTGGGATATACCAATTCTTTTACGATATAACGTAAATAATTATATTGGGCTTGGTGCTGGTTTACAAAACACCATTTCGGTTAGCGAAAAACAAAACCAAAATGTTTTAATTGAACAATTTGAAGGCACAGACCCCGATGCTCCTATAATGAACAGCACAAAAGAACAAAACTCACTTTCAAACTCATTTACAAATTTAAGAACAGGGCTTTTATTTGAAGCCACCGCAGGTTTTGCTAGAATTGGTCCTAGTCTTGGCGCTCGTTATATTATGAGTTTTGAAAATGATTTTAACTATTGGCAATTCTATGCCATTTGGAAATTCTAGTGCCTAAGGCACATTTGGCATTTCACTCTTGCGTATAAATATTAATGAAAAAATTACTTTACTTTTTAGTCTTCATCCATGGCTTTTGCTTTTCACAAGAACTTGAAGAACAAATTTACCTAGCTGCAGAAACATTTATAGCCAACCCAAATGAGGCTTCATTACAAATTTTAAACAAACAAGAACTAAGGTTTAAATCTCAAGTAAAAACTAAAGATGAACAATTAGCTTTAGTGTTTTTACAAAGCCATAAAGGGTACTACTTACAAAATCATTCTAACTTAAAAGAAGCCATTACAACTTTTGAAGATGCTGTAAAACGTTTCAATAATAACAACTTATCAAAACTATCAGATTTTGATATTATTGAGAGCTGCCTAATTCCTTTAGGTAACCTATACACAAAAACTGGCAACTTTACCAATGCAGAAAGCATCATTAAACAATATACTTATCTGGCAAAAAAAAAGAATTTGCCCAAACATGAAATTAGCGGTGCTATAAATTTATCGCAACTGTATTACACCTTAGGAAAACATGAAACAGTTATAAAACTCACTTCAGACTTTATTAACAATCCTAATATTAGCAAAAGCCAAAAACAAAAATTAATTAACCTTAAAAACGAAAGCCAAATTGCTCTTGGAACTATTTCTGAAAAGGCAACTTTAAACAACAAACTTTATTATAAAATAGCCCTTCAAAACGCTAATTACTCTCAAGCACTTTTAGAGTTTAAAAAGTTTAAAAAACAACAATTAGCAATTAAAAACTTATCTAAAAGAGAAATAGCACAAATTTATATTGAAGAAGCACAAATTTACCATGTAAACAACCAAAATACAGCTGCTTTAAAGAGTCTTGAAATGGCGCTACAATCACTTATTCCTAATACAAATTTTAAAAGTTTACCAAAAAAAGAACTGCTTTATGCCGAAAATAAATTTATTGACATTTTTGATCTTTATTCAAACATTGAAACCACTCCTGAATTAGCCTTAAAAAGTTATGATTTAAGCTTTCATGTATCTCATTTACTAAAAAACACATGGACCACACAGGAAGCTAAAATTTTAAATGAAACCAATAATAGAATTAGGAGTGAAAAATGTATTAATCTGCTTTTTGATACTTTTAACAACACTCAAAACGACTCTCTTTTATTTAAAGCTTTTGAATATTCTGAAAACAGTAAAGTATTCACTTTAAAAGAAATGTTTTTAAAAAAGCAACGTCTAGAAAAACACCCAACAGACAGCCTATTAAATAAAGAATACAATCTTTTAAAGCAACAAGAACTTATTACCAGTAAACTTATTATTGAACAGTTAGAAAACAATAGCCCTACAGAAATAAATAATTTAAGCAAGCAATTAAGCGAGATAAGCCTAAAAATTAAGTCGCTACAAATACCTATATCTAAAAAGTATCCAGCATTAGAAAATCCAATTCCAACACAAAACTTACAGAATAAATTACTAAAAGACAATGCCGTTTTAGTTGAATATTTTTATGGTAAACAAGCTATTTATCAATTTGTAATTTCTAGTACCAGCATCACATTAAACAAATTAACTGAAACCGATAATGCAAAAAAAGCAATTACTAATTACATTCATCTTTTTGATGATGCAACCAAAATTAATAACAATGTTTCTAATTATACACTGCAGGCATTTAATCTTTATCAATTACTAAATTTTAAAGAAGTTTCGGCATACAAAAATGTTATTGTTATTCCAGACGGGTTACTCAACTTTATGCCATTTGAAACGCTTTTAAATTCTAAAACCACTACAACATCTTTCTCTAAAATGCCCTTTGTTGTTAAGTTTCAAAACATAGCTTATAACTCTAGTGCGTTTTTCTATTTAAACAATAGCCAAATCAAAACCAATAATAAACTATTGGGCATATTTCCTGTTTTTAACAATTCTACCAAACACCTTTCTTTTTCTTTACAAGAAGCCAATGCTATTAAAAAAGAAATAAATTCTGAAATGTTAATAAATGATAACGCTAGTAAAACCAACTTTATAAAAAAGGCTAAAAATTATAATATTTTACATTTATCAACCCACGCCAGTAGTGGTAATTTTGTTGAGCCTGCTAGTATAGATTTTTACAATGAAAAGCTATATGTAAATGAGTTATACAGCCTTAACCTTAATAGTAATTTAGTAGTTTTAAGTGCCTGCGAAACTGGTGTTGGCAAACTTTTTAAAGCAGAAGGTGCTATGAGTATTGCTAGAGGTTTTCAATATGCTGGAGCTAAAAACTTACTGTTTACGTTATGGCAGATAAACGATTTGTCTACCTCTCAAATTATGCAATCATTTTATAAAAATTATAGTAATACACAATCGGCTTATTACTCTAACCAAACATGCAAATTAGAGTATTTAGAAAACCCATCTATTAGCAATGCAAAAAAATCACCTTATTATTGGGGAGCTTTTGTGTATTATGGTGAATCATCACAACCCATATCTAAACCATATTTATTGTACGGAATAATTTTAGGGTTTATCCTTCTTATTATATTACTTTTACGTTTTAAACTTAAATAAGTGTCATGGAAAAATCTCTACAAGAATTTTTATTAGACAAAGGTTATACTAAAATAAAATTACACCTTACCAAGACCAACCATTTTGAAATTAAAGCCTCTATTAACGGTAATCGCGGGCGTTTTATTTTAGACACTGGAGCATCTAGTTCTTGTGTTGGGTTTGAAGCTGTAGATACTTTTAATTTAAAAGCCGAAGATTCTGTTATTAAAGCTGCAGGGGCAGGCGCTATTGACATGGACACTAAAATGTCTAAAAAAAATAAAGTTAAAATAGGAAAATGGCGTCATAATAAAGTTGTTTTAGTACTTTTTAATTTAACGCATGTTAATACTGCCTTAATGAATCATAACTCTAAGCCTGTAGATGGTATAATTGGTGCAGATATTTTAAAAAAAGGTAAAGCCGTAATAGATTATCAAAAGAAATATTTATATTTAAAATTATAAATCTACCTTTGATAGATTATTAATAATTAATAGCAACATACTCCTCTCTAAAATAAATGAATACTACGATAGTAATCGCAGACGATCACCCTTTAATGCTAAGGGGTTTAACTGATTTTTTAACCTCTAAAGGGTTTAATATTGTTGGTAGTGCTACAGACGGAAAATCTGCCTACAATTTAATTGTGAAATTAAAACCTGAAATTGCCATTCTAGATATAAGAATGCCTTATAAAACAGGTTTAGAAATAGCCGAAGACTGCCAGAAAAACAACTTATCTACAAAAATTATTTTAATCACTTTTGATAAAGAAGAAGAAATTTATGACCAAGCAAAAGCTTTTAATGTTTATGGTTATATTTTAAAAGAATTTGCTATTGAAGAAATTGAAACCTGTATTGAAAATGTTGTAAACAACAAACCTTATTTTAGTGAAGAAATAGCCTCACACCTAAATTCTAGTCCTGTAGATAGCCATTTAGAAGCCATTGAACTTTTAACAAAAGCTGAATTAAAAATAGTAAAACTTATTTCTGAAAATAAAACCAGTAATGATATTGCCGAAGAACTATCAATATCTGTAAGAACAGTTGATAAGCATAGAAGTAATATAGTTGCTAAACTAGGCTTAGACAATAAACCTACTTCGCTATCAATTTGGGCCAATTTAAATAAAGATCATTTAAAAAATACGTAGAAGTGCGTATTTTTTTTAACGCTATTACAACTTACCTTTACAGTGCTATTAATTAGTTCTTAGGGAGAATTAAGAAAGCTCTAGTATTGTAATGATCTAGAGCTTTCGCTTTTTATATACTTTCCATTTCCTCCTTTACAAATAAAAATACGTAGAAGTGCTTATTTTATAATTAAAGCCTGTATTATAATTTTACACTCGCTATTAAGCTATTTATAATTCTTTTTTAGAGAGATTAGAATTATTAAATTAAACTCTGCATCACTTAGGTGCAGAGTTTTCCCCAAATCTAATTTAAAGTTAAATTATCATGGAAAAAAGAAATAAGATTCTTGATAAGTGCTGTATAATTGGGCTAACAATAATTATTATCATTGTAATTTCTATTAATATTTTTATTTGTTTTAGTTAGTTAGATAATGATAAGAAAAAAGGGGGTGTAAACTTAGTTTACACCCCCTTTTTTCTTTTATATAATTGGTCTTTTATAGCTCTAATGATTTTTTAACATCACTATTCATTAAAATTTCAATAGGATTTTCTAAAGCTTCTTTAACAGCTACTAAAAAACCAACGCTTTCTTTACCATCAATTATTCTATGGTCATATGATAATGCAACGTACATAATTGGTCTAATTTCAACTTTACCATCAACTGCAACAGGACGCTCTACAATATTGTGCATTCCTAAAATACCACTTTGTGGAGGGTTAATAATTGGTGTAGATAACATACTCCCAAATACACCTCCGTTGGTAATTGTAAAAGTACCACCTGTCATTTCATCAACAGTTATTTGTCCTTCTCTTGCACGAATAGCTAATCGTTTTACCTCAGACTCTACACCTCTAAAACTTAAGTTTTCTGCATTTCTAATTACTGGCACCATAAGTCCTTTTGGGCCTGAAACAGCAATACTTATGTCACAAAAATCATAAGAAATCATTTCTTTACCATCAATCATAGAATTTACAGCAGGATACATTTTTAATGCCCGAACTACTGCTAATGTAAAGAAACTCATAAACCCTAAACTAACACCATGTTTAGCTTTAAAGGTTTCCTTATACTCACTTCTTAAAGCAAAAATTGGAGACATGTCAACCTCATTAAATGTGGTTAACATAGCTGTTGTATTTTTAGCTTCTACTAAACGTTCTGCCACTTTACGGCGTAACATAGACATTTTACTTCTTGAAGTGCCCCGGCTACCACCTGTTGGTGTTCCCATTGAAGGTACCGCTTTAATAGCATCTTCTTTAGTAACTCTTCCATCTTTACCAGTTCCTTTAACAACTGATGCCTCTATACCTTTTTCAGCCAAAATCTTTTTTGCAGCAGGACTAGCACTACCTGTAGCATAAGTAGCTGTTTGTGTAGCAGGTGCTGAAGGTGTTTCTTTTTTTGGAGCTTCTTCTTTAACAGCCTCTTTAGCAGGCGCATCTCCTTCTGGCTTTTCAGCGCTTGTATCTATATGACATACTACTGCGCCTACAGCAACAGCATCTCCTTCTTCAGCTTTTAAGGTAATAGTACCACTTGCTTCTGCTGGAAGCTCAAGAGTTGCCTTATCACTATCTACTTCTGCAATAGCTTGGTCTTTTTCTACGTAATCACCATCTTCTACTAACCAAGTAGCTATTTCTACTTCTGTGATAGACTCTCCTGGTGATGGTACTTTCATTTCTAAAATCATCTGTAATAATTTTAATTATAATTTTTCTTTTTTTATTTTAAATACTGAAAACGTTTTCTAGAACTTTGCGCTGTCTTGCTTTATCTCTAGCGCTAGAACCTGGTGCAGGAACTGAGTTATAATTTCTAGTACAAGGTTCTAACTTAACCAAATCTAATCGTTGTGCTATAAAACTCCATGCTCCCATGTTTCTTGGTTCTTCTTGAGCCCAAATGTATTTTTCAACATTAGGATATTTATCAATAATTTGTTGAATCTTTTCTATATGTAGAGGGAATAGTTGTTCTATTCTCACTATAGCTACATCATCTCTATTTAAAGTTTCACGCTCAGTTAATAGTTCATAATAGAATTTACCTGTACAGAAAACTAATTTTTTAACCTTATCTGGGTTTATAGTATCATCTATAACTTCTTGAAATTCTCCGTTAGCTAATTCTTTAATTGAAGAAACTGCCTTTGGATGTCTTAATAAACTTTTTGGTGTAAAAACAATTAGCGGCTTTCTAAAATCACGTTTCATTTGCCGGCGTAGTAAATGGAAAAAGTTTGCAGGCGTAGTACAGTCTGCAACTACCATATTATCATTTGCGCAAAGTTGTAAATAACGCTCCATTCTTGCAGAAGAATGCTCAGACCCTTGCCCCTCATAACCGTGAGGCAACAGTACTACAACACCGTTTTGTACTTTCCATTTATCTTCGGCTGCAGATAAATATTGGTCGAATATAATTTGTGCTCCGTTACTAAAATCTCCAAACTGTGCTTCCCAAATAGTTAATGTGTTTGGGTTAGCCATGGCGTACCCGTAATCGAACCCTAATACACCATATTCTGAAAGGAACGAATTGTAGATATACATTTCGCCTTTATTATTGGGATTTGTATTTAATAGGTTGATACGTTCTTCTGAAATTTCATCACGTAAAATGGCATGACGATGACTAAAAGTACCGCGCTCAACATCTTGCCCAGAAATTCTAACATTAAATCCTTCTTCTAATAAACTTCCATAAGCTAAAGTTTCTGCCATTCCCCAATCTAGGGTATCGGTTTCAAAAACCATCTTTTGGCGCCCTTGTAAAATTCGTTCTGCTTTACGCAAAAACTTAACACCTTCTGGTACTGTTGAAACTACTTTTGAAATAGACTTTAAATTATTTTCTGGGTATTTTGTTTCTGTTGGTTCTAGCATTGCATCTAAGCCTCTGCGCTTAAAATTTGCCCAACGCTCTTGCATAAACTCCCTTACTTTAGAGGATTCTGCCTCTTTGGCCTTTTCATACTCACTTTCAAGCGTGTCCTTAAACTCACTTACTATACTATCTATATAAGCTTTGTCTACTGTTCCTTCAGCAATAAGTTTATCTGAATATATTTTGAAAGGATTAGGGTGTTTTGCTATATTTTTATACAGTTTAGGTTGCGTAAATCTAGGTTCGTCTCCTTCGTTATGACCATATTTTCTGTAACCTAGTAAATCTATATACACATCCTTTTTAAAACGCATTCTGTAATCTAATGCCATTTCTATTGCATGTACAACAGCTTCTGCATCATCTGCATTAACGTGCATTACAGGAGACAATGTTACTTTGGCAACATCTGTACAATAGGTACTAGAACGGGCATCTAAATAGTTAGTTGTAAACCCTATTTGATTATTTACAACAATATGAATGGTTCCGCCAGTTTTGTAACCGTTTAACTGACTCATTTGAGCTACTTCATAAGCTATTCCTTGACCCGCAATGGCAGCATCTCCATGAACTATAATAGGTAGAATTTTAGAATCATCACCACCGTAATCACTATCTATTTTTGCTCTTGTAATACCTTCTACAACAGGACCAACGGTTTCTAAATGTGATGGATTTGGCACCAAATTCATCTTAATAGTTTTACCGTTTTGATAAGTTTTGTCTAATGTTAAACCTAAGTGATATTTTACATCTCCATCAATATCTTGATCTTCAAAATCTTTTCCTTCAAACTCACTAAATAATTCATTTAATGGCTTTCTAAAAATATTAACTAAGGTACTTAAACGCCCACGATGTGCCATTCCTAATACGGTTTCTTTAACTCCGTATTTTTCTACAGCATTGTAAAGGGTATTACTTATGGCTGGTATTAGTGTTTCTCCTCCTTCTAGAGAAAAACGTTTTTGCCCAACGTATTTAGTTTGTAAAAAGTTCTCAAAATTAACTGCCTGATTAAGTTTAGAAAGAATATATTTTTTAGTATCTGCAGAATACGTAGGGTGATTATCATTTAAGTTAAGCTTTTCTTGCCACCACTTAATAACCTCGGGATTACGCAAATACATATATTCTACACCAATTGTATCACAATAAGTTAACTCAAGGTGTTTTACAATTTCTCTTAAAGGCTGCGCCTCTAAACCAAGAATTTCTCCGGCATTAAAAACGGTATCTAAATCGTTTTCGGAAAGACCAAAATTTTTTAATTCTAAGGTTGGGGTATAGGTGCGTCTTTCTCTTACGGGGTTTGTTTTTGTAAACAAATGCCCTCGCATTCTGTACCCATCAATAAGTTTAACTACTTGAAATTCTTTTTGTAGATGTTCTGGCATTTGAGCCGATACACCTTCAACAATTTCACCATCTAACCCATAGTTTTCACTACCAAAATCGTATCCTTGAAAAAAGGCTCTCCAACTAGGTTCTACACTATCAGGGTTTTGCAAATATTGCTCGTACAAATCAGCAAAATACGCTGTATGTGCTGCGTTTAAAAAGGAAAATTTATCCATTATTCTATCCTATTCTCTTCTTGAAAAAACATTCTTCAAAAATACAACTTTTATAAAAATTATATGTTTCTAATCAAAGAATTATAACGCTTGCATTAACTTTTAGCAAATACTTTTTTTAAAATGTTAATTTGTTAGTGATTTTTAAGATTTTAAGAGTTTTTTTATTAATCACTAAATATTAATAATAACAACACCCATAATTTTATTAAATTTTAACATTATTAATAAATCTAGAAATTAAAATTTATTAAAATTCTGTAACTATTATAATGGAAGAAATGAATTGCCTTCATAAACATCTAAAGCCAATTCTTTAATAGTTATATTTTTAAGTTTATTTAAAATATTATTTCTGGAAGCACTTAATATATTATGCAACGGACAAGGGGTTTCTTCATGGCATTTTTTTAAACTTAACATACAAGAATTAAGCTTTTCTTCACCGTCAATAACATAAATAATATTTATTACAGATTTATTTAAATTAGCTTCACTTAAATAAAACCCTCCTTTTGGTCCTCTTACAGATGATACTAAATTTTCTCTAACCAACTGCTGGAGTAATTTAGCTATATAAGCCAAAGGCACATTAATTGGGGTTGCAATATCTTTAACCATCACCTTGTTTTTTTCACTGGCATGCAAAGCTAAAAACAACACGGCTTTAATGGCGTATTTTGATGAATTTGAAAACATATACTTAAATAATCTTGTACAAATTTAAAGAAGATATAATTATCTTAAATATGATTTTTATCATATTTTTTTGTGTATTTACTACATAGTTTTGTTATTCCTAAATATTATGTTATATGAAAACAACACTAAAATTAATGACTATCTTATTAGCTGCAATATTAATGAATTGTGGTGGTAAAGAAGAAAAAAAGAAAGAAGGTTTCAGTTATGAAAAAAAAGAAACCATTATTAAGAAAGAAGTAAAAAAAGACGAAACGATACCTGCTTCTAAACAAGTAGATTTAACCAACAAAGGCATAGGTCCAATTACATCGCTTACATTACCTGAGAGCATAGATGAAACTATGGCTGCCCATGGAGCCGATGTTTTTAAAAAAATGTGTACCGCATGCCATAGACCCAATAAAAAATTTATTGGTCCTGCTCCAACTGGTATTTTAGAGCGTCGTTCACCTGAATGGGTAATGAACATGATTTTAAACCCAGATGAAATGACCCAAAAAGACCCATTAGCTAAGGCTTTATTAATGGAATTTAACGGTTCTCCTATGGCAAATCAAAATCTATCTGAAGAAGATGCAAGAGCCATACTTGAATATTTTAGAACATTAAAATAACAACTAGCTCATTATTGGAGGTACTAATGCATTATCAGTATAAATGCAATGGTATTGTGCACGTAATAGACAAACTACTTTTGCCTCCAATTGAATAAACACTAACTAAAACTAAATTTAAGAATGAAAAAAACATTAAAACCAATTGTAGCATTATTAAGTATTCTTGTAGTATTTACAAGTTGTAATAATAGTTCTAAATCTAATGCTGGAGCTTTATCTAGTAGTGCTGCAGAAAAAGTTTATGTAAAACCAGGAGAGCATGATGAATTTTACGCCTTCATCTCTGGTGGATTTAGCGGACAACTTTCTGTTTATGGACTACCTTCAGGACGTTTATTTAAAGTAATTCCTGTATTTTCTCAAGATGCTGAAAAAGCTTGGGGTTACAATGAAGAAACTAAACCCATGCTAAACACTTCACACGGGTTTATTCCTTGGGATGACTCTCACCACCCTGATATTTCACAAACAAATGGAGAAATTGATGGTAGGTGGGTATTTATTAATGGTAACAATACACCACGCATTGCAAAAATTGATTTATCAACTTTTGAAACTACCGAAATAATAGAAGTACCCAATAGCGCAGGAAACCATAGCTCTTCTTTTGTTACAGAAAACACAGAGTATGTGGTGGCAGGAACAAGATTCTCTATACCCATTCCTCAAAAAGATATGCCAATTAAAGATTATAAAGGAAACTTTAAAGGAGCTTTAACGTTTATTTCTGTAGAGCCTGAACATGGACATATGGATATAAAATTTCAATTAATTATGCCTGGTTTTGATTATGATTTATCTCATCCAGGACGAGGAAAATCTCATGGTTGGTTTTTCTTTACAACCTATAATTCTGAAGAAGCTAACACCCTTTTAGAAGTAAATGCCTCTCAAAACGATAAAGATTTTATTGCTGCTGTTAATTGGAAAAAAATAGAAGAATATGTTAACAATGGTGGCGGCACCATGATGCCTTCAAAATACGCTCATAATGTTTTTGATGAATCTACGCACTCTGCAACTTCAACTATTAAAGAAGAAGTACTTACTGTAAATCCTTTAGATGTTCCAGGTGCTGTTTACTTACTACCAACTCCAAAATCGCCTCACGGTTGTGATGTAGATCCTTCGGGAGAATATATTGTTGGTAACGGAAAACTTTCGGCTAATTTAACAGTACATTCATTTACCAAAATGCTTGATGCCATTGAAAACAAAAAATTTGCAGGCGATGCTTATGGTATTCCTATTATTAACTTTGAAGATGTTTTAGCCGGTGTTGTAGAACAACCTGGTTTAGGACCTCTGCATACAGAATTTGATGGCAAAGGAAATGCTTATACTACGTTCTTTATTTCATCTGAAGTTGTAAAATGGAAATTAGGTACTTGGGAAGTTGTTGACAGACAACCCTGTTACTACTCTGTTGGGCACTTAATGATTCCTGGAGGTAACTCACAAAAACCTTGGGGTAAATACGTTGTTGCCATGAATAAAATTACTAAAGACCGTTATTTACCTACAGGTCCTGAAGTAACACAATCGGCACAATTATATGATATATCTGGTGATAAAATGGAATTACTTTTAGATTTCCCAACTATTGGAGAACCTCATTACGCTGCCGGATGTCCTGCAGATTTAATAAAACCTCGTTCTAAAAAAATATTTAACTTAGAAGAAAACAACCACCCATATGCAACTAAAAGTGAAGCAGACACCAAAGTTGTTAGAAATGGCAATACCGTACATATATATATGACCATGATACGCAGTCACTTCTCACCTGATAATATTGAGGGTATTAAAGTTGGAGATGAAGTATACTTCCACGTAACTAATTTAGAGCAAGATTACGATGTACCTCACGGAGTAAGTATGATTGGAGCTAATACTTCAGAACTACTAATTATGCCAGGGCAAACAGAGACCTTTAAATGGGAACCAAAACAAGTTGGTGTATGGCCATTTTATTGTACAGATTTCTGCTCTGCATTACACCAAGAAATGCAAGGATATGTAAGAGTATCTGCTGCCAACGCAAACACACCTTTACGTTGGTCTCTTGGTGAAGATATAGAGTAATTAAAACTTAGGAAAATTTTGTTTTAGTGTTTATTTTCCTAGAAAAAGGCGAGAGTTTTTTCGCTCTCGTCTTTCTTTTAAAACGCTATTAAAACAAAACTACTAAATTTTATACGATGAAAAAATCAAATATCATCATGCTTCTTGCTGCTATTCTTCCTTTAGGCTTATTCTTATTTCCGCTTTGGAGAATCACCTTAGAGGCACCACAATACCCAACACCTCTTGCTATGAACATTCATATTAATGATTTTTCAGATGTTCACCCTCATGACATTAAGAATATAAATTTAATGAACCATTATGTTGGTATGAAATATATCCCAGATGCCATTCCAGAGTTTAAAATTTTTCCGTTAGGTATTATTATCACAACTGTTATTGGTTTGATAATTGCCTTTAAAGGAAACTATAAATGGTTTTTGTTTTGGTTTATTTTAATGATTGTTTTAAGTAGCGCAGGTCTTTACGATTTTTATATCTGGGAACATGATTATGGACATAACTTAGACCCTAAAGCCATAATGAAATTTACCAATCCCGACGGTTCTATTATGGGGTTTCAACCCCCGCTCTTAGGAACTAAAGATATTTTGAATTTTACCGCACACTCTTACCCAAGACTTGGGGCGTTATTTTTAGGACTAGGAATTGCAACTTCATTTATAGCTTATTTAACTGGAAAGAAAAACAGTAAAACAGTGTAATTTATGTAATAATTAACTCCCAACCTAAACACTAAAAATTATGCAAATACTAAAACACTTTTCAATATCGCTACTATTATTTACAGTTTTTGGTTGTAATGTTTCTCCTAAAGCTATTGACTACGGAAACGATGGTTGCCATTTCTGTAAAATGACTATTGTAGATAAAGTTCATGCAGCAGAAGTAGTGACAAAAAAAGGAAAAATTTACAAGTTTGATGCTACAGAATGCATGATACATTTCATGAAAGAATTTGATACTTCTGAAATTGCACTCTACCTATCAAACAATTATCTAGAACCAGAAACTCTTATTGATGCTACAAGTGCAACTTTTTTAATAAGCAAAAATATACCAAGTCCTATGGGTGCTTTTCTTTCTGCTTTTAAAACCAAAGAAGACGCTGCAAAAATTAAAGCAGATAAAGGAGGGGAACTTTACAGTTGGGAAGCGTTGTTAGCTAAGTTTCAAAATAAATAGTTCTTTAAAAATGATACTTAAATTTGTTGTTTTTATTCATATCCTTGCCGCAACAATTTGGACGGGTGGACATCTTATTTTAACCTTAACTTTTTTACCTAAAGCTTTACTTAAAAATGACTTTGATATTATAGAGTCTTTTGAAAGTAAATATGAAAAAATTGGTATTCCTGCATTACTAACATTATTAATTTCTGGAGTTTATATGGCAATTCAATATGCAGAAGAAGGTTTTCTTTCTTTTGATTTTTCAAACCATTTCAATAAGCATATTTACCTTAAACTAATCTTGCTGTTATGCACCGTAATTCTAGCAGTGCATGCAAGATTCTTTTTAATACCAAAACGCGCTTTAAAACCATTAGCGCTTCACATAATTTCTGTAACTATTATTTCTGTTTTATTTGTACTAATTGGTTTTAGCGCCAGATCTGGAGGTCTATTATGAAACTATTAAACTACATATTGTTACTGGCTCTTTATTTGTGTTATAGTAACAAGCTACTATATGCCAAAACAATTACGGTTTGTAATTCGTGTCCTATAAATTCATTAAAAAAAGCTATTAAAACAGCTCATGATTTTGATACTATTTCTGTAAAAAAAGGCACCTATAAAGAATACAATATTGTAATTGATAAACCCTTAACCGTAGTTGGAGAAAACTACCCTATTATAGATGGTGAACTAAAAGGAGAAATCATTACTATTACTTCAGATAATGTTACAGTAGATGGTTTATTTATAATAAATGTAGGAACAAGTTATACTGAAGATTTTGCAGCTATTAGAGTTCAAAAAAGCAAACATTTTATTATTAAAAACTTGGTGCTAGAAAAACTATTTTTCGGTATTTATATAGAAAAATCTAACCATGGAAAAGTTTACCATAACAAAATTATTGGTGATGCTGTTGAAGAGTATAACTCTGGTAACGGCATTCAGCTTTGGTATAGCAACCATGTTGAAATTGAACATAATTATATTCAAAATGTTAGAGATGGTATTTATTTAGAGTTTGCAAATAATTGTTTAATTAAAAATAATGTAAGCTCTAATAACCTGCGTTATGGTTTACATTTTATGTTTTCTAATAACGACAGTTACCAAGATAACACCTTTGAAAACAACGGAGCAGGTGTTGCTGTTATGTTCTCAAAACATATTAAAATGTACAACAATATTTTTAAAGAAAATTGGGGTACGGCGTCGTACGGTATGCTATTAAAAGAAATTAACGATGCCGAAATTATTGGCAATTCATTTAATGAAAACACCATAGGAATTAATATTGAAGGCTCTAACCGCATCATTTATAAAAACAACAATTTTATTAATAATGGATGGGCTATAAAAGTAAGAGGTGCTTGCTATACTAACAGTTTTTTAGAAAATAATTTTTTATATAACTCTTTTGATATTGCCTATAACAGTAAAGTGAACGATAATATTTTCGACAACAATTATTGGAGCAGTTATACTGGCTATGATTTAAATAAAGACGGCATTGGAGATGTGCCCTACAGACCCGTAAAACTATTTTCATATATTGTTAATCGAACACCCGAAACCATTATTTTATTACGCAGTTTATTTATAGATATTATTGATTTTTCAGAAAAAGTATCTCCTGTTTTTACACCCAATAACCTATTAGACAATAACCCAGCAACAAAAAAAATAACGTGGTAACCATTAAAAATTTACATAAAAAATTTAATAAAAACGTAGTTCTTAGTGGCGTAGATTTAACCATTAACGAAGGCGGAATTTTTGCCATTTTAGGACCAAATGGCTCTGGCAAAACCACACTTATTAAGTCTATTCTTGGAATGGTTGTACCTAATAAAGGTGAAATTTCTGTTCTAGGTAAGAATATAAAAAACAATGCTAGTTACAAACATAAAATAGATTACTTACCACAAATAGCCAATTTCCCAAATAATTTACGAGTAAAGGAACTAATTAAAATGATTAAAGATTTACGAGGGAAAATTGAAACAGATAAACACTTAATTAACACTTTTGAGCTAGAGCCTTTTTTAGATAAAAAACTAGGAAACCTTTCTGGTGGCACCAAACAAAAAGTAAACATAGTACTAACTTTTATGTTTGATAGTCCTCTTATTATTTTAGATGAACCCACAACAGGACTTGACCCTATTGCCTTAATTAGATTAAAAGAACTTATTCAAAAAGAAAAAGCTAAAGGAAAAACAATTTTAATAACCTCACATATTATGAGTTTTGTTGAAGAAGTGTCAGATGAAATTGTATTTCTTCTTGAAGGAAAAATTTATTTTAAAGGAAGTATTTTAGAATTAAAAACTAAGACCAATCAACCAGATTTTGAACATGCCATTGCATCAATTTTAACAAATAATCATGCTTAAAATATTAAAATATAGTTTTTTTGATTTAATGCGTAGCCGTTGGAGTTATGTTTACTTTGCTTTTTATTTGTTGTTAGGTATTGTGCTGTTATTTCTAAACCATGATCTATCTAAAGCAGTAATAACACTAATGAACGTTATTATTATTTTAATACCACTAATAGGTACTATTTTTGGTGTAATGTATTACTACAATTCAAAAGAGTTTACAGAACTGCTTTTAGCACAACCATTAAAAAGATCATCTATTTTTTTAGGCCAATATTTAGGTGTAGCTATTTCTCTTTCAATGAGCTTAATTTTAGGCTTGGGCATTCCTTTTATACTGTACGGTTTATTTAAATCGACTGTAATTTGGGATTTTCTATTATTACTAACAACAGGTTGTTTCCTTACCTTTATTTTTACAGCATTAGCTTTTAATATAGCCTTATCTAACGAAAATAAAATTAAAGGTTTTGGGTATGCCATTTTGCTATGGCTATTTTTAGCTATTATTTATGATGGTATCTTTTTAATGTCTTTAATTATTTTTGAAGATTATCCGCTAGATAAGTTATCATTAGTGGGCACCATGCTAAACCCCATAGATTTATCAAGAACGCTTATACTTTTAAAATTAGATATTTCAGCACTACTAGGATACACAGGCGCTATATTTAAAAAGTTTTTTGGCACTAATTTCGGACTCATTATTTCCTTTTTAACACTTTCACTTTGGGTTATTCTACCAATAACAAGAATTGTTTTTAAATCCAGAAAAAAAGATTTTTAGCACAAAAAAATAACAAATGTCATGTTTTTATTTCATTAAACTTGCTACTTTTGATTTCAAAATAAAAAAGATAAAAATATCTTTTATTAAATTAAAACTATGAAAACAATCGAAAATAAAACAGTTGCAGAAGTAGTAGCAGAAAATATTAAAACCGCTCATGTATTTAAAAAACATGGTATAGACTTTTGCTGTGGAGGCGGTATAACCATTGAAAAAGCTTGCGAAAAAAAACAGCTTGATTACCAAATGCTTAAAAACGAACTCTTACAAGTAAACGAAGCTCCAAAAGCTTATAATTATAACTCTTGGAAATTAGACTTTTTAATAGATCACATTATCAACGTTCATCATGCGTATGTAGAAAAATCTATACCTTTAATTTTACAATACTCCAACAAAGTAGCCAAAGTTCATGGACATCACTACACCGAAGTAGTTGAAATTAACAAACTCTTTACAGAAGTTGCTAATGAGTTGGCAGCCCACTTAAAAAAAGAAGAAATCATACTATTTCCATACATTAAAAAATTATTAAAATATAAAAATGAAGATTTAGAGTTAACTAAACCTCCTTTTGAGACCGTTAATAATCCTATAAAAATGATGGAAGAGGAGCACGAAACAGCAGGCAATATCTTTAAAAAAATAGCAAAATTAACTAACAATTATACTCCTCCAGAAGGAGCTTGTAACACTTTTAAAGCACTTTACGCTAAACTAGATGAATTTGAGCAAGATTTGCACCAACATATTCATTTAGAAAATAATATTTTACACCCTAAGGCTAAAGAATTAGAACAAAGTTTTAGCTAAACTAGTAACCAGAGGTGGTGTTGTTTTTAAACTAATTAATAGCAATTGCGAAACCAAACTTTCTGCCATTCGCGCCTTAAGATTAAAAACGACACCTCTTCTGCTAGTTTTACAGTATCATTGCCGTTTAAAGATTTAATTGCTTTTTCTGAAACATCAACAATGTAAAGCAGGTTTAAATAATCTGCAAACTTCTCTTGAATAAGCGTGTAAATGGTTTCATGAAGCAAAAGTTTTAAACTTGTTGGTAAAATATCTTCATGAAAATCTAAATCAATATTAGCTAGTAAAAAATCTTTATTTAATTGAAAAATTAATTTTTTGTATAAATCTAATTTGTTAGCTTCTTCAACTAAAGCCTCAAAAGTTGTTGGGAGTTGCATTATACGTTTCTGCTCATTAAACTAGTTCCAAACTCTTTTAGAAGCAACTTGTTCTCTTCAGAAATATTTAAATTTTCTAAAACAAGAAAAGCTTTATTTGTATAAGCTTCAACTGCTTGTTGTGTAGCTTTAGCTGCTCCAGTAGATTTAAATATCTCTTTTACTGCAAACACTTTTTCATCAGTTTTATTAGTTTCAATATTATAAAGATGCTTTAAATGTTCTTGCTCTTTTCCAGAGGAAAATTCTATAGCTTTTAAGTATAAATAGGTTTTTTTATTCTCTATTATATCACCTCCTACTTGTTTACCGAAGGTTTCTGGGTTACCAAATGCATCTAAATAATCATCTTGTAATTGAAAAGCTATTCCTAAATTTCTACCAAATTCGTAAATATTGTTTTGATCTTCTTTAGAAGCCCCTGCTACAATGGCTCCCATTTTCATTGCTGCTGCAACTAAAACAGATGTTTTGTATTCAATCATTTTTAAATACTCTGTAATAGTAACATCATTTCTGGTTTCAAAATCTACATCATATTGTTGCCCTTCACAAACCTCTAGAGCAGTTTTACTAAATAATTTAGCTAAACTTTGAAATACATTAGCTTGGTAATTTTCAAACAGTTGATAGGCCATAATTAACATGGCATCACCAGATAAAATTCCTGTGTTTATATCCCATTTTTCATGAACGGTTTCTTTGCCTCGTCTCAATGGTGCATCATCCATAATATCATCATGTACTAAAGAAAAATTATGAAATACCTCAACACTTAAAGCTGCATTTAAAGCTTCTTTGTAATTACCTCCAAAAATATCGGTAGTCATTAATGTTAACACAGGGCGTAACCGCTTTCCTCCTAAATTTAAAATATACTCAATGGGTTTATACAACCCCTTAGGCTCTTCTTTTATCTGAAAACTTTTTAGAAAGAAAACAAATTCTTGTTGGTATTTTTCTATGGATAGCATAGAACAAAAATAAATGAATTCATTATATAAAAAAGGATTAAAGTAAACTAAGTGTTAAAAAAAGGTAAAACTCAGGAAACTATATTGGTTTTTAAAGTTTCCTTAACTATATTTGCGCTCTGAAATGAGAGAAAAGATTATACATAAGGCAGGAGAGTTATTTTTAAACTACGGGTTTAAAAGCATAACAATGGACGATATTGCTAACAATTTAGGCATATCTAAAAAAACCATTTATGTCCATTTTTCTAATAAAACCAAACTAATTCAGGCAACCACAATGCGCTTGTTTGAATCAATATCAAATGGTATTGCATGCATTTGTGAGTTAAACAAAAACCCTATTGAAGAAATATATAGTATTAAGCAATTTGTGATGGAACACCTTAAAAACGAAAAATCATCACCCCAATATCAGCTTCAAAAATACTATCCTAAAATTTACAACTCTTTAAAAAACAAACAATTTGACGTTATGCTTGGGTGTGTTAAAAAAAATTTAGAACGTGGCGTAGCAGAAGGACTTTACAGAAAGAATATTAATATAGATTTTATTTCTAGAATGTACTTTAATTCTATGACAATTATAAAAGACAACAACCTTTTTCCCAAAGATAAATTCACCATGCCTATGCTTATGGATAACTATATAGAATATCACTTACGTGGTATTTGTACTCACAAAGGACTAGAAATTTTAAATGACCACATCAATTCAAATCAATCATAAAAACATGAAAAACAGACTAATTTTATTTTTTAGTTTATTAAGTAGTTTTGGGCTTTTTTCGCAAGAAAACAGCCTTAGTTTTTCTTTACAAGAAGCTATAGATTACGCATTAGAGCACAACAGAACCGTGCAAAATGCTGCTCTTGATATTGAAGCTGCCAAAAAACAAAAATGGGAAACAACCTCTACAGGTTTACCGCAAATTAACGCTAGTATAGATTACAATAATTGGCTAAAACAACAAATATCTCTTATTCCTGCTGAATTTTTTGGTGGTAACCCAGGAGAATATGCCGAAGTTATTTTTACCACTAAGCAATCTTTAACAGCTACCGCTACACTTTCTCAAAAAATATTTGATGGTTCGTACCTAGTTGGGTTACAATCGGCTAAAGTGTATTTAGAAATCTCTAAAAATGCCAAAGAAAAAACCGATTTAGAAATTAGACAAGCCGTTATTAATGCTTACGGAAACGTGCTACTTGCAGAAGAAAGTATTGGTATCTTAAAAAGAAACATTGAAGTTTTACAAAAAAACTTAGATGAAATAACTAAGATTTATGAAAATGGCCTTGAAGAAGAAGAAAGTGTAGAGCAATTACAAATCACATTATCTAGTGTACAAAGTAATTTAAATAACACCCAACGTTTAAAAAACATAGCTTACCAAATGTTAAATATAACGTTAGGTATAGATGTTCAAAACAAAATAACCTTAACAGATTCTTTAGAAAGTTTAGCGTCTGAAAATATTACTCTAAACATTTTTGAAAGCGAAAACGCTGTTGAAAACAATATAGATTATAAAATAGCTACTAATAACATTCGCTCTAATGAGTTGCTTTTAAAACTAGAAAAAAGCAAAGCATTACCAACTTTAAATGCCTTTGTTAACGGTAGTTATAACGGTTATGGTGAACAATTTGATTTTTTAAAAAAAGAACAAGACTGGTACGGAGCCTCTCTTTTTGGAGTAAGCATGAACATTCCTATTTTTAGTTCATTGGGCAGAAGTGCTGCTACCCAAAAAGCTAAAATTAATTTAGAAAAAGCTAAAAACGATTTTGAAAACACCAAACAACAATTAAAATTAGAAATATCTCAAGCTAAAAGCAATTACCTGTTTTCTATTGAAGAATATGAAAACAAAAAGCAAAATTTAGCACTAGCAGAACGCATAGAACAAAAAAACCAAACCAAGTTTTTTGAAGGTATTTCTTCAAGTTTTGATTTAAGACAAGCTCAAACGCAACTCTACGCATCTCAACAAGAATTTTTACAAGCAATGCTAGACTTAATTAACAATAAAGCAGAATTAGATAAAGTATTAAACACGCCTTTAAACCATAAATAATGAAAACCAAATTTTACATTCCAATAATAATTTTTACGGTGATTTTAAGTAGCTGTGGAGATAAAAATAAATCTATTGACGATATTATTGCTTCTAATGATATTACAGAAATAAGAAAAAAGAAATTAGAACTAGAAACAAATCTTCAAGAAATTGATACTGAAATAAAGCAATTAGAAGAAAAAATTAAAGAATTAGACCCTCAACATAAAATTCCTTTAGTTACCACTTTTAAAACCCAAGAACAGGTTTTTAAACATTATGTTGAATTACAAGGTAATGTAAGCACCAATCAAAATGTGGTTATCAATGCAGAATTTAGTGGGGTATTAACCAAAATTTATGTAAAAGAAGGGCAACGTGTTACTAAAGGACAATTATTAGCCAAAATTGATGATGGTGGCTTAAGTATGCAACTTTCTCAATTACAAATTCAAACAGATTTGGCAAAAACCACTTTTGAGCGTCAAGAACGTCTTTGGAAACAAAAAATTGGTAGCGAGTTACAATACCTACAAGCTAAAGCCAATTATGAAGCACAACTTCAAGCTACAAAACAACTTAAAGAGCAAGTAGCAAAAACCTCTGTTAGAGCACCATTTACAGGCATTATTGATGATATTATTACAGATGAAGGAACCCTAGTATCTCCAGGGCAATCTGCTCTTTTTAGAATTGTAAATTTAAAAGATATGTACATTGAAACCGATGTACCAGAACTTTACATAACCAGTATTACCACTGGTAAAAATGTGAAAGTAGAATTCCCAATTCTTAATAAAGTAATTGATACCAAAGTTCGTCAAGCAGGAAGTTTCATCAATCCTGCCAATAGAACTTTTAAAATACAAGTACCTATTACTAATAAAGATAATTTAATAAAGCCTAACCTAACTGCAAAACTTAAAATAAATGATTACACCAATGAAAAAGCCATTTTAATTCCTTTAAGTATCATTTCAGAAAATGCCGAAGGCGAGCAGTACATTTACACCATAACCGATAAAAATGGAGACCACGCAAAAGTAGAACGCGTAATTATTACTCCTGGTAAAACACAAGGTGATCACATTGAAATTTTATCTGGTTTAAGCAGCAATATGGAAATTATTAATGAAGGTGCAAGAAGTGTAAAAAAGGGGCAAGAAGTTAAAATTCTTAATTTATAAGTTGCCTAATTATAAAAAGACTACCACCAAATGAGTAAAAAGAAAAACACAAAAAAAGTAGATAAAGAATTTGGCTTATCATCATGGGCTATTGGCAACAAAACTACCATGTACGTTTTAATTGCTGTTATCTTAATTTTAGGTTCTAGCGCCTATTTTAGCATGCCTAGAGAAAGCTTTCCTGAAATTAAAGAAACTAAAATCTACATCAGTTCAATATATCCTGGCAACACCGCAGAAGATATTGAAAAACTTATTACAGACCCTATTGAAGACCGGTTAAAAACCGTAAGCAATGTTGTAGAAATCACATCAACTTCTCAAGAAGATTATTCTATTGTAATTGTTGAGTTTGATGAAAACATAACTGTAGAAGCTGCCAAACAAAAGGTGAAAGACGAGGTTGACTCTGAAACCGCCGGCGAAGATTGGCCAACTTTTAACGGTGCAAAAGTAGAACCTAATGTGTTCGATTTAAGTATTTCTGAAGAAATGCCTATTCTTAATATTAATATCTCTGGAGATTATCCCATAGATAAACTTAAAGATTACGGTGAATATCTAGAAGATGAAATTGAAGGCCTTTTAGAAATTAAGCAAGTAGATATTCGTGGGGCACAAGAAAAAGAAGTTGAAGTTGCCGTTGATATTTACAAAATGATGGCTGCTCAAGTTAGTTTTAGTGATATTATAAACACTATTAGCAATGAAAACATGACCCTGTCTGCAGGTAATTTAATTGCTAGCGGACAACGAAGAACCATTAGAGTTATTGGTGAAATTGAAACTCCTGAAGAGCTTGAAAATTTCGTAGTAAAATCAGAACACAACAACCCTATTTACTTAAAAGATGTTGCTAAAGTTTCTTTTAAAGAAGAAGACAAAACCACTTACGCAAGAGAGTTTGGGCACCCAGTAGTGATGCTAGATGTTAAAAAACGTGCTGGAAAAAACATGGTAGCTGCAGCAGAACAAATTCAAGCTATTGTTGAGAAAGCCGTTGAAGAAGTATTTCCACCAGATTTAACTGTTACCATCTCTAACGATCAATCTACTAAAACCATAGGTCAGGTAGATGATTTAGTAAACAATATCATATTTGGTATTATACTGGTTGTAACGGTTTTAATGTTCTTTTTAGGGTTTAAAAACGCGCTATTTGTTGGGTTTGCAATACCTATGTCCATGTTCATGTCATTAATGATATTAAACTTTATGGGATTCACAATGAATACCATGATTTTATTTGGCCTTATTATGGGGCTAGGAATGTTGGTTGATAACGGTATTGTTTTAGTTGAAAACGTATACCGCCTTATGAATGAAGAAGGCTTAAGCAGACTTGAAGCTGCTAAAAAAGGAATTGGTGAAATTGCATTCCCCATTATTATTTCAACAGCCACCACAGTAGCAGCCTTTATTCCTTTAGGACTATGGCCTGGTGTTATGGGGCAATTTATGATTTTCTTTCCCAAAACCCTAGGTGTAGTATTGGGGTCTTCCCTATTTGTAGCTATCTTCTTTAATTCGGTTTTAGTATCACAATATATGACCACAGAAGACATAGAAATGCCTTTAAAAAGCATCATTAGAATTTCTATAATAGTTGGAATTTCAGGGGCGCTAATTCTTCTTTTTGGAGGTTCTGCAAGAGGGTTAGGATCTGTAATGATATTTACAGTTATATTGCTTTGGATTTATAGATTATTTCTAAGAGATTGGACTATTGCATTTCAAAATAAAATTTTACCCATTTGGGAAAGTTGGTATGAAACCACACTTCGTGGTGCCTTTAAAGGCAAATGGCCTGTAATCATTTCTGTAGGTACATTTGTGTTACTCATTATCTCTTTTATGGGATTTGGAATGTCTGTTGGAAGCCAACGTACCAAAGTTGAATTTTTCCCAGATAATACCCCTAACCAAATTATTGTTTATATAGAATATCCTGAAGGAACCGATATAGAAAAAACCAATGCTATTACTAAGAGTATTGAAGATCGTGTTTATAAAATTATAAATGACGAAGCCTATATGAATGGTGATTATAATTTCCTTACAGAAAGTGCCGTATCTCAAGTAGGTGAAGGAGCTGGAAACCCACAAACTGATGGAGGCTCTCAAGCTGAAATGCCTCACCGAAGTAAAATTACCGCTACCATGCGAGAATTTAAATTTAGAAAAGGCGCAGACAGTAAAGAGCTGCTTAAAAAAGTACAAGAAGCATTACAAGGTATTTACCCTGGTGTTGCCATTTCTGTTGAAAAAGATGCGGTTGGCCCACCAACAGGATACCCTATTAATTTAGAATTAGAAGGTGAAGATTACTCTGAGTTAATTGCTACTGCCGAAAAAATGCGCGATTTTATAAACTCTAAAAACATTGAAGGGATTGATGAATTAAAAATAGATGTTAACAAATCTAAACCCTCAATGAAAGTAATAGTTGACAGAAAAAAAGCTGGAGAGCTTGGTATATCTGCAGGTCAAGTAGGACAACAATTGCGTAATTCTATTTTTGGTGCTAAAGCTGGCATTTACAAAAAAGACGGTGAAGATTATGACATCTACGTACGCTTTAATGAAGATAACAGGTATAATAAAAGTGCCCTCTTTAACCAAAAAATTACGTTTAGAGATATGGCTTCTGGTCAAATTAAAGAAATTCCAGTATCTGCCGTTGCTAAACAAAGTAATACCTCTGGTTATAGTGCCATTAAACATAGAGATGTTAAACGTGTTGTTACGCTATATTCGGCATTAGCTCCAGGTTACACTGATGCTGCAGCTATTGTTTCTAAAATTCAGAAAGAAATGGAAGCGTTTACCGATAAACCTGATAATATAAAGGTAGACTACACCGGGCAAATAGAAGAACAAGCCAAACAAATGGCCTTTTTAATAAAAGCCTTTTTTGCTGGTTTAGGACTCATTTTTTTCATATTAATTTTTCAATTTAACTCCGTTTCTAAACCTGCCATAATTATGTTGGCTATTTTCTTAAGCTTAATTGGTGTGTTTGGTGGTTTAATTATTACAGGCAAACCGTTTGTTATCATGATGACCATGATGGGTATTATTTCATTAGCTGGTATTGTTGTGAACAACGGAGTAGTACTTTTAGATTACACACAACTTTTAATTGATAGAAAAAAGGCTGAATTAGATTATGAAGACAATCAATATTTAAAAACAGATGATTTAAAAGAAGCTATAATAACAGGTGGTAAAGCGCGTTTACGCCCTGTACTTTTAACTGCAATCACCACCATTTTAGGTTTAATTCCTTTAGCTACAGGACTAAATATTAATTTCTTTACATTTTTTAATGATTTTGATACCAATATTTATGTAGGTGGTGATAATGTTGTTTTTTGGGGACCATTAGCTTGGACTGTTATATATGGGCTTTTAATTGCAACCTTTTTAACACTTATAGTAGTACCTATTTTATTTTATTTGGTTACCAAATTTAAAATGAGATTGTACAAACACAGAACCGTACAAGATAATGTGTTAATAGAACAAGAATTGGGTACAACAAAAAATTTAAAAGAAGCTTAGGTTTTTAGATAAAACTATTTAAATAACAGAAAACTCGATGACTGTATCAGTCATCGGGTTTTCTTTTTTATATCTAAATAATCCTTAAATTATTTCCATTCAAAATCGCCATGTTTAACAGACCAGTCATTTCCAAAAAAGCCTGCACACTTCACTTCAGCAACACCATCTTTCAATACCTCGGCATCAAATAATAAAACATCCGGAAATGTGGTACCATTTACTAAATAGTGGTTGGCGTAAGCTGCTTTCATTCCCGTTTCTCCTGTGGCTGTAACTACACCAATACTGGCTGTATTAGAGTCTGTTCTTGGCACAATAAAATACATCCCCCAATTAGTCCCCTCTATAGTTTTTCCATCAAAATGAACGGCATTTTGCTCCACTTGAATAGGGCTCTCTTTTAACAGCTTATTCCACGCCGCATTGTTATCCTTATTTCCATATAAAACTACATTTCTATCGGTGTATTTTTTTAAAGAAAAATCAGTATCTGGTATCATTTCAACATTTCCATTAGCGCGATACCAAAATTTTTCAGCATCAAAAAGAGCACGGTTGTAATACCATTTATTTTCTACATTAGTTCCTTTTGTTCCATAAACCAGTACTACGTTATTTCTAAAAGCATCTTTAAAACCACCATTGCGGTGTGGGCCTTTCTCTTTTAGATCTGGCTTTGAAGTTACCTGCCATTCACCATTTCTCTTCTTAAAAAACATGGTTGCCCCACTATCTATCTTTATGGTTTTTCCATCTAAAACCAAACTGCTTATGGTATCCTTCAATTTAGAAAATTCAACCTTTAATACTGCCACGTTATTGGTAGTGATTGTATAATTTTCATCTTTTAAAAACTTAAATGAACTTATTTTAAAAGCCTCTTCTTGTTGATAGATTGAAATAAAATGCGACTTTGCCGACACCCCCGGAGATCCGGTGTAAAATTCTAGTTCGTCAATATCTTTATCATCTTTTATAGTTCGGTTTTTAAACATATCAAAAATAGGCTGCCAATCCATACTATGATCGCCATACCAATGTGTACCCTCGGGATATTCGTAATAGGTAAAATCTGAGTGAAATTTCCCCAAGCGTTCTCTCATATCTCTAGCTATGGCTGTTGGCACCACATTATCCTTTTCACCGTGGTAAATATAAATACCATGATGCAAATAATTACGAATAAGTTCTAAGGTTCTACTGGGTGTTCCCGCTCTTGTAATCATGTTTTCAACTGCAGTAGGTTCTTGCCTCATTAACATCCGTTCTAAAACCTTTGGGGTTATTCCTAACCGTTTTTTTTGAGATTCAGACATTTGTAATATTCTGTTTGATATCCTATCTCTATAAAGTAATAAATCTGGATATCCTGCACAGGGCCCCAATGCAGCGAATTTATCGGGGTAAGTAGCCCCTAGGTACCAAGTTCCGTGCCCTCCCATAGAATGACCGGTAAGGTATATGCGTTTTTCATCGGGCTTGTAAATTCGTTTAGCTTCAGCCAAAACCTCTAATGCATCTAAACGACCCCAATCTTCCCAAGCAAACCCAAAAGGACGTCTGTTTGTGGGTGCAATAACATTTCCCCAATCTTTCTGTTTATAGGCATTAGCCTGATTTTCTGCTTTTACCGATGCCCCATGTACAGATAAAAACATAGCCAAAGAATCTTGATTTTTTTGAGTTGTTGGTGCTATACTATAGTACTGTACACTGCCATCGATTTTACTTATAAAAGTGCGTTTATGTTTTTTGTATTTAGATTTTACCCTAATATTTGTAGTGGTTTTGGTATCTACTATTTGGTTTCCGTTTGATAAATTTAAAGTCATTTCTATCCGCCCTAATTTTGAAGTATCTGCTACATGGGCAATTGTATAAGCCACTTTTTGAACACTAAGCGGCGGTAAATTTTGAATTTTTGTTTCTTTGGTTTTCCCATCGATTTTAGAAATAATTTTATAGTTCTTTATCCAATTTTCTGTAGCATTAACAACTCTTACTGCAGCTAAGTAATCTTTTGGTTCTTCAATTAAAACATCTGGAAGGGTTAAATCTCTGGTTGTAATTTGCACATTGTTTTTAGGTTCAATTAATCTTGCTCTGATTCTAGGGAAACGTCCTACTTTTAAAACAAATACATTAGTACCTTTTTTAAGTTTTATGGGGATTAAACTCCATCCATAATCGTAATAATCGCCTTCATGTGGATAACCATTAATCAAGGCCAGTGTATGTCCCGATGCTTCAAACAGTACTACTTTTTCTGTATTAGATTTATAAGTTAAATACAAGTAGCTAGACCTTAAGTTTCGGTCTCTAAAAGAATTTGTAGAATCTACTTTGATTGGTTTCCACTTTAATTCTTCACCTTTAAAATCAACATCAAACACTTTATTTTTTGATGCAGTATACTCCGGATTCATTAAAAATTTATTAAAAACTGGGTCTTTAGGAAATGTAGATGAATTAACGCCACTATTTTGAAGTTTTAATGTTAAACCGGTTTTAAAAATATGCAGTAATTTCCCTTCTTCAATATCATTAACTTTTTCTTTCCCAAAATACTCAACAATATTTCCTGTTTTCTGTTGCGCATTTAAAGCAAAACAAAAAGAATATAAACAGAAAAAAACACTCAAGATTTTGTTAGTGGTAAAATTTATCATGATGAAATTTATTTTTATTAAAATTACTTTTTTAAATTCTTTTAAAAATATTTTTCGACAAGTAACAAATGAGCTTTTATGAATAACTATTTAAACCTTTAAAAAAGCGACATAAAATGGTTAATCTATAGACTAATTCTGTAAATTTGCACATCAAAATTTCACTATGTATAGAAGTCATAATTGTGGCGAATTAAGAGCCTCAAATATTAATGAAGAAGTAACCCTTGCAGGGTGGGTTCAAAAATCTAGAGATAAAGGGTTTATTGTTTGGGTAGACCTAAGAGACCGATATGGTATTACGCAATTGGTTTTTGATGAAGAACGCACCTCTAAACAGCTTATAGAACAAGCACAAAAATTGGGTCGTGAATTTGTAATTCAAGTAAAGGGAACCGTTATAGAACGAGCCTCTAAAAACCCCAATATGGCAACGGGAGACATAGAAATATTAGTTTCAGAATTAAACATACTTAACCAAGCTATTATACCACCGTTTACTATTGAAGATAAAACCGATGGTGGCGAGGATTTAAGAATGAAATATCGCTATTTAGATATTCGTAGAAATCCTGTAAAAAACAGTTTAATTTTTAGACATAAAGTAACCCAAGAAGTACGTAATTATTTATCGAACGAAGGATTTATTGAAGTAGAAACACCTTACTTAATTAAGTCTACACCTGAAGGTGCCCGAGATTTTGTGGTACCAAGTAGAATGAATGAAGGGGAGTTTTACGCACTTCCACAATCGCCACAAACTTTTAAGCAATTGCTTATGGTAGGTGGTATGGATAAGTATTTCCAGATTGTAAAATGTTTTAGAGATGAAGATTTACGTGCCGATAGACAACCCGAATTTACACAGATAGACTGTGAAATGGCCTTTATTGAGCAAGAAGATATTTTAAATGCTTTTGAAGGTTTAACGCGTCATTTATTAAAAGAAGTAAATGGTGTTGAAATTGATAAATTCCCAAGAATGCTCTACGATGACGCTATGCGTTTATACGGAAACGACAAACCAGACATTCGTTTTGGAATGGAATTTGGCGAATTAAACGATGTTGCCCAACACAAAGATTTCAACGTATTTAACCAAGCTGAATTAGTAGTTGGTATTGCAGTTCCTGGAGGAAACAGTTTTTCACGTAAAGAAATAGACAAGCTTATAGACTGGGTAAAACGTCCGCAAGTAGGCGCTTTAGGCATGGTGTATTGTCGTTGTAACGAAGATGGAACGTTTAAATCATCTGTAGATAAATTTTATAACCAAGACGATTTAGAAAAATGGGCCAAAGAAACAGGTGCTAAACCAGGCGATTTAATTTGCGTGCTTTCTGGAGATAAAAATAAAGTACGCACCCAATTAAGCGCTTTACGTATGGAATTAGCAGAACGTTTAGGATTACGTAAACCCGATGAGTTTGCACCGCTTTGGGTTTTAGACTTCCCGTTATTAGAATGGGATGAAGAAACAGAACGTTACCACGCCATGCATCATCCATTTACTGCACCAAAACCAGGACAAATTGAATTATTAAAAACAGATCCTGCTGCAGTTAGAGCCAATGCTTACGATTTAGTATTAAACGGAAACGAAATTGGAGGTGGCTCTATAAGAATACATGATAAAGAAACACAATCCTTAATGTTTGATTATTTAGGATTTACCGAAGAAGAAGCAAAAGCGCAATTTGGGTTCTTAATGGATGCCTTTCAATATGGAGCGCCACCACACGGTGGACTTGCTTTTGGGTTAGACAGATTAGTAGCCATTTTAGGCGGACAAGAAACTATTAGAGATTTTATTGCGTTCCCTAAAAATAATTCAGGTAGAGATGTAATGATAGACGCCCCTGCCCCAATTGATGATGAACAACTTGAAGAATTAAGTTTAAAACTGAATTTAAAATCATAATGTTTACAAATCCTGCTTTTAGCGGGATTTTTTAATAATAAGGGTTATGCCAAAGGAAACAATTTTAAAGCGACTATTAATTTGGAGAGCTAAACACATTTCTAACAAACAGTTTGTTTTTATTCTTAGTATACTTATTGGTTTTACAGCTGGTTTAGGTGCTGTTGTTTTAAAAAACTTAACTCATTTTTTTCAACATTTACTTGAAACCAAATTTATAACCTATTATCATCATGCCTTTTATTTTGTATTTCCTGTTATAGGTCTTACTCTGGTTTATTTTATTATGAAATATATCATAAGACAAAAAGTAAGTCATGGTATACCTTCAACTTTATATGCTATTTCAAAACGAAAAGGTATTATGAAGCGGTTTCAAATGTACGGTTCCATTTTAACGGCTCCTTTAACGGTTGGGTTTGGTGGCTCTGTAGGATTAGAAGGCCCTACAGTTGCAACTGGTGCTGCATTAGGCTCAAACATAGCTAGAATGTTTCACATGAACCAAACCACAAGAAATTTGCTTATTGGTTGTGCTGCCGCTGGTGCTATGAGTTCTATTTTTAAAGCTCCTATTGCTGCTCTAGTTTTTGCTATTGAAGTTTTTAGTTTAGACCTTACATTTGCGTCATTACTTCCTTTACTTTTCGCTTCAATTTCAGCTATATTAACTTCTCACTTTTTCTTTGGAAATGATAATTTATTACCTTTTAGAATTGAAGATAAATTTTACCTTTCTGATGCTTTATTTTATATAGTTTTAGGTGTTGTAGCTGCTTTTGTTTCTATATATTTTACCAATGTTTACGATAAAATTCACCATTTTTTTGAAAAACTCTCTTCACCAATCAAACGATTATTGGTTGGTAGTTTAGGTATAGGACTACTAGTTTTTTTAATGCCCCCTTTATATGGTGAAGGCTTTGATTTAATTAATAGTCTTATAGCAGGACATCCTGAACTCTCTCTTAAAAACAACTTATTCAACCTTGATTTAAATAATGTTTGGAGTATAATTATTCTATTAATTGGCCTCATGTTCTTTAAAATTATAGCCAGTTGTTTTACTTTTGGAGCAGGAGGAGTTGGTGGTATTTTTGCTCCTGTACTGTTTATGGGGAGCATTATGGGTAATTGTTTTGCCAAAATTATAAATAATTGTGGTTTGTTTAATACTTCCATTTCAGAAAGTAACTTCACTCTAGTAGGTATGGCAGGTTTATTAGCTGGTGTTTTACATGCTCCCTTAACGGCTATTTTTTTAATTGCAGAACTTACTGGAGGTTATGAACTTTTTATTCCTTTAATGCTTACCGCCAGTATTTCATTCGCTATTACAAAATACTACAAACCACATTCTGTTTATAATATGGAACTTGGTAGAAGAGGTGAGTTAATAACTCATGATAAAGACCATGCTGTACTAACATTAATGAACATAGATAAGGTTATTGAAAGAAATTTTATTGTTGTAAATCCCGAAATGACTTTAGAGCAAATAATACAAAATGCTGTTATAAAATCTAATAGAAACATTTATCCTGTTGTTAAAAAAGATTCAAAAAGATTAAAGGGCATTATTTTACTAGATGATTTAAGACCAATAATGTTTGATCAATCACTATACAAAAGAATTTTAGCAAGCGACCTCATGCACAAACCACCAGAGGTTATAAATTTAGACAAAGATAAAATGGTTGATATTATGCAAAAATTTCAAGATAGTAGTGCTTGGAATTTACCTGTTACCAAAAACGAAGGAACTTACTATGGTTTTATATCAAAATCAAAATTACTTACATCTTATAGACGTCAATTAATCACACTTCAAGGAAATTCTTAATCCTAAAAGATTTTCCACTAATAATTTACTATTTTTAGCATATTATGCCTGAAAACTCTAAAAAGCTATTACGTAAGTTTTTAATCTGGAAATACAAACACCTTTCAGAACAGCAGTTTATTTATATATTAAGCATCTTAGTAGGCATATTAGCAGGAACTGGTACTGTTGTACTTAAAAACCTTACTCATTTTATCCGTTCATTATTAGAATTAAATTTTTTAAAAAATTATCAAAATACCCTTTATTTTATTTTCCCCATAATTGGTTTAGCTTTAGTTTATGTTATAAAGCAAACTTGGTTAAAAAAACATATAGGTCATGGTATTTCTACAACGCTTTATGGGCTATCTAAACTTAACGGCATTCTTCCTAGATATAATATTTACGCAGCTTTAATAACGGCACCATTAACAGCTGGTTTTGGTGGATCTGTAGGACTACAGGGGCCTGCAGTTAGTGTTGGTTCTGCCTTAGGCTCAAACACTGCTCAACTATTCCATATGAATACCAAAGCACGTTTACTTTTAATTGGTTGTGCCTCTGCTGGAGCCATGGCTTCTATGTTTAAAGCGCCAATTGCTGCTATTATTTTTGCTGTTGAAATTTTTAGTTTAGACATTGCTTTTACCTCTTTAGTCCCTTTACTTTTAGCATCAGTTTCTGCTGTTATAACATCTTATATGTTTCTTGGTACCGATGTTCTTCTACATGTTGATTTAGAAGATAGTTTTAAATTTAACAACCTACCTATATATATTGCTTTAGGTATTGTAACAGCTATTGCCTCTGTATATTTTTCTAAAGTATTTTTTTCTATTACTAACTTTTTTAAACAATTTGAAAGTAGAGCATTACGCTTATTAATTGGAGGCGTTGCTATTGGAACCATGCTATATTTTATCCCTCCGCTTTATGGTGAGGGTTATAATCTTATGAATAACCTATTAAAAGGAGACCACCTTGCTGCTATAGGTAAAACCCCCTTAAATTTAGATTTAAACAACATTTGGATTGTTATTACGCTACTTATAGGTATTGCTATTTTTAAAGCCGTTGCCATGACCACAACATTTGGCGCTGGTGGCGTGGGAGGCATATTTATACCTACACTAATAATGGGAAGTGTTTTAGGTAATGCTTTTGCTAAAATTGTTAACAATATAGGTATGAATTTTTCTGTACCCGAAGCTAATTTCACTCTTTTAGGTATGACAGGGCTTATGGCTGGAGTTTTACATGCTCCACTAACTGCCATATTCCTTATTGCTGAAATAACAAGCGGGCACGAACTTTTTGTACCCCTTATGATTGTTGCCGCCATATCATTTGCCATAACTAAATTTTATGTTTCACACTCTATATACACAATGAAATTGGCAGAACGAGGAGAATTAATGACACATGACAAAGACCAAAATGTGCTTATGGTTCTAGATATTAAAAAAGTAATTGAAACAAATTTTATTACTCTTAAACCAGAAATGACATTAGGCCAAATTCTAAACGAAGCTGTAGCTAAATCATCCAGAAATCATTTTCCTGTAATTAATAATAAACATGAATTTTTAGGTGTTATTAGACTAGATGATATTAGGCACATGATGTTTAAAGCAGACCTTTATGACAAAGTAAGTGTTGCAGACCTCATGCATGCCGATGCCGACATTATTGATTATGATGCCGACTCAATGAACGATATCATGGAGAAATTTAAAGTTACAGGCGCTTGGAATTTACCCGTAGTAAAACAAGGCAAATACTATGGATATATTTCAAAATCAAAATTATTAACCGCTTATAGACGTCAACTTATAAAATTTACTAAATAATAAAACAATTACATGAAGTATCTCATTGCCATATTAGTAATTGCCGTTTTTACAAGTATTATTTTAGGGTTTACCCTAAATGTTAATTATTCTGAAAAACTTATAGGTTTTGGAGTAGCTGGTTTATTTTTAGTAGTGTTCCCGTTATTTTCTTATTATCGTTGGAAAGGCAAAGACTTAAAAGATTACATGCTTACTAAAGAGAATTTAGATAAAATGAGAGAATCTCAAAAAGAAAAGAAAAATTAGTTCAAATTTCGTTTCATTATAAAAAAACGTTTTAACAAATCACTAGCTTCGTTTGCTAATACACCTCCTTCTATGATTGTTTTGGGGTGTAGTTTTGTTTTCAAATTAATGTACCCTCGT
Source organism: Seonamhaeicola sp. NFXS20 (assembly GCF_049132085.1). Classification (NCBI taxonomy): domain Bacteria; kingdom Pseudomonadati; phylum Bacteroidota; class Flavobacteriia; order Flavobacteriales; family Flavobacteriaceae; genus Seonamhaeicola; species Seonamhaeicola sp. NFXS20. The sequence continues at coordinate 369,329 of NZ_JAFMPU010000001.1, read as the reverse complement.
TCTAAATCTCTAGCGCCATAAACAATCTTAGAAATCTGGCTCCAATACAAAGCACCAGCACACATTTGGCAAGGCTCTAAAGTAACATACAATGTACATTTTTTAAGATACTTACCTCCTGAAAAATTGGCTGCAGCTGTAATAGCTTGCATTTCGGCATGGGCAGTAACATCATTTAATGTTTCGGTTAAATTATGCCCTCTAGCAATAATTTTACCATCAATTACTATAACTGCTCCAACAGGTATTTCGCCTTTATTAAAAGCTATTTCTGCTTCTTGTAAAGCTTTCCGCATAAAGTAATTATCATCAAAAGGTTGTATCATAATAGCAAAAATACAATTTCATTCTTGTACTTTTGTTCTGTGCCAAAAGAGTTATTAAAATATATTAATTCACCTAAAGATTTACGTTCTTTAAAACAAGACGAATTACCTTGGCTTGCTAAAGAGTTGCGGCAATTTATAATCAATATTGTGGCTACTAAAGAAGGCCATTTAGGTGCTAGTCTAGGTGTTGTTGAGTTAACCATTGCACTACACTATGTATTTAACACACCTGAAGATTTATTGGTTTGGGATGTTGGTCACCAAGCTTATGGACATAAAATTTTAACAGGACGTAAAAACATTTTTAACACCAATAGACAATTAGGAGGTATAAGCGGCTTCCCTAAACGAGATGAAAGTGAGTATGATACTTTTGGTGTAGGGCATTCTTCTACTTCTATTTCTGCCGCCTTAGGAATGGCAATTGCTTCAAAACTTAAAGGAGAAAATAAACATCATATTGCTGTTATAGGTGATGCCTCTATTGCTAGCGGAATGGCTTTTGAAGCTTTAAATCACGCGGGTGTTACAGATGCTAACTTATTAGTTATTTTAAATGATAATGCCATAGGTATAGACCCAAGTGTTGGGGCACTTAAGCAATATTTAACCAATGTAAAAAAAGGAACTCAAAAAAGAAATAATATCATTAAAGCACTTAATTTTGATTATTCTGGACCTATAGACGGTCATGATATTAATAAAATTATTTCTGAATTAGAACGGTTAAAAAATGTAAATGGCCCTAAATTATTACATATAATTACCACCAAAGGGAAGGGATTAAAACAAGCTGAAATAGACCAAGTAAAATACCATGCTCCTGGTAAATTTAATGCAACTACTGGTGAAGTTATTATTAAATCTGACACCAAAGAACCTCCAAAATATCAAGATGTTTTTGGGCATACCCTTGTTGAATTAGCCCAAAAGAACAAAAAAATAATTGGCATAACCCCTGCAATGCCCACAGGAAGTTCTCTTAAATATATGATGCAACAAATACCAGAACGCGCTTTTGATGTAGGCATAGCAGAACAACATGCTGTAACACTTGCCGCAGGTATGGCAACGCAAGGACTTACTCCGTTTTGTAATATATACTCTACATTTTTACAGCGTGCTTATGACCAAGTTATTCATGATGTAGCTTTACAAAGTTTACCAGTTATTTTTTGTTTAGACCGTGCTGGTTTAGTAGGAGAAGATGGGGCTACGCATCATGGTGTTTTTGATTTAGCCTACTTAAGGTGTATTCCTAACCTCATCATTTTTGCTCCAAGAAATGAAATAGAGTTACGCAATATAATGTATACTGCTCAATTAAAGTTAAAACAACCCATTGCTATAAGATATCCTAGGGGGCGTGGTGTAACTATTAATTGGAAGCAACCTTTTGAAAAAATTGAAATTGGAAAAGGAATACAACTTAAAAACGGTTATAACTTAGCTATATTAAGCATTGGTACCATTGCTAAAAATATTACTGAAGCTATTACAGATTTAAATGTATCTCATTATGATATGCGTTTTCTTAAACCTTTAGATGAAACATTGCTTCATGAAATTTTTAAAACATACAAAACGATTATTACAGTTGAAGATGGCACTGTAAAAGGAGGCTTTGGAAGCGCTATTTTAGAATTTGCTTCAGAAAATAATTATAAAAATATAATAAAAACTCTTGGTGTTCCTGATAATTTTGTGGAACACGGTACAGTTAATGAACTCCAAAATTTACTTGGTTTAGATGCTGCTAGTTTGAAAATATTATTCAAAAAAAATTTACTATAAGTACACAAAACAAGTTGCAATACAATACTAAAACGTTACCCCTTCAATAGTCTTAAAATTCAATATAGCTTTACTATCAGATAGTAATGAAATGTAATGACAGACAGCTAATAATCTATCATACAAATTCTCTTGAGAAAAATTGATGGTTTTTGGTAATCGTTTTAAAATAAGCTTATCATAATTTGAAGCCGTTCCGTTAAAACTATTGTTTACAGCTTTAGTGTAAATACTAAGTAACTTATTAATTATTTGATAACCCGATATTTCTTTATCTATAACCTCTTCAGATTGATAAATGTTTTCTACACTAATTCTTATAATATCCTTTATTTGTGCATCGTATTTACTTTTATCTAACAAAGCACAATCAAAGTTTCCTTTTAAAATTTCCTCCTCATATCTCATAAAAATATTGGCAGCTTCATCAATAAGGGTGCCTATTGCTAGCGCTCTTAAATAACTTACTCTATCTTCTTTATTAGTTAAAGCGTAATAAGTATCTGTTTTAATGGTTTCTCTTACTAGATTAATTAAATATTCTAAAGCAAATTCTTCTTCAATCAATCCTAGGTTAATACCATCTTCAAAATCTATAATAGTATAGCAAATATCATCTGCTGCTTCTACTAAATATGCTAGCGGATGTCTTGAAAAGCTTATATGTTTCTCATTTCGTTTTAATAAACCTAAGTCTTGAGCTACGTTTTCAAATATTTTTTTTTCAGATTGAAAAAACCCATACTTTTTATCGGCAATATGGTTAGTTGGCTTTTTAGGTAATGATTCCTTTGGATACTTCATAAAAGCCCCTAAGGTTGCATAACTTAAGCGTAACTTATTTTGGGTTATTATCTTAAATCCGTTAGCATTCCCTTCAAAATCACATAAATCTTGATATTCTTTTGGTGTTAATTCGTTTTTATATTTTTTACCTTCACCGTTAATAAAAAACTCTCCAATAGCTTTTTCACCTGAATGTCCAAAGGGAGGGTTCCCAATATCATGTGCTAAAGCTGCGGCGGCTACAATGGCACCAAAATCATTAGCTTGATACCCATAAACATTTCTTAAATGCGGGTACTTTTCAAGAATTTTTTGCCCTACCTTTCTACCTAAAGAGCGCCCAACTACACTAACCTCTAAACTATGCGTTAATCTTGTATGAACAAAATCTGTTTGCGAAAGTGGAATAACCTGCGTTTTATCTTGAAGGCTTCTAAACTCTGATGAAAAAATAACCCTATCATAATCTACTTCAAAACCTAATCGTGTTTCGTCTTGTTCTTTTCTTATGCGTTTATTAGTGTCGCCATAGCGTTTTAATGACAATAATTGCTCCCAGTTCATGTGTTTTATTTAAGAACAAGCAAGATAAATAAATTCAGTAAAAATAAATTCTAAAATCTCTTAACATTAAGCTAACCTAAAATTGAAACACCAATAACAATTACATAACATTAAAAATTTAATAAAATCGGTTATTTGCAACTTACAAACCCATAAGCTTAAAAATGAAACAATTAGCAATTTTATTTTTTATTTTGTTTGCAACAAGCGCTATTGCCCAAGATACAGGGTTAATTGTTGGTAAAATTTTAGATAAAGAAATGGATAACACACCTTTACCATTTGCTAATGTTTCTATTAAAGGCACTTCAAATAGTGTAACTTCTGATATTTCTGGAATGTTTCTTTTTGAAAACCTTAAAAATGGTGATTATACCTTGGTTTGTAATTTTGCTGGTTACGAAACTAAAGAAATTAAAGTACATGTAGATTCTTATCAACCAGCCGAAATTAAACTTTCCTTAGAAGCTTTTTCTTTACCAATAACAGAAGTAGCTTCAGCCCAAAATATTGACAAAAAAGAAATTTAGTAATAATACTTCTTTTGTTTTTTTATCTAGTTAACTTCAATAAACTTTTTTAGTTTTAAAAGCACTCACTTTATATTTTTCTGCAACAAAGGTAAATTATCTTGTTTTTTAATGTTAAGAAATTGTTGCTTGTTTATTTAAAAAAACACTTTTCTCATAACATTATAATAACCCTTTTATCACTGTTCTTTAACTTGTTGGTAACACCATGTTCATATTACGTGCATTTCTTTGCACCATAAAATTGAACAAAAAAATTATCTAAAATTTAAACTCATGAAAAAAATAATTTTAACTCTTTTAATTGCATCTACTTTAGTATTTACAGGATGTTTACAAGATGATGACACGCCTATAATTGTTGAGGAAACTACAAACAACTATTATAATGATGGCAATAGTGATGGAGACGAAGATTACGAAACAATTATAAAAGCAGGTGGTATAGCTTTAGATGAAACTTGGACATCTGATAATATTTATGTGTTAGATAGAAAAGTAGTAGTACAAGAAGGTGTTACTTTAACCATAGAAGCTGGTACAATTATTAAAGGTAGAGCGGGTACAGGTTCTTTATCTTCTGCTTTAATTGTTGCTAGAGGTGCTAAAATTATTGCTGTGGGTACTGCTGACGCTCCAATTATTTTTACTTCTGAGAGCGATAATATAGAGCCAGGACAAACTGCAGGAACTAACTTAACTTCTGCTAACAAAGGTCTTTGGGGTGGACTTATTATGTTAGGTAAAGCTACAATCTCTGTTTCTGGAGATACTGGTCTTGCTAACATAGAGGGTATTGCTGCAGATGATACATTTGGTCTTTATGGTGTAGATTTAGCTAACGGTGAAACTTTTGACGATGAAGATAGTTCTGGTACTTTACAATACGTTTCTATCCGCCACGGTGGTGCTTTATTAGGTGAAGGAAATGAAATTAACGGATTAACATTAGGTGGTGTTGGTAGAGGTACTACAATTGATAATGTTGAAGTTGTTGCTAACGTTGATGATGGTGTTGAGTTCTTTGGTGGAACTGTAAACGCTTCTAACTTATTAGTTTGGGCTCAAGGTGATGATGCTTTAGATATTGACCAAGCTTACTCTGGAACCATTACTAATGCTGTTGTTGTTTTAGGTGATGATTCAGACCACGGTTTAGAAATTGACGGTCCAGAAGGTTCTATTGATGGTGAATTTACTATCAATGATTTAACAATGATTGGTAATACTACAACTGCTAACGGTGAATATGCAGATTTTAGAAGTAACGCTCAAGGACACGTAAATAGTGTATATGCTTACGGATTTAAAGATTCTTCAGATGTTGAGTTAGATAACGATGGTGTTGCTACCAACTGGAATGATGGTTTAATTACTTTAGGAACTTGGGAAATTGTATTGCCAAGTGGTGTTACAGATGTAACTAGCATTTTTGCTAACAAAGCAGAAAATGTTACAGTTACAGGTTTTGGAGATACTGCTACTGCTGTAACTCAAGGAAGTCAAACTGTTGGAGCTACTACTTCTGCTCTTAGCTGGACTTACGCTAATACAGCTGGAAGTTTAGGCTTCTAATCAAACTATTTTTAACAAATAAGTAACTACTGCTCACTAGGTGGGCAGTAGTATATAAATCACATTTATGAAAAATTATTTAATAGTTCTTATTCTATTTGCAATAGGATTATTTGATGTTGCCAACGCACAATCCGGAGTTTTAACCGGAAATATTATTGATGGCGACTACAATAATGAACCGCTTGCATTTGCTAACGTACTAGTTAAAGGAACTACAACAGGTACCACTTCAGATTTTGAAGGGAAATATCAACTAGATTTAGAAGCCGGTACTTATACAATTCTTTTCTCTTTTGTTGGTTATGAAACTAAAGAAATTGCCGATGTAGTTATAAAAGCTGGACAAGAAACTTTCTTAGATGTTACACTAGCATCAAATTCTTTAGAAACAGTAGTTATTACTCAATCTATCAAAAGAAATACAGAAAGTTCTGCATTAGCGCTTCAGAAAAAATCAGTTACACTATTAGATGCTTTATCTGCACAAAGTATTAAAAAAACTGGTGCAGGTGATGCTGCAAGTGCCGTAAGAAGTGTTCCTGGAGTTTCTGTTCAAGGCGGAAAATATGTATACGTTAGAGGTCTGGGAGACAGATATTCTAAATCTATTTTAAATGGTGTTGATATTCCTGGTTTAGACCCCGATAGAAACACAGTTCAAATGGACGTGTTTCCTACAAACATTATTGATAATATTGTAGTAGTTAAATCTGCTGCTGCAGAACACCCTGCCGATTTTACTGGAGGTATTGTAGATATTATTACAAAAGATTTCCCTACAAAAGCAGAATATTCTATATCAGTAGGAGCTGCTTACAACCCAGACATGCATTTTAATGACAATGCTTTAGAATATGAAGGAAGCGATACCGATATTTTTGGTTTTGATGATGGTACAAGAAGTTTACCAATTAATCGTTACCAACCAATTCCTGGTACTTTTGAAGATAAAATCTTATTAACATCTTTAACGAGTCGTTTTGAAAAACAACTAAAAGCCACTAACTTCACTAACGGTGCTAACTTTAATTTTGGTTTTACTTTAGGTAACCAATATGCACTTGAAAATAGTGACAAAATTGGTTATCAAGTAGCCGTTTCGTACAAAAACGATGTAACTTTCTATGAAAATAGAATTGATGGTCGTTATACTAGACGTGTTACTTCTGGTTCTAGCGATATTTATGAGTTAGATGCTAGTAGAACAAGTTCAGGATCAGAAAGCATAAATTCTGTATTATTAAGTGCTTTAGGAGGAATTACTTATAAAACAGATCGTTCTAAGTTTAAAATAAATTTATTACATATACAAAACGGTGAATCTACCTCTAACTTTTTATCTCAACAAGTAAATACTAGTGGTGGGGTTGGTTCTTTTGAGCCTATTGTAAAAGATGGTTTGTTATACACCCAACGCTCTATAACTAATTTATTAGTTGCTGGGTCTCATGCTTTTGGTGCTGATAGTGAGTGGAATTTTGATTGGAAATTATCACCAACATTTACTGGAGTTTACGATAAAGATCACAGAATTACACCTTTACAAGTTAGTGATGATGGCGATTATTTTATCTCTCCAAGTTCTTCTAGTTATCCATTACAATTATGGAGAAGCTTAACTGAAGAAAACTGGTCTGGAAAAGCCGATTTTAGTAAAAAAGCTACTATCCTTAACAGACCTGCTAAATTAAAATTTGGTGGAGCACATACCTATAAATTTAGAGATTTTAGTGTAGATCAGTACTCTTTCACCTCTACCAATGTTATTATTCCAGATGGTGATACTAACTTATTATTACAGCCAGAAAATATTTGGACTCCAGATACTGATGAAGGTACTTACTTAACCATAGAAAATGCCTTTGAACCTTCTAATGCTTATGAAGGTGAACAACAAGTGAGTGCTACCTATTTTTCTGCTGAATTTAATTTATCTGAAAAATTAAAAACAGTATTAGGTATTCGTGCAGAAAATTATGTTCAATACTATACAGGTGAGGAAAACGATGGTACAGCCTACGTAAGAGAAAAAATTATTGAAAACTTTGACGTGTTCCCATCAGCTAATTTAATTTATGCACTATCTGATGAATCTAATTTAAGAGCATCTTATTCTAGAACTACAGCAAGACCTTCTTTTAAAGAAGCTTCTAGTGCTCAAATTTATGATCCTGTAACTAACGATACCTTTTTAGGTAATGCCTTTGGTAAGTTTGACTCCAGTGGAGCTATTATTTATGATCCTATTAGTCCAACTTATATCAACAACTTCGATTTAAGATATGAAATCTTTAAAGAAGAAGGCCAAATGATTGCGCTTAGTGGTTTTTACAAATCATTTAAAGACCCTATAGAAATTGTATTTATGCCAAATACAAGTTCAGCTGCACCTCAATATACGGTAGCTAACTTAGGAGATTCTAAAGTTTACGGAGCAGAGTTTGAGTTTCGTCAAAACTTTGGGTTTTTAAGTGAGTCTTTATCAAATTTAAAGTTTACTGCTAATGCATCTTATACACAATCTGAATTAGAAATGTCTGATTTTGAATACCAATTACGTACAGCAGATGGTGTTATAAAAACTGGTGAAACTGTAGATAGAACACGTGATTTACAAGGTATGGCTCCTTACTTAATAAACGGAGGGTTAGATTATAATTTTGGAGACTCTGGTATAAGAACTGGTGTGTTTTACAACGTACAAGGTAAAACCTTAGAAATAGTTGGTAATGGTTATTTTCCTGATGTTTACACCAAACCTTTCCATAGTTTAAACTTTACATCTAATTTTACTTTTGGTAAGAATAAAAACTCTTCAATTGATTTTAAAGTGAAGAATATTTTAGGTGATGAAAGAGAAAGCGTGTTTGAATCTTTTAAAGCACAAGATCAAATATTTTCTTTAAGACAACCAGGAACAGAATTTTCACTTGGTTACTCACTTAAATTTTAATGAGTTTAGATATATAAAAAAAGCTCCCAATTGGGAGCTTTTTTTATTCAATTAATTCTACTGTTCTACTCATTAAAGAGCTTCTGCCTTACTAGTTGTTGCAACGTTTGTAATTTTAGAGTCTACATAATTTACCTCATTTACAACACCGTTAGCATAAAAAAGCCATTTTCCAACCTTTTTGCCATTTTCATAATTTCCAACAGCTAATTTGTTACCTGCTTTATCATAACTTGTCCATGTACCATGAAGTTTTCCGGCTTTATTAAAAGTACCTTTTTGTTGTATACTTCCATCGGCATAAAAGTAAGTTGCCTCTGTTAATTCTTTCTTTTGAACACGTTTTACTTTTGCATTACTTTCTTGAGCAAAAACAGATGTTCCTATAAATAAAACTGCTAATATTAAGATATATTTTTTCATTGTATGTGGGGTTTTAATTAATATTTATATAACAAATATACAATTGATTTTACATATACGCAACATTTACATAACATTAATTTAACATTAAACTTATAAATAGTTGATTTTTAAAACATTATAATATATAAAATTTCTTAACATAAAAAGAACTCAATAAGAGTAGTATAATTGTTTTAAAATTTCATTAGAAATAAATAAAATACAGAAAGAACATAACATTTCCGTAACATTTGGTTGAATTAAAAATAAGACATTTGTTTTCAATATATTTTACCCTTATTTGAATGGACAATCTGTATACTTTTATGATTATCGCTCTTGCTGTTTTAGCAATAGCAGATTTAGTTGTTGGTGTAAGTAATGATGCTGTAAATTTTCTTAATTCAGCAATTGGCTCAAAAGCTGTTTCCTTTAAAACTTTAATGATTGTAGCTAGTATAGGAGTGGCTTTTGGAGCTATGTCTTCTAGCGGAATGATGGAAATTGCTCGTAAAGGTATTTTTGTTCCTGGTGAATTTGTGTTTGATGAAATCATGATTATTTTCATGGCGGTTATGATAACCGATATTCTTCTGCTAGATTTCTTTAATACCTTGGGACTACCAACATCTACAACAGTTTCTATAGTTTTTGAGCTTTTAGGAGCTTCTGTTTCTATGGCTCTTATAAAAATTTCATTAGATGATAACCTGTCTTTATTAGACATTGGTAATTATATTAATAACGAAAAGGCAATAGAAATCATTCTAGGTATCTTGCTGTCCGTTGTAGTAGCTTTTTCTGTAGGTGCTATTATTCAATACGTTTCGCGCCTTTTATTATCATTCAATTTTAACAATAAACCCAAACTTTACGGAGCTATTTTTAGTGGTTTTGCTGTAACTTCAATTATGTACTTTATTTTAATAAAAGGAATAAAGAATGCCACCTTTATGAATGATAGTATTAAAAGTTTAATTTCTGGAAATACCACAATGGTTCTTGCCATAGGTTTTACCCTCTTTACATTAGTTTCATTACTAATTATGACCCTACTTAAAACCAATATTTACAAAATTATTATTGTTGTAGGAACATTTGCTTTAGCTGTTGCCTTTGCAGGAAATGATTTAGTAAACTTTATAGGACCTACAACAGGTGCTTATCAGGCTTATTTAGACTTTGGAAACCCAGAAGTAAACACACTTGGTTTAACAGCCAAAGAATTTACTATGGAAAGTCTTAGCAATAAAATCTATACACCTACTTATATATTGTTGGCAGCAGGTTTAATTATGGTCTTAACCTTATGGTTTTCTAGTAAGGCTAAAGCAGTTGTAAAAACATCGGTAGATTTATCTAGACAAGATGATGTAAAAGAACGTTTTGAACCCAACTTTTTATCTAGAAACATTGTTAGAATGTCTATTGCTGCATCAGAAAATTTTAATAGTCTTATACCTAATAATTTTAAACATTTTATAGCTCAACAATTCAAAGAACCTGTTATTTCTGCCGCCATTAAAAAAGAAGATCTTCCTGCTTTTGACTTAGTTAGAGCAGCTGTTAACCTTATGGTTGCAAGTGTGTTAATTTCTTTAGCCACCTCAATGAAATTACCTTTATCAACTACATATGTTACATTTATGGTAGCTATGGGAACCTCTTTAGCCGATAGAGCTTGGGGTAGCGAAAGTGCCGTGTATAGAGTTGCTGGTGTATTAAACGTTATTGGTGGTTGGTTTTTTACTGCTCTAAGTGCTTTTGTTGCGGCTGCAATAATGGCTTTAATTATATATTATGGCAGAGGCTATGCACTAGTAGCTTTAATTGCTTTTGCTTTAATAGTTTTAGTTAGAAATTATTTAAATCACAGAAAAAAAACAAAAGAATTAAAAGCTGAAGATAGTTTACAAAAAGCCGAAAGCAGTTCTACACAAGGTGTTATTTTAGAAAGTGCAAACAATATTGCAAACGTTGTTAAACGTAGTAATAGAATTTACACCAACGCGGTTAATGGTCTTGCCACTCATAACCTTAAAGTGCTTAAAAAAAATAAAACACAAGTAGGAAAACTAACTGAAGAAATTGAAGATTTAAAAGATAATATATTCTATTTCATTAAAAATTTAGATGAACCAAGTGTTAAAGCTAGTAACTTTTATTTAAGTATTTTAAGATACTTACAAGACATGGCTCAATCTTTAACGTACATCTCAAACACAAGCTTCAAACATGTTAACAATAATCATAAAAAATTAAAATTCAGTCAAATAAAAGAGCTTAAAGAAATTGATGATGCTTTTGAAATATTATTTAATGATACTAGAAGCGCCTTTAAATCTGGCTCTTTTGACGAAATAGGATCTGTACTTAAAAGAAAACATACCCTTTTTAATCTTTTAACTGATAAAATCCAAAAACAAGTAGAACGTACACGCAAAGAGGAATCTAGCCCTAAAAATACCACATTATATTTTGGTGTTTTATTAGAAACTAAAGACTTGTTAACCGCAACTATGAGCCTTTTAGAAGAGTATTACAACTCTCATGATGCAACAGTAATTCCAGCATCTGTTGAAAATGAACACAGCAAAGAAGAAGAATAATTCATAAACTAATAATCTAGATTTATATTCATTACGTAAATGAAGTAAACCTAATTTATTATTATGAAAAAATTTGCAATTTTATTATTAGCTACCTTAACCTTTTCTTGTGTTTCTAAAAAAAAATATTTGGCTTTAGAGCATGAAAATGGTCAGATAAAAAGTGAATTAACAAAAACACGCGTTGAAAAGGAAGATTTAGAAACCAAATTTTCTAAAATTCAAGCTAGAGTTAATGAGTATAACACCAAAATAACTTCTTTAAAAGAAGACGTTAACACACTTACCGAAGAAAACAATGCTAAATTTGAAACTTTAAAAAACGGCACTATAATGTCTAACAACGCCAAAGCTAAAATGCGAGCTACACTAAAAAACGTTGATGCAGACAAACTAAATAAAGCTAAAACGCTTAAAGATTCTATGAATTTAGCAGTAGCTTACAACCTACAACGTGCTATTAATAATAACAATATTAATGAAGATGAAGATATAGCAGTAAATATTGATGAAACAGTGGTTATGATTTCTATCTCAGATAAAATGTTATTTAACAGTGGAAGCTACATAGTAAGCTCTAAAGCAGATAAAATTTTAACCAAATTAGCAGAAGTAATTAATTCTGAACCTAGTTTAGATGTTATGGTTGAAGGCCATACAGATTCTAGAGGTATAAATACTGATAAGATTAAAGACAACTGGGATTTAAGTGTACTTAGAGCTACTTCTGTAGTTAGAAGATTACAAAATAAATTTAATGTAGCTCCAGAGCAATTAATAGCTGCAGGAAGAAGTAGTTACCAACCAATTGCCGATAATAACACTTGGCAAAATAGAGCTAAAAATAGAAGAACACGTATTGTAATTCTTCCTAATATTGATAAGTTTTTTGCTTTAATGGCTGAAAATGAAAATACCTTAGCTGAGAATATTTTAGATTAATTAAATAATCCATTTTCCATAAAAAAGCATCCTAATTTAGGATGCTTTTTTGTTTAAATTTGGGATCCCCCCGTGAGGAGGGAATACCCACTTAAAGAAAATTAATTTCTCTTTTAACCTTCGCAACTAGTACATTCCTTTTTCTGCTTAAATTTTTGAGCTGCGTTCATACTGTGCTGATAGTATAAAGACTTTAGGCCCAATTTCCATGCAGTAACATAAATTTTATTTATGTCTTTAACAGGCATATCTGGGTGCACTATAATATTTACAGATTGTCCTTGATCTATATGATTTTGTCTGTTTGCTGCTTGATAAACAATATTCAATTGGTCTATTTCAGAATAGGTTTTAAACACATCGCGTTCGTGCTCTGTTAAAAACTCTAAATGTTGCACAGAACCATCATGATCTCTAATACTTCTCCAAACTTCTGTTGTATTTTGTCCTTTTTCTTCAAGTAAATTCTCTAAATACGGATTCTTAATAGTGGTTTTAATCTTAGCAATATCTTTTACGTAAATATTAGACCAAATAGGTTCAATACCTTGAGACACTTGCCCTAAAATAAATGCCGATGATGTTGTTGGCGCAATGGCGTTTAAAGTAGCGTTGCGTCTGCCATAGCTTTTCATTACTTCTGGCTCTCCGTACAGTTCTGCTAATTCCTCAGACGCTTTATATGATTTTTCTTTTATTAATTTAAAGATTTCGCTATTTAAATTAAATGCTTCGGTGCTATCAAATGGTAACATTTTAGATTGAAGTAAAGAATGCCATCCTAATGCTCCTAAACCTAAGGCTCTATTTGCTTTTGCAAAATTATAAGCACGCTCCATGAACATAAATGTTTGTCTGTCATCTAAATCATCAGAGTCTCTATAAACTTCTAGTTTTTCAACAAATTCTGTAATTACAGCATCTAAAAAGTAAACCATAGTTTCAACAGCATCTGTGTCTTTCCACTTATCGTAATGCAATAAATTTACAGAGGATAATACACAAACAAACGACCATTTTTCGTTTGATGGTAGCATAATTTCTGTACACAAATTACTAGCCACAATTTTATGGTTATTTTCTTTATATACTTCTGGCGCTTGGTTATTGGCATGATCTTTAAAGAAAATATAAGGATATCCTATTTCTCCCCTACGCTGAATAACTTTAGCCCAAATAGAACGTTTTTCAACATCGCCATCAATCATTTCTTGCATCCATTTATCGGTAACAGAAACACCGTGTGTTAATTCTTGAATAGAATTACCTTCGGTACCTATTTCTAAAAACTCATTAATATCTGGATGTTCTACTGGTAAATATGGTGAAAACCTACCTCTTCTTACAGACCCTTGACTAACAACATCAACCATTTTTTCAAAAAGCTGCATGATATGTACAGCACCCGATGATGACCCATTATTTTTTACTGGTGCACCACGGTGTCTTAAATTTCCAAAATAACCCGATGTTCCGCCGCCTAACTTAGACATCATACCAACTTCAGATTGGGTATAAAGAATATTACCCATATCATCAGAAATGTTAGAGCCAAAACAACTAATTGGTAAGCCTCTCTTTTTTCCAAAATTACTCCATACTGGAGATGCTAATGAGAAAAAGCCTTCAGACATGTAATGGTAAAACTTGTCTGCATACCCATCAATTTTTAAAATTTGTTCTGCTCTTTCTGCAATTTCACGAATTCTACCTTCTGGAGTGGCACCTTCGGTTAAGTATCCTGATGCTAAAAATTTTCGGCTATTTTCAGTTAACCATTTAAATCCTTCAGTTTCGTCAGAATTTTTTAAATTTTTAATTTGCTCTTTTCTAGCATCAATTAATTTCTCGTAGTTAGATTGTTGCTCTGTTGTGTTGTCTTGTAGGTTTGTTTTAATTTTCATATTTTAAAAAAGGTCGTCACTAGTTATACTTTTAGTTCTTTTGCTATAGTTAATGGATCGTTTTACAAAGAAATCACCGTGTTTGGTGCCTATAATTTCATCATCAAACCATTCGGTTTGTGCTAATAATTCTTCATTGATATCAAAAATCTTATCAATACCTATGCTTTCTAATGAGTTATTAAATCTATTTTTTATAAATTCATTTACCACGTCTTTGGGTAAGAAATCTAATTCGCCTTCTTCAAATATCCAGTCAATAATGTCACTTTCTGCTTTAAAGGCTTCTTTACAAATGGTTTGAATTTTTTCGTTATAGTTATCTCCAAACCAATTTGGGTTTTCTTTTTTAATTATTTTAATAACGTCTATACCAAAATCGCCATGAATTTGTTCTTCTTTAGAAGTAGCTTCTACAACATTTGATATGCCTTTTAGCATATTTTTATGCTTATTAAAAGCCATTATTATTAAGAACTGAGAGAATAATGACACGTGCTCTATAAACAAAGAAAACAACAAAATAGACTCTGCGTATTCTTGTATATTTTCACTTTTAGAATTTTTAAGTGCCGTTTCTAAATAATGGACACGACGCATAATTACTGGCTTCTTTTTCAAGGCTTTAAACTCTGCATTTAAACCTAAAATTTCTAATAAATGAGAGTAAGCATCATGATGACGTACTTCGCTTTCAGCAAATGTGGCTCCAACAGACCCTATTTCTGGTTTAGGCATTTTTTGATAAATGTCTCCCCAAAATGTTTTTACCGCCACTTCTATTTGAGAAATAGCCAACATGGTGTTTTTAATAGCCGATTTTTCTACAGGTGTTAATTGTGCTTTAAAATCTTGAATATCACTTGTAAAGTTAAACTCTGTATGAATCCAGTATGAATGTCTAATAGCATTTACATACTCATACAAATCTGGATATTCATAAGGTTTTAAATTAATACGTTTTTCAAAAATATTAGACTGTCTTTTTCGCGCTTGCTCATCTCTGTAAAGAATGTATGCTTTTGCAGCATTGTGAAAGGCACTATCCATTAGCTTATCTTCTACAATATCTTGTACTTGCTCTACGGTAGGAATATACCTTGTATCAACTGCTTTTCGTGCTAAAAGCGATTCAAATACTCTGTCTGAGATTTCTTTAGCATCTTGTCTTGTACCATGGTTTACAGAAAGCATAGCCTTTTCAATGGCATTTGTGATTTTGTCTAAAACGAAAGGGGTTGTTTCATAGTCCCGTTTAATAATATGTGTTATTTCCATGTATTGGTTTTGGTTAAATATTGATGAACAAAATCTAACAGGATAATCCTGAAAATACACCCTAACATTTGATGTATTTTAATTATTTTATTGAAATTATTATCTTACAAATAAAGTTTCAACAAAATTTATTTATGGTTAAATGTATATGGCAATTACCAAATACATCTTTAACAAGTTGATTAACAAGCTAAAAAATTGTGTTTTTCACTCAGAATTGAGTATCACAAAGATTGTAAAATGATTAATATGTTTTTTAGTACCCTAAAAAACCTTTTCAACAAGTTTTTAACAAAAAAATAAAACCTTGAATACTAGAAAGTTTACAAGAAAAAATACCTAATTAATTTATTATCAATTATTTAACTTTTTTAAGAAAACAAAAAGTTTACAAAAAAATAATACAAAATTAACTTACAACCCCTATAAAATAAAGGAATTTTTAAGGTTTGTGAAAGTGTATTTTTTTTAGTGTTAAAAAGATTTAGCAACTTTTTCTAACTCTACGTACCAATCTTCTCCAAATTTTCTTATGAGAGCCTCTTTAACAAACTTGTATATAGGCACGCCTAATTCTTCTCCCAACTCACAAGCGTCATCACAAATTTGCCATTTGTGATAATTTACTGCTGAAAATTCTGAGTAATTTGCTACTCTTATGGGATATAAATGGCAAGAAACTGGCTTTTTCCAGGAAATCTCACCTTGATTATAAGCTTCTTCAATACCACAAAGCGCCACATCATTTTCATCAAAAATAACATAAGCACAATCTGCATTATTTATTAATGGCGTTTCTAATTCACCATCTTCTGTAGTAATATAAGCTCCTTGGCGCTCAATAGCATCTATCCCTTCTTTTCTTAAAAAGGGTTTTACTTTAGGATAAATATCTTCTAGAATTTGTGTTTCATCTTTATCAAGCGGTGCTCCGGCATCACCATCTATACAACAAGCCCCTTTGCATGCCGATAAATTACACACAAAATCTTTTTTTAAAATATCTTCTGAAACGATTGTTTTTCCTAACTGAAACATGCAACAAAAATAGAGAAACTTTACATTTAATTTAACATTAAAATATAGTATTAAATACCGACCTTTGCGCAAAATTTAAAAAAAATGACATGGAACTAATATTAAAAGAAATATTTACAGCATTTATGGTATTATTTGCTGTTATAGATATTATTGGTAACATTCCTATTATTATAGATTTACGCAAAAAAGCAGGACATATTCAAAGTGAAAAAGCTTCTTTAATAGCTGGAGGTATCATGATTCTATTCTTATTTTTAGGAAAAAGTATTCTAAACCTTATTGGTATAGATGTTCACTCTTTTGCAATTGCTGGCGCCTTTATATTATTTTTTATAGCCTTAGAAATGATTCTTGGCATTACCCTTTATAAAGAAGAAGAGAATAATGTTATGACAGCCTCTATATTTCCGTTAGCATTTCCGTTAATTGCTGGCCCAGGTAGTTTAACTACATTACTATCTTTAAGAGCTGAATTTAGGGTTGAAAATATTATTATAGCCATAATTTTAAATGTGATTCTTATCTTTATAGTTTTAAAGACATCAAAATCAATTGAGCGTTTTTTAGGGCAAAATGGTATTAGTATAATTAGAAAAATTTTTGGTGTTGTACTTTTAGCTATTGCCGTAAAGCTTTTTGCCGAAAATATTAAAATTTTATTCAACTAATTATGAGAATTACTTCTGCTATTATTATTTTTTTAGCAACCGCTATGACAATTTTTAACGCTACAAAAATAGATTTTAAAGCTCCTTTTGAAGGCGACAGCATTGTTGCCTTAATAACCATTGTAGCTGCCTTGTGTGCAATTATTTTAATGGTTATTCTAAGAATATCTAAACGTATAGAACAAAAAGTAAAAGAAAGAAAATAATATGTTTGATGTTTTAATTGTTGGCGGTGGAGCTGCGGGTTTGTCTTGTGCTTTGGTGTTAGGTTCTGCAAAAAATAAAACCTTTGCTAAAAGTAAACGCATTGGCATTATTGTACACCAAAAAAACTCACATTTACAAACAGCTTTATTTAATAATGTTTTGGGGTTAACTCCCGGCACTACTGGCGCATCTATTCTTGAAAACGGAAAACAACAACTTACAAATTTATACCCGCATGTAGAACAAATAGATAACGAAAAAGTTCTGTCTATTTCTAAAAATGCTGATGGTTTTAATATAGAAACCAATAAAAACAAATATCAATCTAAAATAGTTGTAATAGCTGTTGGTTATACAAACTTAATTAACATTAAAGGTTTAGAAGAGTATATTGAACCTCACCCTAGAGCTGCCACCGAAAAAGAGCGTGTTTGGTTAAGAAATACAGATCATGTAATTGAAAAAAACCTGTATGTTGCAGGAACACTAGCTGGCTGGCGTAGTCAATTTGCAATAGCCTCTGGAAGTGGCGCACAGGTAGCAACCGATATTTTAACGCTTTGGAATAATGGAAAACATACTAAGGTGCACGATAAGATTTAATAAATAAGATCTAAATCAAATTCTTCAGCCTAAGAAAAAAGATTACTCTCCTTCACTTAACTTAATTACCTCTTCAATCATAATATCTGCTTGATTGAAAACTTCTTCAAAAGCACCATTACCAAAAAGTTGATCGGCAAGAGTTGCCTTTAAGTATTGTTTTACTTCGTTGTGATAAGCCACAAAAGTAACTTTAGATCGGGTTTGTGTATTTACATAATCTTGAAATTGAACAACCATTTCATCATCAATTTCAAAATTTTCAATAAAATCATTTCTTGAAATATCATCGTAAACATGGCGATCTTTATCTAATTGCCTAAAAATAAAATTATCAAAAAATTGATATTCTTCAATAAATTTTAGTGTTTCGTTATGCAAGCCATTATCAATAGGTACAAACACATCTGGAATTATGCCTCCGCCACCATACACTACTTTTCCTTTTGGGGTTGTAAACTTTAAAGAATCGGCTACTTCAATTTTAGTTGGGTCTAGCAGCTCACCACTATCTAATCTGTCAAAATATTCTTCAAAATAATCTTTACGTCCATTATTATATGGCCTTTGAATAGACCTACCTGTAGGTGTGTAATATCTAGATACTGTTAGCCTAACGGCGCTTCCATCGCCTAAATCCATTTCTCGTTGTACTAGGCCTTTACCATACGAGCGACGCCCTATAATAATTCCTTTATCGTTATCTTGAAGTGCGCCTGCTACAATCTCACTTGCAGAAGCTGAGTTTTCATCAATAAGCACATATACTTTACCTTTTTCAAAGTCGCCTTTTTTTGTAGCAAAACTTTCTTCTACATGGCCGCGTTTATTTTTGGTAAAAAGGATTAATTTTTTGTTTTCTAAAAATTCATCAACTATTTGTTCTGCAATTCCTAAAAATCCACCAGGGTTACCACGTAAATCTAATGCAATTTCGGTAGCACCTAAATCTATAAGCTTATCAAGTCCTTTTTTAAATTCTCTATAAGTAGATTCTGCAAAACGATTCACTTTTATATAGCCTAATTTATTGGTTAACATATAGGCTGCATCTACACTTTTAATTGGAACCACACCCCTTTTTACTGTGAAATCTAAAAGTTTTGGTTCTCCTTTTCTAAATACTTTTAAATTTACTTTGGTATTTATTGGTC
The DNA here is from genome assembly GCF_049132085.1 of Seonamhaeicola sp. NFXS20. Classification (NCBI taxonomy): domain Bacteria; kingdom Pseudomonadati; phylum Bacteroidota; class Flavobacteriia; order Flavobacteriales; family Flavobacteriaceae; genus Seonamhaeicola; species Seonamhaeicola sp. NFXS20. The sequence continues at coordinate 349,984 of NZ_JAFMPU010000001.1, read as the reverse complement.
CTTTTAATCGTTTTACAATATCTGTATCTTTAATGTTTTTTCCGTAGAGTGAATCGCCATTTGCCATTAAAATTCTGTCTCCTCCTTTTATACCCGCTTTATCACTAGGACCACCTTCAATAGCTCTAATAACAGTAATTGTATCTCTGTAAGTATAAAAACTTACACCTATACCCACAAAATCTCCTTTCATATTTTCGGCTACGCGCTGCATATCTTCTTTAGGAATATAAACAGAGTGGGGGTCTAGATTTTCTAAAATACCATTAACTGTAACATCTACAATACTATCTGTGTTTATATCTTCAACATAATCATACTCTATATAATCTATTAACCTATTTAGTTTGTCTTTTTTACTGTTTTTGGTAAACAATCTGTCTGGAGTGTCACTAAAATTTAACTTACCACCAATAAAAATTCCTATTGCAATAGCAATACCTAAGGCTAATGGTAAATATTTTTTTTGACTAGACATTTATTCTGATAAATCTTCAATTAATGTTAATTCTACTCCAGCTTTTTCTAAGAATTTTAAACCAGAATCATCTTTATATGCTGTATTGTAAACTACTCGAACAATTCCTGCTTGATGAATTAATTTACTACACTCTTTACATGGTGATAATGTAATGTATAACGTGGCACCTTTACAACTTTGTGTAGATGATGCTACTTTTAAAATAGCATTAGCTTCGGCATGTAACACATACCATTTAGTGTAGCCTTCATCGTCTTCGCAAAAATTTTCAAATCCTGTTGGTGTACCGTTGTATCCATCAGAAATTATCATTCTATCTTTTACAATAATGGCACCAACTTGTTTACGCTTACAATACGATAACTTTCCCCATTCTTTTGCCATTCTTAAATAGGCTTTATCGTACTTTAATTGCTTTTCTTTTGGCATTTATTTTTGATAGTTGATGATGTGAGTTTTAAATTACTTCAACAAACATATTAATTTCACAAACAAAATAGTATAACGAAGATACTTGGTTAGTATTTTAATTACAATGCTTGTTAGTTAAAAGTTTTATAAAGTTAGAGATTATTGAATTTTAGGCTAAAAAATCACTGTTTAAAATCATAGGAATTACCAAACCAACTACTACAGCTGATATTACCATAACCCAGTCTCTTTTTGAAAACCTAAAAATTGTTTGCCCAATATAGCCTAAAAAGAGCACCACAAATACAATTATAATTTGTGCTATCTCAATACCTAAAGCAAACTCTAATAGTAGAAGAAGTTTGTTATCAGAATCTCCTGCCAATATATGAAACTCACGCGCAAAACCTAAACCGTGTATTAAACCAAAAAATAAAGTAGATATAAACAATACACCTATTTTTTCTTTTTGTGCACTTTTACCTGCGGTAAACACATTAAAAAGGGCTACAATTAAAATGGTAACAGGTATTAAAAATTCTACAATTTCGCCATTAACACGTATTATACTATATGCCGCCAACACTAATGATAGGGTATGACCTATTGTGAAAGTTGTTACCAATAATAAAACCCGTTTCCAATTTTTAAACATATACGGAACGGTTAAAACCATTAAAAATAAAACATGGTCATAGCCATTGATATCTAGCACATGATTAATACCATATTCTACATTAAACCAAAAATTTTCGAGCATAATTTTTTTAATATTTGATGTTAGATTTAGGGTGCTTTCAAATATACAATTAATTAGATTTTAAACGAATTAACTTAAAAAATAAACTATTACTATATATTTGCGTTATACTATAAAATGCCAGTCTATGAGTAAATTATTTACATACTCTCTTTGTTTGTTTTTTATTTTTCTTTCTTGTAAAAATCAGGAAAATAAGACTAATGATAATGTAGAAAACGAAAATAAAGAGCTTACAGAAAAAGAAATTTCAGAAATTGACTATATTGATTTTCTTCTAGATGAAAAAACTGAAACTATTGTTGCAAATTGGGCAGAATACAACCAACTTCAAGGTGTAATTTTTGAGATTAAAAAAGCCGATTTAGGATTTTTTCATGATAACAGAGAAACCATAAAAACAACACTAACAGACTTAAGAAAAAATATTCCTGAGGCTGTAAAATCTCCTTCAATAGAAGCCAGAATAAGTGCTTTTGAAACACAATTTTTAAAACTAGAAAGTTTATCTAATTTATCTACCACTACCAAACAGGAACTTCTTAATACTGTAAAAGATTTGTTAGTTGCATTTTCTAATCTTAACCTGCAAATGAACAAAAAAGTAGAGTTTGATAATTTAAATATAGAAAAACCACAATAATTAACATAGCTTCATAAAAAACCGGCATTAAAATGCCGGTTTTTTGTTGTTTCTCTTAATTTTTAGTTTGAGCTTCTTGAGCTTGCAACACCTGTTTTTGTCTTAATAATTCATTTTTTGTAATTTGAATCATATTGAAATTAGGCGATTCTTTTAAAGCTGCATCTAAAATATCAACAGCAGCATCTATATTAGCTTTTGTGTCTTTGTTATAAACATTAAGAGCATTTAAATACATAAAAGCAGATTTTAAAGGTACTTCATAAGGCGTTTGGGTTTCAAAAAACGCTTTTTTCATATCATCTTTAGAGTTTGCTAAACCATAAATAATATGTTTTTCTGCTTCACCTGTTTTTCTTAGTTGTATGTTTAATTCTGCTAGCTCATAAGCAACCAAAGGGTTAGGATCTCTTTTAAACATTTCTTCAAAAAAAGGAATAGCAAGTTCTGGTCTTTTAAGAGCTTTTAAAGACAACGCTTTTACTTGAATTGCTATATCAGAATCGTTTGGATTTTTTTCAATACCAATAGTATTAAGGGCTTGTCTATTCATCCCTTGATCCATGTAAATGTAAGCCAGTGTATCTTTTCTTGCCTGCGATGGAGATAATACATTTAAATGCGTCATGGCATTAATTATTCCTTGAACATCTCCTTGTTTTATCATTTGCTCATAATAAGCTTCATAATGAGAAATTAATTCTGAGTTGCTTTGAGCGTTAATCATAAAACTACTCATTAATAAAATTAATCCTAATAATTTTTTCATCTCTTTATTGTATTTAACTAATTGATTAATGTAATTTCTATTAAACATTTTTGAAACTTCAGCTAAATTGTTTCTGCTTCATTTTATTACAAAAATTTAATGGGCCTAAATCTAAAAAAAATTAACATTGAAACTCTTAAAAGAACGTCTTTTATTTAATAATAGGCTTAACTTTTTAATTTTAAAACATAAACAATGCCAAAATTAAACACAAACTTAAATGTTTAATACCATGTGCTTTTAGGAAAACTCAAAAAAAATATTTACATTTAGTAATATCTAAACTAAAAAATTATGGCAATAAAAAGTTTTCAGGGTGCCAGAAGGCAACAAACAAATACTACAGATAACACACCTTTAAAGGTGAGTGATTACATGACTAGAGATTTGATAACCTTTACCCCAGAGCAAACTATTGAGAGTGTTATGCAAACCCTAATTAAAAATAGAATATCTGGTGGACCTGTTGTAAATGACAAACATGAATTGGTTGGAATTATTTCTGAAGGAGACTGTATAAAACAAATTAGTGAAAGTCGCTATTATAACATGCCAATGCAAGATAAAACCATTGAAAAATTCATGGCTCGAAATGTAGATACTATTGATGGCAATATGAATATTTTTGATGCTGCTAAAAAATTCTTAGAGGTTAAACACAGAAGGTTTCCTATAGTAGAAAATGGTAAATTGGTGGGTCAAATAAGCCAGAAAGATGTGTTAAAAGCTGCCATGGCATTAAAAGGACAAACCTGGAAGTAAAATTATATCCTTTTTCTTTTTTGTGTTTTTGCTTCTGGTAAATCTGTAATAATAAGTTTTTGTGTTACGCTACTTTCTAGAGCTGCAATTTTAGAGTAGCTATACCCTTTTATTGGCTCTTTTATAGACTTCCATTTTGCAACACCACCAATAGTTACTGTTTCACCTACTTCTAAAATTCTTTCAGAATAACGTAACGTTTTATTAAAACCTAAAATAGTTTCGCTTTCAATATTATAACGGTTTAGTATTTTTTTAAATTCTGGTGTTGGGTTGTTTAAAAATCCCGAAGAAACGCTTTTGTCTTCTACTAAATAATTATAATAATTTTTAGGCTCTTTAACAGGTTTTACCATAACTACTTCCCCTTCTACCTTAATAAAAAAATCCTGAACTTTTTCTTCTTCAACCAAAGTTTTCCAATAAGAGTTTTTACCAGAACTCTTTTTTTGTTCTATCTTAATATAATAAATAACACATTTACGCTTAGTAAAAGGTGCTACAAAAGGCTCATGCACATGCAAAACTTTACCTGTAATTTTTGTTAATTCATTGTTTTTAAATTGATTTATGCTCCTTAAATTAAACTTTGAAAACTTTCTGAGAATGGTTTGTTTTCTGCCTAAATAATAGCTTAAAAACCCAAAGATTATTATTGCTAAAACCATTAAAACAGGAAACATAATATCTTGAAAATTGGCAGCTAAAATCATAAAAATAAGATACATTTACTAGTAGCATTAAAAATAATTTTGTTACACTTAGCTTTCTCTTTTAACCAAAGCGTAATAATCATTTTCTAAAGGCAAGTAACCTTGGTCATATACAAAATAATATACGGTACCAACTTTGGTGGTATAAATACTAGTGAAGTAATTAAAATCGAAACCCCGCTCAATAAGTTTGGCTCTTGATAATTTTGTTTTTCCGTTTGGATTAAGAGCTTCTAAAATCCTGTAGTTTTTTCTAAGCCTATTATTAGTGTTACGTATTAAGTTTTTACTGTCTTTGTTTACGCGATTGTTGTATGCGTTTCTGCAACCATCACTACAGAACTTTTTATCAATTCTGCCTACAATTTTTTCGCCACATTCTAAACATTGTTTTGCCATAAAGACTAATATACAAAAAATATTATCCGTTTACAAACGACTACAAACATTTACAAACGATTTTAAATAAGTAATAACCGAATATTTTTTGGAGGTTAATTCATATTTGCAGTGTCGAAACATAAGAACTCGATAGTATTAACTGTTTAACATTAAAAATTTAAAATTATGAACGCACTTAGAAACAAAGTACAGTTGATTGGAAGATTAGGTCAAGACCCTGAAATTATTAACTTCAATGATGGCAACAAAATGGCTAAATTTACACTTGCCACAGATGATAGTTACAAAGATAAAAATGGCAACAAAGTAGAACGTGCCTATTGGCATAATATAGTTGTAAAAGGTGGTCTAGTTAACGTAGTTGAAAATTACATTACAAAAGGTAAAGAAATTGCTGTTGAAGGTAAATTAACTAATAGAAGTTATGAAACAAAAGAAGGTGAAAAAAGATACATAACCGAAATACTTTGTAATGAATTATTAATGCTAAGTAAATAAACTTTTTTTGCCCATTAAAAATACAGGTAATTTAAAAGAGACTCTAATTTAGAGTCTCTTTATTTTTTTACATTATCTTTATTAAAATAGCCTCCTTTATTTTCTTTTCGTTCTAGAGATTGGGTAATTATAAGATGCGCTACATTAACCATGTTTCTTAATTCACAAAGCGAAGCTGTTATTTTAGATTCTCGGTATAAATCTTCAACCTCTGCATAAATTAAATCTAAATGTTTTATAGCACGTTTTAAGCGTTTATTGCTACGTACAATACCTACATAATCTCTCATTAAAGCTTGTAAACGTTTAAGGTTATGTTTAATTAACACGTGCTCTTCTGGTATTACAGTACCTTCATCATTCCACTCTGGAATAACAATATCTTTACTTTTGTATTTATTTTTACTGAGATACTTAAAAATATTGTGTGCATAAACTAAAGCCTCTAATAATGAATTTGATGCTAATCTATTAGCTCCGTGCAATCCTGTTCTAGAACATTCACCACAGGCAAAAAGATTTTCTACAGTGGTTTTACCTTTTTTATTAACCTTTATACCTCCGCATAAATAATGAGACGCTGGTACAACAGGAATCCAATCGGTTTCAACATTTATATGAAGTGATAAACATTTATCATAAATAGTTGGGAAGTGCTTTTTAAAGCCTTCCATATCTAAATGTGTACAATCTAGATACACGTGATTATCTCCCGATTTTTTCAGTTCGGTATCAATACTTTGAGAGACTATATCTCTTGATGCTAATTCTGCTCTTTCATCATAATCGGGCATAAACCGATAGCCTTTACTATTTCTTAAATAAGCACCAAACCCCCTAACAGCTTCTGAAATTAAAAAAGCCGATTCTCCATTTTCCTCATACAATGCTGTGGGATGAAATTGAACAAATTCCATATCTTTTATTCTAGCTTTAGCCCTATAAGCCATAGCTACTCCATCGCCCGTAGCAACCACTGGGTTTGTAGTGTGCCCATAAACACAGCCTATACCACCCGAAGCTAATAATGTAGCATTAGCCTTTATTCTAATAATGTTTCCGTTTTTTTGGTTTAACACATAGGCTCCGTAACAAGATAATTTAGCGTCTTCACTATTTTTAATATGGTGATTTGTTACTAAATCTATAGCAAAATGATGCGAAAGTAACGTAATATTTGGTAATTGGTGTACTCTTTTTAATAAGGTACGTTCTACCTCTGCTCCTGTAAGGTCTTTATGATGAACTATTCTATATTCTGAGTGGCCACCTTCTTTACCTAAATCAAGATTTCCTGTGCTATCTTCATCAAAATTAGCGCCCCACTCCATAAGTTCATTTAAACGTTGTGGACCTTCTTTCACCACCATTTCAACAACAGATTCTTTACACAATCCATCGCCAGCAACAAGGGTGTCTTTAATATGTTTTTTAAAAGAATCTTCTTCTTTATTTAACACTACTGCAACCCCACCTTGAGCATATTTAGTGTTAGATTCGTCTTCGCTACCTTTAGTTACAATAACAACTTTTTGCTCAGGAAATTTTTCGGCAATTTTTACTGAGAATGTTAATCCTGCAACCCCCGATCCTATAACTAAGTAATGTGTTTCTAACATGGTTTATTTAGAAAGTTCTAACATACGTTCTATTGGTAATAAGGCACGGGTTCTTAATGGTTCCGGTACATCAATTGCAGGTGTTTCATTCAACAAACAATTGTATAACTTTTGCATGGTATTCATTTTCATAAAATGACATTCACTACAGGCACAAGTATTATCTTCTACAGCGGGTGCTGGGATTAATTCTGTATTAGGCATTTCTAATTGCATTTTATGTAAAATACCTGCTTCTGTAGCAACAATAAATTTTTCGTCTTGATGGTCTTTTACATAATTTATCATTCCAGAAGTAGAACCAATGTATGTAGCAGTATTTAGAATATGCTCTTCAGATTCTGGGTGTGCAATAATTTTATAGTCTGGGTGTTTTTGGTGAAGCTCAATTAACTTTTCCATAGAGAAGGCTTCATGTACCACACAACTACCATCCCAAAGCAACATGTCTCTTCCTGTTTCTTTCATTATATAGCGCCCTAAATTTTTATCGGGAGCAAAAATGATAGGTGTGTTTTTAGGTACCGAGTTCACTATTTTTAGTGCGTTTGATGAGGTACAAACAATATCACTTAATGCCTTAATTTCTGCTGAACAGTTTACATAAGTAATTACAATATGGTCTGGGTGTTTTGCTGTAAACTCTTTAAAAGATTCTGGTGGGCATGAATCTGCTAATGAACACCCTGCATTTACATCTGGCAATACAACCTTTTTTGAAGGGTTTAATATTTTGGCTGTTTCTGCCATAAAATGCACGCCTGCAAACACAATGATGTCTGCTTCTGTTTCTGCTGCTTTTTGAGACAATCCTAAACTATCACCTACATAATCAGCAATATCTTGTATAGCACCTTCTTGATAATAATGTGCTAAAATAACAGCATTTTTTTCTTTTCTTAACCGGTTTATCTCTTTTACTAAATCCATTTTACTTACCTAAATAATTACATGAAATAAAATTTAATTCAATGTAAATTATATATTACTATGCAAATATCTTAATAAAAAATCTATTGAAATCTTGTTTTAATGAAAAAGAAGCTATGTAATTAAAAAAAATTAGTCTTTTAAAAGAATCATTAAAACTTAAGCAGAAAATGGTTCTTTATATCGCAAATTTTGAATTTCTAAATTAATTAACTCTAGTGTTTTTTCACTTTTATCAAATTCTAATAGAACATGTTCCTTAATATCTTTAAAAGAACTCTTTAACTCTTTAAACATATTTTTATAATAATGAATTCCTTCTTTTAAGTTTTTACTAAATGTTACCAAATACTTTTCTTCTTTTTTGGTAAAAGTAGCTTTGGTTTCATCTAATTTATTTTTTAAATACTCTAAATAAATATGCAACTCTTTAATAAAAACGTTAGGCCTATTGTTGGTTGAAAGCATATTATCTCTACCATAAACATGGTCTGTGATATTTTTAAGACTCATAATTTTTGAATAATAAGCCATATTGGGGCCTGGACAAACCGAAACGCCTGTACCCTCTGTTTTTGTGTCTAAATTATATGCTATTAATACTGAAGTACCCAATCCTACACATGTACAAGATTTTTCAGTGATTTGATTATACCTCTTCTTAAAAGCTTTAGCAGATAAATTTTCGTTTTCTAACTGTTTAATTTTTAAGTGTTGATATTCTCTTGATGCTGTGCAAATACCTTCTTCTTTAAATTCTTTATTTAGTGCTACAAACTTTTTGGGGCATGAACTTCCTGGTCTGTTTTTTCTAATATATCTTTCTTTTTCTAAGTCTTTAGTATTGTTTTTAAGATTATGAAAAGGAATGCCTAAAGGCGAAATGTTACTTAAATACAAATCTTCTTCTTTAGCTTTTACTAATTTATCTAAAGTATCGTTATCAACTGTAGTAGCTTCTGGAACCAATAAAAAAGGAGTGCCCCAACCCACAGATTCTAGGTTGTACTCTTTAATTAAAAAATCATGTTCTTCTTGGGTTCCAACACCTCCTTGAGCAGATACTTCAAAACCTAAAGACGCTATAGGTACAGAGTGTCCTAAATTTATTAATTCTTGTTTATAAATGGCTTCAATGGTTTGTTTTAAGGCTTCTCTTTTTTGTTTAAATTCATTTAAAACGGGACCTAGTAAATACCCATCTGTAGCAAATGCATGACCCCCACAGTTTAAACCAGATTCAATTCTATATTCTGATACCCACAAACCTTTTTTTGCTAAAAACTTTCCTTGAATTAATGCCGAACGGTAATCACTAACTTTTAAGGTTATTTTCTTTTTGAAGTTTCCGTTTTCATCTGGATAAAAATCTTCAAACTTACTCATATAAGCATATAACCTGGGATTCATACCTGCCGATAAGATTACAGACGATTTTAATTTGCTGTTAGCAAACCCTCTTAAAGCTGCATGTGCATCATTAAACTCTGTTGGTAATTTTTCCTTTTGTAAATAATTATCCTTATCTACTTTAGTCATAATGTTTACATCAATACTACCTTTAATTAATTTTTTAGAAGCCCATTGCTTAATAACTTTCATATTAATACCTTTTTCAGTAAGCCTCTTAAATTCAACGCTTAAAGAAGCCCCATTAGGCAACATATCAATGTATGATTTGATGTTATCATATTTAATGGTTTCAAATTTTTTATCTACTAAATCATTTATTAAATTAAGGTAAGAGGTAATTCTTTTTGCTCTAAAATCATGCACTTTATTTGTAATTTCTTTATAAGGAACCTCAAATTTTTCACAGTACATTTTTCTAATCTTCTCCAACAAAATATCATCAACCAATGAAATGGCAGAACTTATTCCATATTGAGCCACTTTTAAAGGGGTATCTATAGTAAATCCTATACCCATTACTGGTATATGAAATGTGTGTGCATGTTTCATGTTGTGAAGTTAATTTGTTACTTATTACTTAAAGCTAACAAACTTATTGCAGTGTCTTTTTATAGAATATGATATTTATCATACTTAATTAATTAGCCCATTAATGTCGGGCTTAAAAAAACAACCAATAAAAATGGAATGATATTTAAAAAATGTTTAATTTTTCATAATTACTCCCTTGCAAACTCTAGAAATCAATAAAATTTCAATGCATTTAGGGTCTTTAGCTTTCCTTTATTATTTTTACGGTTCAATTTATATATGAGCAAAGGATGTCAATAGAACCAAAATTAACTAGATTTAATCAAAACGTAATGTCTAAATATCAAATATACAATAGTATATTTATGACTTTACCTTTTGATTCTGTTACAAAAACCGGTGTGTTATTGCCGTTATTTCATGAAACTTGTGAAAAAGGATTTGCACAAGGAGATGACCCAACAACTATTGTTGACACATTTTTTAATAAATATCAGGCTAGACGTAATAAACAAAGTCAGATAAATTTATTATTTCGCTTCATTCAATATATTGAAAGGCAAGTAGTATTGTTTGATGCCATTGAAGATGCCGCATTTTCTACTGTAAACAATATGGAAGGCGTAGGTACTTTAAGATATTTAAAAGGTTTTGCCAGATCTAACAATAAGCTAGAAGAGCTAAAACAATATCTTGAAGAATTTAAAGTACGTATTGTATTAACAGCCCACCCAACTCAGTTTTACCCTGGTCCGGTTTTAGGCATTATTACAGACCTAACCAAAGCTATTGAAGAAAACAACCTATCTGAAATTAACAATCTTTTTGGGCAATTAGGAAAAACACCTTTCTTTAAACGTAAAAAACCTACCCCATACTTTGAAGCCAAAAGCTTAATTTGGTATTTAGAAAATGTTTTCTACGATTCATTTAGTGAAATATACAACTACATTCAACAGAATATTTTTGACGATGGCAAGAAACATAACGATATTATAAATGTTGGTTTCTGGCCTGGTGGAGACCGCGATGGAAACCCTTTTGTAAAACCAAGTACCACCCTAAAAGTTGCCAGAAAACTAAAACAATCTATATTAAAAAAGTATTATGCTGACTTAAAAAAATTAAGACGAAAACTTACTTTTAGAGGTGTTGAAGACAGAATTATTAAACTAGAATCTATAATATACAAATACAGTATAGATTTAAATTATAAAAAAGCCATTACCGCTAAAGAGCTTTTGGTTGAACTTTTAAGTATTAGAAAAGTAATTGTTGAAGAACACCAAAGTTTGTATGAGCATGAAATTAACAATTTAATAAACCGAGTACACTTATTTGGATATTACTTTGCTACTTTAGATATAAGACAAGACAGTAGAATTCATCATTCTGTGTTCACTACCGTAGTAGATTATTTAATTGCAAATGGTAGTAAATCCTTCCCAAAAAATTATCATGATTTAACTGAAGAAGAACAAATAGAAATTCTTTCTAAAGTTACTAATGAAGATATAGATTTTGATGCCTTTGAAGACGAAATGGTTTCAAACACTTTAAAAACTATTGAAGTTATTAAAGAAATTCAAAACTTTAATGGTGAAAAAGGCGCCAACCGATACATTATTAGCAACAACCAAACAGCACTAAACGTTATGCAACTATTCGCCATGTTAAAAATGGTTGCTTTTGATGATGATTTAACCGTTGATATTGTACCACTTTTTGAAACCATAACAGACCTTGAAAATGCACCCGCTGTAATGGAACAATTGTATACCAACCCAGTTTACAGAGCACACCTAGAAAAGCGCGGAAACAAACAAACCATAATGCTTGGTTTTTCAGACGGAACCAAAGATGGTGGCTACTTAATGGCAAACTGGGGTATTTATAAAGCCAAAGAGCAATTAACAGCCATCTCTAGAAAATATGATGTAACAGCTATTTTCTTTGATGGTAGAGGCGGTCCACCAGCACGTGGCGGTGGAAAAACACATAACTTCTACGCTTCTTTAGGGCCAACTATTGAAGACAAAGAAGTGCAGTTAACCATACAAGGGCAAACCATAAGTTCTAACTTCGGAACCAAAAACTCATCACAATTCAACCTAGAACAATTAATAAGTTCTGGTATTTTTAACAGAATAGGCGAGAGCAACAACGCCTTATCTGATGAAGATAAATTTGTCATGAATGATTTAGCCGAAACAAGTTATCAGGCATATAAAGATTTTAAAAGCCATGAGAAATTTATTCCATACCTCGAACGCATGAGTACTTTAAAGTACTATGCCAAAACCAATATAGGTAGTAGACCCTCAAAAAGAGGAAAATCTGATAAATTAGTGTTTTCAGACTTAAGAGCTATTCCTTTTGTAGGATCTTGGAGCCAATTAAAACAAAATGTACCAGGATTCTTTGGCGTAGGAACAGCATTAAAAAAATACGAAGATAGAGGCGAGTTTCATAAAGTAGAACAACTTTACAAAAACTCTAAATTCTTTAAAACCTTACTAGAAAATAGTATGATGTCTTTAACCAAATCATTCTTTGATTTAACTAAGTACATGGCTAAAGACAAAGAATTTGGTGAATTCTGGACCATTATTTACAATGAATACTTAGAAACTAAACGTTTGTTACTAAAAGTTACTGGGTATAAAGAGTTAATGGAACATGAACCTGCAAGTAAAGCATCTATTCAAGTTAGAGAATCTATTGTGTTACCGCTGCTAACTATTCAGCAATATGCACTCAAAAAAATACAAGAATTAAATAAAGCTGAAGTTAAAGACGAAGAAGAAATTAGAATCTTTGAGAAGATTGTAACTCGCTCTTTATTTGGTAATATTAATGCCAGTAGAAATTCTGCATAAATATTCCTCCATAAATATGATAAAAACCCCTAAGTTAAAATTTATACCTAGGGGTTTTTTAACACCTATAAACTGGGTTTATTTATAATATTTATACTTAAAAAAATAGAGTTAACTATAGTATAGTTAACTCTATTTTAGTTACTAAGTTAATAGTAGTATGATATAATACTAATGTTCATTCATTCTAAAATCTGAATAAGCATCCATACCATGTTCAAAACCATCAAGTCCTTCTAACTCTTCTTTTTCAGATACTCTAATACCAACTGTTTTCTTCATTATAAAGAATATAATAAATGCAGATGGCACACAAATAGCAGCATAGGATAACACTCCTACTAATTGACTTATAAATTGGTCAAATCCAGCTAAAGCTCCAAAAATTCCAACAGCTAAAGTTCCCCAAATTCCGCATACTAAATGCACCGCAATAGCACCTACGGGATCATCTAACCTTAACCTATCTATAAAACTAACAGCAAACACAATTAATACGCCAGCAATAGCCCCAATTAATATAGCGTCTGTAGGCCCCATTTGGTCTGCTCCTGCAGTTATACCAACAAGCCCTCCTAAAATTCCGTTTAAAAACATAGTTAAATCTAAGTTTTTAAATTTTAAGAATGAAACTAAGGCAGCAACAACACCTCCTGCAGCAGCAGCTAAACAAGTTGTTACTAAAGTTAAAGAAGTTAAAGCAGGGTCTGCAGAAAGCACAGAACCTCCATTAAAACCAAACCAACCTAACCAAAGAATTAAAACTCCGGCAGTTGCCATTGGAATATTATGACCTGGAATTGCTTGTGGTTTACCATTCTTAAATTTACCTATTCTAGCACCTAATAACCAAACAGCTACTAAAGCTGCCCAACCACCAACAGAATGCACTAATGTGGAACCTGCAAAATCATAAAAAGGAGTTTCTCTCATGTCTAAAAAACCACCGCCCCATTTCCATGAACCCGCAAGAGGATATATAATACCAACGTATAATATAGTAAACATCATAAAAGGTCCTATTTTAATACGTTCAGCAACAGCTCCAGAAACAATAGTGGCAGCTGTAGCAGCAAACATACCTTGAAACAAGAAATCTGTCCAGTATGTATATCCTTCGTTATATGTTAAATCTGCAGCTGCAGATGCATCTAACCCCCATCCGGCAAAACCGAAAATTCCTAAAGAACCTTCTTCAAAACCTGGATACATTAAATTAAAGCCTACTAAGCAGTATAGTAAAAGGCCTATAGTAATAATAAAAATATTTTTAAATAATATGTTAATGGTATTTTTTTGTCTAGTTAGCCCTATTTCTAAAAATGCAAAACCTGTATGCATAAAGAAAACTAGTGCCGTACAGATCATCATCCATACGTTATTTGTGGTGAGTAATTCCATAATGTTTTTTTAGTAATTTTTAATGATTTATTTTAAAGTGTCTCCTCCCTTTTCTCCTGTCCTTATTCTGTAGCATTCTGTAACATCTGATACAAATATTTTTCCATCTCCTACTTCGCCAGTGGCGGCAGAATCTAAAATTGCTTTTATTGTTGCTTCTTCAAAATCATCATTAACAACAATTGATAAATATCTACGTTGAATGTCACTTGTACTATAAGACACTCCTCTATAAACATGCCCTTCCTTTTCATTTCCTAAACCAGTTACATCCCAATAAGAGAAAAAGTTTACTCCAACTTCATGTAAAGCTTCTTTTACTACTCTATACTTGGATTTCCTAATAATGGCTTCAATTTTCTTCATAATATTTTAATTTTAATAATTAGTTCTCTAAAATAATAAGTTTAAGGTTGGTCTCTTTTTAATATAAGTTTGTATGTTATCATAAAATAGATGCCAAAAGAAAATTTCTTAAGGCATCTATTTTTAATTAGCTTGTTAGCTAAATTTTATTCTAAATATTTAACACTTAAATTATTATTCAATTTCTCTTTGTCTTTTACCAGGATATGCTAATGCACCATGCTCTGATAAATCAAGACCTTCAATTTCTTCTTTTTCAGAAACTCTAAGTCCTAAAGTTTTCTTAAGTATAGTTAAGAAGATAAAAGAGGTAACAACTGCCCATATAGCATAAGCTAAAGTACCAATTAATTGAGCTAAAAATTGATTAGCACCACCTCCATTGAATAAACCAATACCAGTATCACCATCAATTCCCCAAAGACCAATTACTAAAGTACCCCATGCACCAACAACACCATGTACTGAAAACGCACCTACAGCATCATCAATTTTAAGTTTTTGTTCTACAAACTCCATAGAGAATACTACAATAATACCACCAACAAAACCAGCGGCAATTGCTCCGAACTCACCCATATTACCACAACCAGCAGTAATACTTACTAAACCAGCTAAGGCACCATTAAGCGTCATATCAATATTAGGTTTTTTGTATTTAACCCATGATAAGAATAACGCACCTAAAGCACCAGCAGAAGCAGCAAGGTTTGTAACCAATACTACCATAGAAGCACCTACAGCATCATCACCACCCCAAGCTAATTGAGAACCTCCGTTAAAACCAAACCATCCGAACCAAAGGATAAATACACCTAAAGCGGCTAATAATTTGTTATGACCTGGAATACTAACAGCTTTTCCGTCTATGTACTTACCAATTCTTGGTCCCACTAAGGCAGCAGCTATTAAAGCAGCCCAACCTCCTACGGCGTGTACAACAGATGATCCTGCAAAATCTATAAATTCAGCTGGCATAATACCATCGGTATCATTTAACCATCCGCCGTTCCATTCCCATCCACCTGCTACAGGATATATAAAGGCGGTCATTATAACTGAGAAAATTATATAAGTTGTATATTTTGTTCTACCAGCAATAGCACCTGATACAATTGTTGCTGCGGTAGCACAAAATACTGTTTGGAAAAATAAATCTGCTGGACCTTGATTAAAAGCAAAACCACTCCATCCTATCCATCCGCTAGGAGAATCTCCATACATTAAAGAATAACCAATGAACCAATATACTAAAGACCCAACGGCAATATCTAGTACATTTTTCATAGCTATGTTAACCACGTTCTTAGAACGTGTCATTCCAGACTCAACTAATGTGAATCCTGCTTGCATTAGGAAAACTAAAATACCTGAAATAAGCATCCAAAGCATTCCCATATCGCCTTCTATTGCGGCGGTATCTTGAATAAAAAGTGGTATATTACATAAAGACATAATAAATTATTTTTAATGGTTAGTGAATATTATTTAAACACTTACGCATCCTTAATTAAGGATGCGTAAGCAAAATTTATATATTAAAATGAGTAGATTGCGGCCAAAGTAAATGCAGCTAAACTAGAAGCGTCATCTCCATCGCTATCAAAATAAACATCATCCCAGTTAGACCAAGAATCTAATCTAATTTCTGGTTTAATGATTAAGTTATCTACAGTATAGCTACCTGTTAAAGTTGTTGCAAAAACACTTGGGTAATCATCTCCATCTCCATGGAAACCATAAAGCTCACCTCTTAAACCAATAGAAAAGCTATCAGAAGTTGCTAACTGTGGGTATAAAGCAGCTCCGTAAAATCCTTCACCATCATTGTCATTATATGCAGCGTTAATTCCTAAGAAGAAAGTATCTGAAACATCAAATCCACCTGTATAATCTACTTCAAAACCTAAACCACCATTATTTCCACTATCATAGTATAAGTTTAAGTATTGACCAAAGAAACCTAATTGAGCTCCTAAAGCATACTCTCCTGATAAAGAAGTATCATTAGTATCCCAAGGATTAGTTACAGCTAACATTAAACTCCAATCATCAGATAAAGTAAAATCTGCTTTTAAACCCATGTGAGAAAATGGGCCACTTGAAAATAAATAAGAAGTACTGTAGTTAAAGTTTGCTGCTGGCGCAATAACTTCATAACCTAAAAAGGTATTCCATCTACCAAATGTTAATGTAGTACCCTCAGATACATTCCAGTAAACATAAGCTTGATTTACAATACCATCAACAATATCAGAATTAAAAGTTGCTCCTGCACCTCTTGGTCCAGTTCCTAAATCTAAAACTGCACCGGCCTTTTCTCCTTCGTAGCTTATAACAAGGTTTGCCATACCTAAAGCAAAACCAGATTTATCTGCAAAAGCAGTTCCAAAACTTGGAGCATCATTATCAGAAGCTGTTAAATAAGTTTGATAATAAGCATCTACACTACCACTAATACTTAGTTTGCTTGTTTCTTCATCTTGAGCAAATACAACAGATGCTACAAAAAGGAATGTTAGAGTAAATAGTTTTCTCATAATTGTTTTCATTTTTAAGTTATTATTATGTTTAATTTTCTTTAAGAATGTCATAAAACTATGTTAAAAAGTTTTAACCCCCATAAAAAAAGGGGGTGTTTAATTAATTTTTATAGATATTTTAATTTTTACCCTATTTTTTTAGAGGTATTCTGTTTATTTTTTGATTTTTTGGTTTTTCAACAACAATAATATTTGAATTATTGTCAGTATTTTCTATTTTTTTATGTTGTAATTTTTAAGAACCTCATGTTTTATTGACATAAATTCACATATCCGCATTTATTGTTAAATTTTAGCAATTGAATATTTATTAAAAAACTAGAGGAATATTGACATATAATTATTTTTATCTGCTCTTCGCTTCTAAAATCGAAATAATGTTTTGCCCATTATTATTAATTTAAAATGTATAATTATCTTCGCTTACTTAGTCACGTTTTAAACCAATATAATTTAGTTGATTATGCTGCAGAAACAAGGAATGTATTCCCCAGATTATGAACACGCAAATTGTGGTGCTGGTTTTATTTGTAACCTCAAAGGAGAAAAAACAAATCAAATCATCCATGATGCGTTAGAAATTTTGGTAAAATTAGAGCACCGCGGAGGAGTTAGTGCCGACGGAAAAACAGGTGATGGTGCTGGTTTATTAATTGATATCCCTCATGATTATTTTAAACGTGTTTGTAAATTTGAAATTCCGGCCCCTAGAGAGTATGCCGTGGGTATGGTTTTTTTACCTAAAGTTGCCAACCAATATCAATACTGTAAAGATGTATTTGAACGCGAAGTAAAAGCACAAGGTCTTACTATTTTAGGATGGAGAAAAGTACCTGTAGATTCTTCGCAATTGGGTGAAATTGCAAGAGCTTCAGAACCTAATATTGAGCAACTTTTTATTAGCAAACCTGAAGGTGAAACAGAAGCCAATTTTAAAGCTAAACTATACGCTGCCAGAAAAATAACTGAGCATGATATTAGGCTATCAAAAATATCACAATCAGATTATTTTTATGTTCCAAGTTTATCAACTACAACGTTAATCTATAAAGGCATCATTATGCCTGAAGATATTGGGCCTTATTATACCGATTTACAACAAAAAGACCTTGTTACCAGATTAGCTTTAGTACATCAACGTTTTTCTACAAACACCATGCCTGCATGGGAATTAGCACAACCATTCCGTTTTATGTGTCAAAATGGTGAAATTAACACATTACGCGGTAATGTTAGTAGAATGCGAGTACGAGAAGAAATCATGAAAAGTGATGTATTTGGACCTCAAATAGATAAACTTTTCCCAATTGTACTCCCTGGAAAATCAGATTCTGCTTCTATGGATATGGTGGTAGAGTTATTAACTCATACCAATCGTTCTCTTCCTGAAATCATGATGATGATGATTCCTGAAGCTTGGGAAAAACACAAAACCATGAGTGAAGATAAAAAGGCTTTCTATGAATACAACTGTTGTATCATGGAACCTTGGGATGGTCCTGCTTCAATTCCGTTTACAGATGGTGATTACATTGGTGCCTTATTAGACAGAAATGGCTTAAGACCGTCACGTTACACACTTACAAAAAGTGGTAAATTAATTATGTCTTCTGAAGTTGGAGTTGTTGATGTAGACCCTGCAGATGTTGAATTACACGGTAGATTAGAACCAGGAAAAATGTTCTTGGTTGACATGAACGAAGGACGTATTATTGATGACGAAGAAATAAAAAACAAAATTGTTTCAGAAAGACCATATAAAGAATGGTTAGACAAAACAAGACTGCATTTAAGAGATGTACCTTATACTAATGAAACCTGCCCAATAGAAACCATTGATATTAAAACGCGCCAACGTTTATTCAATTATACTATTGAAGATATCCAAGAGGTTATCACTCCAATGGCTCAAAAAGGAAAAGAAGCATTAGGGTCTATGGGTATTGATACACCTTTAGCTGTGTTGTCAGACAGACCTCAACTAATTTCAAATTACTTTAAACAATTATTTGCACAAGTAACAAACCCTCCTCTAGATGGTATTCGTGAAGAGATTGTAACAGATATTAGTTTAAATCTAGGTAAAGACCGTAACATTTTTAGTATTACAGAAAGACAGTGCCGAAAATTACGCATTCAAAACCCTGTAATTTCAAATGCCGATTTAGAAAAAATCAGAACCATTAAAATAGAAAGCTTTAAAGCAGAAACCATTCATATGCTATACCCAAAAGCACAAGGAATGAATGGACTTGAAGATGCCCTAGAAGACATTATAAAACAAGTAGAAAAAGCATTAGAAAGAAAAACAAACATCATTATTCTATCAGATAGAGGTGTAAATAAAGACTTTGCTCCTATCCCTGCACTTTTAGCTTGCTCATATGTTAATCATCAATTAAACCGCTTACGCAAGCGTTCTTATTTCGACATTATTATAGAATCTGCAGAACCTCGTGAACCTCATCATTTTGCCACATTATTTGGCTATGGCGCTAGTGCTATTAACCCATACATGGTAAATGAAATAATTAGAGCCCAAGTAAAAGAAGGCTTTATTGAAGGAATTGATGAGCAAAAAGCTGTAGACAATTTCAATAAAGCCATTGGAAAAGGCATTTTAAAAATAATGAACAAAATAGGAATCTCTACATTACATTCATACAGAGGTTCTCAAATTTTTGAAATTGTTGGTTTTAACTCATCATTTGTAGAAAAATATTTCCCATATACCGCTTCTAGAATTGAAGGTATTGGTTTATATGAAATTGAAAAAGAAATTAATGAACGCTACAAATACGCTTATCCTGATACCCAAATTAAAAACCGTTTAGGTTTAAATATTGGAGGCGATTATCGTTGGAGACGTAATGGAGAACGCCATATGTTTAACCCAACCACCGTTGCCAAATTACAACAAGCCGTTCGTTTAAGTGACCAAAAAAGTTACGATATATACGCAAAAACAATTAACGAACAGTCTGAAAATCTAATGACCATTCGTGGATTGTTTGAATTTGATAATTTAGACCCAATTCCTATTGAAGAAGTAGAACCTTGGACCGAAATTGTTAAACGTTTTAAAACAGGTGCTATGTCTTATGGCTCTATTTCACGTGAAGCTCACGAAAATTTAGCCATAGCCATGAACAGAATTGGAGGGAAATCTAATTCTGGCGAAGGAGGAGAAGACAGACGTCGTTTCCAAAAAGACATCAATGGAGATAGTAGAAACTCTGCTATAAAACAAGTAGCTTCTGGTCGTTTTGGAGTAACATCACACTACTTAACAAACGCCAAAGAAATTCAAATAAAAATGGCACAAGGTGCTAAACCTGGCGAAGGTGGTCAGCTTCCTGGTGAAAAAGTATTACCATGGATTGCAGATGCAAGAAACTCTACGCCATTTGTTGGTTTAATTTCACCACCACCACATCATGATATTTATTCTATTGAAGATTTAGCTCAATTAATATTCGATCTTAAAAATGCTAATCGAGATGCTAGAATTAATGTTAAACTGGTATCAGAAGTAGGTGTTGGTACTATTGCTGCAGGTGTATCTAAAGCCAAAGCCGATGTTGTTTTAATCTCAGGATATGACGGAGGTACCGGAGCATCACCTTTAACATCTCTTAAACACGCTGGTTTACCTTGGGAACTCGGTTTGGCAGAGGCTCAACAAACTTTAGTTCTTAACAACTTAAGAAGTAGAATTGTTGTTGAGTGTGACGGACAGTTAAAAACAGGGCGTGATGTTGCTATAGCAGCCTTACTTGGTGCCGAAGAATTTGGTTTTGCAACAGCTCCTTTGGTTGCCTCAGGTTGTATTATGATGCGTAAATGTCATTTAAACACTTGTCCTGTAGGCATTGCTACTCAAGATAAAGAACTTCGTAAAAACTTTACAGGCACACCAGAACACGTTATCAACTTCTTTTACTATGTAGCAGAAGAATTGAGAGGCATCATGGCACAATTAGGGTTTAGAACTTTAGCAGAAATGGTAGGGCAAACGCATAAAATAAATGCTAGTAAAGCTATAAAGCATTATAAAGCTAAAGGATTAGATTTATCAAACATCTTACACAGACCAGCAGAGTATAACAAACTAACCATTAGAAATACTGAAAAACAAGACCATGATTTAGATAATGTCCTTGATTTCACTATTCTACAAGACTCACATAGAGCATTATACAGAAAAGAAAAAACTCACTTAGCTTACCCTATTAAGAATATTAACCGTACGGTTGGTGCTATAGTAAGTAACGAAATTTCTAAAATTTATGGCCATTTAGGTTTACCAGAAGATACCTTAAACATTAAATTTACAGGTTCTGCAGGACAAAGTTTTGGAGCTTTTGGAGCACATGGTTTAACCTTTACTTTAGAAGGAAATACTAATGATTACCTTGGTAAAGGGTTATCTGGCGCCAAATTAATTGTAAAAAAACCAGTCGAAGCTGATTTTGTTGCAGAAGAAAACATCATTATTGGTAATGTTTGTTTGTTTGGAGCCGTTCAAGGCGAAGCCTATATTAACGGAATTGCTGGAGAACGTTTCGCAGTTCGTAACTCTGGTGCTACCGCTGTAGTTGAAGGTGTAGGTGATCACTGTTGTGAATATATGACTGGTGGTAAAATAGTTGTACTTGGTAAAACAGGTAGAAATTTTGCCGCAGGAATGAGTGGTGGTTATGCCTTTGTTTTAAATGAATCTGGCCAATTTACAAATGGCTTATGTAATGAAGAAACTATTGATTTCGATCCAATTACCGAAGCTGATGAAGCCGAATTAAAACAACTAATAACCAATCATGTGGCTTATACAAACAGCAATAAGGGTAAAGAAATTTTAGCTAATTGGAATAATTACTTACCTAAGTTTGTAAAAGTTATGCCAAAAGAATACAAAGTAGCTTTAGAAAGAATAGCTAATGAAGAACCAATGGTTGAAGAATTAACAATTGCATAGTGTTATGGGAAAAGTAACAGGATTTAAAGAATTTGACAGACAAGACGAAGCTTACAAACCGGTTGAAGACCGTGTAAAGCACTATAAAGAATTTACTATTCCTTTATCTGAGGAAGAAATAACAAAACAAGGGTCTCGTTGTATGGATTGTGGTATTCCGTTTTGTCACAGTGGTTGCCCTCTTGGAAATTTAATTCCAGATTTTAACCACATGGTTCACCAAGGTGAATGGAGAAAAGCATCGTGGATATTACACTCTACAAATAATTTCCCAGAATTTACAGGCAGGTTGTGTCCTGCCCCATGTGAAAAATCATGTGTACTAGGTATCATTGAAGATCCTATTTCAATAGAAAATATAGAAAAGCAAATTGTAGAACGTGCTTTTAAAGAAGGTTGGATAAAACCATGCCCACCAAAAACACGTACAGATAAAACTATTGCTGTTGTAGGGTCTGGACCTGCAGGTTTAGCCGCTGCGCAACAATTAAATAGAGCAGGACATACAGTTACCGTTTTTGAAAGAGATGATGAAATAGGTGGCTTATTACGCTATGGTATTCCTAACTTTAAAATGGAAAAAGAAATCATAGACAGACGGTTAGCCATTTTAGAAGCAGAAGGCATCACATTTAAAACCAATGTAAATGTTGGCGTTAATTATGATGTAGAAGAACTAAAAGCATTTGATGCTGTTGTACTTTGTGGTGGGGCTACAGAAAGACGTAGTTTACCAACTCCTGGTATTAATGCCGATGGTGTAGTACAAGCTATGGATTTCTTAACTCAACAAACTAAAGTTTTATTTGGTAAAGAGGTAAAAGATCAAGTTTTAGCAACTGGAAAAGATGTAATTGTTATTGGTGGTGGAGATACGGGGTCAGACTGTATTGGAACTTCAAACCGACAAGGAGCAAAATCGGTTACTAATTTTGAGATTATGCCTAAACCTCCAGGACATCGTTCACCTAAAACCCCTTGGCCTTATTGGCCTTTACAGTTAAAAACTTCTTCTTCTCATCAAGAAGGTTGTGAACGTAACTGGTTAATTAACACCAAAGAATTTATTACAGATGAAAACGGAAAATTAACTGCTTTAAAAACCGTTAATGTTGAATGGGAAATGATTCCTGGTGAACGTCCTAAACTAATAGAAATTGAAGGCACAGAAAAAATATGGCCTTGTGATTTAGCCCTATTAGCTCTTGGTTTTACAGGACCAGAAAGCACATTAGCCGATAAATTAGGTATTGAAAAAGACGCTAGATCTAATTATAAAGCCGAATACGGAAAATACCAAACCAACATTCCTAATATCTTTACTGCAGGCGATATGCGCCGTGGACAATCATTAATTGTTTGGGCTATTTCTGAAGGTAGAGAAGCTGCAAGACAAGTTGATATTTACTTAATGGGCAAATCAGATTTACCAACAAAAAATGAAGCTGGTGATTTAGTTGCTTTGTAAAATGATAGAAATTTTATTAAAAAAAGCGAACCAAATTGGTTCGCTTTTTTTATATTTTAATCTTTTCTGTTAAGAATGAGCATTTCTCATAAACTCTTCGGCTTTCTCAACCATATTCTTGCTACCACAAATAAACGGGACACGCTGATGTAGTTCTGTTGGTTCTACATCCAATGTTCTAGTAAAACCATCACTGGCTTTTCCTTTGGCTTGTTCTGCTAAAAAAGCAATGGGATTACACTCATAAAGCAATCTTAATTTTCCATTGGGATTTTTAGAACTTTGGGGGTACAAATAAATACCGCCTTTAATCATATTTCTATGAAAATCAGAAACCAAAGAACCTATATACCTTGATGTATATGGTCTATCTTCTTCTTCTTTTTGGCAATATTTTATGTAGTCTTTAATACCTTGTGGAAAATGAATATAATTCCCCTCATTTACAGAATAAATATTACCATCTTCAGGAAATTCCATATCAGGATGAGACAGGTAAAATGACCCAATTGCAGGGTTTAAAGTAAATCCGTTTACCCCATCACCTGTAGTATAAACCAACATAGTTGATGTGCCATATACCACATAACCCGCAGCAACTTGAGCGCTACCTTTTTGTAAAAAATCTTTAAGTTGAACAGGCGTTCCAATAGGAGTTACTCTTCTGTAAATTGAAAAGATAGTTCCTACAGAAACATTTACATCAATATTTGATGAGCCATCTAAAGGATCTATTAAAACAACATATTTATTTTGATGGTTTTCATCCTGACTGTTAATACTTATAAAATCATCTTCTTCTTCGCTTGCAATACCACAAACAATATTTCTTTTGGTTAAAGTTTGTATAAATTTATCATTAGCATAAACATCTAGTTTTTGTTGGTCTTCACCTTGTATGTTAGTGTCTCCCACTGCCCCAATTATATCAACTAAACCTGCTTTATTAACCTCATGGTTAACAACTTTTGCTGCTAGCCTAATAGAGTTTAAAAGGCTAGATAATTCGCCCGATGAATACTTAAATGATGTTTGGTTTTTAATTATAAATTCGCCTAAAGTTTGCTTTTGGTGAGCCATAAATGAGATGTGTTTGGTTTATGCAAATATCAATAATTTTCAAATAACTACATCGTTTTCGTTAAAGAATAACAGAATGTTTATTTTTCTTTGGCTTATATTTGAAAATATAAAACATACTATGCAATTTACTGTTAGAAAAGCAAATAAAAAAGATATGCCAGCTGTTTTAGAGTTAATTAAGCAATTGGCAGAGTTTGAAAAAGAACCCGATGCTGTAGAAATAACTTTAAAAGACCTTGAAAACGATGGTTTTGGAGAAAATCCTGCATTTTTTTGTTATGTAGCCGAAGTAAACTCTAAAGTTGAAGGTATTGCTTTGGGCTTCCACAGGTATTCTACATGGAAAGGTAAAATTATTCACTTAGAAGATTTAATTGTAAACCAAAACCTTAGGGGTACTGGCATAGGTTCTGCTCTATTAGATGCCTTTATTAAACACGCACACAAATTAGGGGTTAAACGTATAAATTGGGAAGTTATAGATTGGAATGAACCTGCTATAAAATTTTATGAGAGCAAAGGTGCCAATGTAATGAGAGATTGGGATGTGGTTCAAATGAATGAAAAAAGTATAAAAAACTATATTTCAAAACTTAACAATGAAAATATTTAAGTTTGGTGGTGCTTCTGTAAAAAGTGCTAATGGGGTTAAAAACTTAGCAGCTGTTTTAAATACTACGGGTTTTAAAAACACACTTATTGTTATTTCGGCAATGGGCAAAACTACCAATGCTTTAGAGACTGTAATTTTTAATTATTTTAATAATAAAACCGAGTTACAGAGCTCTTTACAAGAGGTTATAAAATACCACAATGATATTTTATTCGATTTATTTGAGAACGAAAACCACCTCATCTTTAAAAAAACAAAAGCTTTTTTTGATGAGCTAAACAACTTCTTTAAAACAAATAAATCTCCTAATTACAATTTTGTTTATGACCAAGTTGTTGGTTTTGGTGAATTGGTATCAACCACAATTATAAGTGACTATTTAAACAGTATTGGCATAAAAAATCAATGGATTGATTCTAGAGAGTGTATTAAAACAGATAGTTATTATAGACGTGCTAATGTAAATTGGAAAGAAACCCAAACCAACATTTCAAAGACTCTAAACACCTCTGTTTTAAATATTACACAGGGCTTTTTAGGAAGCGATTCTAACAGTTTCACCACTACCCTTGGAAGAGAAGGAAGTGATTATACTGCCGCTATTTTTGCCTATTGTTTAAATGCTGAAAGTGTTACTATTTGGAAAGATGTTCCTGGTGTATTAAATGCAGACCCTAGATATTTTGAAAACGCCCAATTACTTCATAAAATATCATATAGAGAAGCTATTGAACTTGCTTTTTATGGCGCTTCTGTTATTCACCCAAAAACACTTCAACCCATACAGCATAAAGAAATTCCATTACATGTAAAATCGTTTTTAAACCCTCAAGACTCTGGAACTACAGTAACCAAAGGTATAGCTATAGAACCCAAAATCCCTTGTTTTATAGTAAAGAAAAATCAAATATTAATATCACTATCATCATTAGATTTTTCATATATAGTTGAAGAAAATATTAGCGAAATCTTTAAACTACTTCACACCTACAAAATGAAGGTACATGTTATTCAAAATTCAGCCATTAGTTTTTCGGTGTGTATAGATAATATTTACAATAATTTAGATGCATTACTGCAACAATTAAAAGCTAAATTTAGTGTAAATTGCCATGAAAATGTATCATTGTATACTATAAGGCATTACAATGAGTCTGCCTTAAATAAAATAGAACAAGGCAAAACAGTATTACTGAAACAATTAACACAAGAAACCGTTCAAATAGTAACCAAATAGTTTATTTAGTACATTTACGCCCATGAGCAAACAACAAGATTCTGGACTTGTAAACGCTAAAGAAGTAGCCAAAGCCATTCAATTAGGTAAATATGGTTTTATTGGCACGTTTATAGGTTGGGTTTTAATGAAATTGCTTAAAATTTCTACACTAAACAAAATATACAAACGAAACAAACATTTAACTGAACTAGATTTTTTAAACGGTATTTTAGGTGATTTTCAAATTAAATTTGAAATACCTGAAGAAGACTTAAAACGACTTCCAAAAGATGGTGCTTACATTACCGTTTCTAATCACCCTTTAGGAGGTATTGATGGTATTTTACTTTTAAAATTAATGCTAGAACAGCGCCCCGATTTTAAAATTATAGCCAACTTTTTACTACACCGTATAGAGCCCTTAAAGCCCTATATAATGCCTGTAAATCCGTTTGAAGACAGAAAAGAAGCAGCATCAAGTATAGCTGGTTTTAAAAATGCCATTTTTCATTTACGTGAAGGACATCCCCTAGGCATTTTTCCTGCTGGAGAAGTATCAACCTACAGAGACGGTAAGTTAGTTGTAGATAAACCATGGGAAGAAGCTGCCATGAAACTAATTAAAAAGGCAGAAGTACCTATTGTTCCCATTTATTTTCATGCAAAAAACAGCAAACTTTTTTATAAGCTTTCTAAAATTAGTGACACCTTTAGAACTGCTAAATTACCTTCGGAATTACTAACACAAAAACGAAGAATAATAAAAGTTAGAATAGGAAGACCTATTTTAGTTAAAGATCAAAAAGATTACAATTCTATAGATGATTTTTCAGAATTTATTAGAAAGAAAACCTATATGCTTGCTAATGCTTTTGAAGATAAATCTAAAATACTTGATAAAATTCCTTCAACTTTAAAAACACCAAAACCTCCAAAACGTATTGTTACACCTATTGAAACAAACGTTATGGAACAGGAAGTTGAAGCACTTAGAAAAGCCGATTTAAGATTATTAGAAAGCAAAAATTACGAAGTGTTTTTGGCTTCCGCCGATAAAATACCAAACATTCTTAGAGAAATTGGCAGATTGCGTGAAATTACCTTTAGAGAAGTTGGTGAAGGCACTAATGAAGCCATAGACCTTGATACTTTTGATACCTATTACCACCATATGTTTTTATGGGATAATGACACTAAAGTAATTGCAGGTGCCTACCGTATGGGACTGGGCTCTAAAATATTTGCGCGTTATGGTATTAACGGTTTCTATTTACAAGATTTATTTAGGTTTGAACCCGAGCTTTATAAAATGATGAGCGAGTCTATAGAAATGGGGCGTGCCTTTATTATTAAAGCCTATCAACAAAAACCTATGCCTTTATTTTTACTTTGGAAAGGCATTGTACATACCACATTACGCTACCCAGAACACAACTATTTAATTGGTGGTGTAAGTATTAGTAATCAGTTTTCAAAATTTTCAAAGTCATTAATGATTGAGTTTATGAAATCTCATTACTATGACCCCTATTTAGCGCAATACGTTCGGCCTAAAAAAGAGTTTAAAGTAAAACTGAAAGATGCCGACAAAGATTTTGTTTTTGATGAAAGTAAAGCAGACCTAAACAAGTTTGATAAAATTATAGATGAAATAGAACCAGGAGCTCTTAGGCTCCCGGTATTACTTAAAAAGTATATTAAACAAAATGCACGTTTAGTTGCTTTTAATGTAGACCCACTTTTTAATAACTCTGTAGACGGATTAATGTATATTAAAATTGCCGACTTACCCGAAAGCACCGTACGCCCTGTAATGGAAGAGTTTCAAGCAGAGTTAGAAGCTAAACTTACAGCTACAAAAAACGAATAGTTATTATAACGAACTAAACCATTCTTGAAATTTATCTCCTAACAAAAATGTTGGTTTCATTTTACCTCCTAAAGCATTTACCAAACTCATTATCCAAGCAACAAAAATTACAATTAGCAAAATCCAGCCAATAATAGGAATAATTCCTAAAAAACTCAATAGAACTAATCCTAACATTTGCCTAATATAAAATGAGCCTAACTCTGTTTTATTATTACTATTCATAATTAATGCAATAATCCATCCGATTAAATGGATATGTGCTATTATGGCTATATTTTTACCATCGCTTAAAACTTCTTTTGCATCACCTGCAAACTCAGAAGCTGCTTCTTTAGCTTCTTCGGCAAATTCTTTTGCTTTTTCACCTGCTTTATCGGCAGTTTTTTTAGCGCCTTCTTTGGCATCTCCTAACATATCGTTTAGGTCGTCGCTTAAATTTTTTTCGTCAGACATTGTGTTTTTAATTTATGGTTAGACTATAAAATTAAAAATTTAAATTTACTTTATGTTATTTGTGCTTTAAATTTTAATTCTGTTACTTCTTTTATCTAAATAACATAATAATACCTCCCATAGCAGTAACAATAATTATAAAATACCTGTACTTTGCATTAGAAATTAATTTAACCACTCTAGCCCCCATAAAAAACCCAATTGCCACTAAAGGAAACAGCATTAAATTTAAAACTAACGTGTCTTTAGTAACAGTTTTCCATACAAAAAAGTGGAATGGTAACTTAAATACATTTATAATAAAAAATAACCACGCTGCTGTACCAATAAACTGGTTTTTAGGCAACCTCATGGCTAAGAAATAAATATTAGAAATTGGTCCTGCTAAGTTTCCTACCATAGTGGTAAACCCAGACAAAAATCCCATAGAAGAAGAAAATACTTTGTTTTGTGGTACTGCTGTAGATTTTCTTTTTTCAAAATACCACATAATTAAAACAGAACTAATAACTATGATAGCCATTATACGCTTAAAAAGTACTTCTGAAATAGCATCTCCTACCCAAACTCCTACTAAAACACCAACTACCATCCAGGGTAAAAGCAGTTTAATAAACTTCCATTGGGTGTGCCGGTTGTAATAAATTACAGCTAAAATATCGGCACTAATAAGCATTGGTAATAATATGCCTGTTGATGCTTTTTCACCAAAAACAAAGGCTAATATTAAAATAATAATAACACCAATGCCTTTAATTCCAGATTTAGACAAACCCAAAACAAAGGCAGCTATTGCAATAGCTACCCATTTTAAAAGTGATAAATTAAATGATTGAAGAATTTCTGCTACTCCCAAATTATGCTAGATAAAAGTGGTTTAAATGTTTTACAAATGTAACGTCATTTTATTTAAAAGCAGTATCAATGGGTTCCCAAAGTTCTATTTTATTGCCGTCATTATCGAGAATATAACCAAATTTACCGTAATCGTATTCTTCAATGTCGCCTACTACAGTAACCCCTTCTTCTTTTAATGTTTTTATCAATTCATGTAAATTTTCTACACGATAATTAAACATAAAGTCTTTTTTTGAAGGCTCATAATATTTAGTGTCTTCTGGAAAAGGGCTCCATTGTGTTGAACATTTATTACCTGCCTCATCTTTCCACCAAAAGGTGCATCCGTAATCATCGGTATTAAACCCTAAGTGTTTTTTGTACCAATCTTTTGTGGCTTGTGGATTTTTGGTTTTAAAAAATAACCCTCCTATTCCTGTTACTCTTTTCATTATTTATTCTGTTTAAACGTGTTGATCTATAAGTATGGTATTTCCGTCGGGGTCATACATAACAATACTTGCTGGCCCAGAAGAATTTTCGTCAGCCTCTCTTTCTAACTTAATATCATGGTTTTTTAAATGTTTTTGAATGGCTCTTACATCATCAAAAGATTCAACAGCATTAGCATTTTCATCCCAACCAGGATTAAAGGTTAAAATGTTTTGTTCAAACATGCCTTGAAATAAACCAATGAGTGCATTACCGTTTTTCATTATTAAATAATTTTGCGCTATATCGCCTGCAAAAACATAAAACCCTAAGGTTTCATAAAATGCTTTTGAAGCTTTGATATCTTTTACGCTAAGACTTGTTGAAAATGCACCTAATTTCATTTGTTATTGGTTTTTATGATTATTTCTTTTTAATGGCTGTTTCATAAATGTTTATCCATTCTTCTACAGTTATTTTTTTTGCTAATTCACCTATTAATTCAAACGGAATTTCGTCAATTTTTTTAAACCTAATGCAACTCTTCCCCATATCTAATTTGCGCTTGCAATGTTTAGGGTATTCTTTTATAAACCAATCATGTAATTCTGGGTTTGAATAAATACCACTGTGATAAAGGTTAACTGAATTTTTCTGCGATGCAAAACTCATAAAAGGTAATGGTTCTTCAGGATTACAATGGTATCCGCTGGGGTATATAGTGTGTGGCACGTAATACCCAATCATTCCGTATTGAATACCCTCTTCAAAACCATCAGGTAAGTTACTTTTAATTGTTTTTCTTAAGTTTTTTAGGGCGTTCTGTCTTTCTTCTGGGACTTGACTAATATAATCATCAGGAGATGTGGCCTTGTATTGCATAGTAAATTATTTACGTTGAAGTATTAATCCTGAAACTAAAGATATAATAATTCCGATAACGGAAACTAATGCAACCATAAATATTCCGGCTGTAAGGCTAGACATCTCTATTATTTCATCTTCTTTACCAGCATCTCGCATCATTTGATAATAATTTTCAAACCATTCTGGGTTTATAAATTGGGTATAAATAAAATCTGCTATACCAATGCCTATTGCAACTAAAACAGAAATAAGCACTCCTATTATTAAAGCTTTTCCAAAAGAAATAACGCCACTATTAACATTATCTCTGTAGTGCTTTATACCGAAGAAAACAAAGGATAAGGATATAAAAATAGATAGATACCCTAAAATTTCGTTGGTAGAATAACTTAAATCTTTACCCAATGTTAAGTGGAACAAAAAAATAATTAAGCCTACCAAAAAACCGTATAACCCGTACTTAAAAATTGTTGATTTCATACCGTTTCGTTTTTAAAGATTAACAATTCAAAAGTAGGTGTAAACAGCAATTTAGA
Source organism: Seonamhaeicola sp. NFXS20 (assembly GCF_049132085.1). Lineage (NCBI taxonomy): Bacteria > Pseudomonadati > Bacteroidota > Flavobacteriia > Flavobacteriales > Flavobacteriaceae > Seonamhaeicola > Seonamhaeicola sp. NFXS20. Next base: position 318,504 of record NZ_JAFMPU010000001.1, on the reverse strand, counting down.
GGTCATACTAAAGTACCAAACTACTAGTACTTAAGTATAAATGTATGAATTTTAAATAATTTTGTAACTTTTGGCTATTTGTAATGCCTGTGTTCGTCTTTTGGCATTTAGCTTAACTAACAAATTAGATACGTGTGTTTTTATAGTACTTTCTGAAAGGCATAATTTATTACCTATTTCTTTATTTGATAAGCCTTCTGAAATAGCTTGAAGCACTTCATATTCACGCGCTGTAATTTCTAATTCTGAAATCTTTTTATAATCTATTCCTACTGAAGATACTCCGTTTTTATGAAGACTTTTTTTATTGATATAAATCCCAATAATTAAAAATACTATAGCTATAACTCCAATTATTATTTCAATTTTTAAACTACCAGAAAGCACTGCATACTTACTTATTTGAAACAGTAGTAAAATAGCAAAAATGAGCAGAGAAAAAACAAGAATGGTTTTTTTCATCTCATAAATTTAGTAAAATTTAGCTTTAATTTTATCTACAATAGTTTGCGCTAATTTTTCTTTGCTTTCCAGTGTCCAACCTGCTACATGAGGTGATAATAAAACATTTTCAGCTTTAATTAAATACCTAAAAGCTTCTGGCATTTCAGTAGAAAACAGACTTTCAAAAGAAGCTTTTTCATACTCTAAAACATCTAATCCAGCACCTAATATTTTGCCTGTTTTTAATGCCGAAACCAAATCTGAAGTTACAACACTTTTACCTCTTGCAGTATTAATTAACCAAAACGGTTTTTTAAATTGATTGATAAATTCTGAATTTACCATCCCTAAAGTTAAAGGTGTTTGAGGAGTGTGTAAACTAACCACATCTACCCTTTGTTGAAATTCTTTTAAACTAACTTGTTCTGCATTTTCATCACCAACATTGTCTTTAATATCATAACACAAAACCTCAACATTAAACCCTCTTAATTTTTTAGCAAATGCTTTACCCATATTACCGTAGCCAATAAGTCCCACCGTTCTACTGTCTAACTCTATACCTCGGTTTTCTTCTCTTAACCATTTGCCATTTCTAACCTCAGCGTCAGCTTTATTAAGTTTATTGAAAAGTGATAGCAACATACCCAAGGCATGCTCACCAACTGCGTTTCTATTACCTTCTGGGGCAGAAATTAAGTAAACACCTTTTGATTTGGCATAATCACAATCTATATTTTCTAAACCTGCTCCAACTCTACCTATAAATTTTAGGTTAGTGGCAGCATCTAAAAATTGTTTATCTATGGTAAATCTGCTACGAATAACAATACCGTCATATTCTGAAATTATAGCTTCTACAGATTCTTTTGAAGATGAATAATCTTCATGATTTGTAAAACCTAAATTGTTTAGTTGATTAATAAGTAACTCGTGATTGGTATCTAAATGAAGAACTTTCATAATTAAAAATATTGGATAAAATTACGAAGTTTTAGGTTAGTTAATAAGTAATCTCAAGAATTTTATAAGGCTCTAAAATAAATTTGCACAAGTAAGTTTAAACTTAACAATTGTTAAATACCTAAAATAAGTTTGGCAATAGAAAAATAAAGTAAAATACCTAAAATATCGTTACTAGTGGTAATAAATGGTCCGGTAGCAATAGCTGGATCTATACCGCGTTTATCTAAAAATAAAGGCACAAAAGTTCCTATTAAACCAGCTATAATAATAACAGCTACTAATGACACTGAAACGGCTAATGCTTTGTTAATTTCGCCACCATATATCCAAACAAATATGAATAAAAACGCAGCTAAAATAATACCATTAAGCATAGCTAAAAGCATTTCTTTTAAAAGTCTGCTATTAACACTTCCTTTTACATCATCGTTAGCAAGTCCTTGAACAATAATAGCACTTGACTGCACTCCAACATTTCCTGCCATGGCCGCAATAAGTGGTGTAAAAAAGAATAATACAGCATACTCTTTAAACGCTTCATGAAAACCTTCCATGATTAAAAAAGAACCTACACCACCAATTAATCCTAAAAATAGCCATGGTAAACGTGCCCTTGTAAGTTCAAAGATACTATCATCAGAATCTACATCGGCAGTAATACCTGCTGCCATTTGATAATCTCTTTCTGCTTCTTCTTTTAAAACGTCTACAATATCATCAATAGTAATTCGTCCTAACAATACTTTATTTTCGTCACTTTCAACAACAGGAATGGCTTCTAAATCGTATTTTGCCATAATTTTGGCAATTTCTTCGGCATCTTCGTTTACATTTACATAATCTACGTTAGATATATAAATATCTGCTATTTTTTGATCGCTTTTGGCTACAATTAAATCTTTAAGAGATAGGCGCCCAATGAGTTTTTCTTCTTTAGTAACCACATAAATGGAATGCACTCTGGTTACTTCTTTGGCTTGCCCTCTAATTCTGCGTAAACACCCTGCAACTGTCCATGTTTCATAAACTTTTACAAGCTCTTTAGCCATAAGTGCTCCTGCAGTACCTTCTTCATACTTTAAAAGTTCTTTAATCTCCTCTTTATGCTCTTCATCTTCTATTTTAGAGATTACTTCATGCCGACGAGATTCAGGAAGTTCGGCAATCATGTCGGCAGCATCATCGGTATCTAGTTCTTCTACTTCTTCAGCAATTTCTTTGGCAGATAAGTTTTTTAATACCTTTTCTCGGGTATCCTCATCTAACTCCATTAAAATATCTGAAGTTGTTTCAGAATCAAGAAGTTTTATAACATATATTGCCTCTTCTAGATTAAGTTCATCTAAAATTTCTGCTATATCGGCATAATGAAACTCTTTTAAAAGCGTTTGTAGCTCCTTGTTGTTTTGTTCTTCAACAAGTGTTTTAACTTGCTCTAAAAGGTCTTCTGTAACCTCAAATTGTTGTATGTTATCTCTTTCTTCAGACAAATGCTAAGCTTTAAAAGATTAAACATCTTTTTCAATTAATAAAGTAAGTTCTATGAACTGTGCAACACTTAATTGTTCCGGACGCTTGCCAAAGATACTATTTGCTTTTAAATTATCTGATAAATTGAATGTTTTTAAACTGTTACGAAGTGTTTTTCTACGCTGCTGAAATGCTGTTTTTACCACTTTAAAGAATAATATCTCATTACATGGTAGGTTATAATCTGTTTTCCTGATAAGTCTTAAGACCCCCGAATCTACTTTTGGTGGTGGGTTAAATACCGACGGTGGCACGGTAAACAAATATTCGGCATCATAATAAGCTTGGGTTAAAACCGAAAGAATACCATACACTTTGCTGCCTTCTTTTGAGCAAATGCGTTTGGCTACTTCTTTTTGAAACATGCCTGTAAATTCAGGAATTTGACGACGCAACTCTAAAGCTTTAAATACTATTTGTGATGAAATATTATAGGGAAAGTTACCTGTAATGGCAAACGATTCATCCTCAAAAACTTCACTTAAATTATATTTTAAGAAATCTTTCTCAATAATTCTGGGTGCTAAATTAAGGTAGTGAGCTTGCAAGTACGCAACTGATTCTGTATCAATTTCTATTACGTAAGTTTCAACATCTTTTTCTAAAAGGTATTTGGTGAGCACACCCATTCCCGGGCCTATTTCTAGTACTTTTTTATAGCCTTTTAACGTAAGTGTATCACCTATTTTTTTAGCTATATTTTCGTCTTTTAGAAAATGTTGCCCTAAATGTTTTTTTGCTTTTACTTGATGTTGATTATTAGCCACTTATTATTAGTTATTTTGAGAGAATTTCTCATTTATTAATTGGCAATATACCTATAAACATTGGTTGTTCTTTTTTTAAACCCTAATTTTTGATAGAGTTTATTGGCTGCAATTCTTTCTGGACTTGATGTTAAGTCTATTTTGGTTACCCCTTTACTAATGGCATAATCTATAGCAAATTGTGTTAAACGTTTACCAACACCTTTGCCTCTAGCTAATTTGTCTACCACCACATCTTCAATCCAAGCTTTCTCGCCGGTAGGTATTTTATTAAATACTAGTGTTAATGTACCTAAAATATTATTATTTTCTTCTGCTATAAAAAGATATGTGCTGTTAGAATTTACTATAGTTTCTAAATCTGTTTTTGAAGGTATTTTGCTGGTTGATGAAAGTTGTGGAATTAGGTTTTCTATCGCATTTAAAACATAATCATTTACCTTATCTACTTTAGATATTTTCATAGTATTTTTATTAAATTAACAATATTAGAAAACACAAAAGCCTTTAGTTTGGGTTTATATTTACAAAATACTCATCTACCAATTCTAACTCGGTTCTAAAAGCCAGCATTTTGTCTGCAAATCTTTTTTGAGCATCTGCTCTTAAGCGTTGTGCATCTTCTTTATAATAAGCATCTAAAGCTTCACGAGAATAGGCTCTATACTGAATGGAATATGTTACGCCCCCTGTTTCTTCTTCAACTAAAACACGTGTTAATGTAGCTTTATCAAACTTACCGGTACCCAATACTTGTGGAATATGTTCTTTTATCCACTCTAGCCATTCTTTTTGAATAGACTCATCTATATTTGCTGTTACGTTGTATATTATCATAATTTTAAAATTCCAATATTTTTAATTAGGGTAATTAATTTATATCATCACCTCTTAACGCTCTGTATCGCTTTCTAGCATCTACAAAATAAATACTATCGGCATGGTTAAATATAATTTGTTCATACAAAGATTTTGCTTTTTCAGGTTGGTTTAAAACGTCTTCATACAAACGCCCTAAATTAAAATAGGTATCATCTGCTAAAATACCATCTCTATAATTCTCTATAAGTACTTCAAAATTTGCTACCGCCTTATTTATTTCACCTTTCTGCTTAAACAATTGCCCTTGTTTAAAGAGTGTTTGCGCTATAATAGGTTCTGTTTTATGCTCGTTTAAAATTTTGTTTAAAATTGAAATAGCTTGGTCTGTTTTATTTTGAAAAGCTAATAAATCTGCTTTAGCATATAATTTTAAAGCTGTTTGGGTAGAGTCTTCGTACTTATTATCTGAAATAAGCAATTTTAAATCGAGTGCATCATTAGCAATTAGTTGAGATGTTGATGATTTTAATATTTTAAGTTGTGATTCTGCCCATTTAAAATCGCCTTTATAATAACTCGTTTTGGCTACTCTAAAACGTGCTTCTTGAGATATTGTACTGTTTTTTAAATTACGCTGAATTTGCGTGTAATAAATTAAGGCCTGATTAAATTTTTCTTGCAAAACTAAAATATCTCCCAATTCTAATTTTACTTGTGCTTTTTGCAATCTGTTTATAGGTAATTCTAAGGTTTTTTCTAAAACTTTGGTAGCCTCGGTAGTTTTATCCATATAAAACGCTAAAAAATGCGCATAGGCAATTTGTAAATCTACGGTCTGCGAAAAGGTTCCGAATTCTTCAAAAAGCGCTAAATATTTTTTATTTATTTCTTCATAGTTTTCTTTTGAACTTTCTTTGGTTTCTATCTGAATTAAATAATATTGCGCATTAAGTTTTGTATCTAAATCTTGGGCGGTATTAATTATATAATTGTAAATTTCTTTAGCAATTTCATTTTGGTTTTCTTTAGTAGTTATTCTTCCCAACTCTTTTATTCTTTCTAAACTTTCTGGTTTTCTGTTAAAAATGGCTTTTTCTTGAATAAATGCTTTTTTGAAATCTTTTTGTTGAATAAATAACCAACTTAACATTTCATTCCACAATAAATTGGGTTCTTGTTGTAATTTTTTTAGTAAAATTTTTCTAAGAAGTATGTTATTTTCATCATCACCGCTAGCTCCTAAAAACCCGTTTATTCTTCTTTTAATATCGCTTAATGAAATAGGATTAGTCTCTGCAAAATTTAAATAGCTATTAAACATTTTTTCAATATGTCCTTGCTCTCCATATAATTGCGCCAATTGAATATTAAAATTATAATCTGGGTTTAGTTGCATGGCTTTTTCATAAGCAACAACCGCTTCATTTAAAAGTGAATGACTTTGAAAACTTCTAGCTATTGCAAACACATAGCTTGGTCTTTCATTAATCTGTTTCAATGCCTGTGTGTAATACGCATTTGCTTTTTCTACATCATTTTTTAGTTGGTAATTAAACCCTAACTCAACCAATAGAGCTGGGTAATTAATTCTAGAAATAAGGTTTTCAAGAAATGCTTCGGCCTCATCATATTGCTCTAACTGCTGATGTGAAGCTATTATTTGATTTACATAATTTATGTTAGAAGGGCTTTGAGCATAAAGTTTTTTATACTCATGAAGTGCTTTATCATATTCGCCTTTCTTAAAATAATCTACAGCCAAATTTGCATCTTGTGCAAAAAGATTAAAAGACAGTAATATACATAAAACAAATAGGGCTCTCATGCTGTAAATATAACAAATGTAGTAGGTTGAAAATGTAAATATTTTAATAAAAAAATGCCCGAAATAAATTTCGGGCACATTAACCAACCAAAAAATAAACGTTCTATTAACAACCGTTAAATATAAAAACGATGGTATTATTCAGATTGGGGACAATCTTAAATTTTTTAAAATCTTAAAAGAGAAAATCCCTATTTACTCACAATAGCGGTTGAATTATTTTCAGATTTTACAATTTGAAAATCTGAAAACAATACTTTACCAGCAAATAAAATGAGTGCAATTAAAAGAATGAAGCGTTTTAAATTTTTCATGGTTAGTAAGTTTGATAGATTTGGTTTTACTAACATCTAAAATATAAAACGAAAAACAAAGAGAACTTCTTAAAATTCGTTAAACAACACAATAAACGTGTATTTCACCGATAAAAACAATAAAAACCTGTGTGTTTTGTAGGTTTTTATTTCTTTTTTAAGCTCTAATTTATTATTTTAAAACCTGTATACGGTTGTAATACTTCTGGTATTACAATCCCGTCTTTAGTTTGGTAGTTTTCTAAAATTCCAGCTAATACTCGTGGTAATGCCAAGGAACTACCATTAAGGGTATGTGCTAATTCATTTTTACCATTGCTGTTTTTAAAACGCAGTTTTAAACGGTTAGCCTGAAAGGTTTCAAAATTAGATACAGATGATATTTCTAACCATCTATCTTGAGCTGTTGAGAACACTTCAAAATCATAAGTTAATGCAGAGGTAAATCCTAAATCGCCCCCACAAAGTCTTAATATTCTGTAAGGTAACTTTAACTCTTGCAAAATGGTTTTTACATGTGCTACCATGCCATCTAAAGCATCATAAGATTTGCTTGGGTGCTCTACTCTTAAAATTTCAACCTTATCAAACTGATGTAATCTATTTAAGCCTCTAACATGGGCTCCATAACTTCCAGCTTCTCTTCTAAAACAAGGCGTGTATCCAGTAATAGCTAATGGTAGTTCTGTTTCATTTAAAACCACATCTCTAAAAATGTTTGTCCCAGGCACCTCTGCTGTAGGAATTAAATATAAATTATCAGCCGTTACATGGTACATTTGCCCTTCTTTATCTGGTAATTGCCCTGTACCAAAACCAGAAGCTTCATTTACTAAATGAGGTAACTGAAATTCTGTATAACCGGCCTCTGTATTTTTATCTAAAAAATAGGTAATTAAAGCCCGTTGTAATTTAGCTCCCTTACCTTTATATACTGGAAAACCGGCTCCTGTAATTTTATTACCAAGCTCAAAATCTATGATGTCATATTTTTTAGCAAGTTCCCAATGGGGTAATGCGCCTTCTTCTAAAACGGGAATATCGCCTTCTCTAAAAACTTCTTCATTATCATCTTCTGTATTTCCTGCTGGAACAATACTGTTAGGCACATTGGGTATTTTATATAAAAGCTCGTTTAACTGGTCTGTTTTATTATTAAGATCTTCTGTTAATTTTTTTGAAGTTTCTTTTAACTGTCCGGTTTTAGCTTTTATTTGATTTGCTTCTTCTACCTTTCCAGACTTAAACAACATGCCAATTTCTTTTGAAAGCGCGTTAGATTCTGCCAAAGTATTATCTAACTCTGTTTGAATTTTTCTGCGGTCTTCATCTAAAGCAATTACTTGGTTTATATCATTGGTGGCATCAATATTTCTTTTTGCCAACCTTTCAATTACCAAATCTTTGTTTTCTCTAATAAAAGGTACTTGTAACATGTCTTAAAAATTTGAGCGACAAATTTAGGGAATTACAAAGAAAATCAATCTTGTTTTGAAGGTAAAATCCACTTACTGTGTTTAAAAGTTTCCCATTCAACACTGGCTAAATCTACATCTGGGTTTATAAGCTGTTTATATGGCCTGCCATTTACACTAATTCTGCAATTTACGTATACTTCAACATCTTGATTATTCTTTTTAAAAATTTCTTTTAACCGTTGAGCAAACTGCCAAATCATATCTGGTTTTACGCTAACACCTCTTTGTTGTTTTCTGGTTAAATAGTTGCTTAATTTAACACGCATAACACTTCCTGTTTCTTTATTTTTAACGGTATATGTTGCAGAACCACTTTTGGCTCTTAGCATCATACGCCATGAAAGCCTATGACCTTCTTCGGTCCATAAAACATCATCTTCAATAACATGGTGACGCAATGGTAGTAATATTTGAAAAACAAAATAAACTGTAAAAATTGTAACCAATGGGGTTTTAAATTTTGGAAGTATTACTTCTTTAGAAGTATAAAATGGTTTCTTTTTTAAAAATAGTTGTTGAATGGTTTTTGGCTCAAAAAAGAATAAGGAAAATGCTAACGATAAATAAGGAAAAATACCTATTTGAAATACGAACGAATTAAATAAATGAAAGATTACTGATGCAAAAAAGGCATACTTTCTAGTTGGTTTAAATAATAGCAAAGGAATAATTAATCCGTCAAAAACAATGCCGCCATACGCTAGTATATAATGCAACCATTTTTTTTGAAGCAACTCACCTACAAGAAAATAATTGCTCTTTGGTTTCATTAATAATTCTATAACTGTTGTATTTAACCAATCTGGATACAACTTAGCTATTGACGCATATGTATAAACAATAAACAATTGTAGTATTATAACCCATTTGCACCAAATAGGCATAGAAAATTGTTTTAAACTTGGGTTTTGTTTTACATCAATTGAAGCGTATTTGTTTGCTGGCAAAAACGCCATAATGCTGCTTATAAGTATAAGTAAATAATAATGATTGTTATAAGATGATTTCTGCATTAAATAAGTTGCGGTCCACATAACTGTAAACGCAATTATACTAAACCTATACTTATAACCTACCATTACAAACAACCCCAAAACGCCCATTATAGCATAATAAAAGTATATCCCGAATCCGGGTAATGGTTGTAACCACTCAAAACCAATAAAAGAAAATGTAAATTCTGGGTCTATTAAAGTACGTTTTACCCAACCTGTAAAAATTGCTCCAACAGATTCTAGAAAACAAAGCAGCCCAAAAATGATTCTGAAAACAACAAGCGCAGAATTATCTATATGTTTAAACAACCATTTGTTAATCATGGTGGTTGGCAATATAAGTAAGGGCAATTTCTTTATCTTTTTTAAGTTGACTTTTTAACTCCTCTACAGATTCAAATTTTTCTTCATCACGGATACGTTTAAGCAATTGTATTTGAATTGATTGGTTATAAATATCTTTGCTAAAGTTGAAGAAATTAACTTCAATAGTTTCTTTTTCACCATTTACAGTTGGGTTCATTCCTATATTCATCATACCATATGTGGTTGCACCCTCAATATTAGATTTTACAATATAAGAACCCTGTTTTGGTATTAGTTTATAATTTTCTTTAACGCTAATATTTGCAGTAGGAAACCCTAATTGCCTCCCCAAACCTTTTCCTTTTGTTACGGTTCCTGTTATTATAAAATTATAGCCTAAATAAGCATTGGCTTTGGTTATATTACCTTCGTTTAAGGCGTTTCTAATTTTTGTAGAACTTACAGCAACATCATCAATATCTTGAGCCGATATTTCTTCAACTTCAAACCCATAAATCTCACCAAACCCTTTAAGGTCATTTATATCGGCATTTCTATTTCTTCCAAACCTATGATCATAACCAATAATTACTTTTTTAGCATTGAGTTTATCAACTAAAAGGTTTTTTACAAAATCTCTAGCTGTAAGTCTTGAGAATTCTTTAGTAAACTCTTTAATAAGTAAAAAATCTAACCCAACAGACTCTAAAATTTCACGTCTTTCATCAATGGTATTAATCAATTTAATATTAGAATCTTTTTGAAGTACCATTCTAGGGTGCGGAAAAAAAGTAAGTATTACAGATTTTAACCCCTCTTGTTTTCCGGTATTTACAAGACGGTTAATAATTTTTCTATGTCCAATATGAACACCATCAAAGGTGCCAATAGTAACCACAGTGGGCTCAACAGATTTATAAGCTGTAATATTCTTTACACTACTCATTTAACACACCAAATTGTTAATTTAATTTAAAAAAGTTAGATTTGTTTCTAAACAAAAAGAAATTGCCCTGAAAATCTTTATGAAAACAAAACTACATTATGTTTTATCAATAGCAATACTTTTGATTGTATTTTCAAGTTTTGCTCAAAATTCTCCTTGGAAAAAAATAGAATCTGTTGAAAATTTCTCAAAAACATCTAAGCTTCAAATTGATAAAGATAAAACACATTTTTTTAAGGTTGATAGGGCTCAATTTGATAAAAACAAAGCAACAGCAACTTTAAGAAATTCAAAAGAAAAAAATGAAAGCACTATTATCTCAATTCCTGGAATTAACGGAGAAATAGAACAATTTAAAATTTTTGAAGCACCTGTTTTTGCTACAGAATTATCGGCTAAATTTCCTGAAATTAAATCGTATGTAGGCTATAGTTTAAACAAATCTGGAGTACGATTAAGAATGAGCACCTCTCCAGAGGGTATACAAACCATGATTTCTTATCCAGACAAACCAAACGTGTTTATGCAGCCTATTGAAAATGGTTCAGATACTTACGTTTTATATAAAAAGGGTAATAGCAGTGGAACACTACATTGTAAAACAATTGATGAAGTAAGTGAAACCTTAAAAAGCAACCATTCAACTTCAAAAACAAATGATGAAGGCGGTGCTAATAACCAAGTACTTCAAAAATTTAGAATAGCTATTTCTGTTACTGGAGAATACACAGATTACCATGGGGGAACCGTAGCAGGTGCTTTGGCAGCAATAAACACTACATTAAGTAGAGTAAATGAAGTTTTTGAAACCGATATGGCTGTTACTTTTGAACTTATTGCTAATAATGATCAACTAATTTATACAGATTATACAACAGATCCTTATTCGAATGCTAGTGTTGGTGTAGAGGGCGCTTGGGCCAATGAGGTACAATCTACAATAACCAGTGTAATTGGAGAAGCTAATTATGATATAGGACATCTTTTTGGAGCATCTGGGGGAGGTGGAAATGCCGGTTGTATTGGGTGTGTGTGTAATAACAATTCTAAAGGAAGTGCTTACACATCACCTTCTAATGGTGTACCAGAAGGCGATTTATTTGATATTGACTTTGTAGCACATGAAATTGGTCACCAAATGGGGGCTAATCATACATTTGCTTATGAAAACGAAGCTACTGGAGTACAATCTGAACCAGGAAGTGGCACCACAATTATGGGTTATGCAGGTATTGTGGGTGCTAATAATGTTGAATTGAGTGGAGATGATTATTTTCATTACCACAGCATTAAACAAATACTAGATAACCTAACAGGAAAAAGCTGCCAAACAACAGAAATTATAAGTAATAATCCACCAAGTGCAGATGCTGGTAGTGATTATAATATTCCTAAAGGAACCGCTTATGTTTTAAAAGGAGCCGCAACTGATACAGATAGTGGCGATAACCTAACCTATTGTTGGGAACAAATTGATAGTGGTATTACTAACTATCTAAATTTTGGCTCTACCTTAACCTCAGGGTCAATGAATAGGTCTTTACCTCCATCTAGTTCTCCAGATCGTTATATACCAAAATTTAGTAGTGTTTTAGCAGGAAATACAGAACAAACCAACCCGACTTTAGGTAGCGATTGGGAAACTGTTGCATCGGTTGGAAGAACGCTTAATTGGGCCTTAACAGTTAGAGATAAGTATAATAACACTTCAACAGGAGGGCAATCTAGTTATGATACCATGCAAATAATAGTTGAAGATGTAACACCATTTACAGTTGAAAACCCCATTTCTTGGACTCAAGGAAGCAACCAAACTATTACTTGGGTTGTTGGAGAAACCACCAATGCCACTATAAATTGCCAAAATGTAAATATTCTTTTATCTACCGATGGGGGGGCTACATTTACAACTATAGCATCAAACACGCCTAATGACGGTTCTTTTGATTACACAGTTCCTATCTCCATAGCAGATACAAACCAAGCTAGAATTTTAATTGAAGCGGCCGATAATATTTTTTACGATGTATCTGATTTTGATTTTTCAATTTCTACAGATCCAGACTTTTTTATGGTAAATGAAGTCTTAACTCCAATTAATTGCGGCGAAACCACCGCCACTTTTAATTTTGATTATGAAACTGCCAATGGTTTTTCAGAAACTGTAACATTTAGTGCTACAGGAAATCCTTTAGGCTCAACAGTATCATTTTCGCCTTCTAGCATGTCTTCCTCTGGTAATGTTACCATGACAGTATCTGATTTAGATGGTATTTCTCAAGAAGATTATACTATTACTGTTACAGGAACATCAACATCAATTACTAAAAATACAGACTTTGAGTTTCCTTTTTATAACGGGGTTTGCACTTCTATAGCCAATACAGAATATTTAACCAGTACTACTTTAGTTCAATTTAATACTATTAATCAAGTATCTGGAAAACCTTCTGGATATAGTAATTATACTTCCATATCAACAGATGTTAATAGAAATATCTCTTATGATTTAACTGTTAATGTAAATACCGATGGTAATTTTACAACAAATACAAAAGTTTGGATAGATTGGAACCAAAATTGCAGTTTTGATGATGCTGGTGAAGAATATAATTTAGGCGATGCCACCAATGTTGCTAATGGAGCTACAGCTAATTCACCGTTTACAATTACAGTGCCTGCCGATGCCATTACAGGTAATACTACCATGAGAGTTTCAACAAAATTTAAAGATGACGGACTTGTAACTTCATGTGAAAACGGGTTTGATGGAGAGGTTGAAGATTATACACTAAATATTTTACCAAATTCTGATTATGAAACGTCTATCTCATTGGTACAATTAAACAGTATTAATAATGCATCTGATAAAGACTCTAGTTATTCTGATTATACTTCAATTTCAACAGATATTAACAGAAATAGTAATTATGATTTAACCGTTAATGTTAATACTGAAGGTAATTTTACCACCAATACAATGGCTTGGATAGATTGGAACCAAAATGGCATTTTTACAGATGCTGGTGAGGCATATGATTTAGGAGAAGCAACAAATGCTTCTAATACAATAACAAGCAACTCACCGCTTTCTATAAATGTGCCTTTAGATGCTGTTTTAGGAAGCACTATTATGCGTATTGCAACAGGCTATATTGGTGAGTCTGAATTAACTCCCTCTACAAATGGTGGTGATGGTGAAGTTGAAGATTACACGCTAAATATAACACCTACTGCCAATATTGAACAATATGGTTTTGAAAACTTTATAGTATACCCTAACCCTAATGATGGTGAATTTACCATTAAACTAAATGGCTCTTTAACTAGAGATATTACCATTGAACTTTTTGATGCTAGAGGTAGATTTTTATTAAAAAAAGTGTTTCAGGCTACCGGAGACTTTCAAGAAGATGTTCAACTTAATTACGTACAATCTGGCATGTATATTTTAAATGTAAGTGATGGGGTAAAAAAATCTACTAAAAAGTTAATTGTTAGATAGCATTTTATCTTTGTTAGCAACTTAAATTCAATTATTTACCATTAAAGGCATTCATTGCATTGTTTACACCTGCCAATACAAATGATTTTATAAGTTCTACTGATTTGTCAAGTCTTTCTGGAAGTTTATCTTTTTCATCATCATTCCACTCTCCTAAAACATAATCAATTTGTCTGCCTTTGCTAAAAGCATCACTAATACCAAATCTAAAGCGATTATACATGGTAGTGTTTAATTTAGCTTGAATATCTTTTAATCCGTTATGCCCACCATCACTACCTTTAGTTTTTAATCTAATGGTACCAAAAGCCAAGTTTAAATCGTCTGTAATTACTAGTAGGTTTTCTAAAGGAATTTTCTCTTTAGTTAACCAGTACAATACGGCTTTTCCGCTTAAATTCATAAACGTGTTTGGTTTTAAAAAAATAAACGTTCTTCCTTTTAATTTATAGGTAGCTAAATCTCCTAATTTTTGTGTTTCAAAGGTTACATCTTCTTTTTTAGCAAAATGGTCTAATACTTTAAACCCAATATTGTGGCGTGTGTTTTCATACTTTTCGCCAATATTACCTAAACCAACTATTAAAAACTTCTTCATGGGGTTATCTTCTTCAGCATTAAAAAACTGAGTTCTTTTTTTTAACAGATTCTTTATAAACTTATACATTGTATTACACAATTTGTGTAAAAATAAAAAAGCATCCTGAATTACTCAGAATGCTTTTCTATTTTTAAACTAGAATATTACTATTCTTGTGTTGCTTCAGCTGCAGGTGCTTCTGCTCCTTCTTCTAATTCTTCATCATCGTCATCATCTACTACGGCAGTTCTTGATGTTCTTACTTGACAAACCACATTGTTTTCTGGATGTAAAATGGTGTATTTATCATTTTGTAAATCACCTACATTAATTTTGTCTCCAATTTTTAATGGTGTAATATCTACTTCAATAAAATCTGGTAAGTTAGCAGGTAACGCTTTGATACGTAATTTTCTGTATGGTCTTCTTAAAACACCACCATTTTTAACACCTCTAGAGTTACCAACTACTTTAATTGGAATATTTAAAGAAATTTCTTTGTCTTCAAATAATTGATAGAAGTCTACGTGTAAAATTTTATCTGTTACAGGGTGAAACTGTATATCTTGTAATACAGCATTAAAAGTTTCACCACCTTCTAAATTAATTACAACTGTATGCGCATTAGGCGTATAAACCAGTTTAGAGAAGGCTAATTCAGGTGCTGAGAAATGCACTGGTTTGTCTCCTCCGTATAATACGCAAGGAACCTGTCCAGCATTACGTAAGGCTTTTGTTGCTTTTTTGCCCACGCTTTCTCTTTGAGATCCGTTGATTGTAATTGATTTCATTTTTATTTAAATTTAATTATTAATTTACATTATAAATTTTGAACTTATTGATTGGTTGTTATGAACTCTTTCCATAACCTCTGCAAACAAATCTGCACAACTTAATACTCTAATTTTATCACTTTTTTGTGTTAATGGTATTGAGTCTGTAACAATAAGTTCTTCTAATTTTGATTTTTTTAGATTCTCATAAGCCTTTCCAGATAAAATAGGATGCGTACAAATAGCTCTAACACTTAAGGCACCACGCTCCATCATTAAATCTGCGGCTTTAGAAAGCGTTCCTGCTGTATCAACCATATCATCAACCAATACTACATTTTTTCCTGTAACATCTCCTATAAGTTCCATATGAGAAATTACATTTGCCTTAGCGCGTTGTTTATAACAAATAACAACATCACTTTTTAATGATTTAGAATAGGCATAAGCCCTTTTTGACCCTCCCATATCTGGCGATGCTATGGTAAGGTTATCTAAGTTTAAACTTCTTAAATAGGGTAAGAATATGGTTGATGCAAATAAATGATCTACAGGTTTTTCAAAAAATCCTTGAATTTGATCTGCATGCAAATCCATTGTAATTATACGTGTTGCCCCAGCAGCCTCTAACATTTTAGCTACTAATTTAGCTGCAATTGGCACCCTTGGCTTGTCTTTTCTATCTTGTCTTGCCCAACCAAAATACGGCAATACTGCAGTAATATGTCTTGCTGATGCGCGTTTAGCAGCATCTATCATCAACAACATTTCCATTAAATTTTCAGGACCTGGATGGGTTGATCCTATAATGAAAATTCGTGTTCCGCGTATAGATTCTTCATATGATGGTTGAAACTCTCCATCACTGTAAGTAGAGGTAATTACATTACCTAATTCTGCGCCAAAGGCCTTAGCTATTTTTTCACCAAGTTCTACACTTTGCGTACAAGCAAATATTTTAGCTTCTGTAATTACAATAGGCATGGGTAATGTGTTGTTTTATAGTGACTAAGACCAGTTTTTTTAAACGAGGTGCAAATTTATACATTTATTTTTACCTAAAAAGTATATTGGCTAGTATTTTTATGCATAATCTAGAAAAATTATATATTTTTGCTGTCCTGAAACGCTCAAGTGGCGGAATTGGTAGACGCGCTGGATTCAAAATCCAGTTCCTTCGGGAGTGTGGGTTCGATTCCCACCTTGAGTACTGAAAAAGGCAAATCAAGAAATCTTGGTTTGCCTTTTTTTATCCCTACACAATTTTCAAAATTAACTTTTTGGCAAACCAACTTACCTTATACCTAATTATTGTTTCTTCATTAAACCAAACAGCATCGCTATTTATAATCTTTTTAAATAACTGGTGTTCAAGATATTCCTGACAAAAGTCATAAAATTCAAGTATTGATTTATATAATTTTAAATCCGCTTTTCACCACAAGTTCTACAGTATTTGTTAACTAAAAGCATTAACTATGAACACCACAGAAACTAAATTTGAACAAGCAGAGCAATTTCTTGAATCTGCTAAAAAAGAATTGAACAGACCAGCAGAAGATGTTGTACCATATATGGTATGCAAAAGTACCCACAAATCTATAGCCCATTTTTTAATGGGATTTTTATTGCAAAATAATGTAGCATTTAATGAAGAAGACTCTGTAGAAGTTTTACTTAAAAAATGCCAAAACATTAGTGATAAATTCAACAATTTAGATTTAAAACCTATAACGTTTTCGAAAGATTACGAGTATAGCACAGAATTTAATCAAATGCAAAAATGTATTGATTTAGCTAACCATACCAAAGAATTAGTACACTAAATTATAGTAACAAGATATAAAATAATACACCATAAATTCTCATCCTATGAGCACGTCGATATTTCAAAAAAAAACAGGTAAGAAGAACAAAATAACTAAATTTAAATACCCAGGTAAACCAATTGCTACCGATGGAAACACCGCAGCCATTATGTGCGAACGTGAATCTACCGATGCTGCTGGAGCATATCCAATAACACCCTCTACTCAAATGGGCGAATATTGGGCCGATGCTGCTGCTAAAGGGCATTTAAATATTTCAGACAAACCATTAATATTCATTGAACCAGAGGGCGAACATGCTGCTGCTGCAGTTACCGCAGGTTTATCAATGACTGGTTTACGTGCTGCAAACTTTTCATCTGGTCAAGGTATTGCCTATATGCATGAATCTCTCTATGCTGCAGTTGGTAAACGTCTTACCTATGTATTAAATATTGGCGCACGTGCCATGACAAAATCTACACTAAACGTTCATGCGGGTCATGATGATTATCATGCAGTAGATGATACCGGTTTTTTTCAAATGTTCGCTAAAAAAGCACAACATGTAGCAGACCTCAACATTATTGCTCACCGTATTGCTGAACTTGCACTTACTCCTGGTATTATTGCTCAAGACGGGTTTTTAACTACGCATTTAATAGAGTCTTTTCTGTTACCAGAACGTGAATTAATTAAGGAATATCTTGGAAGACCTGATGATATTATAAAAACTCCAACACCTGCACAACGTATTATTTATGGTGAAACACGTCGTCGTATACCAGAACTTTGGGATGTAGACAATCCTTTAATGGCAGGAATTGTTCAAAATCAAGATTCTTATATGCAAAGCGTTGCTGCTCAACGCCCGTTCTTCTTTGATCATATTGAAGCATTAACAGACCAAGCTTTTGATGAATATTATGAACTTACTGGCAGACGCTATCAACGTGTCATGACATACCGAGCAGAAGATGCAGATTACCTTATTTTGGGTCAAGGAAGTTTAGTTCCTAGTGCCGAAGTAGTTGTAGATTACTTACGTGAAACACGTGGTATTAAAGTAGGAGTTGTAGATTTAGTTATGTTCCGCCCATTCCCTGCTGATATGCTTGGTGAAATTCTAAAAGGAAAAAAAGCAGTTACTATTTTAGAACGATTAGACCAACCATTAGCGGTAGATTCTCCAATAACTCGCGAAGTCCGTTCTGTTATAAATAAATGTATAGAAAACGGCATCAATAAAAAACAAAAACCTTATCCAGAACTAAGCTCATATACTTTAGGTGATATTCCTTCTGTATATTCTGGAGCATTTGGTTTAGGTAGCCGAGACTTACAACCAGAAGGCATTATAGGAGCAGTCGAAAACATGCTGCCTAAAGGCAAACAGAAAAAACAATTTTATCTATCTATAGATTTTATCAAAAAAGTACCTAGTTCGCCAAAACAAAAAGCTTACCAAGAAACTATTGAGGAATCTTATCCAAAAGTTAAAGAATTGGCAATTAGAGGGTCAGAAAACCCTAATCTTATGCCAAAAGACGCCATTACGGTACGTTTTCACTCTATTGGTGGTTGGGGAGCCATTACAACAGGTAAAAATCTTGCAATGACCCTGTATGAACTACTTGGTTATAACATTAAAGCTAATCCAAAATATGGTTCAGAGAAAAAAGGACAGCCCACTACTTATTATTTAGCTGCCGCCGCAGAACCTATTAGAATAAATTGCGAATATTATTTTGTTGATGTAGTGCTATCTCCAGATCCAAATGTATTTAAACACACTAACGCATTGGCTGGACTTAAAAAAGGAGGTAGCTTTATTATTCAAAGTGATAAAAATACACCAGATGAAGTTTGGGCGGAAATTCCTGAGCATTACCAAAAAATAATTGTTGATAATGATATACATGTATTCTATATAGATGGATTTAAAATTGCAAGAGAAGAAGCTACAGACCCTGAACTTCAATTACGTATGCAGGGTATTGCTTTCCAAGGCGCCTTTTTTGCAGCTTCTCCTCTAATGAAAAAATCTGGACTTTCAGAAGAAAAACTATTAAAAGCCATTGAAGACCAATTACAATATAAATTTGGATCAAAAGGTCAACGTGTTGTAGATGACAATATGCGTGTAGTAAAACGTGGCTTTGATGAAGTACATGAAATTACAAACAAAACCTTAGGAACCAAAAAGAAAACAAACGGTATTGCTACACAAAGTTTACCAGTTCCTAGAATGATGAAAGAAATTCCTCAGAGTGAATCTAAACTTAGTGATATTCATCGTTTTTGGGAGCAAACCGGTAATTTCTATTTAAAAGGAATGGGTAACGATAACCTTACAGACCCTTTTATTGGATTAAGTGTTATGCCTGCTGTTTCATCGGTATTCCGAGATATGACTGGTATTCGTTTTGAACATCCAGAATGGATTCCTAATAACTGTACCGCCTGTGGTGACTGTTATACCATATGCCCAGACACGGCTATTCCTGGATTGGTAAGTGAAGTATCCGATGTTTTTGACACCATAGTAAAACGCGTTAAAAAGAACCACGGAAAAGTAGAACACCTACCAAAAGCAGTTCGTAAATTAGAAGGTCATGTTAGAAAATTATTTAACACTTCTAAAAGCGGAGAAACCGTTAATGATTTTATTAAGCATGCTATAGATATGACGCTTGATGACTTCAATAATGACCCAGGATTAATCAAAGAATTTGATTGGTTTAAAGACGAATTAGGAGAATTTAAATTTGCCTTAACCCGTCCTTATTATGATTTACATGAGAAAAAAGAAAAAAACAGTGGCGGATTATTCAGTATAACCATT
Source organism: Seonamhaeicola sp. NFXS20 (assembly GCF_049132085.1). Taxonomy (NCBI): domain Bacteria; kingdom Pseudomonadati; phylum Bacteroidota; class Flavobacteriia; order Flavobacteriales; family Flavobacteriaceae; genus Seonamhaeicola; species Seonamhaeicola sp. NFXS20. Next base: position 298,600 of record NZ_JAFMPU010000001.1, on the reverse strand, counting down.
AACCCTACTACATGTAAAGGTTGTATGGAGTGTGTTGAAGTGTGTAATGATGGTGCTCTTATTAAAATACCACAAACCGAAGGATCTGTTGCAAGATTAAACAAAGAATGGGATTTCTGGTTAGACTTACCTAGCACACCTCAAAAATTCAATCGTATTGATGACCTTGAAGAAAAAATAGGTCCATTAGAAACTATTCTACTAAACAAAGATGCCTACTTAAACTTTGCTAGTGGGGATGGCGCATGTTTAGGTTGTTCTGAAAAATCAGTAGTACATATTTTTACCGCAACTGTAGAGTCTCTAATGCAACCACGTATTGAAAAACACATGGCTTATTTAGATGAACTAACAGATAAACTAGAAAAACACATTCAGGTTAAATTAATGGATGGTGTGAATTTAACAGATTCTAATACCATGTCTAAAATTGTAACCGAAATGCAAAATTCAGATTTAACCATGGCAGAAATAACCCGTAGGTTAGAGTCTGAACAAGGTGGCGAGCCTGTTGACCAAGAATGGTTACGAGATGTAACTCAATTACTTGCTCAATTAAAAAACCTACAATGGAAATACACCAACGGAACCACAGGAAAAGGAAGATCTAATATGGGTATGATTAACTCTACTGGTTGTACATCGGTTTGGGGTAGTACATGGCCATTTAATCCCTATCCATTCCCATGGGCAAATCATTTATTCCAAGATTCACCTTCTATGGCAATGGGAATCTTTGAAGGGCACATGGCTAAAATGGCAGATGGTTTTAAAGCCATACGCAAAGCAGAACTAGAACTTTCAGGAAAATACAATCCTGAAGAGCATGACCAATTCTTCACCTATTTTAACTGGAAACAATTTACAGATGAAGAGTGGCTACTTTGTCCGCCAGTAGTAGCATTAGGTGGAGATGGTGCTATGTATGATATTGGTTTCCAAAACCTCTCTCGTTTAATGGCTTCAGGAAAACCAATTAAAGTAATTATTGTAGATACACAAGTATATTCTAATACAGGCGGACAAGCTTGTACTTCCGGATTCATCGGTCAAGTATCAGATATGGCGCAATACGGTAAAGTATGGAAAGGAAAAAGTGAGCCTAGAAAAGAAATTGGCCTCATTGCAATGGCACATAGAAGCACATACGTGTTACAAGGCTCTTTAGCAAACACAAGTCAAATGATTGAAGGGTTTATTGATGGTTTAACCACTAAACGTCCTGCGCTTTTCAATCTATACACAACATGCCAACCAGAACATGGTGTAGCAGATGATTTAGGTTCTCATCAAGCAAAACTTGCTGTAGAATCTAGAGCATATCCTATTTTTAAATACAATCCAGATAATGGAATAAAAGCTAGAGAAGCCTTTGATTTATCAGGAAACCCTGCAATAAATGAAACTTGGCCAACTTACACTTTAAAATATCTAGAATACGGTCAAGAACAAACCATGGAATTACCTATGACCTTTGCTGATTTTGCTTTAACCGAGGCCAGATTTAGAAAACACTTTAGAAAAGTACCTAGAAATGCTTGGAATGAAAACATGATATTACTAGCAGACTTTTTAGAATTAGATGAAAACGAACGCGAAGGCAAGTTCCCTTATATCTGGGCAGTAGATAGAGATCAAAAACTCAACAGAGTATTGGTTGCTAAACCAATTGTAGATTCTTGTGAAGAACGACGCGATTTCTGGTTAATGCTACGCGATCTTGCTGGTGTAGAACCAGAAAAACTACAAGAAGAAAACCTTGAAGAAAAAATAAGAAATGAAGTTGTTGGAAATATAGCACAAGGTTTAATGCAACTTGCTGGTGGTAACGGAAGTGACGCTCTTAAAATAGCTATGGAAAAACCCGCAGAATCAAATGGTTTAGCTGTAGAAGAAGCCCAATCAAATGGAGAATATATGGCTCCGTGGTTAGAATCTGATGAGTGTACCTCTTGCGATGAGTGCATAAATATTAACCCCAATATTTTTGCTTACAATGATGACAACAAAGCTTATATAAAAAATCCAAAAGGAGGTCCTTATGAAGACTTAGTTAAAGCAGCCGAAAAATGTACAGCAGGTGTAATTCACCCTGGTTTACCGGCAGATAAACTAGCAAAAGACATGGAAAAATGGATAAGTAGAGGCGAAAAGTATAATTAATATACAAATGGCATAATGGCATTGTTCAATTTTCATAAAGACTCATTTAAGCACGGTATTCATCCACCTGAGAGTAAAGACGAAACTAACGGCTTACCTATAAGGCAGTTTCCCTTTTCTCCGCTAATTATTTTACCAATGGCGCAACATATTGGTGCGCCTTCACAAATAATTGTTCGGGAGGGGCAGGAAGTACATCGAGGACAATTATTAGCAAAAGCTGGTGGTTACGTTTCTGTACCTATGCATGCGCCGGTTTCAGGAATTATTAAGAAAATTGCAAATGTTCCAACAATTTCGGGTAAAATGTCTCCTGGTATTTTTATTGAAGCATTTCCGTTTTCAACACAAGAAGTTCTTGAAGGAAATCCCATTAATCCCGATACGGCAACACCCGAAGAAATTTTACAAGCAATTCAGGATGCTGGAATTGTAGGATTAGGTGGTGCTGCATTTCCAACGCATGTTAAACTAAAAGTTCCCGAAGGAAAAAATTGTGATACTTTAATTATTAATGGTATTGAATGTGAACCCTATTTAACAACAGACCACCGCGTTATGTTAGAACAGGAAAAAGACATTTTTACCGGTATTAGATATTTATTGAAAGCCACAGGAACTAAAAAAGTTATTATAGGAATTGAAGCCAACAAACAAGATGCCGCTAACCATTTAAAAAAACATATTCCTGAAGATTTACCTGTTACAGTAAAAGTGCTTCCTGTTAAATACCCTCAAGGCGCAGAAAAAATGTTGGTAACGGCTGTTTTAGGGAAAGAAATTCCATCAGGAAAACTCCCTATTGAAGTTGGCGTTGTTGTGGTTAACGTAGCAACCACTGCCGAAATAGGCAGATTACTACCTCATGGACAAGGCATTCAAGAACGTGTTATTACCATTGCAGGACCAGGAGTTAAAAAGAAAGGAAATTATACTATTCCTATAGGTACACCTTTACGCTTTGTTTTAGAACAAGTGGGCGTTGATGAAGAAATTAGCGAAGTTTATATGGGTGGCCCCATGATGGGAGTTGCTGTTTCAAACTTAGATATTTCAATAGTAAAAGGAACTTCTGGTATTCTTGTTTTTACAAAAAAGAATGTAAACAGAACGCCTAAAATATATCCTTGTATTAAATGTGGTGCTTGTGTAGATGCATGTCCTATTTTATTAAATCCGTCAAAACTGGGTATCCTAGCAAAATTTGAAGCTTATAATGAAATGGCTTCAGATTTTAATTTAATGGATTGTTTTGAATGTGGCTCATGCACCTATGTATGTCCCTCACACATACCATTAGTACAGTATTTTAGATTAGCAAAACGCGTTGTAAGAAAGCGTGAAGCTGAAAAAAAAGAGAAAGTAGATGCTTAAAAAAACATTAGATATTAGCTCATCGCCACATATAGTTAAAGGGCGAAGTACAGAAGATATTATGAAAAACGTAGTATGGGCATTATTACCTGTTGTGTTTTTCTCTGTTTATTCTTTTGGACTAAATGCATTACTAGTAATATTTACAGCAACCTTTGCTAGTGTATTAACTGAACATTTTTTATGTAAACTTTCTAAAAAAGAAACAACTGTTAATGATTATTCTGCAGTAATTACTGGGTTGCTACTGGGGCTTTCTTTACCTCCTAGTTTTCCATTATGGATGGCTTTTGTAGGTGGAGCCATAGCTATTGCGCTTGGTAAGTATATTTTTGGTGGTTTAGGGTACAATGTATTTAACCCCGCACTTGTAGCTAGAGCCGTTTTACAAGCAGCTTTTCCTGTTGCTATTACCACTTGGCATCCGGCTTTTCTATCCAATCGATTTTCGTCTATTTCGCAATCTGTTTTTACATGGCCTTTTATGGAGCCACAATACGATGCCATTTCGGGAGCAACCCCGCTTTCAGCATTTAAGTTTGATGGCATTACAACATCAACAGCAGAATTAGCTTTCGGTCAAATAAGTGGTTCTACAGGAGAAACCTGTGCTATAATCATTGCTTTAGGCGGCATCTACTTAATTGCGCGTAATATGATGTCTTGGAGAATTCCGGTAGCAGTACTTCTAAGTGCTTTTTTATTAAGTGGAGTACTTTATTTATTCAATAGTGAAGTATACCCCTCGCCAGTATTTATGCTATTATCTGGAGGACTAATGTTAGGGGCTGTATTTATGGCCACAGACATGGTTTCATCTCCAATTACGCCACTTGGTTTGTGGATATATGGTGCTATAATTGGCATTCTAACCATTGTAATTAGAGTTTGGGGTGGCTTATCAGAAGGCGTTATGTATTCTATTCTATTAGCCAATGCTATTTCTCCCCACATAGATTCGGTTATTAAAAATCGAGTATATGGAACTAAACAAAAAATGAAAGCCGCATGAGTAAAGTTGCTGACATAAATAAACAAAATCTTGCCGGTAGCAAAAAAATGCTACTTGCTATGGTTAGTATTGGGATTATAAGTGCATTACTTATAGTTACAACCTTTGAATTAACACTGCCACGTGTACAAAAATTAAAGGCTGAAGCGCTAGAAAAAGCCATTTTTGAAGTGCTACCAGGAACCGTTAAAACCCAAGCTTTTGGTGTAAATGACAACGGAGAATTATTTAAAATGGAAGCAGAAAATAAAACCGAAACCACAGTTTACGCAGGGTATGATGCTAATAATAACATTGTAGGGTATGCCGTAGAAGCTTCGGGACAAGGATATGCAGATATTATAAGAGTATTATATGGTTATAAACCAGAAAAAGAAATACTCATTGGTTTTCAAGTTTTAGAAAGTAAAGAAACTCCAGGACTAGGTGATAAAATTGAAAAGGAAGTACATTTTCTAAACAATTTTAAAGCACTAGATGTTAGTTTATCATCCAACAAAAAACAGCTAAACAACAAAGTAATTACTGTAAAACAAGGAGAAAAAGTAAACCCTTGGGAAATTGATGGCATTACTGGAGCTACAATTTCATCAAGAGCCATAGGAAATATTATTGGAACAAGCACAGAAACCTTAGTTCCAATTTTATATAATCATTATAAGAACAACAATCATAAAACAAGTGTAAGCAATGAGCAATAACAATGCTTCATCAAAGAAAAAGGTAACCTCTACCGATGAGTTTATTAAAGGATTGTGGAAAGACAACCCTGTATTTGTGCAGGTACTAGGAATGTGTCCCGTATTAGCTGTTTCTAACACGGCACAAAATGCTCTTGCCATGGGGTTAGCCACCGCTTTTGTTTTATTAATGTCTAATATTTTAGTTTCTCTATTAAGAAATTTTGTCCCTAAACAGGTACGTATAGCCTCATATATTCTCATAATAGCCACCTTTGTTACGGTAACAGATTATGCTATTCAAGCCATAAGTGTTGAATTACATAAAAGCTTAGGAGCTTTCATCTCACTTATAGTAGTAAACTGTTTAATTTTGAGTAGAGCAGAAGCATTTGCCTCTAAAAACAACGTATCAAAATCTATTTTTGACGCTTTAGGGATGGGCTTAGGCTTTACATTTGCACTTTTTTGCTTAGGAGCGGTAAGAGAAATTCTTGGCAATGGTTCAATATTTAATATTGCTCTTTTTTCTGAAGGATTTCAAAGTTGGATTGTAATGATTTTACCCGCTGGCGGATTTTTTACTCTAGCCATTTGGTTACTTATAATTAACGGAATACAAACAAGAAAAACAAAATCATGAATACGGAATCTTTAGGTACTATTTTTCTAAATGCATGCTTAGTAAACAACTTTGTTTTGGCTTATTTTTTAGGTATTTGTCCATTCTTGGGTGTATCTGGAAAAATGGAAACTGCCACAAAAATGGGTGGCGCAGTAATGTTTGTAATGCTTATTAGTTCAATGTGTGCTTACGGAATACATGCTTTTTTAGTAAGTATTGGCGCACCCTTTTTACAACTTATTAGTTACATAGTTGTAATAGCCTCCACCGTACAGTTAGTAGAAATGTTCATTAAAAAAATAAGTCCATCCTTATTCAGATCTCTTGGAATTTTTCTTCCTTTAATTACAACAAATTGTGCCATTTTGGGTGTGGCATTATTTCAAACAAATAAAGAATATGGCTTTTTAGAAAGTATAGTATATGCCCTTGGAGCCGGTGCAGGATTTACACTAGCACTAATATTAATTGCTGGATTAAGAGAACAATTAGAATTTGCCGAAGTACCAAAAATTTCAAAAGGAACAGCTTTAACACTATTTATTGCAGGCATCTTATCGCTATGCTTTATGGGATTTGCAGGTTTAGGAGGTTAAAAAGAATAACAAATGATTAAATCACTCATCATAGGAATTGGGTTTATAGTAACTATAGCAGTTGCTTGGGTACTAGTACAAACCTTATGGAAAAAAGTTTTTAAAGAAGAATACTCTCAAGACGATGTTTTAGCAGGTAGAAGAAACTGTTCTAATTGTGGTTGTACCACCGTTTGTAAACGAAAAGATAAAGGTGAAATAACCCCTAAAACTTATTAAATTAAAGAATAACAATAAAATATAAAATAAACATGGCACATTTATTAGATTTCGATACCGAAAAACAATATAAGGCAGTGGTTAAAAAAACATCTAGGTTAACCCCACAAGACACCGAAGAAGTGCGTGAAATTGTACTAGAAGTTAAAGACCAAGGGTTTAATTGCGAGGTAGACCAAAGTTTTGGTGTACTGGTAAAAGCTTCAGGAGATTTTGGAAACACATATCATCACAGACTTTATAGTGTAGCAGATTTACCAGCAAAAGTTAATGGTAATCCAAAGGTTACCATGTTAGTAAAACGTTGCTCCTATGTTGATGATTTTAATGGTGAAGAATATAAAGGCATTGCTTCTCATTATTTATGCAACCGAAAAAAAGGAGATGAAATAACGCTTACAGGTCCTTTTCAACTCCCATTTAAAGTACCTGAAGATAAAACAGCTAACATGATACTCATTGGTATGGGTACTGGTATTGCTCCTTTCCGTGCTTTTATTAAACACATTTACAAAAATGTAAAAAATTGGGAAGGAAAAATTAGATTGTTTTATGGTGCACGTAGTGGTTTAGAATTACTATATTTAAATGATAAAGATGGTGATTTAACCAATTATTACGATAAAGATACCTTTGAAGCATTTCACGCATTAAGTCCAAGACCACACTGGACAGATACTATTGAATTAGAAAAAGCACTTGAAGAACAAACTACAGAATTAAAAGAACTCCTTTCAAAATCTAACACTTATGTATACGTTGCAGGATATGCAAACATACTTAACCAGCTTAATAAATCATTTTCTAAAATTCTAGGATCTGAAGAAAAATGGAAGCTACGAAAAGCAGAACTAATAGCTGGTAGAAAATGGGCTGAAATTATTTTTTAAAGTGAATTGTTAAATAAAGAAACATCATGTTTCAATAAATTCGTGAATTAATATGTCTATCATTACCGCCATTGCCGCTCTTGGAGGGTTAACGTTACTACTTGCAATTATGCTTATAGTTGCAAACAAAAAGCTTTATGTTTATGAAGACCCTCGTATAGATAAAGTTGAAGATATGTTACCTCACGCAAATTGTGGCGCATGCGGATATCCAGGTTGCCGGCCATTTGCAGAAGCACTAGTTCATGGTAAATCATTACCTGGTAAATGTACTGTTAGCACAGATGAAGCAAGACAATCTATAGCCAAATTTCTAGGAGTTGATTTAGGTGCTGAAGAAAAACAAGTTGCGCGTCTCGCTTGTGCCGGCGGAACCAACGTAGCTATTAACAGAGCACAATATGTAGGAATTGAAAGCTGTCAAGCTGCTGCGCTAATTTCAGGTGGTGGTAAAGGATGTTTCTGGGGATGCTTAGGGCATGGTGATTGTGAAGTAGTTTGCGATTTTGATGCTATTACCATGAACGAACATGGATTACCTGTAGTAGATACAGAGAAATGTACCGCCTGCGGTGATTGTGTAGAAGCTTGCCCTAAAGATTTATTCTCTCTTCAACCTATAAGCCATAAACTATGGGTAGCTTGTAAAAACTTAGAACACGGGGAAGCTGTCTTAGAGGAATGCCAAGTAGGTTGTACCGCCTGTGGAAAATGTGCCATGGATGCCCCTGGTGAATTAATTACAATGAAAAATAATTTACCTCATATTAACTACGCAAAAAACCATAACACACAAAAACCTATTGAACGATGCCCAACAGGAGCCATTGTATGGGTAGAAAGTAACGGAGTTATTGTTAAAGGTAAAGAAAGTAAAAAAATAATCCGTAAGGGAGCTAGACTGATGGGTAATACTTAAATTAACCCATAACTTTTAAGCTCATCAAGTATGGCATACTTTACATCAAGATTACTATATTTTAAAAAAATTACTTAAAGGTTTAAGTAAATACAACTTCCTTTTTATAAAAACCAATAAACCCTTCAAAAACCGCATTAAAACAGGAGTTTCAAAATAATTATACATAAATATAACATTGTTTATTTATCAATTTTAAAACAATAATAACAAGGCTATTTATTTAAAAGCTACACAAATATTAACAATAATTGAATATCTTTAAGGTTAGAATCATTTCGCTTTAAACCTCTATTTATTATACAGGTTTAAATTACCAACTAAACTTTAAAATTTTGTACTACTTAGGATTAGATATAGGGAGTTCCTCTGTAAAAGTGGCTCTTGTAAATGCCATATCTGGCGAAAATATTTTAAGTCTCAACGAACCTACCACAGAGATGGAAATTTTAGCCCTACAGAACGATTGGGCAGAACAAGACCCAGACATGTGGTGGAACTACGCTTGTAAAGCCATTAAACGTGTATTAGCAGAAACAGAAGCCGATGCTTCAAAAATTGCAGGTATTGGTATTTCTTATCAAATGCACGGACTTGTTATTGTTGATAAAAATGGAAAGCCATTACGTAACGCCATCATTTGGTGTGATAGTAGAGCTGTTGAAATTGGTGAAGCCGCTCATAAAGAATTAGGCGAAGACTTTTGTGCAGAACATTTGTTAAACTCACCTGGGAATTTCACCGCTTCAAAATTAAAATGGGTAAAAGAAAACGAACCCGAAATCTATAATCAGGTTTACAAATATATGCTACCAGGTGATTATATTGCCTACAAACTAACAGGCAATATTGTTACCACAAAAAACAGTTTATCTGAAGGTATTCTTTGGGATTATAAAAATGATGATTTAGCCGAATCTCTTCTAAATTATTATGGCATTGATAAAAATTTAACTCCTACTATAGTAGACAATTTCACAAATCAAGGAGTTACAAATAATAAGGCTTTTACAGAAACAGGAATTCCGGCAGGTATACCAGTTACATATCGTGCTGGAGACCAACCTAATAATGCCTTATCACTTAACATTTTCAACCATGGCGAGGTGGCTGCCACTGGTGGTACTTCGGGAGTAATTTATGCGGTTACCAATAAATTACAATCAAAAGAATCATCAAGAATCAATCATTTTATTCATGTAAATTACACACCAACAAACACAACTATAGGTAAATTATTGTGCATTAATGGTTGTGGCATTATGTACCGTTGGCTAAAAGATAACATTGGTATAGATTCTTACGAAGCTATGAATAATAAAGCTGCCGAAGTACCTGTTGGTTCAGATGGTGTTACCATTATTCCTTTTGGAAATGGAGCAGAACGTATGCTTAACAGCAAGAATATTGGCGCGCACTTTTTAAACTTCAATTTAAACCTTCATAATAACGCGCACCTATGTAGAGCTGCGCTTGAAGGTATTGCTTTTGCCTTTGTTTATGGTATGGAAATTTTAAAAAATGATAACGCCGAAATTAAAGTAATTCGTGCTGGAAATGACAACTTATTTAGAGCTGAAATTTTCTCAAAAACAGTAGCAACACTTATAGGGCATGAAATTGAAATTTATAATACCACAGGAGCTGTTGGTGCTGCTAGAGCTGCTGGTTTAACCGATGGCGATTTTAAAAAATTTGGTGCAAACATTACTAAAAATGATCATGTAATGACCTTTACACCTATAAAAGACAAAGCAGCTTATCAAGAAGCTTATTTAAATTGGAAAAAAGAATTAGAAATAATACTAAAAAATAAATAACATTATAATTATGGAATATTTTAAAGGCATTGATGCTATAAAATACGAAGGAAGAGAATCTGATAATCCTTTAGCATTTAAATGGTATAACCCAGATCAAGTTGTTGCTGGTAAAACCATGCGCGAACACTTTAAATTTGCCATTGCTTATTGGCATACCTTCTGTGGGCAAGGGGCAGACCCATTTGGACCAGGAACACAAAACTTTCCTTGGGATAAAGCTTCAGACCCTATTCAGGCTGCAAAAGATAAAGCCGATGCCGCTTTTGAATTCATTTCTAAAATAGGATTTGATTATTTCTGTTTTCATGATTTTGATTTAGTTCAAGAAGCACCAACATTAGCAGAGTCTGAAAAAAGATTACAAACCATTGTTGAATATATTAAAGAGAAAAAAGCCGAAACTGGCAAAAAATTACTTTGGGGAACTGCTAATTGCTTTTCTAACCCAAGATACATGAACGGCGCCGCTACAAACCCAGAATTTAATGTTGTAGCCAGAGCTGGTGCACAAATTAAATTAGCTTTAGATGCAACCATGGCTTTAGATGGAGAAAATTACGTGTTTTGGGGCGGACGCGAAGGTTACATGTCTTTGTTAAATACTAATATGAAACGTGAGTTAGACCACATGGCACAACTATTAACCATGGCTAAAGATTACGCTCGAGGTCAAGGATTTACTGGTACTTTCTTTATTGAACCTAAACCTATGGAACCTATGAAACACCAGTATGATTTTGATGCTGCAACCGCAATTGGTTTCCTTAAAAACTATGGTTTAGATAAAGATTTTAAAATGAATATTGAAGTAAACCATGCTACTTTAGCACAACATACCTTTCAACATGAATTAGAAGTTTCTGCAAATGCAGGCATGTTAGGAAGTATTGATGCTAACCGTGGCGATTACCAAAATGGTTGGGATACAGACCAATTCCCTAACAACATTCAAGAAACCACAGAAGCTATGTTAGTATTCCTTAAAGCTGGTGGTTTACAAGGTGGTGGTGTTAATTTTGATGCAAAAATTAGAAGAAATTCAACCGATATGGAAGATATATTTCATGCACATATAGGTGGAGCAGACACATTTGCTAGAGCATTAATTACTGCAGATAAAATAATATCATCATCTCAATACGAAACCTTAAGAAAAGAAAGATATAGCTCTTTTGACTCTGGAAAAGGAAAAGATTTTGAAAGCGGTAAACTTGATTTAAAAGCGCTTTATAACATTGCCCAAGAAAATGGCGAATTACCATTAATAAGTGGTAAACAAGAGCTTTTTGAAAATATAATTAACCAATATATTTAATACTCACAAATTATGGAAACAACCAACACTAAATATTTAATTAAACTAACTTTAGTAGCCACTTTAGGCGGGCTGCTATTTGGGTATGATACAGCAGTTATTTCAGGTACAGTAAGTTCTTTAGAACACTTCTTTGTATTACCTTTTGGATTAGAAGAAACCGCTGCAAATTCCCGCTTAGGTTTGGTTGTTTCTAGTGCCTTAATAGGTTGTATTATTGGAGGAATTTCTGGTGGTGTAATTAGTAAAAAATTAGGACGTAAAAACGGATTAATTTTAGCAGCAATTCTATTTTTACTTTCAGCCTTAGGTTCTGCAATGCCAGAAATGCTAGTTAAACCTATTGGGGAAGCAGACCATACCTTTATCTATATTTTTATTGTTTACAGAATAATAGGCGGTATTGGTGTTGGGTTAGCTTCTATGCTTTCACCATTATATATTGCTGAAATTGCACCTGCTAAAATTAGAGGTAAACTGGTTTCAATGAACCAGTTTGCTATTATTTTTGGTATGTTGGTAGTTTATTTTGTTAACTATTATATTGCTAAACAAGGTGACGATTCTTGGTTAAATACTGTAGGGTGGAGATGGATGTTTGCTTCTGAAACAATTCCTGCAGCACTATTTTTATTAATGTTATTTATGGTTCCAGACACACCTAGATCATTAGTTTTAAAATCACAACCAGAAAAGGCTTTACAAGTTTTAACTAAAGTAAATGGTATTGATGAAGCTAAAAAGATTTTAGGCGAAATTCAAAATACAGTAGTTAGTCATTCTGGTAAATTATTCTCTTTTGGTATAACTGTAATTATAATTGGTGTTTTACTATCTGTTTTTCAACAATTTGTTGGTATTAATGTAGTACTTTACTATGCTCCCGAAATATTTAAGAGCATGGGGTCTGGAACAGATGCTGCTTTATTACAAACCATAATTGTTGGGTCTGTTAACTTAATTTTTACTGTTTTAGCAATAATGACGGTAGATAAATATGGCAGAAAACCGCTTATGATAATTGGTGCCATAGGAATGGCTTTTGCAATGTTTGCTTTAGGAACTTCATTTTTTATGAAATCTGTTGGTTTAGGTGCCCTTATTTTTATGCTAATTTATGTAGCAAGTTTTGCTATGAGTTGGGGGCCTGTTTGTTGGGTACTTTTATCTGAAATTTTTCCTAATAAAATTAGAGGTAAAGCCTTAGCAGTAGCTGTAGCGGCACAATGGATTTCTAATTATTTAGTTTCATGGACATTCCCTATGTTAGATAAAAACACCTATTTGCTAGAAACATTTAACCATGGTTTTGCCTATTGGATTTACGGTGTTATGGGTGTTTTAGCCGCTATATTAGTTTGGAAATTTGTTCCTGAAACTAAAGGCAAAACACTTGAGGAAATGGAAAATATTTGGAAGAAAAAATAATTATTTGGTTGTTTTTAACAAAAAAAGAAGTCTATCTCTAAATTATGTTAGGCTTCTTTTTTATTTTAATGGTTTTGTACTCTGTCTTTCAATTAAACTGGTTTTAATCACTTTTGTTTGAAACGGTTCTTCGGCATTTCCCTCTAATCTATTTATAAGTATGCTTGCTGCCATTTCACCAATATATTTTCCATGCTGACTAACAGTGGTAATTTTAGGCGATACATATTGTGGTAATTTACCATTTGTAAAACAAATGATAGACATTTCCTCTGGAATTTTATACCCCATACGTTTAACAATTTCTAGAGATTCAACTGCTGAACTTTCTTCTAAACACAACAATCCATCAATAGATTTATCGGCTAGTACAATCTTCATTAGAGTTTCAAAATCATCATGTTTTCCTATTTTAACAATAAGCTTAGGGTCTACCGGCATATCATTTTCAATTAAAGCTTTTTTGTAACCCTCTACTCTCAATTTACCAACGCTTAAATTATCTATCACAGAAATTAACGCAATTTTTTTACAGCCTGTTTTTATTAAATGGTTGGTTGCATGACGCGCCCCTTCAAAATCATCAACAACTACTTTATCACATTCAATTTCATGTGTTACCCTATCAAACATAACCATAGGCACACCTTCATTAATGGCATTTTTTAAGTGTTGGTAGTTTCCTTTTACTTGAGTTTCTTCTGCAAGAGATAAAATAAAACCATCTAAGGTACCATTTTTTAAAAGCTCCATGGTTTTAAGCTCCTTCTCATGAGATTCATTTGAAATACATGAAATTAAACTATACCCTTTTTCAGTTGCTTTCTCTTCAATACCTACAAACACTTTGGCAAAAAAAGTATTCATAATATTGGGTATAATTACACCTATGGTTTTTGTTTTTTTGTTAAGCAAACTTAAGGCTATGCTATTGGGCTTGTAATTATGTGCCTTGGCGTATTGCTGAATTTTATCTTTTGTTTTGGCGCTAATTTCATAACTATCACTCAGTGCTTTTGATACTGTGGCTATAGACACATCAAACTCATTAGCAATATGTTTTAAAGTAATACGCTTTTTCATATTCAAAATAAATACCTCAAATAAAAAGTAAGCTAATTTAAAGCATTTATTTTAGTTATAATCTGCATTTTCAATACATTTAGGTTTTAGTTACCTTTGCTAACTTAATACACAAGCTTATGATTTATTCAATGACAGGTTACGGGAAATCTGTTTTGCAATTACCTACAAAAAAAATTACCATTGAGTTAAAATCTCTAAACAGTAAAAATCTTGATTTAAATGCAAGAATGCCTACTATATATAGAGAAAAAGAACTTATAATTAGAAAATTACTTGCTGATAAATTGGTGCGTGGTAAAGTAGATTTTTCTATTTATGTTGAAGTTACAGCAGATGACTCTTCAACCCAAATAAACAAACCTGTTGTAAATCAATACATCAAACAATTAAAAGATGTTGTTAATGGTGATGAAATAGAGTTACTTAAAATGGCAGTTAGGTTTCCTGATGCTCTAAACACAGTACGAGAAGAAATTGATGAAGATGAATGGAATGCTATTAAAACGGAAATTGATAATGCCATTAACACCTTAAATGATTATAGATTAAATGAAGGTAAAACTCTAGAAGCAGATTTTAGACAACGCATTGAAAATATTGATACTATTCTTGAGCAAGTAATTAAAATGGATCCAGACCGCATAAAAGCAGTTAGAGAAAGATTGCTAAAAGGCGTTGAAGAACTAAAGGAGAAATATGACGAAAACCGTTTTGAACAAGAATTGGTGTATTATATAGAAAAATTTGATATTACAGAAGAAAAAGTGCGCTTAAAAAACCACTTAAACTATTTTATTGAAACCTTAAACACCAAAGATTCTAACGGAAAAAAACTAGGTTTTATAGGACAAGAAATTGGTAGAGAAATAAACACCATTGGCTCTAAAAGCAACTACGCACCTATGCAACAATTGGTAGTACAAATGAAGGATGAACTTGAAAAAATTAAGGAACAATTATTGAATGTACTTTAATTAAAACATTTTAATTAGTGATTGAACAAGAGAAAAAACAAGGCAAATTAATTGTGTTTTCAGCACCATCTGGTTCTGGAAAAACAACCATTGTAAGGCATTTATTAAATATTGAAAATTTAAATTTAGAGTTTTCAATATCGGCCACTTCACGTGAAAAACGCGGTAATGAAGTAAACGGAAAAGACTACTATTTTTTATCTGCAAAAGAATTTAAAAATAAAATTAAAAACGAAGAGTTTTTAGAGTGGGAAGAAGTTTATAGAGATAATTTTTACGGCACTTTAAAAACCGAAGTTGAACGTATTTGGGCAATGGGTAAACACGTTATTTTTGATATTGATGTTTCTGGTGGTTTACGTATTAAACGTAAATTCCCAGAACAAACATTAGCCATTTTTGTAAAACCACCAAGCATTGATGAACTTAAAATACGCCTAAAAAAACGCAAAACAGAAAGCCCAGAAAAAATAAGTATGCGTGTTGCAAAAGCATCTGCAGAATTAGCAACAGCCCCCTTATTTGATGAAATTATTATAAATGATACTTTAGAACACGCACTTGCTGAAGCCGAAACTTTAGTTAGCAACTTTGTAAATTCTAAATAATGAAAATTGGTTTATACTTTGGTTCCTTTAATCCTATTCATATTGGTCATTTAGTTATTGCTAACCATTTTGCTGAGTTTAGCGACTTAGATCAAGTTTGGTTTGTTGTAACCCCTCATAACCCATTTAAGAAAAAAAGTTCTCTTTTAGATAATTACCAACGTTTAGAAATGGTTTACAGAGCTACTAAAGATTATACTAAATTAAAACCTAGTGATATTGAGTTTAAATTACCACAACCTAATTATACCATAAACACACTAGTTCATTTAGAAGAAAAGTACCCAAACCATGAATTTTGCTTAATTATGGGAGAGGATAATTTAAAACATTTTCATAAGTGGAAAAACGCTAGTGTAATTATTGAAAATTACCATATTTATGTTTACCCAAGAATGTTAAAAGAACCCATAGAAACAGAATTTAATAACCATAAAAAAGTGCATTATATTAACGCACCTGTTATGGAAATTTCTTCAACCTTCATAAGAAAATCAATAAAAGAAGGCAAAAACGTACAACCCTTACTACCACATAACGTTTGGGAATATTTAGATGAAATGAATTTTTATAAGTAAAAAAAACTTAGTTTTGAATGAAATTTTAATTTCGTTTTATTTACAAAATTTTTAATCTGATTAGAAATGGAAATAGCCATAATTGCACACGATGGAAAAAAAGCTGAAATGGTTCAGTTTTTAAATCATCATAAAGAAAAACTTCAAGAAAAAAACATCAATATAATATCTACTGGTACTACAGGAAGTAAGGTTGAAAAAGCAGGCATAAAAGTTACCAGATTATTATCTGGCCCGCTTGGTGGCGATGCTCAAATAGCTGCACGAGTTGCTGAAGGGATATGTAAAATGGTTATATTTTTTAGAGACCCTTTAGAAAAGCATCCTCATGAACCAGACGTTAATATGCTAATGAGATTATGTGATGTACATGATGTGCCACTTGCTACAAATCCTGCTACAGCAGAATTATTAGTTAAAGCGCTCTAATATACTCGACTTTATAAAAGGGAAGAACAAATCTAAGGCATACCATTAGTAACTGGAACACGTATTACTAAACCAGGATAAATGTTATTAGGATGAGATAGCATTGGCTTATTAGCCTCAAATATTTTGTAATACATTTTGGGGTTTCCATAAAAAGCTTTGGCTATCTTACCCAGAGAATCTTTTTCTCTAACCGTATAAAACTTAGACTCAGTAGATTTATTTTCAACAATTATTAAATCTTCTACTTTATCAATGCCTACAGAATTACCTACAATTAAAATTATTTTTTCTTTAATTTCTTGGCTAGGAGCTATTCCTTTAACAGTTGCAATACAATCGTTAATAGAAATTGAAAATTCACTCACTTTCAACTTCATGTCTAAAATTTTTCTTTTCAGTTTCATTGCTGCAATTTCTTCCAATTTCATTTCAATAATAGCAGCTTGAGATACATCCAACGGATTCATCTTGCCAATTCCAAACACTCTTGTCCCTTTATCTTTTATAAATGTAAATGTTTTCATTAGTAGCATAATTAAAAGGGCTAAACAATACTGTTATTAATTGCGTTTCAATTTTATCTACTTCTTTAGATGATAGATTTAAATTAATCTTGCGTTATCATTTTTAAAAAAATATTAAATTTTGTAACTATCTGTTTTTATGCGAAATAAAGTGTTGATTTTTCTTATTATTTAAATGAATTATATAAAAAGAAACCGCTTAAAGTGAAGTTACTTTAAAGCGGTTTCTAAACTAAATAACCAACCAAATTTTTAAAAAACCTAATCTTTTTGGCTCTTACCAAATGTTTAGTCTCTTGTATTTTCTCTAGGGTTATTAACCCTGTTATTTTTAAACTTACGTTTCTTTTCTACTTCAATAGTTTTACCTTTTGAATCTGTAGTTTTTAAATACTGTATGTACCCTCTTCCTTTAAACTCATACACAGTTTCAGATGATGGATGATACAATTCTATGGTTTCGTCATTTATAACGCTCAATTCAAAGAATTCATTGTCAAAGAAATCATAATCTAATGTTAAAGTTTTTAAATACATATTACCCGTAACATTCCCTACACCGTAAATACCTATGTAATCCCAATCAAGATAATTAACATTAGTACCTATATTGTCTTGTGAACTTTTAAAGGTTGAATCATTCCCTCCTGGTAAAAATTGTAAAAAGTTTTCGTTATCAAATTCATTTATAGCCCCAAAATCACTGGTATATATTTTTTCCCAAGCCTCATATTCTTGTAAGAAGTAATGAATATTATCATAAAAAACGTAATCATAATCAAACGTGTTTCTTTGATAACCATCTAAAAAATAAGAGGTGTCATTATTAGGATTGTAAAGCTCAATGGTATTTCCGTCTATTTGGTAAACGTCAAAAGTAGAAAACCCATCAATATCATGAAAAACATCTAAAATCATATCATAAGCATCGTACTCTCCAACGTCAATTCCATACCCATTTCCGTTACTACCTAACCCTACAATATTATTATTTGCATACACCACGCCTCCTCTAAATGATATTGTAAATGCTTTTTGTAAAAAAGGGGTTTCTCCGTATCCTTTGGTTGCATTAATATCTACGTACCACAACTCATAAGAACTTAATAGCTGATTTATTGAAATTGTAGGTTCATCAAAATCATCAACGCGAATTTCTGTGTAGCATGATGTAAACAAAGTTGCAGATAATGCAAAAGCGAAAAGTAATTTTATAGTTTTCATATTGAATTGTTTTAGGGTTTATATTATCTGTAATTCAAAACGCATGCCAAAAAAATGTTATAAAAGTATTAAGCCTGCTTTAGTGTTTAATATTTTATGTACTTTTGAACTGCTAAAAAAGACAAACTTTTTATGGAAAAGCCTTTAAAATATGCCGTTTTTGGTGGCGGAAGTTGGGCAACAGCCATTGTAAAAATGCTTAGTGAAAATGTTGATGTGGTTGGTTGGTATATGCGCAGTGTTTATACCAAAGAGCATCTTTTAAAAGAACAACATAACCCCAATTATTTAAGTTCTGTTGAATTTCATTTAGAACAATTAAAACTAAGTAATGAAATTAATGAAATTGCAGAATGGGCAGACGTGTTATTTTTTGTAATTCCATCAGCATTTATTCATAGTGAATTAGAAAAATTAACCGCCAATATATCAAACAAAATCATTGTTTCGGCTGTAAAAGGTATTATACCAGAAACAGGCTTATTGGTTGGTGAGCATTTTCATGAATTTTATAATATTCCTTTAGAAAACATAGCGGTTATTGCAGGCCCATGTCATGCCGAAGAAGTAGCTTTAGAACGTTTATCCTATTTAACCATTTCTTGCGCAGACACAAAAAAAGCACGTGAAATAGCTAATAAATTATCTAGCGATTACATAAAAACCAAAATTAGCGATGATATTGTTGGTGTAGAATATGCCGTAATGCTAAAAAACATTTACGCCATAGCTGCAGGAATTGCTCACGGATTGGGATATGGAGATAATTTCCAGAGTGTACTTATGAGTAATTCTATTAGAGAAATGAAACGTTTTATTAAAAAAATGCATAAAATGAAACGTAACATAAATAATTCTGCTTATTTGGGTGATTTATTAGTTACGGGTTATTCTACGTTTTCTAGGAACCGTATGTTTGGGAATATGATAGGTAAAGGCTACACTGTAAAATCTGCCCAAATGGAAATGAATATGGTTGCAGAAGGTTATTATGCCGCTAAAAGCGCTCATTTATTAAACGAAAAAAATCTTAAAAAAACGCGATTACCTATAATAAATGCGGTTTATGAGATTTTATACGAAAACAAAAACCCCAAAAAGGTATTTAAAAAGCTTACAGAAAAGTTAGATTAAATTTAACACTTTAAGCCTTTTATTTTATTCATCTTTAGGTACTTTTGTGCCATGAAAAAGATTTTATACTTTCTTTTACTACTTGGTGCTTTTGGTTACAGCGCTTCTAATAACACATTAGAAGATGTTGCAACTAAAACCACTACTGCAAAGGAAAATATCTGGAAAATTTACAATCCAGATGCATCTTACTTTTCGCCAAAAAGCACAGAAAGTATTCTTTTTAATTTAACTGATGTTAGGGTAATCTCAAATAATGTTACACCTAACGACATCTTATTTAATTTTAAAAAGCATTTTGAAACATCAATTTCAGAATCTTATAAAGTTAAATTTAAAACACAGAATATAATATTTGTGCCTTTTAATAACACAGATATTATTTTTCCTTTTCATACACACTGGTAAATCTATCTTTTTATCGTTTTTAAAATTTATTCTTGCTTCTAAATAGAGAAGTTAAGGTAAAAATTCACACCCTTATTTTAATTAAAAAAACATAAAAATGGATTCACAAAGTATTATTATAGGAATAGTTATAGCTTTTATTTGCTGTATTCCCTTCGCCATATTTTCTTTTATTAAAAGAAAACAAAAACAACAATTAATTAACAATTTAAATGATGTTGCTACAAAAAATAATGCCAGCATTACTGAGTTTGAAATCTTTAATAAATCTGTTATAGCAATAGATAAAGAAAACTTACTTGCTTTTTTTATAAAAGATGATAAACCTACCATTGTTGATTTAAAAAACACAACTCATTGTTTTATAAACATTAACAAGAAACCCATTAAAAACAGTAAAAAAGAAATTATTTCAACTATAGATATTTGTTTTTCACAAACATCTAAAAATGAATATATGTTTAGGGTATATAATGAGGAAATAGATCCGCCTTTAAGTGGTGAGACTATATTTTCAAATAAATGGATAAATACTTTTAATAAACAAATAAAGCGCATTGCTGCTTAATAAAAAAGCCTTATAAACATTGTGTTTGTGAGGCTTTTTTATTTTACTAAAACTCCTTTAACATCCATTAAGGGTACGGATTGTAATGCTTTTAAATTAATGGTGTTTTTTCTAAACAAATAGGTTTTGTCAAACATTTGGTTGCCTTGAAAAAAAGTGACTTTAAACTCATTATTTAATACAAACAATTCTTCTGGCATTAACTCTATTTTAGCATAGCTTTTTTTAGGTAGCTTATCTAATTTTTTTCGAAGTACTGAGGTTGTTTTGTTTTTAGAAAAACCACTGGTAACTATTAGCACCATATCTAAAGCTACTTCTTTATCGTTAATTATATAGGCATTCCAATCTTGGGTTTTATAAACCTCGTTATATTCATTAACAACAGCAATATAAACTCCTTCTACTTTTGGAATTTGAATATCTTTTTTCATGGTGTCAAAAATATATATTTTACTTCAAATATGGATTAAAATATTGCTTGCTAATTATACCTCTTAAGTTATACAAAACAAAATGCTTAAAAAGGGTATCTTCACCGTATAATTCAAATAAATTATTATTTTTAAATAGCAAATTATCTACTCTAAAAAAATAAATTTTCACTATTAATTCTAAGTTTACCTCAGGTTTTATATGGCCTTGTTCTTGAGCTTTTTTTAGTAAACTTAGAATAGTGTTTTTAGATAAATTTTCAATAAAATCTTCAAACAATTTGTTGGCTTTAGGGTAATATTTTTTAAGCCCAAATAAAAAAGAAGGTTTGAAATATTTTAAATATTCAAACCCTCTTTTATAAATTAATATAACACATAAAACAGTATCATTACTGTAACTAGTAATAATGCTATTTATATTTTCTTCATATTCTTTTAATAACATTTCTAGACTGCCTGCAACTAAGTCTTCTTTGTTTTTAAAAAAAGAATAGATTGTTTTTTTAGATATTCCTAAATCGCTTGCAATTTCATCTAAAGTAACATGTTTGCTACCAAATTGTGTGAATTTAGTTTTAGCATAATTTAATAATTCTGTTTTGGTAATCAATTTTTATTCAATAGGAATTGATAATAAAGGAATATCTAACCCAGATGCCATTACCCTTGTTTTACTTTTATGAGTAATAGATTCCCAAAAACCGTATTTTTTGGGAATCATTACTAATACATCTGACTTAGATTTTATAATCTCTTTTTCAATTTCATTTATTACCGTATCTGAATTTACTTTTTTATATAGATAGGTTATATTTTCAAGTCCTTCTTCTATATTTTCAACAGTGTTTTTGTTGGCTTGCAACTCATTTACTTTCTTTTCAACATAAAACACCTCTACTTCAGCTTTCAAGTCAATTGCTATTCTTCTTAACTTCACTAGAGTTTTTAGAGGGATGTCGCTCATAACATCACAGGCAAACAAAATTTTATGTATACCCTTAAATTGCGCCTTTACTGGTATAGCCAAAACTGGAAACTTTTTCATGCTTATCAAAGTTGTTGTAGGGTTTCCTAATAAGTTTTGTTCCATAGATTTTTCTGACATCCCAATTACAAGTAACCGTGAATTGTAGCTTGTCATTAAAGTATCTATTTCTCTTTCAAAATCTACATAACTACATTGAAAATCAACTTCAATATTAAATTTTTCAGACACATCTAAAGCTTGTTCCTTTAACTTGTTTCTATCTTTCTCAATCAACTTTTCCATTGATTCTGATGTTAACCAAGTGTTTGACGCATGTAAAGGCAATTTAAAGGCATTAAAAAACACTAATTTAGTTTTAAAAACCTGCGCTAATGATGCCGCATACAATACCGCATTGTTTGATGTTTTTGAAAAATTTGTTGCTACTATTATGGCACTCATAATTTGTAATTAATTTTGTTAAGAATTATACAACTCTGGTTTTATTTCCATCCTCCACCAAGTGCTTCATATAAATTAACCACACTTAGTAATTGTTGCAGTTTGTTATCAATCACATTTAATTCAGCACTAAGAACACTTTCTCTAGCTGTTAATAAGTCTAGGTAATTAGCCAAACCGTTTTTAAGTAATTCTTCTGAATTGGCTTCGGCTGCTCTTAAAGCTTCAACTTCATTTTTACGATATTCAAACTTTTCAGTTTCGGCATTATAATCGTAAAGTGCGTTTGAAACTTCATTACCTGCTGTTAACAAAGTTTTCTTAAAGTTTAATAAGGCTTGTTCTTGTTGTGCTTTAGCTACTTCATGTTGAGTTCTTATTTTTCGCTGGTTAAAAACAGGCTGTGTTAAACCACCAATTACTGTTGCAAACAATGAATTAGCACTAAATAACTCATCTAATTCTAAACTTTGTAATCCGCCACTTGCTGTTAAGGTTAATGATGGGTAAAAATTACTTTTTGCCACATTAGTTAACTCAAATGCATTAATTAAACCATATTCTGATGCAATAACATCTGGACGGTTTCTCAACAATGTTGCTGGTACGCCTAATGTAATATCGGCATCTAATTGTTGTTCTGTTAACCTACTACGTTCAATGGGTTCTGCAGGTCTTCCTAATAACAAATTTAAAGTATTTTCGGTTCTAAAAATAGCAGCTTCTAAATCTACTTTTAAAGCCTTTGCATTGTTATATTGCGCAATATATTGATCTACCGCAACTTGCGTAACATTTCCTGCATCTTTTAATGCTTTTATAGTATACACACTGCTGTCTCTAGTAGCAATTGTTTTTTCGGTAATCTCTAATTGCTCATCTAAAGCTAAAAGCTGATAATAGGTTGAAGCAATTGCTGAGATTAATTCGGTTTTAACCGCTTTGTGCGCTGCTACAGTTTGTAAATAAGTAGCTTCTCCTGCACGTTTGTTGCTTCTAATTTTTCCCCAAATATCGGCTTCCCAAGATAAATTAGCAGTAATATCATAAACATCTAAACCTTCTGTGAAAATTGACCCAAACTGGCTATTCTCTGAATATTCATAATGAGTATAATTTGGCCCTAAACTTAGTGTTGGAAAATAACCCGCTTTACCTTGTTTCATATAGGCTTCAGCAGCTGCAATTTGCTGAATGGCTACTCGAATATCTAAGTTATTCTGAAGGCCTTCTTCAATATATTCGGCTAAATATTGGTCTTTAAACATATCTTTCCATGATACATCGGCTAAAGACACACTGTCTTGTGGTAAATTGTCGGTTCTATACAAGTGTTCTGTTTCTTCTAATTCAGGACGTGTATAGTTCTTTGCCACAAAACAACTTTGTAATGTTAGCGCAAGCATTAATACCAATGCTCCTTTACTAAAAATTTTATTTATAGTTGATTTCATAATTTCTAAGCTTCAATTGTTTCTACTTCTGGTTTACGCGATACTTTTTCTTGTAACCATTGGAAAAAGATGAATAAAACTGGTATGACGAATACACCTAAAAGGGTTCCTATTAACATACCACCAGCTGCACCTGTACCAATAGAATTATTTCCTTCGGCACCAACACCTTTGGCTAATACAAGTGGCATTAAACCAAGGATAAAGGCAAACGATGTCATTAAAATAGGACGTAAACGTGCTTTGGCTCCATGTATAGCGGCATCTACAATACTTTCGCCTTGTTTACGACGTTGCAATGCAAACTCTACAATTAATATGGCATTTTTAGCTAAAAGACCAACCAGCATGATGAGTGCAATTTGGAAGTAGATGTTGTTTTCCAACCCGAAAAATTTAGTACTTATATACGCACCAAACACACCAAATGGCAGCGATAATAATACCGAAAATGGCAAAATATAACTCTCGTATTGTGCACTTAATAAGAAGTATACAAACAGAATACTTAAGATGAAAATAAACGTGGTTTGGTTACCTGCATTTACCTCTTCTCGTGTTAAGCCAGAATAAGCAACCGTATAATTACTTGGTAATTTTGCCACTTCTTCTTCAATAACTCTAATGGCATCACCTGTACTATACCCAGGATTGGTTGCTCCTGTAATACTTGTTGAATTAAATAAGTTGAAACGCGTTACAGATTGCGGACCATACACACGTTTTAAGCTTACAAACTGTGTAATTGGCGTCATTTCGCCAGAGCTTGTTCTAACATACATACTGTTTAGGTCACTTTCATCAGCTCTATCTTCTGGCAATGACTGAATGTACACACGATACTGCTTACCAAACCTACTAAAGTCTGATGCGTAAATTCCTCCTATATAACCTTGTAACGTACCAAAAATATTACTAATACTCACGCCTTTTTCTTTGGCTAAAGGCACATTAACTTCCATTTCATATTGTGGATAATTGGTATTAAATGCAGATGTTGCATACTTAATTTCTGGGTGACTCATTAAAGCCATAGAAAATTCTTTATTGGCTTTATCTAAATCGGTAAACTCGCCACCAAACTTGTCTAATAAGTTAATTTCAAATCCTGAAGAGTTACCAAATCCACGAATACTAGGTGGTGAAAAGAAAATAATATTAGCATCTGGAATGGTTGCTGCAATACCAAATAATTTTCCGGTAATGGCTTGTGCCGATAAGGCTTCAGATTCTCTATCAGACCAATTATCTAACTTAATTACACCAAAACCGAAGTTAGTACCAGCACCACTAATTAAACTTCTACCTTTAATAAAGTTAACCGCTTCAATACCTTCAATATCTTTAATTTTTGCATATAATTTTCTGGCAACATCATCGGTTCTGTCTAACGATGCACCTGCTGGTAATTCAATATTGGCAAAAATAATTCCTCTATCTTCATTAGGCACAAATCCTGTTGGAGTTGTTGTTGATGCCCAATAAATACCTACACCAGCAATAATTAATAACAGTACAGATACAAACTTGTTTTTATATAAAACCTGAAGTGATTTTCCGTATTTACTCACTGTAGCATCAAAACCACGATTAAATAAGGTATAGAATTTTTGAAGTGCGTTTTTGCCTTTTAATTCTTCATCGTGCTTGTGTTCTTTTAATAAAAGTGCACACAATGCAGGACTCAACGTTAAGGCGTTTACTGCCGAAATTAAAATGGCAATAATTAAGGTTACACCAAATTGCTCGTAAAATACACCTGTTGGACCCGTTACAAAGGTTACTGGAATAAACACCGCTGCCATTACTAAAGTGATGGAAATAATAGCACCAGAAATCTCATTCATGGCTTTTAACGTAGCACTTTTTGGTTTTTTCTCCCCACTTTCCATCTTGGCATGCACCGCTTCAACAACCACAATGGCATCATCTACTACAATACCAATGGCCAATACTAACGCGAATAGCGTTAATAGGTTGATGGAATAGCCAAACACATTTAAGAAAAAGAATGTACCTATAATGGAAACCGGTACTGCAATGGCAGGAATTAAAGTAGAACGGAAGTCTTGCAAAAAGATAAACACCACCAAGAATACTAATAAAAAGGCTTCTAATAGCGTACTAATTACTTTATCTATAGAGGCATTAAGGAATAAACTTGTATCATATGGAACAAAAAAGTCTAATCCTTCTGGCAAGTCTTGCTTAACATCTTCTAGTGTTGACTTTATATTTTCAATAATTTCTTGGGCATTAGAACCTTTAGTTTGAAAAACCCCCATAAACACAGCAGGATTTCCTTTAGTCATAGCGTTAGATGCGTATGATTGCGCATCTAATTCAATATCGGCAACATCTTTTAAACGTAAAAATTCGCCATTTCCTAAGGCTTTAATAACAATGTCTGCATACTGACTTTCTTGTTTAAATCGTCCACTATATTTTATAACATAAGAGAATGATTCCCCATTATTTTCACCTAATGAACCAGCAGCAGCTTCTAAGTTTTGTTCGCTTAAAGCAGCTGTAATATCTGAAGGCATTAAGTTGTAAGCCGCTAATTTTTCGGGCTTTAACCAAACACGCATGGCATAATCTTTTTGTGAAAACACAGACACATCACCAACACCTTTAATACGCTGTAAGGCAGGTATCACGTTTATTTTTAAGTAATTCTGAATGTAAGTAGCGTCATATTCGTCATTTTCAGAATACATAGAAATAAACATTAAAGCACTGGTTTCTTGCTTTTGGGTTACAATACCTGTTTGTATGACTTCAGATGGCAATAATGCATTGGCTCTAGCTACACGGTTTTGTACGTTTACCGCAGCTATATCGGCATCTATTGTTTGATCAAAATATACCGTGATTTCGGCAGTACCCGTGTTTGAAGCGGTAGACGTAATGTAGGTCATCCCTTCTACACCATTAATTTGCTCTTCAATGGGTATTATAACACTCTCTAAAACGGTCTCTGCGTTTGCACCTGTATAGTTGGCCGTAACTTTAATAGTTGGTGGCGCAATATCTGGATATTCTTCTATTGGTAAAGATGTTATACTGATAACACCAAGTACAACAATAATAATAGAAATTACTGTTGAAAGAACGGGTCTTTCAATAAATGTTTTTAACATAACTAATAAATATGTTTATGTGATTTTTTAGTTTCTAAATAAAGTAGCTACTTTTTCTGTGGCTTTTTCAAATGGAATTTCTTGTGGTGTAATTGGCATACCATCTCGTAATTTTGATACACCAGATGCTATAATTTTAGTATTAGCATCAATACCAGATTCAATAACATACAAATTATCTACTTTGGCTTGTACCTTAACAACTTTACTTTTTGCCGAATTGTTTTCATCAATTGTAAATACCATTACTTTGCCTTGTTGCTCATACGTTGCAGATTGTGGTATTACAATAGCATTATTATAAGTTGAAGGAATTTTAATTTTACCACTGCTACCATTGGTTAAAATTTCGTTAGGGTTATCAAAAATCGCACGTAAACTAATAGTTCCTGTATTTTGATTAACCTGTCCTGTACTTGTTTGTATTTTACCCTTTACGTTATAAGTACTACCATTGGCAAGTATTAAACTTACCTCTGGATAGTTTTTAAGTTTTTCTTCTAAGTTTTTACCTTTTGCATTTTGAATAAAATCTAAGTAGTCTGTTTCATTTAAACTAAAAAAGGCATATACTTTACTAATATCACTAACGGTTGTAAGTGGTGTAGCATCTGCAGCACTTACTAAAGCTCCTTCTCTAAAATTAATTGAACCAACATAACCATCTACCGGACTTTTTACTGTTGCGTAACTAATATTAGCCGCAATACTGCTATAATTAGCTTTGGCTTGCGCTAAATTAGCTTTAGCTGTTTCTAATTGTACTGGACTAATAATATTTTTTTCAACCAATGGTTTTAGTTTATTAACCTCAACTTGCGCTACATTAACCTGTGCTTTTGCTGCTTCGGCATCTTGACTTAAGGCTTGGGTTTCTAATTTAAAAAGTGGCTGACCTCTACGTACTCTTGCGCCTTCATCTACCAATACTTTTTGTACGTATCCTGTAGTTTTTGCTCTAACATCACTACTTACAATACCTTCTATACTTACAGGATATTCTGCATAGCCTGTAACTGTTTGCGGTTGTAATTGCGTTACCGGAAACGGTAAGGCTTGTTGTTTTGCTGCTACTGGCGCCTTTTCTTTATTACCACAGCTTACTATGGTTATAAACACACTAGCAACTACTGCTATTAAAATTATTTTACGATTTCTCATTTTTCTTTTTTTCTTTTTTGTTAAAGGTTAAATTTATTATTGACTAGGTTTTCTCTTAATTGTTTGATAGATCTTATTGCTTCATTAAGAAACTTTAAATAATCGTTATGAAACGAAAGTTCAAATTTTTCTGTTTCTTCACTTTCTTCAGTAACTTGATTATTTATAGCTTGCTTGTAGGCTTTAATTTCTAGATGCAATTCCTTAATAGTTTCCCATTCTGAAATCATAGCATCAATATGATGGAGTATAGAGTCTTTATTTACTATAAAGTATTTTTTTCGGTCTCCTGTTTTAGTGAAATATTCTATTTTTTGTAAGTCTTGTAAATGATTTAAGTGTGTAGATATAGTACTTTTGCTAGCACATAAAATGCTTACAAGATCATCAAAGGTAGTGCCTCTTCTGCCCGTTAATATAATGAGAGACAAAATTCTTGCTGCCACCGGTGCTAAATTTTCTCTATTTTCTAAATGCACCCCTAGCTTCTCTACCAATGCCATTTTTTTACTACATATTTCCTTTGTCATAATATCATTCTTAAAAATAATAACGGGGCAAATTTACATTTAGTTCGGTTTTGACCGAACAAAACGAAGTTAAAATATTGTTAAATAAAAAATCCCGAGAGTTAGAAATAACTTCTCGGGATTAAATTTTTAGTGTATTTAAGTTTTATAAAGCCGATTTAAACTGCTCTAAAAAGCGCACATCGTTTTCACTTAATAAACGAATATCACCTATTTGATGTAGTAGCATAGCAATACGGTCTATACCCATACCAAATGCAAAACCAGAGTATTCTTTAGAATCGATTCCGCAATTTTCAAGTACATTAGGATCCACCATGCCGCAGCCCATAATTTCTAACCAACCGGTTCCTTTTGTTATACGGTAATCTGTTTCAGTTTTCAATCCCCAATACACATCTACCTCGGCACTTGGTTCTGTAAATGGAAAATATGACGGACGTAACCTAATTTCAGACTTTCCAAACATTTCTTTGGTAAAATATTGAAGTGTTTGCTTTAAATCTGCAAAACTAACATCTTTATCAATATACAAACCTTCTACCTGATAGAAAAAGCAATGCGAACGTGCTGAAATAGCTTCATTTCTATACACTCTACCTGGTGAAATGGTACGAATTGGCGGTTTGTTATTTTCCATATAACGTACCTGAACAGAACTGGTATGTGTACGTAGTAAAATATCTGGATTGGTTTGTATAAAAAAGGTATCCTGCATATCACGAGCGGGGTGATATTCTGGCAAGTTCAAGGCGGTAAAATTGTGCCAATCATCTTCAATTTCTGGCCCTTCACTAACATTAAAACCAATGCGCGAAAAGATATCTATAATTTGATTTTTAACTATAGAAATAGGATGACGTGCCCCAATTTCTATGGGTTCTCCTGGGCGCGATAAATCGCCATAAATGCCTTTTTCTTCTTCTTTACTTTCTAATTCCTCTTTTAAGGCTTTTACTTTATCTTCGGCTGTTTTTTTAAGTTGGTTTATGGTTTGGCCAAACTCACGCTTTTGCTCATTTGCAACATTTTTAAACTCTGCAAAATAATCATTTAACAAGCCTTTTTTACCTAAATATTTTATACGGAAAGCTTCTACTTCTTCCTTTGTTTGAGCTGAAAATGCTTCGGCTTCCGCTATGAGTTCTTTTAATTTATCAATCATGACATTAATTCAAAAATAGAAGGCAAATTTAGTAAATCTATTCTATAAACTCGGCTTCTAGAAAATAGTTTACAATAGCTTCTTTCATTAAAACACTTTGTTCTCCTGCTTTTAAATGTGGTAATTGCTCTAACATCTTGTAATGTGGCCAACCATCAGAGTCTATAAAATCTAATTTATAATAACCATAGGGTTCTAAAAGCCTGCATATGGCTATATGCATTAGGTCTAGTTTTTGGTCTTTTTTAAACGTTCTGTTTAATTGACCAAGTTCCTGAACACCAATTAAATATATAATAGCATCAAGATCTAGTGGGTCTCCATCTGCAAATTGATTGGAGAGTTTTTTTACCACTTCTTGCCAACGTTCTTTTAACTGTTCGTCTCTAGACATACTAATTTTTAAGTTGCAAAGTTAATAAAACTAGGCACGACTTATTTATATTTGTTTAAATTGAAATTTTATGGGTTTTATAGATATTGTTTTAGGGGCTTTAATTTTATTTGGCTTAATTAGAGGGTTAATGAAAGGGCTTTTTGTTGAAGTAGCTTCTTTAATAGCATTAGTTGCCGGTGTTTACGGAGCTATACACTTTAGTAATTTTGCAGGCGATTTTTTAACCGAAAAGGTTGATTGGAATGACAAAACCATTAGCATTGTTGCTTTTGCTATTACTTTTGTTGTTATTGTATTAGCTATTGCTTTAGCTGGAAAAGCCTTAACTAAATTAGCAGATTTTGCAGCTTTGGGTATTATTAATAAACTTTTAGGAGCTGCTTTTGGAGCGCTGAAAATTGCTGTAATACTAAGTGTGGTTTTAATTGTTTTTGATAGGTTTAATAAAACCATTCCGTTTGCTGATGAAAAGGATTTAGAATCTTCAATGTTATACCAACCTGTAAAATCTTTAGTACCTACTATTTTCCCGAGTATTTTGGGTGATAAAAACGATGATGAAGCAGAAACTATGAATAATGAGGTATAAAAATCCCCCCAAATAGTGTCTAACTTTTTGGGGGCACTTCAAAAACAGCGGCTTTTTATTTAATCTAAATGATAGATTTCCATAATATCTCCTAAATACTTTTCAAAATCAATTTTTAAATCGATAAGTTTTCCGGTATGAACATCAAAAACCCAACCGTGAACTTGCAACCCTCTATCTCTGTATGCCTTTTGTACGGCTGCTGTTTTAATTAGGTTTACACATTGTTCTTTTACATTAAGTTCTACCAGTCTGTCATATTTTTTTTCTTCATCTTCAATGGCATTTAATTCTTTTTTGTGTATACGATAAACATCCCTAATGTTACGCAACCAAGGGTTTAAAATGCCTAAATCTGCCGATTGCATTGCTGCTTTTACACCACCACAGGCATAGTGCCCGCAAACTATAACATGATTAACCTTTAAATGATTAACTGCATAATTAACTACAGACATAGCATTTAAATCAATACTAATTACCATGTTGGCTATGTTACGGTGCACAAAAACCTCCCCTGGTTTTGCTCCCATAAGTTCTTCTGCAGTTACACGACTATCTGAACAGCCAATGTATAGTAAATCTGGGTTTTGACCTTTACCTAAATCATCAAAATAATTACTATCTACAGATAGTTTCTCATTTATCCATGCTTTATTGTTTTCAAATACTTTATCTAGATTCATTGTTTTAAGTATTTGTATCTTGAACGTTTTCTTTTATCCATTTCATACATTCTTTAAATGTAGTAAATATATGTTCTTCTGGAACAAAATCTGGAATAATATCAATACGCTCCATCATATAGCGTGGTTGTGGTAATAGGTCAACAAATAAGAAATCTATACCTTTTTTTCTTAAATCTAAAAGCATGTCTTCTAAGGCATATAAACCTGATTGGTCCATATATTGCATTCTATCAAATCGTATTACAACTGTTTTAGCTGTATCTGGTATTTGAGTTGCCAATTGTTGAAAATCGCTAGTTGACCCAAAAAACAACGGTCCTTTAATATGCTTGATAAACACCTCTTCTTTTAGGTTTTCTGGGAAACCAACTTCGTCTTCCCATGCTTCTTCTTTTAATGTTTTCACATCAGAACGTTCGGCAGTTAAATCTCCTATTTTTTTCATAAACATTAAAGACGCTATAACTAAACCAATTCCAACGGCATAAACTAAATTCCAGAATGTAGATAATATTAAAACGGTTAGCATTATAACTACTTCCATGCTAAATTTAATAGGGCCAATACTTACATCTCTAGGTAAATTAGGTATGGCTTTTAAGCCTTTATAATCCATAACACCAATACCAACTGTTACTAAAATACCGGCTAAAACAGCTGCGGGAATTTTTGAGGCTATAGGACCTAAACCTAAAAGAATAACAAAAAGTAGTACCCCAGCTATCATCCCTGATAATTTGGTTTTACCACCAGAAGTAATATTCACCACCGTACGAATGGTTGCTCCTGCCCCAGGAAGCCCCCCAAAAAAGGCGGCAATACTGTTACCTATACCTTGACCTACCAACTCTTTATTAGGTTTGTGTTTGGTTTTTGTCATATTATCTGCAACAACACTAGTTAATAATGAATCTATAGCTCCTAACAATGCCAAGGTTAGTGCTGTAAATATGTATGGTGTTATACTGCTTAGTTTAAAGGTTGTGAAAATTTCTAGGTTTGGGATAGGTAAACCACTAGGAATTTCTTCAATAGGTCTATAGTTTAATCCAAACCCTATAGCAATACCAGACATAACAATTAATGCTACCAAAGTACTAGGGACAACTTTTGTAATACGTTTAAAACCATAAATAATAAAAATGGTTCCTAAAGCTAGAGCTAACTCTAACCAATTAATGTTTTTTAAGGCTCTAGGCAAAACTTTAATTGCTCCTAAAACACCTGAGGCTTCGGTGCCTGCAAGGGTTTTACTTTCTCTTAAAATATCGTCATCGCTAATTTTTTCAGCCCTATTAATGGTTTCTTTAAAATTTTCTAAAACTAAAATACCTTCTCCAGCTTCTTCTTTTAAAATATTTTCAAGAATAATTTCTTCTGCTTGTGGTTTAAATTGTTCTACAAACTGCTCATCTTCTTTCGGGTAGTACCCTAATGAAGGTAATATTTGAGTAATTAAAATAATAACCCCTATGGCGGTCATAAAACCTGATACTACAGGATAAGGAATGTACCTAATATACTTACCTAAGCCTAATATACCTAAGCCAACTTGCATTAAACCTGCCAATAAAAAAACTGATAAAATTACGGGCATTGCTTTATTAACATCGCCATCATTAACAGCAATAATTCCAGCTATAACTACCATACTTACAGCTGTCATTGGAGCTGTTGGTCCCGAAATTTGTGTACTTGTACCTCCAAAAAGTGCAGCAAAAAAGCTTATAAAAATAGCACCATAAAGTCCTGCACTAGGGCCTAAACCTGAAGAAACTCCAAAGGCTAAAGCTAAAGGTAATGCAACAATACCTGCCGTGATACCACCAAAGGCATCTCCCTTAATATTCGAGAATAATTTTTTCATTTTTTTATTTAGTTTAATTTAAAAGAAGTGTAAGAAGGTAGTTCATTTTAATTTCTTGAACAAGCTTAAAAGTTAACAAATGATATTATGTTAAATTGATCTCTGCTACTTGTTTCAAAAAACTGATTCATATACCCTGCTTCAATTCTAATATTTTTATTTAAATTATATCCTAAACCACCATAAACTCTATTTCTATCGAAAATGGAACTTGTAGTGTTTAAGAATATTTCATTGTATGCTGATAAATAAAATTTACTGTTTTCTTTTTCTTTGGTTTTAAAGGGCACTTTAAATGCTAAAAAATAACGAAACCTCATTTTAAAATCACTTTCAACAAAGCGTTGTTCAAACCTGTAACGGTGGCTTAAGCTTATATTTCCTATGGTTTGTTTTGATATGAATTGTTGGAAAATTCTATGTTCATTTAGAGATGTTTTATCATCTGTTTCATCTAAATAATTTTCTGAAAGAATGTAACCATATCCTAATAAAACATTATTCTTGTCTTCATTAAAAGTATATCCTAATCCTGTTCTTAAAAGTAATTGCTCTAAATCTCCAATAGCATTATAGTTACGGTATTGAACTTCATGATGAAGGTTCCATTTTTGGTTAATGTTTTTGTTTCCTATATAAATTAACCAGTTACCAAAATTACTATCTTGACTTTGAGCAAATACGGGTAGCACTAGTAAAATTACCAATGCTACCGTACTTATTTTCTTTTTCAATTCAATTTTCCCCAATCCTTGCGGTTTATTAGTCATAAAATTCTACAGCTCCTGTATTAACATCATACATAGCTCCAATTATTTTTATCTCTCCGTTTTTCTCCATTTCTGAGAGTATTGGGCTTTCTTTATGTATTCTGTCAATGGTTAATTCTACATTCTTTTTAGAAACACTATCAACAAACTCAAGGTTTTTTGAGTTTCTTAGGCTAGAATCTTCTGGTTCAGCAACAGCATTTACTGCTGGTGTAATTTTTTCAATAAGCTTTGTTAAGTTACCCATTTCGGCATGATCGCAAGCGCCTTTTACTGCACCACAACTTGTATGCCCTAGTACAACTATAAGTTTTGTTCCTGCTAATTTGCATGCAAACTCCATACTTCCTAAAATATCTTCATTTACAAAGTTTCCGGCTATTCTTACACTAAAAATGTCTCCTAAACCTTGATCAAAAACTAATTCTGCTGATACTCTAGAATCAATACAGCTTAAAATGGTTGCAAAAGGAAATTGCCCTTCGCTTGTATCGTTTACTTGTTCTAATAAGTTTCTGTTGGCTTTTAAGTTTTGTTGAAACCTTAAGTTTCCTTCTTTTAAAAACTGTAATGACTTATCTGGAGTCATTGTTGCTTGTGTTTCTTTTGTGTGTGCCTTCATAATATTTTTAATTTAAAATCATTTCTTGTTTGTAATCTTTACTGCTATGCAGTTAGTAATAAAGAAACATTAAGCCTCTTAATTACTCCGTCTAAATTTATATTTGTGTATAGCCCCTTGTTACTTTTGGTATTAACACTATTTTTATTAATACACAGCAACCCAACATTGCTTTTTAATAGATAGTTTGACAAGTTATTTAAGACATTAGAATTAGGCTCAAACACATATTCTACAGTTTTGTTAGATGTTACATCTTTTTTGTTCTGACTAGACAAATTTGTAGAATTTTTAATTTTAAATGCCTTAATAGGTTTTTGAGTTAAATTCATTAAGGATTTTGTTAAATCTGCGTTTGAAGTATGTTCAAAATCATTTAAAATACCTAAAGATAAATTCTCATTATATTCTAAAACATTGTTATTAGAAGCAATAAGAACAGTGCCTTTGTATTTTTTAAGAATAAACTTGGTTAAATTGTCTCCAATTAACTTTAGTGCATTAAATCGCTTTTTTCCTAAAACTATAATATCTGGGTTTATGTTTTGTATATAGGTTTCTATTTCTTGTTTTACGTTACCATAAACTATATCATAATTTATATGAAGTTGCTTATCTACAGATTTTACAATAGTTTCTATATTATTTTTACTCTTTAAATAATCTCTATTAAACGTACGTATTGATGAAAGCTGATTGTCTGTCTCTATAACATCAACTGGTTTTTTTACATGTAAAAGATTAATATCTCCACCAATCATTTTAGCTAAATTAGCGGTTGTTTTTAATATAGTGTCAGATCTTTTACTTAAGTCTGAAAGCACTAAAATTTTATATCTATTATTTTTCATGCTCTATTAACTTAAACTTAATTTAGACTTTGGCCTATCATTAAAAAATTTGATAAAACTTGCTGGGTTTTCTACAATACCTCTTTTAGAAACTAATTTAATATCAATGTTTCGTTCTTCTGCTTTGTACAGAAAATCTTCAAGAATCTCAATAATATCGTTATCTAAATATCTTGTTTTAATAAGATCTAGTTCTAAATACGTGTCTCTTGGTAAACTGTCTAACTCTTTTAAAATAGCACCTTTGTTAAAGAATGTTACTTCTTCTGCAAGTGTCATTTTTATTTTGTGCTTACCATTACTTTTATCTTCAATATGAAGAAAATGTGAGTTTTGGTAACTTTTTAGTAAGATTACTACAATACCTACTAATAAACCTAAGCCAATACCAAATAATAAATCTGTAAACACAATACCTACAACCGTAACAATAAAAGGCGCCCATTGTTTCCACCCAAGTTTGTACATAGATTTAAACAGTGAAGGTTTTGCTAACTTATACCCAACAACTAATAAAATAGCTGCTAATACTGAAAGAGGTATCATATTTAACAGTTTTGGAATTAATATCACTGAAATTAATAATAAGAACCCATGTATAATTGTTGACAATTTACTTTTTCCTCCAGATTGAATATTAGCCGAACTTCTAACAATTACTTGAGTAATTGGCAAACCTCCTATTAAACCAGAAATTATATTACCTGCACCTTGCGCTAATAATTCTCTGTTAGTAGGTGTTACATTTTTATCTGGATCTATTTTATCAGATGCCTCTACACATAATAAAGTTTCTAAACTTGCAACTAACGCTATTGTAAAGGCTGTAACCCAAACATCTATATTAGTAATAGCTGCAAAATTTGGGAAGTTGAATTGACTAAGAAAATCTGAAGCGCTTTCTGGAATTGGCACACTCACCAAGTGCTTACCTGTAATTGATAATGATCCGCCTTTTGTAAAATTATAAAAAAGAATTCCTAAAACAACGGCAACCAACGGCCCTTGAATAAGTTTAAAGATTTTACCTTTTTTTGAAAGAACACGATCCCAAAGTATCAAAATAGCTAAACTAACAATTCCTATTAAGGCAGCTCCAGGATGAATGTTGTTTAACATTGAAAACAATTCTGAAAAAGTATTTCCACCGTCAATTTCAAAAAACTCTAAATCCCATGCAGATTCTTCATCATATCCAAAAAAGTTAGGTATTTGTTTTAAAATAATAATAATACCTATACCTGTAAGCATTCCTTTAATTACTGATGATGGG
Source organism: Seonamhaeicola sp. NFXS20 (assembly GCF_049132085.1). NCBI lineage: Bacteria > Pseudomonadati > Bacteroidota > Flavobacteriia > Flavobacteriales > Flavobacteriaceae > Seonamhaeicola > Seonamhaeicola sp. NFXS20. The sequence continues at coordinate 261,643 of NZ_JAFMPU010000001.1, read as the reverse complement.
AAATAGTAACCAATAACCCCTGCTTTTAATACACCAAATAATAATTGAATAATTCCGCCCAATACTACGGCTACTAAAAAGTTTTGGTACCCGCCTAAAGTTCCTATGGCTGTTAATACTATGGCAGCTAAACCCGCAGCAGGACCACTAACACCTACTTTAGACCCACTTAAAGCACCAACAACAATACCTCCAATAATACCAGCTATTAACCCTGAAAACAAGGGAGCTCCACTGGCAAGAGCAATACCTAAACACAACGGTAAGGCAACAAAAAATACGACTATACTCGCTGGTAAGTCTTTTTTAATACTTTTAAACATATTATAATATAAATAGTTAATTTCTCTTAATTGAAATAACTAAGAGGTTAAAAAATTGATTTTAGACTGTAAGGTCTTTTTAAAAAACTAAAATTTATAATATGTAAAAATCTGGGGGAGGAGAGATTAAATTTAAGTGAGGTTTTTGATATTTTTTAAAGTAATATCCTGAATAATTTTTAGAATTGTTTGAAACTATTTCTACAACATCATCACTAAGTTCTGAAAAGAAAACATTTTTATCTGCACTTGCTTTATTAGTCTTTTCTTCTTCTTCAGAAATGGTATAATAAGTAGAAATATCAACAGAATCATCAACTAACACAATGATTGATGGTGCCATTAAAAATGACACAAAAATCACTAAAAAAAATGTAGAAATGACTCTTTTAAACACTTATTAAAAATTTTTGAAAAACAAATATATGCTTTTTATTGTTAAGGAAATATTAAAAATCATTCAACAATTTAATATCTTCTGAAATCACCCAACCTGTTTTTCCGTCTGCAAGCTTAATTTTGTTCCAATCATTGTATGTTTCCTCTACTTGTACTTTAGTGCCTTCATGCAATCTAAAAGCTTCTTCGCTTCTTAAATTTGGATCGCTTTTAACTTTGGCTTCTTGCACAAAAATTATGGCTGGATTATCTTTTTTATCTAAATTATGTCTATGAAACGCAAATACTAAGGTTACACAAACTAGCAAAAGAGATGCTAAACTTCCTATGAAAGTTAACCGTTTTACAACTGTAGAATACGCAAAATAATACACTAAAAATAAGATTACAAAACAAAACACAAATGCAATAGATATTTTAGACCAATTGTCAAAACTAAAAGTGTTGGTGATATTTTTCATTAATTTTGACAATCCCGCATCTGGAATTTCTTCAATGGCATCTATTGTCATATTTCTTGCAAATGCTATGTTGTTTTTTATATCTGCATCATTAGGATTAAGTTGTAAAGCTTTTTCATAATAATAAATACTAGGGGCTATATTATTTAATTTATAATGGGCATTGGCTAAGTTAAAATACAAATCGGCAGAGTGCTTTTTTGTTTCTAATATTGCCTTATACTTATCTATAGCTTCTGCGTATTTACCTTCATTATATAAAGCATTCCCTTGCTCAAACAATGCTTGATTTTGAGCAAACAATGTTGAACTAAACAATAACAGTGCTAAATAGAATATTTTTTTCATTTTAACGTGCTTGCTTATCTATTAAAGAAATGGTTTTGGCTGCTTTTTCATAATCTTCATTCATAGTAACAGTGTCTATGGGCGTATATCTGGCTAATTCACAGTTTTCTATAATACTTATAAAGTTATTAACGGTACTTTCTTCAACCTGTTTTTCTTTAAGCAGATTTGTTATTTTTTCTTTGCTAAAATCGCTTGTTTCTATAAGCAATTTAGCTTTTAAATAATTATGTAATGCCTTTTCTAATGCAATGTAAAAGGCTTCTTTTTGACCAAGTGATTTTTTAGCGCCTTTTAAATATTTTTTTGCTAATTTATCTGCTTTTCTTATTCGGTTTCCATACACATCGGCATCTCTACTAGCTTTTTTACGTCTTATCACAATTGCTAACGGAATTGCTAAAAATGGCAATAAAAGTAGGCTCCAAAATGCTTTAGTTTTAAAGAAATGGGTTTTACCAATACTACTAAAACTAGTTTTCGTTTTTATAAATGCAAACTGATCGCTATTAAGTACAACCGCTTGTTTATTATTTGCTATTGTGTTGTTCTCTGAAGTTGGTGTACTTGATGAAGGTCCATTAACAACATCTATAACTATTTCTTTTGAAGATAAACGCTTATAGGTTTTTGTATCTAAATCGAAATAAGAAAATGAAATACTTGGTATTGGGTACTTGCCTTTAAACTGAGGAACCACCGTATAACTATCTAAAACACTTCCTTGCATTCCAGATAAGTTAGTTCTTATTTGCTCACTATGTTCGGGCTCATACACTTCTAATGAGCTTGGTAATGAAATTTTAGGAAGTTTAAATAGTTTTAGATTTCCGTTTCCTTTAACACTTACCTTTACTTGTAATGACTCAGAAGCATCTAATTTTGTTTTAGAACTTGTAACGTTTAGTTTAAAATTTCTACCAACAGCCCCTGTAAAATCTACTGGTTTTCCTGTTTCTGGTAGTGCTTTTACATTAATTGTTCTAATGCCAGAAGAGACTCTTTTGTTAACTCTGGTCATTATTCTACTACCAAAAATATCGCGTCTGTTAGTTGGTACTTGTACTGGTACGTCTAGTACTAAAGCTGGTATTTTTAATTCACCTGTTTTTTGTGGTATTAAAAGCTGCTTCATCATAACCACATAACTGTAGTCTTCACCTTTATAAGAGCCTTGTTCTAACCTTAACTCTTTAATTTCTATATTTTGATTCCAGAAATCTTTAAAGGTTGGAATATCTATTGTTCCTGGTGTTTGAATACGAATATTTGGAGCCACATATAATTTATAAACTACCGAAATAGCTTCATTTAAATATGGGTTAGCTTTAGAAACTTCTGCTACCAAATGAATACTTTCGGAAGCTACATAGTTGGGGTCGTTAGGATCTTTAGGAACTTCTACAGCCTCAGTTACTTCAATTTTTACAGGAACTGTTTTATAGGTTTCACCATCTATTGTAATGCTTGCTTGAGATATTGTGAATGTTCCTCTCTTTTTAGGCGCCAGAAAATAGGTGTAGGTTTTTTTATAAGTTCTTACACCATTTATCCAAGAATTACTTACCGATTGACTAGGGCCTGCAACAACTGTAAAGTTTGAAAAACTTGGTGGATTAAAATTATCTCCATCTTCATTCATTGTAAAATCAATGCGTAATCGTTCATTAACCCCAAGTTTCTTTTTACTTACTTTGGCTTCAAATGTTACTTGAGCCATTGTAAAACTTGAAACTAACAGTAGTAATAAAATGGATATGTAATTTTTAAACTTCATTCTTTTTATTTCAGCTAACTAGTTTCTTTACCAATCTTTTTCAGTTTTTACTTTAACGCCTTTTTGCTTTTCTGCATTCATTTTTTCTTGAACTTTTTGTTCTTGATTATTCATGGCTTCTAGTAAATTCTTTATTTGCTGAGGAGACATTTTACCTTGTTGGGGTTTTGGAGGCTGCTTATTTTCATCATTTTTATCACCTTCTTTACCCTTATCATCTTTTTCATCTTGAGGTTTTCCGTCTTCATCTTTTTTGTCATCTCCCTCTTTTTCTTTCTCTTTGCCTTCGTCTTGGTTTTCTTTATCTTCTTTATTATCGCCTTGGTTATCTTTATTTTCGTTTTCCTTGTCTTTGTCTTTATTGTCTTGGTTCTCTTTATTATCTTGGTTTTCGTTGTTGTCTTGGTTGTTTTTGTCGTCTTCGTTTTGGTCTTTATTTTGCTGTTCTTGTTTAGCACATTCTTTTGCTAATGCTAAGTTGTAGCGTGTTTCATCATCAGTAGGATCATTTCTTAAAGCATTTTTATAGGCTTCTACAGCTTCTGTACAGCGTTTATTTTTCATTAATATATTACCAATATTATGAAATGCTTTGTGTTTTTCTGCTTTAGATTGAGCTTTACTAGCTGCTTGTTGATGGCGGTATAAAGATTCTTCAAAATTACCTTCTTTATAATAGGCATTTGCTAAATTATAACTACCCGCAACAGAGTTTGGGTTTTCGGAAAGGGCTTTTCTATACTCCATTTCACCTAAAACAAAATCGTCTGATACCAGTTTATTAGCTTCATAAACGTAATTATTAGCTTTTTTTAAAGCCAATAATTTTTCTTTATCTATTTCCTCTTTTTCTTGAGAAAAAGAGTTAAAAGCTAATAAGGTTAATATGATTACTACTAAGTGTTTCATTTTACGTAAATCTAAATTCTAATATATAAAACCTTGTTTTTGTTTTAGTTAAAGAATTTATAAATTCTCATTAAACAAATTAAGCTTTTTTAACCAAGCTGTTTTGCGCTCTAGTAAGAACACATCTAGTAATAAAAAGAAAATACCAAAACCTAAAAACCATTGAAATTGGTCTTTAAAATCTGAAAACTGTTTAGCTTCAAACTCGGTTTTATCCATTTTGGTTAATATTTCTTTAATATGTTCTACTACATTTTTGGTGTTTTTACCATTTATATAAGCTCCGTTTGCTTCTTCTGCAATGGCTTTAAGCGTTTCTTCGTTTAAACGGGTAATTACGGTTTCTCCTTGACTATCTTTTTTATAGTTTAAAACAACTCCGTTTCTTTTTATAGGAATTGGGCCACCTTTTACATCGCCTACACCAATGGTGAAAATTCTAATACCTTCTTCACTGGCTTGTTCTGCAACTGCAGCAGCTTCTTCGCTATGGTCTTCGCCATCTGAAATAATGATAAGCACTCTATTGGTTTGTTGTTCATCATCAAAATAAGAAGAAGCTAGTTTTATAGCTTCATTTATTGCGGTTCCTTGTGATGACAGCATATTGGTATTCATACCTTGTAAAAACATTTTAGCCGAAGCATAATCTGTTGTTATAGGTAATTGTGGAAATGCTTTTCCTGCGTAAGCAATAATACCTACACGATCACTTGCCAAATTATTGATGATTTGAGTAACTAGCTGTTTTGATTTTTCTAACCGATTAGGTGCAACATCTTCTGCAAGCATACTTTTAGAAACATCTACCGCAAAAACAATATCTACACCTTCGCGCTTTACAGTTTCTAATTTTGTGCCTATTTTAGGATTTACTAATGCCAAGGTTAAACACAAAAATGCTAAACTTAAAACTATGATTTTTAAAACCGACTTAAATAACGATGTATTAGGGCTTATTCTTTTTAATAATGATTTATCGGCAAATTTTCTTTGGGTTTTATATTTCCAAAGTTGAAGCACCAAAAAGAATAGTATGATTACCGGAATAATCAATAATGCCCAAAACCATATTTTTTCTTCTAATTGATACATGTTATCAGTATTCAGTTGCAGTATTCAGTAGGCAGTTATTTAACCTTATCACAAACACCGCAACTTTAATTTATCTTTTTATTTTTTTATTATACAAAACTTCTAAAAATAGAAAATCTAAGCAATAATTCTAACAATAATAATACGCCTGCAAACAATACTAATGGTCTGTATTTTTCTTCATAATTATAAAACTTAAATTCTTCTATTTCTGTTTTTTCTAACTTATTAATTTCGTTATAAATTTCTTCTAACTTTTTATTGTTTGTTGCTCTAAAGTATTTACCTCCAGTGGCTTCTGCAATAGATTGTAATAACTCTTCATCTATTTCTACCTGAATACGTCCGTATTGAAATTGGCCATTGGGCAAAAGACGAACAGGTGAAAGCGCCATTCCATTAGTACCTAAGCCAATAGTATATGTTTTTATACCATACTCTACGGCTAGTTCACTTGCGGTTATAGGGTCTATAAAACCTGCGTTATTAGCTCCATCTGTTAGTAATATAATAACCTTACTTTTTGCTTTACTGTCTTTTAATCTGTTTACTGCGGTGGCTAAACCCATACCAATTGCTGTTCCACCTTCTATTATGTTGTTGTATTTAATACTTTTTAAAGAACGTAAAACAATAGCTTTATCGCTAGTAATGGGTGTTTTAGTATAACTTTCTCCAGCATATTCTACCAAGCCTATTCTATCGTTTGGTCTTCCTTTTATAAATTCTGAAGCCACCTCTTTTAATGCTTCTAATCTGTTAGGAGCCAAATCTTTAGCTAACATACTTGCCGAAACATCAATAGCCATAACTATATCAATACCTCTGGTGGTTTTTGTTTTTGTTGAAACATCAACAGATTGAGGTCTAGCCAATGCTGTAATTAATACTGTGAGTGCTAATAATCTTAAAACAAAAAGTAAATGTCTAAACTTTGGTAACCATGTATTAGTGATTTTAAACCCTTTTAAACTTGACATTTTAAGTTCTGCGGTTTGCTTTTTATGCTTTAAAACATACCAAAGTATTGCTAGTGGAAGTGCTAAAAGCAACCAGAACCATTGTTTATTTAAAAATTCAATGCCCTCAAACATTAGTTTTCTTCTTTTTTAAGTTCAACTGAATTTAAAATACGCTCTACTATTTGGTCTGCATACTCATCATTTTCTCTCCAAGTAAGCATAATTTGTTGAATTACATTTTTTGCAGTAAACCCTAAAATAACATAGTTTCCTTTTACATATTTACCATTGTTAGCCTCTGGCATATCTAAGGTTCCAAATACTTTTAAGCCTTCGGCCCCATTGGGTGTTACAAATTCTTCGTTTTTTGTTACTATATTTTTTGCTCCTGCTGCTTCAATAGTCTTTAAATTGCCGTCAATAGCTTGTTTAATGTCTATTTTAGCCTCTCCTTCACCCATATTTTTAATTTTTGAAGTTGCAACCACAATGTTAAACTTCTCAATTAAACTGCCATAACCAAACATGGTAACATCAACTTGTTGCAATAGCTCTTCTGGTAAATTAGGCTCTAATCGTTTTAAAACTTTAGGGGTTGAAATGGTTACTGGCGGAAATCCATATTCACTAGTAACCCAATCTGCTTTTAAAAGCTCTATGCTGTCATGACCAATAATGGTGTCTTTTACATAATTAAAACCGTACTTTATTGAAAAACCACCTATAGTTGCTAGCACTAAAAATAGGCTAATAACAACTGTAATAATTACTTTTTTGCGTTTCTTTTTGCGTTCTAATTCTTCTCTGTATTTTTCATCTAGAAGCTTTTCTTTTTCTGTAGGTTCTGGCAATACTTCTTTTACGTGGTCTATTTCGGCATCAATGGTATTTCTATCTAATTCTGCTAAAGCAATGTCTGGAGCAGATTTTGCGAATTTCACTAAATCGGCGCGCCTTAAAATATTCTCAATATTTTTTATTGTTTCTTGGCTTAAATCTATTTGGTTACCATCTTTTAGTAATTTAAGTCTTGAAATGAGTTCGTCTGTGGTACTTTCTAAAGAGTGGTCGTATACTTTTTCATTTAAATACTTTCTAATTACCAAAGTAAGCTCTGAATAGTATGTTTTTAGATCTTCATGTTCTAAATAATGGCTTTCGTCTAATTTTTTTAGAGCCAATTTAGCTCTATCATAAGGTGGTAATAGGGCTATTTGTTCTTCTTCTGTTAATGGTTTTTTTCGCCATATAAACCACCAAAGAGCAGCTCCAACAAGGCCTATAACTAATAATACTATTAAGAGATATTTCCACCAATCACCGCCTTTTTTATCTACTTCAATTATTGGCTTTATATCGTACATACCTTGTTTTGTGGTATCAACAGTTATATTATTAACCTCTACGCGTAAAGAATCTGTAAAAAATGTTTTATTACCTACTATTATTTTTTGCCTTGGAATGGTGTAAGCGCCAGAATCAAACTGGGTTAATCCGTATTTTTTAATTAAATTGTATTTATCGTTTTTTTTAAGCGTGTCTATAACGTAAGATTCTATCATTTCTAGTGGCGAAAATGTTTGTCCTTCTGGAAAAACCACCAAACTAGTTGTATCTGTTTCAACCTGAATTTTATAAGTAATTTGCTCGCCTATTTTTATAGAGGTAGAGTCTATTGATGATGTTACTTGACTAAAAGAGAAAAAAGAACATAGAAAAAAGAGAGTAGAAAAAATTATTGAAGGCAATTGACCTGCACCCAATGACCTCATATTATTCTGTTTATATATAAACTTACTTTTTATCACTTTTAACTTTTACTTAGATTAACCTCTTCTTTTAAAATACCCCAAAAGCTTTTTAACGTAGCTCTCATCTACTCTACAATCAATAGTACCAGCACCAGATTTATTAAAACTCTCTTTAAAGTAATTCACTTTTTGGTTATAGAACTTACTGTAATTAAGTCTCACTTGTTTAGATGATGTATTAACCAACATTAACTCACCTGTTTCTTCGTCTTGCATTTGAACCATTCCTAAATTTGGAATAGTTTCCTCGTGTTTATCGTACACTCTAATACCGGTAACATCGTGCTTACCAGACACAATTTTCATGGTGTGTTCATAATCATCTGCTATAAAATCAGACAGTAAAAACACAATAGCCTTCTTTTTCATTACGTTAGATAAAAACTTTAATGCCTCGGCTATATTGGTTTGTTTGCTTTCTGGTTCAAACTCAATAAGTTCTCTAATAATACGCAGCACATGAGAGCGTCCTTTTTTAGGTGGAATATAAAGTTCTACCTTATCTGAAAATAATATTAAGCCTATTTTATCATTATTTTGAGTTGCAGAAAACGCTAAAGTGGCAGCTATTTCTGTTACCACCTCGTTTTTAAACTGTTGCTCTGTACCAAAAAGTTCTGAGCCAGAAACATCAACCATAAGCATCATGGTTAATTCTCGTTCTTCTTCAAAAACTTTTACATGTGGTTCATTGGTGCGTGCTGTAACATTCCAGTCTATATTACGAACATCATCTCCAAATTGATACTGCCTAACTTCACTAAATGTCATACCGCGCCCTTTAAAGGTAGAATGATACTCACCTCCAAAGATATGATCAGACAACCTACGTGTCTTGATCTCTATTTTTCGTACTTTTTTTAGTAATTCTTTAGTATCCATTGTTTCAGTTTGCAGTGTTTAGTATGCAGTGAGCAGTTCTAAATAAAGCATTCAGTATAAAAGTTTCAGTTTTACATTTTGCTAGTAATTTCTGAAGACTGGTAACTGAATACTGCCAACTAATTAAGGTACTTCTATTTCGTTTACTATTTTGTTGATGATGTCTACTGAAGTTATATTTTCGGCTTCTGCCTCATAAGTAATACCTATTCTGTGACGCAATACATCGTACACTACAGCTCTTACATCTTCTGGAATAACATAACCACGTCTTTTAATGAAAGCATAACATTTAGCTGCAGTTGCTAAATTGATACTTCCACGGGGTGATGCCCCAAAAGAAATAAGCGGTTTTATATCGGCTAGCTTATATTTTTCTGGATACCTTGTAGCAAAAATGATATCTAAAATGTATTTCTCAATTTTTTCATCCATATAAACCTCTCTAACTACTTTTTGAGCAGTTAAGATTTGCTGAATGGAAACTACGGGATTAACCTTTTCAAAAGCACCTTTCATATTGGCACGCATTATTAATTGCTCTTCGTCAATTTTAGGATAATCTATAACGGTTTTTAGCATAAAACGGTCTACCTGTGCTTCTGGTAATGGGTAAGTTCCTTCTTGCTCTACTGGGTTTTGGGTTGCCATTACTAAGAAAGGTTTATCTAACACAAAAGTTTCATCTCCTATGGTAACTTGCTTTTCCTGCATAGCCTCTAGTAACGCCGATTGTACTTTAGCTGGTGCCCTGTTAATCTCATCTGCCAAAACAAAATTGGCAAAAATGGGTCCTTTTTTTATTGAAAAATCGTTTTCTTTTATATTGTAAATTAGTGTTCCAACAACATCTGCAGGTAATAAATCTGGTGTAAATTGAATTCTACTAAAGCTACCATGTACAGCCTGTGACAAGGTATTAATAGCCAACGTTTTTGCAAGTCCAGGAACACCTTCTAATAAAATATGTCCTTGCCCCAGTAAGCCAATAAGCAAGCGTTCTACCATGTGCTTTTGACCTACAATTACTTTATTCATTTCCAGCATAAGTAAATCAACAAAAGCACTTTCCTTTTCAATCTTCTCGTTAATTGTCTTAATATCAATTGTACCTGTTTCTTCCATCATTTTTAGTTTTTTAAAGCTCGAATATAATAAGCTTCTTTGAGCAGTGCAAATTGTTAAAATTTTTGGTGACTTGGTGTTAAAAATAGGTTAAAAATAAATTGAGTAAAATCACTAACTTCAAGAGTTTACAAATGTTAATACTTAGTTAGAAAACTACTCCTTTTTCATTTATAATTTAAAACTGTTTTAATTACTTTTATACAGAATCAAAAAAACTTAAATGAAAAAAACAGCTTTAATTACTGGCGCAACAAGTGGTATTGGGCATGCTACCGCTTTTGAGTTTGCCAAACACGGCATTGATTTAATACTTTGCGGACGCCGATTAGGACGCTTAGAAACCATTAAAAAGGCACTAAGTAAATTAACCAATGTGCATATTTTAAATTTTGATGTTAGAAACAAAGAAGAAACTTTTAAAGCAATTGAATCATTACCTGAGAAATTCAAAAACATTGACATCCTAATTAACAATGCCGGTAATGCTCATGGTTTAGACCCTATTAACAATGGAAGTATTGATGACTGGGATGCTATGATGGATATTAACGTAAAAGGACTTCTTTATGTAAGTAAAGCCATTATACCAAGAATGACAGAACGTAAATCTGGGCATATTATAAATATTGGCTCTTCTGCAGGAAAAGAAGTTTACCCAAAAGGTAATGTGTATTGTGGTAGTAAACACGCTGTTTTAGCCATTACTGAAGGTATGCGTATAGATTTAAACCCTTACGGAATTAAAGTTGGTGCAATAAATCCAGGATTGGTTGAAACCGAATTTTCTAAAGTTAGATTTAAAGGCGATAAAATTGCAGATACCGTTTATAAAGGTTTTAAAGCTTTACAAGCCGAAGATGTTGCAGAAGTTATCTATTTTGCAGTATCTAGACCACCCCATGTAAACATTGCAGATGTTTTAATGTTTTGCACCGCACAAGCTAATAGTACCATTGTTAAAAAGGAAATTTAATTAAGAGCACGCGCCCCAATGATTAACAAACGTCTTCTTATAAAACACCTTTTGGCTCATAATGACGAAAATAGTTTTTATGATAAAAAACGCAAAATTGATATTAGCCACAAAGAAGGAAAAGCTAAATTTTTAAAACACATTTGCGCCCTATCTAATAGTAACCCTAAAAATAATTCATACATTGTTATTGGAGTAGAAGATGAGGATAACAATATTATTGGGGTTGACTTTTTTGATGACAGTAAAATTCAAAACCTTATTAATGCCTATTTAACTAATCCGCCAATTGTTCAATATGAAAATATACCTTTTCCGCATTTACCAGACCATAAAGTAGTTGGTTTAGTAACTATTAGGCCCACAGGCAAGCTAACTTCTTTAAGAAAAAATATTTGGAAATATTATGGAGGCTCTGTGTTTTTTAGAGATGGTAGTATGAGCATGCCAAAAGTTTTTGATATTGAAATTAAAGACGTAAACTCTAAAATTGTTGCTGCTATTGAAAATAATGCCCAGAATAATATTGAGCATACTTTAGATGGTGTTTTTGATTTTTTAAATAAACGAAAAGACTTTGATCCAAAATACAAAGTGTTTAAAGAATATTTTGTGCTGTGTTGGTCTGGACAAAAAAAAGTTGTTAACGATGATGTTTATTATTCTAGAGTTGATATTGAATTAATAAACGAACAAGTACGATTGTTCTTTTCTGCTTTAGATGAAGTTTCCATATCATATAATGATGATAATTTTAAAATTATAGAATATGTTAATCTTGGATTTCATAACAATAATAAATATTACAAACTAGAAGAAACAATTATTGAGTTTGAAGATAATGCCAATTATAATATTAACACTCAACTTTTATTTGAACCACCACAATTTGATAAAAAAGTACTTCATCACATTTATAACACCAATAATACCATACTAGATAAACTAAAAAAAGGTATAACATTAACAAAGCATGAAGCATCAGATTTAAGAAATTTACCAGCTACATACTTAATTTGTTATTTTAATTTATTTCATGAGGCTATTGATAAACTAAAAGAAGCCAAACCTTATTTAAAACAATACGGAAAAGAGGTTAATCAATTTTACAAAGAAAGTATGCGAATTTTGAGAAAAGTGAAATATAGTTAGTTTTCTCACAAAAATTAACCTTAAATTAACGTTAAAACTTTGTTAAAAAGATAAAACTCATTACCTTTGTACTGCTATTAATCTTTTTAAGATATAACCTTGCTTCTCCCGTATAATTCGGCATTGAGGCAAGGTTTTTTTTATTTTATATAAAACTCAATTGCTTAAACGATTTTTTAAGTACTTTTTCATCATTCACCTCTAACCATTTATTTAATACTGTAGCATAAACAGTTCTAAAGTCTATTTCAAATTTTAAATCGCCATTAGCATCTAAATCACTAAGGTTTGCTGCTTTATTATAAATCCCAGGCTTTTTTAATTGATTTCCAATTATAAATAAATTATTGGCAGTACCATGATCTGTACCAATATTTGCATTCTGTTTAACGCGTCTTCCAAATTCAGAAAAAGTTAATATTAGAGTATCATTAAAAGTACCTCCCGCTTTTAAATCATTTACAAAAGCCTCTATACCTTCTGCATATTGTTTTAATAAACGATTTTGAACTGGTAATTGATTAACATGTGTATCAAAACCATCTAAAGAAGCATAATACACCTTGGTTTTTAAATGAGAATTAATAAACTGAGCCGCAGTTTTTAACTGTTTAGCAAACTTATTGTTTGGATATTCTTTCTGTGAGTTAACTGTTTTACTAGTTTCATAAATATATTTAGCCGAAGAATTTGCTTCAATCATAGATTTATATAAATAACCTAAGTTATGCTCACTTAAATGGGCATCATTTTTATGTTTTTGTAAACTTTTAAAATAAGGATCTCTAGATAAATTGTATAATGATTTAGCATTTTGTGTAGCAATAGCGTTTTTAGTTTCGCCTTTCATGGCTAACGATAAGTTTTCATTAATCTCTATAGCAGAATATGGAGCATCTCCATAATAATCTAAAAATCTTCCTATCCAACCGCTTTGTGAATATTCATTAGCGTCTACTGCGGTTTGCCAAATATCCATAGACCTGAAATGCGAACGGTTAGGGTTGGGGTACCCAACATTATTAATAATAGTTAAAAGCCCTTTATCATATAATCTGTTTAAAGGCTCTAAACTTGGGTGTAACCCCACCTCATCAGTAAGTTTTAAAACATTACTCTTGGCAATGCTTAGAGAAGGTCTTTCTTTATAATACAAGTCGTTTTCAAAAGGAATTACAGTATTTAAACCATCATTACCTCCAGATAATTGTATAATTACCAAACGTTTATAACCTAATGTGCTACTAGCAACTTGCTCAAAAGCTTTCACAAAACTTGGAACAAAAAACAAGCTACTTGCAAGTGATGATTGTTTTAAAAATTTTCTTCTGTCCATAATTAACACATTTGATATTCTGGTAACGACATTAGCTGAATACAATATTCTTGCTTTGAAATCTTATTTAGAGTATTTAAATATGCTTTAGCATTTGATGATATTGGGCATGCTAATACATAACTTTGCAAGTCATTTACTTCTACTTCATCAAATTGCTTTTTAAAATACTCCCAATCACACACTACATTAAAACGTTTACCGTAATTTTTTTTATAAAATTGTTTTTTCTTTTCAATACCTACATCTAGCTCACCTTTTCTAGCTTTAGAAATGTATGCACTATTCAACAATAATGATGGCAATTTTAACCTAAGCGCAATGGTATTACTATCTATCCAACTTTTACCTCCTTTCCAACCTGCTACATTTGGTGGGTTTAAAAGTGTTTGCCCCAACAAACCCTGTAAATAAATTTGCTGTTTGGCATTCTTAAATTGTATAGGTACTAAGGTTTTAATTCCTACTATAAACTCTATAGGCGATTTTATTTTGCTACCAATATGTTCTTTGTTATAAAACCAATCTGACATAAAAATATGGCGCATTAGGTTTTCAATATTGTAGTCTTTGTAAAATACCTCTGCCATTTCAGAAATATGATGATTATTTAAAACATCATTTACAAAGTAGGCGTATATTTTTTCACAAATATATTTAGCACATTGTTTTTGCTCTAAAATAATATCAACAATATCATCTCCTTTAAAATTGCCAGATTGCCCTAAAAACCGTTTTACTCCATCATCATGCTGGCGCTGCTTAAAAACAAACTCTCCTACAAAATTATGGCCATAGCCTGTAAAGGCTCTTGCACTTTCTTTAATGTCATTTTCGGTATAATTACCAACCCCTAGAGTAAAAAGTTCCATAAGTTCGCGGGCAAAATTCTCATTAGGTTTTTGCTTTTTGTTTTGTTTAGTGTTTAAGTATTTGGTCATAGCAGCTTCTTTTGAAACAGCCTTAACAAAGTTTCTAAAATCTCCAAGTGCATGTTTTCGAAGCGTGTTATTAAAATTTTGAATGAATACAATGTTATTGTCTCTACACACAAAATGATTAGCCCAAAACAGGGTCATTTTTTCTCGTAATAGCTCTGTAGGATTTGTAAGTCTTTCAACCCAAGCAATGTTTAAATCTAATTGTTTTTGTCTACTTATTTTTTGAAGTTTTTGACGCGTATCTTTATCTGGATTACCCATCATAATCATATTCTTAAAAGCAGCTTTAAGCTCAGAAATATCTACCTCTAAAGGTGTTATTTTTTTTGAATTATCTAAAAGATTATCAACAATTTCTTCTTTACTTTTTTTAGACAACTCTTTAAGTTGTTTTGGTAAAATACCAAACCCTAATCTGTTATATAAATGCTGAACATGCTTTTGTATCATTTTAAACTTTTTTACAGAGACTTACTAAAGGCAACCTAATTTATTAGACTGCAAACAGTTACAAAAGTTTAATTCTATAGCAAAAAAGCTACTTTATTTAAAAGTAGCTTTAAAATTTAGGTTTTAAATTAAATTTATTTACCACCATCTAATTGGTCTTGCCAATCTTTTAGTTCTTGCCATTTACCTTCATAAGCTAATTTAGCTTGTTTTGTCCATGTGCCTGGGTTATGCATTTTAAACCTATCACCTCCACTTTTTAAAACTTCCTGACATTTTTCTATACTACATTCAGACAATGCTTTCCATGTTTTAACATCGTGATTATGAAATAATCCTTGAATTTTTGGACCAATACCTTCAACCACCGTTAAATCGTTTTCCTTAATTTTTTTACCAAAAACAGCCTTTGCTGCAGTTGCATTAAAAGGAATTAAAGCTACTTCATCTGTAGAATTAGCGACAAAAGAATTTGCTAATGATGCTTTAGCAGTGTTTAATTCTCTTTTGTAAGTTTCTTTACTTGTTAAGCAAGTATCTAAATCATTTTTTAGGGTTTTCTTACTTTTTAAACAAGCCTCTAAATCGGCTTCTAATTTTGCTATTTTATCGCTTTCTTCACTACTTCCTCCGCCCACAAGTCTGCCTAATAAGTATCCTAATATTGCTGAAATTAAACCTACTAATAAAGGAATTAACCAGCATGGTATTGATATTGTTAATAAAGTCATGATTATATATATTTTTTAAAATGTTTTTAATTAATTGTTATTACGGTTCTTCGGTTTTTTGCTCTACCATCTTCGGTTGCGTTGTCTGCAATGGGTTCGTGTGGTCCTTTAGAAGAAGTTTCAATATTTTGCTCTAAAATGCCATTTTTAACCAAATAACCTTTTGCAAAATCTGCACGTTGTTTACCTAAAACAACATTATTATTGGCATCTCCTGAATTATCAGTGTGTCCAACTACCTGCACTTTTACTCCTAATTTATCTACACAATGAGAAATGTTGGCAATTTTTTGGCGTTGTTCAGCTGTTAAATTAATAGCTGCCTGACCTGTTTTAAAATGAAGTACTAACGGATTAGTTCTAATAGAGTCGCAAGATTTTTCTAATGCTTTTAATGCCGAAGTATCAGATGCATCTAAAGTTTGCATTGTAAATTTTATTGGTCCGTAATACGTGTTAGCTTCATCTGGAACTATATCATCATTTAACTTGCCAAAAGTGTCAATCTGATTAGATGGTACACCATGTAAAACTAAATAGTTTTTAACAGCATTAGCTCTTGCCAAACCTAAATTAGGATAAGCAGAATTGTTTTGCTCTTCGCTTTTATAAAGCCCAGTAATTTCTAAATCTTTAAGTGAATTTTTAATTAAATAACCTTTTAGTTTTAAAATATTTTCTTCAACATTGCTAGAAACGGGTTGTAAAATTGAAAACTCTGAAGTTTTAAAGTTAAAATTGTTGGCAGTTTCTAATTTTAAATCGCCATTTTCATCTGTAATAGAAAAAGCATTTTTTGTAGCTTTTTTAGTTTTCGAGGTTTCTACCAACGGTTCTTGTTTTTGCTTTTGTGTATGAGAGTTTTTATCACAGCATTGACTACAACAAAAGAAATAGTACAAAATAGTACCAAGAATGATTGTGAGTAGAATTCCTAAGAGACAGGATGTTTTTTTACTCATTTTAAAGACTGTTTTGGTTAATGTTTAAGTGTTTGTAATTTAATACTTTACATTTTATTTAAGAAACATTAACCCGAAAAAAGTCACATTTAAATTTTGTATGATTGCTATAAATTAAACTTTATGCCCTGTGCTAAGGGCAACTCTGTAGTATAATTTATGGTGTTTGTTTGTCTACGCATGTAAACTTTCCAAGCATCTGAACCCGATTCTCTACCACCACCTGTTTCTTTTTCACCACCAAAAGCACCCCCAATTTCGGCTCCAGAAGTTCCTATATTTACGTTGGCTATTCCGCAATCACTACCTGCATGAGATAAAAATTGTTCTGCTTCTCGTAAATTATTAGTCATTATAGCCGAACTTAAACCTTGAGCAACACCATTTTGAAGTTCAATAGCATTCTCAACATCTCCTTCATATTTTAACAAGTATAAAATAGGTGCAAAGGTTTCATGTTGTACAATTTGGAAATGATTTTCTGCTTCGGCAATGGCTGGTTTTACATAGCAACCACTTTCATAACCTTCACCCGAAAGTACTTCGCCTTCAACTAAAATAGTACCGCCTTCTTTTTTAACCTTAATTAGAGCATTTTCATACATTTTTACTGCAGCCTTATCTATTAACGGCCCTACGTGATTGGTTTCATCTAATGGATTTCCAATTTTTATTTGTTTGTAAGCATCAACAATGGCTTGTTTTACTTTGTCATAAATACTATTGTGAATAATTAAACGGCGCGTGCTTGTACAACGCTGTCCTGCAGTACCAACAGCACCAAAAACAGCTCCAATAACCGTCATTTTTATATCGGCATCAGGGGTTACAATGATGGCATTATTACCACCTAACTCTAATAAAGTTTTGCCCAATCTACCTGCTACTTCTTTTGCTACAATTTTCCCCATTCTGGTTGAACCAGTTGCAGATACTAAAGGAACTCTAACATCCTTCGTCATAAATTCACCTACTTTATAGTCGCCATTTATTAAGCATGAAATACCTTCTGGTAAATTATTTTCTTTTAAAACTTCGGCAATAATATTTTGGCAAGCAATACCACAAAGCGGTGTTTTTTCACTTGGTTTCCACACGCAAACATCTCCGCAAACCCAAGCTAAAGCGGTATTCCAAGACCAAACTGCCACCGGAAAATTAAATGCTGAAATAATACCAACCACCCCAAGCGGATGATACTGCTCATACATACGATGTCCTGGGCGCTCACTATGCATGGTTAAACCGTGTAACTGACGTGATAAACCCACTGCGAAGTCGCAGATATCAATCATTTCTTGTACTTCACCTAAACCTTCTTGGTAGCTTTTTCCCATTTCATAAGACACTAATTTACCTAGAGCTTCTTTTTTTTCTCTTAATTTATCTCCAAATTGGCGAACAATGTCTCCACGTTGTGGCGCAGGAACTAATCGCCATGTTTTAAAAGCTTTGGTTGCAGCAACTATAACCTTTTGGTAATCTGTTTCTGTAGTTGTTTTTACATTTGCTATCAATTGCCCATCTACAGGTGAAAAACTTTTAATAATTTTACCTTCACTAAAATTATTAACACCAGTAGATGTACCGTTGTTTACAGTTAAAATACCTAAAGTTTGTAATGCTTTATCTAAACCAAATGCTTTCATTTTGAAGTGTATTTATATTGATTTTTTAATTATTCAACTATTTTTTACGAAAATATCAATAAAAAATATCTTTTAATAATAATTACAAAATTATTAGTGTTATAAATTTAAGAACAATTTAACAAAAACATAAAGTCTAAACTTAAATTATAAAGCGTAACTTTATTAACAGGAAACAACGTACAGTTTTTTGTTTGTGTTCATTTAAAATCTTTTTTCTCATGTATTTAAAAAAATTATTTATCGGCTTTTTAGTAGTTTCTGTAATAACTTCCTGCAAAGAAAAAACTGTTGAAACCGATAATATTTTTAAGTATAGAGATTATATAAGTTACACAACTTCTGGAATAACATCTGTAGCCAAACCCATTCAAATTAATTTAGCTAAACCTGTTGATGGTTGGGAAATGCACCAAGAAATAACAGATAACATTATAAACATTAAACCTTATGTTGAAGGCAAACTAAAAGTTGGTAATAACCAAACCCTAATTTTTACACCAGATGAGTATTTAGATGCTTCAACTGAATACACGGTAACCGTAAAATTGTCTGAAATTTATAAAGACATCCCTTCTAGTTTTAAAAACTACACCTTTCAGTTTAAAACCATTACTCCAAATTTTAATGTGGTAACCAACAACCTGCAATCTTACAGCAAAAACTGGCAATACATTGAAGGCGTTATAAAATCGGCAGACCTTATTTCTATTGAAAACGCTAAAAAATTAATTACAGCCAAACAAAACGGCAAAAACCTAAACATTGTTTTTAACGAAAGCTATAAAAACAGTACTGTTTTTGAATTTAAAATTGACAGTATAAATCGAGTTATTGAAGATAGTAATATTGAGGTTTCATGGAATGGAAAAGTTATTGATGCCGATAATAAAGGAGAAAATACCATTGTAATTCCAGGTATAAATAACTTCACTATTACAAAAACTGAAGTGTTTCAATCTCCAGAGCAGTACTTATTAATAAACTTTTCAGACCCTTTAAAAAAACAACAAAATTTTGATGGTTTGGTGTCTATTCAAAATGCAAAAAACCCAAAATATGTGGTTAGTGGTAATGTTTTAAAAGTGTACCCAAGCACTAAATTGGTTGGTAACATCAAAGTTGATATATTCCAAGGCATTAAAAACACCGATGGTTTTAAACTAAAAAAACCATTTTCTGAAACCGTTGCTTTTCAATCATTAAAACCACAAGTGCGCTTATTAAACAGTGGTAGTATTTTACCAAATTCACAACAATTAAAATTTAATTTTGAAGCGGTAAACCTAAGTGCTGTTGATGTTAGAATTATTAAAATTTTTGAAGATAATGTGCTTCAGTTTTTACAAGACAATAACCTAAATAGCAATAACCAATATAACATTAAAAAAGTTGGGCGCCGCATTGCAAAACAAACCATACAATTACAAACAGCTGCCGAAAACACAGGCAAATGGAAAGCTTACAGCATAGATTTATCAAACTATTTTAAAGCCGATGTTGGTGCTATTTACCGTGTTGAACTTAGTTTTAATAAAAACTACTCTTTATATGATTGTGAAACAAATGATGACACATCAAACACCAATGAAGATACCTATTATGAAGACGATTTTTATGAAGATGATAATCCAGATAGTGAAAATGAAGAACTTCGTGAAGAAAAATACTGGGATAACCTGCTTTACCGCTACAAAAACTACACCTACAATTGGCGCGAAGAAAACAACCCCTGCCATGAGGCTTACTATAATCAAAATAAAATAGTATCACAAAACCTAATAGCTTCAAACTTGGGTGTTATTGCAAAACTAGGTACCAATAAGTCTTACTTTTTTGCCGTTACTAATATTTTAACTACCCAACCAGAAGCCAATGCAAAAGTAACCTTATACAATTTTCAGCAGCAAGAACTTGCTTCAGCAACTACAAATAAAGATGGTTTAACTATTATTGATGCCGATAAATACGCAAGTTTCGCTATTATTTCAAAAGGAAATAATACTACTTATGTACGTCTTTACGATGGTAACGCCCTCTCATTAAGTAAATTTGATGTTTCTGGAAGAAAACTTCAACGCGGACTTAAAGGTTACATTTACGGCGAACGCGGTGTTTGGAGACCTGGCGACACGCTACATTTAGCTTTTATGTTAAACGATAATGCTAATAAGTTACCAAAAGGCCACCCAGTAAAACTAGAAATTACAAACCCTAACGGAAAGTTAGTGTTTAAAAAAGTAACTAGCAACAACTTAAATAATGTATACAAATTTACAGTACCAACAACTACCGATGACAAAACAGGAAATTACAATGCCAAAGTATCTGTTGGTGGTGCTACATTCTATAAAGGATTAAAAATTGAAACCGTAAAACCTAACCGATTAAAAATAAAAATTGATTTTGATGATGATGTGCTTACCGCAACAAAACCACTTACTGGTAATTTAAATGTAAAATGGCTACACGGTGCACCAGGTAAAAATTTAAAAACCGAAGTTAAAGCAAGATTTACAACAACAAATACTGGTTTTGACAATTACAAAAACTATGTATTTAATGATCCTACACGTAATTTTTACTCAGAAGAATTTAATGTGTTTGAAGGTAAAGTAAACGCCGAAGGTTTAGCCAACATAAACAAAA
The DNA here is from genome assembly GCF_049132085.1 of Seonamhaeicola sp. NFXS20. Classification (NCBI taxonomy): domain Bacteria; kingdom Pseudomonadati; phylum Bacteroidota; class Flavobacteriia; order Flavobacteriales; family Flavobacteriaceae; genus Seonamhaeicola; species Seonamhaeicola sp. NFXS20. The sequence continues at coordinate 240,705 of NZ_JAFMPU010000001.1, read as the reverse complement.
AAATAAACATTAAAAAGAAAGCTCCAGGCATGTTAAACGTTCAGTTTTTAGTAAGAGCTTTTGAAAATGGTGGCGATTTCTCTATTGATGCATTCACAAAAAAATATGCGCCTTACAGCTCATTTGTGGGGTTACGTTCGCCTAAAGGAAATGCTTATGGCTCGTATTTTACAGATGAAAATCAAACCTTTGATGTAGTAGTAGTTGATGCCCAAGGCAACCCCATAAAACGCAATAATCTTCAAGTAAAAGTATATAAAATTGAATGGCGTTGGTGGTGGAACTCGTCTTACGACAACTTATCTAGCTACGTATCTAGCAGTTATCACAAACCTTATTCAACATCTAAAATAAATACCAATGCCAATGGTAAAGCAAGTTTCACTATTAATGTTCCAGACCATGATCGCGGACGCTATTTAATTAGAATTGAAGACCCTGTGAGCGGGCATGCCACAGGAAGAACAGCCTATTTCTACAAAAATTGGTGGCAAAACGCTAGTTCTGGCGATAAAGAAGCTGCTAAAATGCTCATTTTCTCTAGTGATAAAGAAACTTATAATGTTGGTGAAACCGCCAAAGTAACCTTCCAATCTGGTAATGAAGGGCGCGCTTTAGTGAGTATTGAAAACGGCACCGAAGTAATAGATTACCAATGGGTACAAACACAAAAAGGCGAAACCACAGTTGCTATTCCTATAACTCCAGAAATGGCTCCTAACGTATTTATCAATATCTCACTATTGCAACCACATGCCATAACAGCAAACGATTTACCAATAAGACTTTACGGTGTAATACCTATGATGGTTGAAGACCCAAATACCAAACTACAACCCAAAATAAACATGCCCGATGTACTACAACCAGAGCAAGAATTTAAGGTTACCGTTTCTGAAAAAAACAAAAAACCCATGACCTATACCATTGCTGTGGTAGAAGAAGGGTTGCTAGATTTAACACGTTTTAAAACTCCAAATGCATGGAATAGTTTTTACGCTCGTGAAGCTTTAGGTGTAAAAACTTGGGATGTTTTTGATGATGTTATTGGCGCATATTCTGGAAGTATAGACCAAGTATTTGCTATTGGTGGTGATGGTAGTGCAACTGCTGGTAAAAAGAAAAAAGCTAACCGTTTTAAACCTGTAGTGAAGTATTTTGGACCCTTTAGCCTAAAGAAAGGCGAACAAAAATCGCACACTATAAAAATGCCAAATTATATTGGTTCTGTAAGAACAATGGTTGTTGCTGGAGACCACACCAAAGAAGCTTACGGAAGCACTGATAAAACCGTTCAAGTTAAAAAACCTTTAATGGTGTTAGCTACGCTTCCGCGAAAATTAAGCCCTGGTGAAAAAGTAACCTTACCAGTAACCGTTTTTGCCATGGAGCCTAAAGTTAAAAACGTAAATATTAGCCTAAAATTAAGCAATGGCATTACTGTTGAAGGTGAAAAAACACAACAACTTAATTTTTCTAAACCTGATGAAAAAATGGCTTATTTTACCTTAGATGTAAGTAAAGCTAAAGGCATCAATACGGTTGAAATTATTGCAAAAGGTAATGGTGAAACATCTACTTATAAAGTTGAATTAGATGTTGTAAATCCTAATCCGTTTACATCAAAATCAATAGACAAAACACTGGCCGCTAATACTTCAGAAACTATCGCTTTTGAAACCTTTGGTGTTACCGGAACAAATTCTGCTATAGTAGAGTTTTCAACTTTACCTCCCATGGATTTCTCTCGCAGAATGCAATACTTAATTCAGTATCCGCATGGGTGCGTAGAGCAAACAACATCAAGTGTGTTTCCGCAGTTATTCTTAAGTGATATTTTCGATTTAACTGCCGATAAAAAACAAAGCATTCAAGAAAATATTAAAAATGGCATTAAACGTCTTGCACATTTTCAAAAACCAAACGGAGGATTAAGCTATTGGATAGGTGAAAATAGTACTGACGATTGGGGCACTAGTTACGCGGGTCATTTTATGATTGAAGCCGAAAAGAAAGGCTATGTATTACCATTAACCTTTAAAAGCAATTGGATTACCTACCAAAAACAAGCCGCTAGAAATTGGAGACCAAGCTACAAATATTACAATTCTGATGTAGCACAAGCCTACAGATTGTACACTTTAGCATTAGCAGGAAGTCCAGATTTGGCATCTATGAATAGATTACGTGAGTTTTCAGAATTATCAAATGATGCCAAATGGCGATTAGCAGCGGCTTATGCCTTGGCTGGACAAAAAGAAGCTAGTGAGCGTATTTCGCAATCGGCTAACATTAATTTCACACCTAATAAATATGATTATTATTCATACGGGTCGGTTGATAGAAATAGAGCCATGGCTTTAGAGACTATGGTATTAACCAAAGATTCTAAAATGCGAGAAATAGCCGAATATATTGCCAAAGATTTATCTAGCAATCGTTGGATGAGTACACAAACTACAGCTTACAGCTTATTAGCTATGGCTAAAATGGTAAATGCTAATGGCGGAAAAGCCATAAATATTAGCTACTCAATCAATGGAAAAAAAGAAACTATTAATACCAAAAATGCCATTGCTCAACGCAAATTACAAGTGGTAGATGGTACAAACGCTTTAACCATAACCAACAACCAAAATAATGTAGTTTATACGCGTGTTTTAAACACCGGAAAACTTCCTGTTGGACAAGAAATTGCAGAACAACGCGGACTAAGCATAAGCTATTCATATAAAGATTTACAAGGCAACACAATTGATGTTTCCAACTTAAAACAAGGGCAAGATTTTATTGCTACAGTAAAAGTTAACAACCTTAAAAGTACACCTGTTAAGGATGTGGCTTTAACCCAAATTTTCCCTTCGGGATGGGAAATTGTAAATACCCGGTTTACAGATTTTGGGGATACAACCTCTAGTGAAGCGCGCTATACAGACATTAGAGACGACCGTGTGAATTTCTATTTTGACTTAAGCAAAAACGGAAATTCTAATAGCACCAAAACATTCTTGGTAATGCTAAATGCATCCTACTTAGGGCGCTATTACTTACCTGGAATTCAAGCGGAAGCTATGTATGATAACAACTTTTTAGTGAAAACTAAAGGGCAGTGGATTAATGTAAACAAATGACATTATCTAAAAAGTTATAGCTGTCATTCTGAACAATTTCACTAAGCCTATCTCAAGTGTTGTTCAGAGTCTCATCACACAGATTATTAATCTTTTTGAGAGCCCGAGATAAATTTGGGTTAACACAACCTATGCTTAATAGATAACATAAAAAACTTAAAAAAATGAAAAAATATATTTATATAGTGGCAGTATTAATAACATTCAATATTGCTAAAGCACAAGAAATAAGATATGTAAACGCCGATAATGGCTTGTTTTTAAGAGACAACCCTAGTCAAGATTCAAAACGTATAGATAAACTAGCTTACGGAACCACGTTAGAAATAACAGAACGTACAAACTTAAAACTTGATGTTAAAGATAATAACAACATTGTTTCTGGAGAATGGGTAAAAGTAACCTGTAAAGACGATATTTATAACCACCGTTCTGGTTACGTATTTAATGGTTTTTTAACTGATAATAAAATAGAAAAACGCTTTAGTGTTGGTTTTGATGATTTTACTTTAGAATTTGAAAATTTAAATGCCGAAATTATTGGAGATGAGCAAATCTCAACACATTCCGATAATACTGTTGATGCCATTCTTGAAATAGGCGAAACACTTGAAGGCAAAACCATTCGTGTAAGGCATCATTCAAAATACAAAAGCATAAAAGTATTTCAAAGACATGAAAACAGCATCTCTATTCAAGCCGAAGGTCCGCATTGTGATTTAATAGAATGGAAACATTTTTATTCTGCTTGGACACCTTTAAAATCTACTAAAAAAACAGGTATTTTTGAAACCATAACATACAGCAACAAAGCCCAAAATAAGTTTATAAACGTTGATATTTCAGAATTTAAAAACGCTGTAAAAGAGCATTGTGGCGATGTTTGGTATAATTTGATTAAAGACGAGAAAAAAATTAACAAAGGCGCCTCTACAATTGGTATTAGTAAAATATATTTTAAAGTTATTTTTACCACCATGTATGATGAAAAAATTGAAAAAACAATTGCTTTTAATGTGCCTATGGGCTGTTAATAATTAAAATGATTTTAGCTCTATTTATTACTAGATTGCTTCATGGCATTCTAAATAACGAATAAAAACAATAAAAATTGAATAAAATACTAGGCTACATAAAAAAACGAAAGGCTAGGTTTTTCATCTTAGCCATACTTTGTGTAGCCTATTATTTTTGTTTACCTAAACAGCTTTTTAAAACACCAACCTCAACCGTAATAACCAGTTCAAACAATACACTCATTGGTGCCAAAATAGCCAGTGATGGTCAATGGCGTTTTCCGCATAACGATAGTATACCCATAAAATTTAAAACCTGCATTATTCAGTTTGAAGACGAATATTTTTATAAACATCCAGGTTTTAATCCTGTATCAATTTTTAAAGCATTACAACAAAACTTAAAATCGGGTACCGTGAAACGTGGTGGCAGCACCATTACACAACAAGTCATTAGATTATCAAGACAAGGAAAACCAAGAACTTATTTAGAAAAATTAAAAGAGCTCATTTTAGCCACACGTTTAGAACTAAAAATCTCAAAAGAAAAAATTTTAAGTTACTATGCAAGCAATGCGCCCTTTGGCGGCAATGTAGTTGGTTTAGATGCCGCATCATGGCGTTATTTTAATAGAAGACCTCACAATTTATCCTGGGCAGAAAGTGCTACTTTGGCGGTTTTACCTAATGCACCAAGTTTAATTTATCCAGGTAAAAACGAAATACATTTACGTAACAAACGCAATAAACTGCTTCTAAAATTACTTCAAAATAATATTATAGATTCATTAACTTATAATTTATCTATTGCTGAAGATTTACCCCAAAAACCTTATCCATTACCTCAAATTGCACCGCATTTATTGCAAAAATTATCTGAAACACATCCAGGAGAAGCCTTAAAAACTACTATAGATGTATCGCTTCAAAAGCAAGCAAATGCCATTGTAAAACAGCATTATTCAGTTTTAAGTCAAAATGAAATTCATAATGCCGCAGTATTGGTTTTAAACGTAAAAACCAGACAAGTTTTGGCTTATGTTGGCAACACACCAACTACCAAAACCCACCAAAAAGATGTTGATATTATTGACAAACCCAGAAGCACCGGTAGTATTTTAAAGCCCTTTTTATACGCTGCCATGTTAGATGCCGGCGATATATTACCCAATACTTTGGTAGCTGATGTACCTAGCCAGTTTGGAAGCTATAACCCTGAAAACTTCAACAAAACCTATGCTGGTGCAGTTCCTGCAAGTAAAGCACTATCTCAATCTTTAAACGTACCTTCGGTTAGAATGCTACAAGAATTTGGTTTAGATAGGTTTCATCATTATTTAAAAGCATTGAAATTAAAAGACTTAAAATATAATGCCAATCATTATGGGTTGTCTTTAATTCTTGGAGGAGCCGAAAGTAACCTTTGGGATTTATGTAAAAGTTATGCAGCCATGGCTTCAACTTTAAATCATTTTTCTGAAACTTCAAGTGAATATTATTCCAACGAATTTTGCGAACCTACCTTGTTTACCTCAAAAACAGTAGATTTTGGCAAACTTCAATCTGAAAAAACATTATTTGATGCCGCTTCTATTTACTTAACTTTTGAAAGTCTAAAACAAGTAAACAGACCCGAAGGTGATGAAAACTGGGAGTTTTTTGATGATTCTAAACAAATAGCATGGAAAACAGGTACTAGTTTTGGCTTTAGAGATGCTTGGGCCATTGGCACTACAAAAGATTATGTAGTTGGAGTTTGGGTTGGAAATGCTGATGGAGAGGGCAGACCCGGATTAGTAGGCGTGCAAACTGCCGCTCCTATACTTTTTGAAGTTTTTGATTTACTACCAAAAAGCCAATGGTTTACTAAACCTTTTGATGAAATGCAAACAATTACTGTTTGTAAACAAAGTGGCTATAGAGCATCTCCAAATTGTAACGACACCAAAAATGCTTATGTTCAATTAAGCGGACTAAAAACTAAACCTTGTCCGTACCATATTTTAGTTCATTTAGATAGTACTAAAACCTATCAAGTAAATGCTTCGTGTGAAGATGCAAGTAATATAAAACATACTTCTTGGTTTGTATTGCCACCGTTAATGGCACATTATTACAAGACTAATAATCCGTTTTATAAAACATTACCACCTTTTAGAAATGATTGTTTAGGTAACAGAACTATTTCTATGCAATTTATTTATCCAAAAAACAATAATACTGTTTATTTGCCTAAAAATTTTGATGGGGCTACCAACGAACTTATATTAAAAGTAGCACATTCAAAACCTGAAAGCACACTTTTTTGGTACATAGATAATTATTTTATTGGTAGCACTAAAGACATTCATGAACTAGCCATTTTACCCAAAGAAGGCAAACACACTTTAACAGTGGTTGACGAATTTGGTAATGACGCTAAATGTGTATTTGAAATATCTATATAACTAGTTTTTTATAACCGTTTTAATTATAGCATGATCACTTTTAAAAGTGCCTACTTTTTCGGTTTTTAAAATTTCTAAATCTTTTGAAACCCAAATGTAGTCTAGAGATAACAACGGAATATTATAAAACCAGGTTTCTCTAAAACCAAATCCTTTTTCATTAAAAGCATGATTAAAATTTTCTTTTATTGGTGTTAAAAACTTCGATTCATACGGAACATTAAAATCTCCTAACACCACCGTTTTTTGTTTTTTTGTAATGGCTTTGTTTACAAAGTCTGTTTCCCAACTTCTAGGAACATCAATACTTGCAGAAACATCTACAGCATAAAAATTAATACTATGAGTTTCAAAATTAATAACTGAAGAACCATATTTTGAAGGGACAACCTCATTTACCTGTATAGGACTTTTTGAAAATATGCCTATTTCTTCATTAGAATTTTCATAGAAATAATATTCTGGATATTTCTTTTTTGCTTCATCTAAATAATCACCATGATATTCAACCAAAACCACTACATCTGGAATGCTTTCAATCTCTTTAAAAACATCATCAAACTCTCTATAATGAGAGGCATTCCAAAACACAATTTCTAAATCTGTTTCATCAAAATTTTCAGCTATATGTATTTTAAAACTTCTGCTTAGCCAAATAATTAAAAAAATGCCTGCTAAATACAAATTATACTTTCTGAATTTATTGCTAAGGAAAACAGAAAGCGCCAAAACTATAATGATAATGATTGGGAGTGGAAACGTATAATAATACAAAGAGGTTTGATAAGTATGCTCTTTGATTATAAAATGAATGCCTATTAATGCTAATATTATTATAACATTAATAATAAAAATAATGGGGCGTAAAATTTTAAGCATTAGCGTAACGGAAAGCCCTTTGCTGCGTACCACGGATGAATTTCAATTTCTATTCTTCCAGCTTTAACGGCGGGATCAGATTTTGCTAAACTATCTGCCATTTTTAGGGTTGGCACGTTGTAAATGGTTATACCACGAATATCACCATCATCTCCAAATGGTCCAGAAATATCAGCATAACCTAACTCATACATTTTACTTAAATGTGCTAAATGTCCTTCTTGAATGAGTGCCGCTTCTTCTTCATTTTGAGTTCTAATAGGTCCTCGTTTTAAAAAAGCTATAAAATATTGCTGCATTAAGATAGTATCTTGCGTTTTTTTATCTACATAATCAAAAACCTGAAAGCCTTTTGATGTAAGTTCTTCTTTTATTTGCTGGGTTGTTTTTTTAACTGGAGCTTCAACAACGTCTATTTTAGTTGAATCTACTTCTATATCAATCTTGTCATTAGCGTCTAGTGAATTTGTTTTAGGTGCTTCTTTACAAGACATGAAACAAGCTAAAACAGATAGAGTTATTAATAGTTTTTTCATCATATTTTTATTTTTCCCAATTGCAATAAGGGTTTTTACTAAGTTGAGAATTATAATATTTTATATTTCCGGTTACTTCTTTTCCCAACCAACTTGGCTTTTCAAAAGTTTCGTTCTTAGAGTTTAATTCAACCTCGGCTATAATTAAACCTTGGTTATCTCCAAAAAATTCATCTATCTCAAAAATATGATTTTTTAGCTGCACCTCATAACGAATTTTATCAATTAGCCCTGATTCACAAATATTTAACAAATTCTTAGCATCTGTATCAGATATTTTGGTTTCCCATTCAAAACGTGTTAAACCATCATCTGAAGATTTTCCTTTTACAGTTAAAAAACCTTCGTTGCCTTTTAGCCTTACCCTTACAGTTCTTTCTTTATGGGTATTTAAAAAGCCTTGAATTATTCTAGTTTCTTTAAAAGCGTCTTTTTTAAAAGCATTAGAATTTACCAAAAATTTACGTTCAATTTCTATCATTCAATTTTAAAAAGAGGTTATACTAAAAAGTATTTAATGCCTAAATTTACAGTATGTCTGTGGATTTACCAATACGAAAAATTATTCATGTTGATATGGATGCTTTTTATGCCTCTGTTGAGCAAATGGACAACCCTAAATTAAAAGGAAAACCAATTGCTGTTGGTGGTGGCGGTAAGCGTGGTGTGGTTAGTGCCGCTAGTTATGAAGCCAGAAAGTTTGGTGTTAAAAGTGCCATGTCTGGTAGATTAGCAGCAAAATTATGTCCTGAACTTATTTTTGTTAGACCTAATTTTGAGCGCTATTCTGAAATTTCTAAACGTATTAGAAAAATTTTTTTTGATTATACCGATTTAGTAGAACCACTTTCGTTAGACGAAGCTTACTTAGATGTTACTAAAAACAAAAAAGGGAACCCAAGTGCTACCCTAATTGCCAAAGAAATTAGAAATAGAATTTTAAACGAAATTGGATTAACGGCTTCGGCAGGTATTTCTATTAATAAATTTATTGCAAAAGTAGCCAGTGATTATAATAAACCTAACGGTCAAAAAACGGTTAACCCAGAAGAAGTAATAGAATTTTTAGAGCAATTAGACATTAGAAAGTTTTACGGCGTTGGCAAAGTTACGGCTGAAAAAATGTACCAAAAAGGCATTTTTACTGGTGCAGACTTAAAACAAAAATCATTAGAATATTTAGATGCCAATTTTGGTAAATCTGGCAGGTATTATTACCACATTGTAAGAGGCATTCACACTAGCGAAGTAAAACCCCACCGTACTAGAAAAAGTTTAGCTGCAGAACGTACATTTAGTGAAAATTTATCTAGCGAAGTATTTATGCTAGAAAAACTAGACCAAATAGCTACTGAGGTTTCAAAACGTTTAACAAAGAGTAATGTAGCAGGTAAAACAGTAACCCTAAAAATTAAATACAGTGATTTTACGTTGCAAACTCGTAGTAAAACACTGCCTTATTTTATAAAAAACAAAAGTGTAATATTAGAAACTGCTAAGGAGTTATTATATCAAGAAAAACTACAAAACTCTGTAAGACTCTTAGGTATTTCGTTATCAAATTTAAATACAGAAAAACCAAAAAAAACACAAGATAAAAACAGCATAAGTGTACAATTAAAATTTGGATTTTAATTTTTTAAGACAAAAAACCTCATTTAAATTCATTCTAAAAAAACGTTTATTTTTATTTGGATTTAGTCTAAATAAGTATATTTTTGCCCAAAATAAAAAACTATTATTTTGGCAAAGTCGTTATTTTCTTTAATTGCAATTTGTTTTAGCTTAGGTGCAGTATCTCAAAATAGCACACTTTCTGGTTATGTTTTGTTTGATAATAATAAACCTGCTTTAGGCGCAACAATAGTTATTCAAAACAATTCTTTAAAACAAGAAACCTCAGCAGGAATTAATGGTGAGTTTGTATTTAAAAATCTTCCTTTTGGTAATTATTCACTAACAATAAGTTCGCTTAATGCTAAAAGCGTAACTAAACAAATTCAACTAAATAGCACTACAAAATCTGTTAATATTGTACTAGAAATAACAGATTATCAAGCCTTAAACGAAGTTTTAATACAAACAGAAACAGAAAAAAGAAAAACGGAAACCAAAGGTTTTTCTGTAAATCTTATTGAAACCAAAGAGGCAAGTTTAAGAAACGTTCAAACCAATGAACTTTTAAACTCAACAGTTGGTGTAAAACTTAGGCAAAATGGCGGTTTAGGTTCTAATGTTGAATACAGTTTAAATGGTTTGTCTGGTAACTCTGTAACCATTTTTATAGATGGCATTCCTATGTCTATGTACGGGTCATCATTTAACTTAAACAGTATTCCTCCTGCACTAATAGAGCGTGTTGAAGTTTATAAAGGTGTTATTCCTGGGCATTTGGCCGATGATGCACTAGGCGGTGCTATAAATATTGTTTTAAAAAAAGGAACTAAAACAAGTTTAAATGCATCGGTTTCTTATGGTTCATTCAACACCTTTCAGGCTAACATAAATGGTTTATATCGTTTTGAAAAATCTGGATTTACAATAAAAGCTTCTGCTTTTCATAATTATTCTGATAACGATTATAAAATTTCAGGACCAACTATTGTAGATATAGGTATTGGAGGGGTTGAAACTCCTATTACAGCAAGACGCTTTTATGACGCTTATCGCTCAACAGGAGGTATATTAAACTTAGGATATACTGATGTTAAATGGGCCGACCAATTTTTTATTGGGGTAACTGCATCTGATGATTATAAACAAGTACAACATGGTGCTTTTGTAACCAGACGCCCTTACAAAGGCCGGTTTTTAGAGTCTGATGCCTTATTAGCCAATTTGGTTTATTTAAAAAAAGATTTATTTGTTAACGGTTTAGATGTAAATGTTACAGGGTTATTTGGTAAACGAAACAGAATAGTTAATGATACTACAGCCATTGCTTATAGTTGGACAGGTAATAGAGCTATAGATTACAAAGGTGATGAATATGAATATACTTGGGGCTCGCAAAGTGAACAAGGACCAACACTACTTAATATAAAACGAAATGTATCATCTATAAGAGCTGGTGTTTCTTATAAAATAAATAGCAACCATAAAATTTTAGTGAACCATTTTTATAGTGGTTTAGATCGTGAAGATTCTGATGAAATGATTTCTTTACTTGAAAATACATTTCAGCAAACCAGCGATTTATACAAAAATATAACCTCATTAAGTTATGAACTAAATGCACTTAAAAATAAACTTAAACTAAATGTTTTTGGTAAACATTACAGGCAAAAAGTATTAAACACTGCACCCGAATTTAACGATGACGAAACAGAAGTTATTGAAACAGTTTATAAAAGCGATAAAAACTACAATGGTTTTGGACTAGCAGGGTCTTATACCTTTAAACCAACATTTACCTTGTTAGCTTCGGCCGAAAAAGCAATTAGACTGCCCAGTGAAATAGAAGTTTTTGGTGATGCAGGTGATAACGTTATTGCTAACCTTACAGTAAAACCAGAAATTAGTAAAAATTTTAATTTAGGGTTTCGTTTTGGGAAATACACTTTTAAAAATCATGACTTTACTATTTCTACCAATCTTTTTACCAGAAACATAGAAGATTTAATAGGGCTACCCGCTAGCAGTGAGGATAGTTGGGAAAACGATGAACTAGTACAATATGCAAATTTTGATGATAAAACCAGATCTAAGGGAATTGAGTTTCAATTAAGCTATAATTTTAAAAATAACTTTGGGCTTAATTTTAACCTATCTCGCTTAACTTTAGAATACACCAACAGATACGGTAATACCGTAAATATACCCAATACACCATTATTTACTATGAATGGTAGCTTACGCTATTCATTTAAAAATATCATCCAAAATAAATCTCGATTAAATCTTTATTACAGCAACTATTTTACTGATGAGTTTTTGTATTTAAATCCACCAGGAGATAGTAATACGGGGTATGATGAATTTGTAATCCCTAGTCAGTTTATTCAAGATTTAGGTTGTAGTTACATATTTCCTAATAAAAAACTGGTATTAAGCTTTGATGCCAAAAACATATTTGATAAAGCGGCCTACGATAACATGTCGGTACAAAAACCAGGACGTTCTTTTTATGTAAAATTAAATTATTCAATCAATAAATTTTAAAACAAGTATAAAATGAAACAAACTATTCTAAACCTTAAAACTTTAGCACTATTATTTAGTTCTTTAGCAATATTCTTTAGCTGTTCGGATGATGATCCAACAAATATTATTGAAGAAGACAATGAAGACAACAGCCGCTGGATAACCATAGCAGGTGCATTAATGGGAACAGACCCAGGAGATGGTAACGGTGGTACCTTAATTTACTCGGTTACTAAAGAAGATGCACAAGACCAAACCGTACAAATCGATCCATTCAACAATGGCTTTGTTGCCCCATCAAACCGTACAGCACGTTTACAAGCATCTGAAGATGGAAGCACAATATTTAATATTAGTTATGCTGGCGATACTGGGGGTGTTTACACAAAATACACCGTTGAAGGTGGTAATAACTTTGTAAAAACGGGTTCTGAAATTAGTATAGAGCCTTATGTTGGTACAGCACCACGTTGGATTAAATTATTTGATGGCGACCAAACCGGAGCTGCCGTTTACGTATCAACAGAGCATCAAGTTGATGACAATGACACTCCAGAAGATGTTACCGACGATTACTATACACATACAAACTCTACCATTGGTATTGTAACACTTGATTTAGTAAATTCTTCAATTAAAAATTTCCAAGAACACACTATTACTTTAAATGATGAAGATTCAGCAAACGGATACTATATTTCTCGTATAGATATGCCAACATTAAATACTGCTGGAGATAAATTATACATTGGTGCACGCATTAGTAAAATAGACCCAAGTACTTTAGAGAGCGACAGCGATTACGAAATTTTAGGTTCTAAAACAATTGTTCTAGATTACCCATCATTATTAAACCCAACAATAATAACATCAACTGTAGGTCATGGAAATACAAATGGCTACCGTAGCATTAATGCTTTTGAATATAACGGATCTGTATATCAAGCTAACCAAAGTGACCCAGAAGGTTCTTATATTTTAAAAATAGACGCTGATAATGAATATGATGATACTTATAATTTTAATTTAGATGAAGCCTTAGGTGTTACTGGTGCTTATGTTTTAGCTTGGAGACCTGCTGCAAATGGCAAAGGTGTTTTAGCTTATCGTCATGATGGTTCTCAAGAAGGCATTTCTGGAAGAGGAGAAAGTTACTTTGCTTTAATAGATTTAGAAGCTAAAACCGCCACTAAAATAGAAAGCATTCCTTATGAAGTAGATATGGAAATGTTCCAATATCAAGGTTATGCAGTTGATGGAAATGATATTTACTTAACTGCTGCTGCTGTTGGTAAAAATGGTAACATTTATATTGTAGATACAGAAACAGGTACCGTAACAAAAGGAGCCGAGTTAATAAATGCTGAAGGCAGCCACTTTATTGGTGCTTGGTAGTAAATAAAGCATTTTATAACTACAATAAAAAAGAGGGACAAAATTTTGTCCCTCTTTTTTTATTAAACTATGTTATAATTTAAATTAAAAACTACAGCTTTTAATTTCTGTAACACGCAACGTATTAACCATACCTTTATCTTGTATTGGCATTGCTGCTAAACTTACAAGCATATCACCAACATCTACATATCCTTTTTGGCAAGCTATTTTATTAACATCTTCAATAGTTTCATCTGTACTCACAAACTTATCATAATAAAAAGTACGCACTCCCCAAAGTAAACTAAGACGGGTTAATATGCGTTTGTTTGATGTGAAAACTAAAATATGACATGATGGTCTCCAAGCCGAAATTTGAAACGCTGTATAACCACTATTTGTTAAAGTTGAAATAGCTTTTGCATCAATTTCATTAGCCATATTTGCTGCGTGATAACAAATAGATTTTGTAATATATCTGTTAGTACGAATATGCGGCGGTAATTGTGGTACTTTAATTAAAGGTGAATTCTCTACACTTTTTAAAATGCTAGCCATTTGGCTAATTACCTGTACCGGGTAATTACCAACAGAGGTTTCACCTGAAAGCATTACAGCATCGGCTCCATCCATAACAGAGTTTGCAACATCATTAACCTCTGCTCTAGTTGGTGTTAAACTAGAAATCATGGTTTCCATCATTTGAGTTGCTATAATTACCGGTATTCTGGCTTTTTTAGCACGTAATACTAATTGCTTTTGAATTAAGGGTACATCGGCTGCAGGAATTTCAACACCTAAATCACCACGTGCTACCATAATACCATCACAATGAGTTACTATTTTATCAATGTTTTCTATAGCCTCTGGCTTTTCTATTTTGGCTACAATAGGAATTTTATGCTCTGAATGCTCATTAATTAAATCTCTTAATTGCATTAAATCTTCTGCATGACGTACAAAGGATAAGGCTATCCAATCTACATCAAGGCTAATGGCAAAAATAGCATCTTGTATATCTTTTTCGGTTAATGCCGGCTGTGATATATTGGTATTTGGTAAGTTTACACCTTTTTTTGATTTAAGTGGTCCGCCTTGAATTACTTTGGCTTTTACTTCAGATTTTTGATCTGTTGAAACTACTTCAAAAATAAGTTTACCATCATCTAAAAGAATGCGTTCTCCTGGTTTAGCATCTTGCGGAAACCTATCGTAAGTCATGTAAACACGCTCTTTGGTACCTTCAAAACGCTCTCCTGTTGCAAAAACAATCTCATCTCCGGGATTTACAACTACTTCTTCTTTCATAACACCAACACGAAGCTTTGGGCCTTGTAAATCTGCTAATATAGCAGCAGTAAAACCGTACTCTTCGTTTAGTTCTCGAATCATTTTTACACGTTCTGCAACATCCTCATAATCGGCATGAGAAAAATTTATCCTAAAAACATTAGCCCCTTCTTCAAGCATGCCTTTTAAAACTTCTTTACTACTTGTTGCGGGTCCTAATGTGGCTACTATTTTGGTCTTTTTTGTTAATGACATTAGCTAAAAATTAAATGATCTTTAGATTTCAATTTATCAGGTTTAATACTGTAGGCAGTTGCTACCTGTTGTATTTTTAATATACTATCTATAATATATTTTTCTTTATTAAAATTGAACTCGTTATCTATTTTTAAAAAATAATTAACGGTTTTATATTCTGGTAATAAGTAATTTATTTTGGTTGTTTTTTCTTGCAAACTAAATAATGAATTACTGTTGCCTTGTCTATAATCTTCCGTTTTACAAACATTAGATACTAAATTCCAAATGGTTTGTTGTTTGCAATCTTCCCACTCATAAATAGAATAGGTTAATTCTCCATTTTGAAAATCTAAATCTAATGGTTTTCTAACTAGAGTAATTCCTAAAAATTTATTTAAGAGATAAGCTATCCTATAATCTTCAAGAGTGCAATGTATTGCAATTAAAGTAAATAGGTCTTCTTCAATATCATCAAAAACAAGTTTATGAATTGCCATACCCTAATTTTGTAGGCGTAAATATAATATTTATAATATTGAATTGAGATAGGATTTAGTTAATCTTGAAAAGATAAGTAACTAAAACGTTGTAGTTAACTTTAAATTAACAGTAATTTTTTACAACGTTTTAGAAATCTTATTCTGAAAAGCAAAAAAGGCGCGTTTTGATGCTTTCTCTTCGGCTTTTTTCTTTGATGTTGCTCTGGCCTTTGCTACAACTTTTTGGTCTATTGATAATTTTACTGAAAAATGTCTTACATCATCGTTCCCTGTATCTTCATATACATTGTAACCAAAAGTTTTCTTTTCTTTTTGGCACCATTCTATAAGTAAACTTTTATAGCTAATAACTTTTCCCTCTAGTTTTTCAATATCTACTTTAGGGATGATAACGCGTTTAAAGATAAATTTCTCGCAATACTTATAACCTCGGTCTAAAAATATGGCGCCTACTAAAGCTTCAAATAAATTGCCGTGAATATTATCTCCAAATTGTCCGGCAGGTATTTTGCTTTCTACTAAATCAATTAGTTTTAATTCTCTTCCCAATTCATTTAAATGCTCTCTACTTACCACTTTAGAGCGCATTTTTGTTAGGTAACCTTCATCTCCACCAGGCACTTCCTGATATAAATGCGAGGCTACAACAGCACTTAGCATAGCATCACCTAAAAACTCTAAACGTTCATAATTTATAGCATTTCCTTCATCGTCTTTTATATTCATAGATCGATGTGTAAATGCTGTTTTGAAATATTCAATATTTTTAGGCTTGAATCCTACAATTTTAGTTATTTCCATAAAAAAATTCCCGTTGCGTTTAAAACGGGAATTTAATATGTTACGAATGTTTTTCACTCGGGATTCTGTCTATATTTTCTTGAATAATACACAAGCGTTGTGCCCGCCAAATCCAAATGTATTACTCATTGCTACTTTAACATCGCGCTTTTGAGCTTTGTTTAGAGTTAAATTTAATTCTGGATCAATATTTTCATCAACCGTAGTATGATTAATTGTTGGAGGTACTACACCATGCTCTATAGCTAAAATACTTGAGATGGCCTCAATAGCTCCAGCTGCACCTAACAGGTGCCCCGTCATTGATTTTGTTGAATTAATATTTATGTTTTTTGCATGACTACCAAACACTTTTGAAATGGCTTTAAGTTCTGCCACATCACCCAAAGGAGTAGAGGTTCCATGTGTATTAATATGGTCTACATCTTCTGGGTTTAGTCCCGCATTTTCTAAACAATTTTTCATCACCTCTACTACACCAAGTCCTTCTGGGTGAGGCGCTGTCATGTGATATGCGTCTGAAGATAATCCTCCACCTGCAACTTCAGCATAAATTTTTGCTCCTCTTGCTTTGGCATGCTCATATTCTTCTAAAACTAAAGCACCTGCACCTTCGCCTAAAACAAAACCATCTCTGGTTCCATCAAAAGGTCTTGAAGCTGTTTCAGGGCTTTCATTTCTAGTTGATAGTGCATGCATTGCATTAAAACCACCCATACCAGCAATGGTTACTGCAGCTTCACTTCCTCCGGTAACAACTACATCTGTATATCCTAAACGAATTGAGTTTAAGGCATCAAAAATAGCATTAGCAGAAGATGCACATGCAGAAACTGTTGTGTAGTTTGGTCCCATAAAACCATGTTTTATGGAGATGTTTGCTGGCGCAATATCAGCAATCATTTTTGGAATAAAGAAAGGGTTAAATCTTGGAGTTCCGTCACCAGCTGCATAGTTTAATACTTCTTGCTGAAAGGTTTCTAAACCGCCAATACCTGCTCCCCAAATAACACCTACACGCAACTTATTAACCTCATCTAGATTTAGTTTAGCGTCTGCTATGGCTTCATCTGAAGCTATCATAGCATACTGTGCAAACTTATCCATTCTTCGGGCTTCTTTTCGATCTATAAAATCGGTTACGTTAAAGTTTTTTACCTCGCATGCAAACTTGGTTTTAAACTTTTCAGCATCAAAATATGTTATAGGCGCAGCACCGCTTTTACCATTAATTAGGCCTTCCCAATATTCATCTATGGTATTACCTATAGGTGTTAAAGCCCCTAAACCTGTGACTACAACTCTCTTTAATTCCATAAAATAACGTGCTTATTTTGCAGCTTCTATATAAGAAATAGCTTGACCAACTGTTGCAATATTTTCAGCTTGATCGTCTGGGATTTGAATATCGAATTCTTTTTCGAATTCCATAATTAGCTCTACAGTATCTAATGAGTCTGCTCCTAAATCGTTAGTGAAGCTAGCTTCTGCAACAACTTCGTTTTCATCAACTCCTAATTTGTCTACGATAATAGCTTTAACTCTTGATGCAATGTCTGACATAATCTTTTAATTTTAAGTTTTAATTCAGTTGGCAAAAATAAAAAACTTTATTTTTAAAACACATGTTTACTTCAAAAATGTGTTTGTAATTTACTAAAATAACTTTTAAGTATTATAATTTTACCTACTAAATGTTAATAATTATTCTTTTTTTTGTTGAACAATCTTTAACATTATAATCTGTAATATGAAACGTGTGGTAATTTTTGCGTCCGGAAGCGGATCTAATGCTGAAAATTTAATTAAGTTTTTTCAAAATAGAAATAATGCATCTGTTATTCAGGTACTTACCAACAATCCTCATGCCAAAGTTTTAGAACGTGCCAAAAAACTTAAAGTAAGCGCTTTGTCTTTTAACAGAATAGCATTTACTAAAACCAAAGACGTATTAAACCTGTTAAAATCTTCAAAACCAGACCTTATTATATTAGCAGGTTTTTTATGGAAGTTTCCAGAATTTATTTTAAATGAATTTCCTAATAAGGTAATAAATGTACACCCTGCTTTATTACCAAAATTTGGAGGAAAAGGCATGTATGGTATGCATGTACATCAAGCTGTTGTGGCTAATAAAGAGACCGAAACAGGCATTACCATACATTATGTAAACGAAAATTATGATGAAGGTGCCACTATTTTTCAAGCTAAATGTGATGTGCTTCCTACTGACACTGCTGAAGATGTAGCCGCAAAAATTCATGAATTAGAGATGGAATATTTTCCAAAAGTGGTAGAAAAACTTTTAAATGAGTAAAAAAAAGAAAAAATATTATACCGTTTGGAAAGGTCATAAAACAGGTGTTTTTGAATCTTGGGATGATTGCAAAGCCCAAATTAAAGAATACCAAGGTGCTGTTTACAAATCATTTGACAGTTTTGACGCTGCCAAAAAAGCTTTAAATAGCAACTACAAAAACTATATAGGAAAGAAAAAAACCTTTAAAAGTGAACTATCTGACGAGCAACTCAAAAAAATTGGACAACCCAACCTCAACTCTATTGCTGTTGATGCCGCTTCTAGTGGCAACCCTGGCATTATGGAATACCGCGGTGTAGATACCAAAACAAAAAAACAGCTTTTTCATCAAGGACCTTTTGAAGAAGGCACCAATAATATTGGTGAGTTTTTAGCCATTGTTCACGGATTAGCCTTTTTAAAACAACATAATAGCGACCGTATTATATATACAGACTCTAAAACAGCCATGAGTTGGGTGCGCAAAAAAAACTGTAATACCAAATTAGAACGCACAGACAAAAATAAGGCGCTTTTTGAATTGGTAGATAGAGCCGAAAACTGGCTTAAAACCAACACTTACACAACAACTATTGTAAAATGGGAAACCAAAGCTTGGGGAGAGATTCCTGCAGATTTTGGCAGAAAATAATAGACTTTTTCATTAAAACTTACTAAAGAATATTTCACTGCAAGGTTTGTGCAGTGAATGGGTTTATCTTGCAAAAACTAAACAAATAATGCGCATTCTTTTGTTTTTTAAATTTTTGTATAACTTTAAATCTAAAAGATTATGACTTTAACAAAGTTCAATACTAAAGAACTAAATGCTAAAGAAAAGACCAATGTTAATGGCGGAACAGAAATTCCCTATTTAGACCCCAATGGATTCGATGGAGATAGTATTTTAGGTGGCCGTACTGCCTATTTTCATTTTGCCGTAAATTGGAATTTAATAGCCTATGGCATTAACAGCCTATTTTAGTTAACCCTATTAAACCCCATAGTGCTAATATATTATGGGGTTTATACTCTGTTAAACATGAAAAAACACTTTCCTTCAAACATTTTAGAGGTAATTGCTATAATGGGGATTGATATGGTTCCTTATTTCCCGCTATTTGCATTAAATACTTTTTTTCTAAAATTATCAATTGAAAAATCAGCTCTAATTACCAATATTTGTTCTTCCATTTTCACTTTAGGGATATATTATGTAGTCAATAAAAAAAATAATATTAAAGTGAAGTTCAACTTCAAAATTGATAAAAGCTTAGTTATCTTATCTTTAATCTTATTAACATATTTAGTAATCACCTTACCTATTTCTAACTTATTTCATAAAAATTTTATACCTTCAAAAACAAGGCTTATTTCAATTATAATACTTGCACCTGTTTTTGAAGAAATTATATTTAGAGGTATTATTTTAAAAGGGCTTTTAGTAAGCTATAAACCTAATAAATCCATAATAATATCTTCTGTTTTATTTTCATTAGAACACTTAATCTTCACAAACCTTATTGGATCTTCACTAAATATATTATGGGCCTTAATTTTAGGTTTGTTTTTAGGTTATGTGTATTTTAAAACCAGAAGTGTAGGAATGGTAATTATTCTTCATGCACTTAATAACGGTTTAGTTATTTTAGGGAACCTATTACAGCATCATGTCAACCATCACAAAAAAAGCTTCTTAACCTATATATACGAAAACTTCTCTGTTTATTTTTACTGTTTATGTTTAATTTTATTTGCTTACTTAATTAACAGATTAATTTCTAAAAAAGTGTTTTAATAAGAAGATAATTAAAAAGCCTAAAATAAATTAGACTCCAAGCTCAATTAAGTTGATAATTGCAATTGGAAGACTTCGCTTTATTTTAAAAGTCTCTTTTTCTACTCGAAAAAGAGTTTTAACCTACACAAAATTATTCTTGAATACCTCTATAAAAGACTTATATTTGCACAAAAATATCGCTCTTTTTTATGAGTAAATTAGTTATAGTTGGCACTATGGCATTTGATGCTATTGAAACGCCATTCGGAAAAACCGATAAAATACTTGGTGGTGCAGCAACTTTTATTGGTTTAGCCGCATCTCATTTTAATGTAGATACTGCAGCCGTATCTGTTGTTGGTGGAGACTTCCCTCAAAAATATTTAGACTTACTATCTAACAAAAATATTAACCTTACAGGTGTAGAAATTGTAAAAGAAGGAAAAACATTTTTCTGGAGTGGTAAATACCACAATGACATGAACTCTAGAGATACTCTAGTTACAGAGCTAAATACACTTGCAGATTTTAACCCTGTAGTTCCAGAAAATTATAAAGATGCTGGTGTGGTTATGTTAGGTAATTTACATCCTATCGTCCAATCTAGTGTTCTAGATCAAATGACAACAAAGCCAGATTTAGTTATTTTAGACACCATGAATTTCTGGATGGATTCTGCTCTAGAAGAATTACACAATGTTATAAAACGTGTTGATGTAATCACAATAAACGATGAAGAAGCTAGACAATTAACAGGAGAATATTCCTTAGTAGTTGCAGCAAGAAAAATTCATAGCATGGGGCCAAAATATGTAGTAATAAAGAAAGGAGAACACGGTGCGTTATTGTTTCATGACGACAATGTATTTTATGCACCAGCACTACCTTTAGAAGAAGTATTTGACCCAACAGGAGCTGGCGATACCTTTGCAGGCGGTTTTGCAGGTTACTTAGCAAAAACAAATGATACATCTTTTGAAAACATGAAAAATGCTATTATTTACGGATCAACATTAGCATCGTTTTGTGTTGAAAAATTTGGAACTGAGCGTATGCAAAATTTATCAAACGAAGAAGTGCATAAACGATTATTACAATTTAAGCAATTAACGCAATTTGAAATAGAATTAGAATAAAACAGCGCGCTCAAAATAGAGCGCGTTTTTAATTAAATATAAACCTAACAGCTGTTAGGAATAAATATAAAAATAGATTAATATTTCCGCGAAAGCGAAAACTTTTATGTAATGAGTGATATTCTTAAACACGAGTGTGGTATAGCCGTTATAAGACTTTTAAAACCTTTAGAATATTATAAAGAAAAATACGGTAGTGCATTTTATGGCGTAAATAAAATGTATTTAATGATGGAAAAACAACACAACCGTGGGCAAGATGGCGCAGGGTTTGCCAGCATTAAGCTAGACACACAACCAGGGCAACGTTATATAAGTAGAGTTAGGTCTATTGCTCAACAACCTATTCAAGACATTTTTTCTCAAATTAATGATCGTATTAATAATGAGTTTAAAGCACACCCAGAATACCTTAATGATGTAGCTGCCCAAAAAAGAAATATTCCATATATAGGAGAAGTGCTTCTTGGGCATGTACGCTATGGCACTTTTGGTAAAAATAGTGTAGAAAGTGTTCACCCGTTTTTAAGACAAAACAACTGGATGCACCGTAACTTAATTATGGCCGGAAACTTTAATATGACTAATGTTAAAGAACTATTTAGCAACCTAATTGAATTAGGGCAGCACCCAAAAGAATATACAGATACCATTACTGTAATGGAGAAAATTGGGCATTTTTTAGATGATGCCGTTAGTAAAATATATAAAGACTTAAAAAAAGAAGGTTACAATAAAAGAGATGCTTCTCCACAGATAGCAGAACGATTAAAAGTAGCTAAAATTTTAAGGCGCGCTGCAAAGAATTGGGATGGTGGTTACGCTATGGCTGGACTTATAGGTCATGGTGATTCATTTGTACTAAGAGACCCCGCAGGTATACGTCCTGCATATTACTATAAAGATGATGAAGTTGTTGTTGTAGCCTCAGAACGTCCTGTTATTCAAACCGTATTTAATGTAAAATTTGAAGATGTAAAAGAATTAGAACCAGGACAAGCCATAATTACTAAAAAATCTGGAGAAGTAAGATTTAAACAAATACTAGAACCTTTAGAACGTAAAGCATGCTCTTTTGAACGCATCTATTTTTCTAGAGGAAGTGATGCCGAGATTTATCAAGAACGAAAAATGCTAGGTAGGTTATTAATGCCCAAAGTAATGCAGGCTATTAATAATGATACTAAAAATACCGTTTTTTCATACATACCAAATACAGCAGAAACTTCATTTTATGGCATGATAGAAACTGCTGAAAATGAACTTAATAAAACTAAAACCAAAACCATTCTATCTGGGCAACGTAACATATCGGCAGAAAAAGTGACCGAAATTTTATCTGAAAGAATTAGGGTTGAAAAAATTGCTATTAAAGATGTAAAACTAAGAACCTTTATTACAGAAGATAGTAGCAGAGACGATTTAGTAGCCCATGTTTATGATATTACCTATGGCGTCGTAAAACCCAATGATAATTTGGTTATTATTGATGATAGTATAGTTCGCGGCACCACATTAAAAAAGAGTATTTTAAAAATGCTTGATAGATTAAATCCTAAAAAGATTATAGTCGTGTCATCAGCTCCTCAAATTCGTTATCCAGATTGTTATGGCATTGACATGGCAAACCTTGAAAGCTTAATAGCCTTTAGAGCTGCATTAGAATTACTTAAAGACAATAACAAATACCACATTGTTGAAGATGTGTATAATAAATGTAAGGCTCAAGAAGACTTAGAAGATAAAGACGTTCAAAACTTTGTAAAAGAAATATACAATCCTTTTACTGCAGAAGAAATCTCTAATAAAATAGCACACTTATTAAGTGATGAAAGTATAAATGCTGAAGTTAAAATAATTTTCCAAACCATTGAAAATTTACACAAAGCTTGTCCTAAAAACTTAGGAGATTGGTATTTTACAGGTAATTACCCAACAGTAGGAGGAAATAGAGTTGTAAACAGAGCATTTATTAATTTTTACGAAGGAAATAAAGAACGAGCTTATTAATTTTAAGTCCTTAAAAATCTTGCGGTTAAACCGTAAAAAGCGTATTTCATCTATTAAATACGCTTTTTATCTAATAAATAATCCTGTTATCTAAAATACATATAAATTGGTACCACCATAACATAAGTAGGTTAAGTTCATGGTAGATTTGGGGCAAAAAAAGGTGAACTCTCGTTCGCCTTTTTTTATGCAATTTAATTACATAGAATTCTTTCAAAAAAAGCGCTTCATTTCATTTCATCCTAATTTTTAAACCTTATCTCTGTTAAGCCAATTTATTAGTAGTTCACCCAAAATATTTTACCAGTCTTTAGCACAAATATATCTTTGAATCACCATAACATAAGTAGGTTAAGTTTATGGTAGATTTGGGGCAAAAAGGTGAGCGTTCTAGCTCACCTTTTTCATTTTATGTACTTTCCTCTCTTTAAAAAAAAAACAGTAATACTTTTTATAAATTTTAAATCTCAATTTCTTTAGTTAAAGGCATAAAAAAAACCGCCTAGAAAAATCTAGACGATTTAATTTATAACACTTAAAATTATATTTGACTACTTTGCTTCTGCGTAGCGTTTTTCAACTTCATTCCAATTAACAACATTAAAAAATGCTTTAATATAATCTGGACGTCTGTTTTGATAGTTTAAATAGTAAGCATGCTCCCATACATCTAATCCTAAAATTGGAGTTCCGCCACAACCAATACCTGGCATTAATGGATTGTCTTGGTTAGCAGTAGAGCAAATTTCTATTTTACCACCTTTATGAACACATAACCAAGCCCAACCAGAACCAAAACGTGTTGCTGCAGCTTTACTAAATTCGGCAATAAATTCATCTTTAGAACCAAAAGTAGACTCTATAGCATCTTTTAATTCTCCAGATAAATATCCTCTATCTTCTGGATTCATAACCGTCCAAAACAAAGAGTGATTGTAAAATCCACCTCCATTATTTCTAACAGCTCCATTGTCTAGGTCTAAATTAGTAAGAATATCTTCAATAGATTTTCCTTCTAAATCTGTTCCTGCTATTGCATTATTTAAATTGTTTGTATATCCTGCATGATGCTTAGTATGGTGTATTTCCATTGTACGTGCATCAATATGTGGTTCTAATGCATCATATGCATAACCTAAATCTGGTAATTCAAAAGCCATAATTTCTTATTTTATCTATTATTAATTAATTTCATTTCAAATTTACGCATAAAAGGGGGCAATTAAAAATAATATATTGTTATGAAACCATTGATAGTTTTTATCTTGTATAAAATTAACATTCATGATTAAAAATCCTTCATTCACCATTTATAATGCTTCTGCAGGTAGCGGAAAAACGTTTACACTTGTAAAAGAGTATTTAAAAGTTTTATTTACATCTAACAACACCGAAAAATTCAAACATATTCTTGCTATTACGTTTACTAACAAGGCAGTAGCTGAAATGAAAGAACGTGTTATAGAGGCACTTAAATTATTTTCTGAAGATGCCATTTTAAAAAACCCAAATAGCATGTTTAATACTATTTGTGAAGAATTAGAAATGGCTCCTAAAGTAATTCATGATAAATCAAAAATTATTCTAGATTCCATAATTTTTAATTATGCTGCTTTTGATATTTCAACTATTGATGGTTTTACACATAAACTCATTAGAACTTTTGCTCATGATTTAAAACTGCCATTAAATTTTGAAGTTGAGTTAGACCAAGAAGCCCTTTTAAATGAAGCTGTAGATAGCCTTATAGCTAAAGCCGGAACCAACGAAGCTCTTACAAATATTTTGGTTGAGTTTGCTATTGAAAAAGCAGATGACGATAAAAGCTGGGATATTGCATTAGATTTAAGTAAAATTTCTAAGCTTTTAGTAAACGAAAATGATATACCTTTTATAGAAACTTTAAAAGAGAAAACCTTTAAAGATTTTATAACTTTAAAAGCACAACTAAAAAAAGATATAAAATTAACCGAAAATAGTATAACTAAAAAAGCTGAAAGCATACTTAACTTAATTAGTGAAGCGGGTTTAGAACATTCAGATTTTTCTAGAGGCACTTTACCCAACCATTTTAAAAAAGCAGCTAAACTAGAATTGAATAAATTATATGATAATAAGCTAGAAGAAAATATTATTGAAAGAAAAAATATATACACCAAAAAGCTAAAGGCTGCTTTAGCAGACACCATTGAAGCCATTCTACCTGAAATTGAAATAACCTACAAAACAATAAAAGCACAAGTTTATCACCTTCTATTCTTAAAGAATTTTCACAAAAACATAACACCATTATCGGTTTTAAACGCTATAAACAATGAATTAGCATTGTTAAAGGAAGAACAAAACAAAATGCTTATTTCTGAATTTAATACAATAATTAGTAACCAAATAAAAGGACAACCCACCCCTTTTATTTATGAACGCCTTGGTGAAAAATTTAAACATTATTTTATTGATGAATTTCAAGACACATCTATTAAACAATGGGAAAATTTAATACCACTATTAAGCAACTCACTATCTACAGAAAGTGGCAGCACCATGTTAGTAGGAGACGCTAAACAAGCTATTTACCGATGGCGCGGAGGAAAAGCAGAACAATTTATAGGGCTATTTAATAATGATAACCCGTTTTACATTAAAAAACATGTAGAAAACCTACCAACTAATTACCGTAGTTTTAAAGAAGTTGTAAAGTTTAACAACAGCTTTTTTAAATTTCTTTCAAGCCATGTTTTCAACAATAAAGATTATGCAACGTTATACGAAAACGGACACCAAAACACCTTTTTAGAAGATATAGGTTATGTAGAAATAGATTTCTTAGATTTTGACAAAACCGATGATAGAGATATTTGCTTTACAACAGCTACCCTAGAAAAAATTAACACTTGTATAAATAGCGGTTACTCTCTTAAAGATATTTGCATTTTGGTTAGAAAGAAAAAAGAAGGAGTAGCTATTGCAAACTATTTAAGTGAAAATGAAATACCTATTGTATCATCAGAAACATTACTAATTAGTAATTCACAAGAGGTAAATTTTATAATTAATTTTTTAAAACTATTAGTTCAACCTAAAAACCTTGAAATAAAAGTATTAGTCTTAAATTATTTAACTTCATTGTTAAGTATTAAAGATAAACATCAATTTTTTTCAACGCATTTAGAATTGCCATTGCATAAACTTTTTAAAAGCTTTGAAAATTATAATATCTCATTAAAAAACAATTTACTACAACTTCCGCTTTATGACTTGGTTGAAACTATTATAAGAAACTTTAATTTAAGTAAAACATCTAACGCCTATATTCAATTTTTCTTAGACTTTGTTTTAGAGTTTTCACAAAAAAAAGGATCAGATGTTCCTGCCTTTATTGAGTTTTATGAAAAGAAAAAAGACAGCTTAAGCATTGTTTCACCAAAAGGTAAAAATGCGGTTCAAATCATGACCATTCATAAATCAAAAGGCTTAGAGTTTCCGGTAGTTATTTTTCCTTATGCAGATTTAGACATTTATGCCGAGGTAGATGCTAAACAATGGTATGAATTAAACTCTAAGCAATATCAAGGTTTTACTCACATCTTGTTAAATTACAATAAAGATTTTGAACATTTTGGTGAAGAAGGATTTCAAATTTATAATCAACACAAAGCTGAACTTGAATTAGACAACATCAACCTTTTATATGTAGCATTAACCCGTGCTGTTGAACAACTTTATATTATATCAAAAAAAGATATTTCAGCAAAAGGAGACGTTAATAAGAAAAGATATTCGGGATTATTCATTAGTTTTTTAGAGCATGCTAATTTATGGAACAATTCACAACTCAAATACCACTTTGGCAACCCAACAAAAACATCAGAAAATGTTGTTCTGCAAGATAACATACTAACCCAAAAAATATTTATTTCTACAGCAAAAGAGGAGCACAATATTAAAATGGTTACAAAATCTGGATTTTTATGGGATACTAATCAACATAAAGCCATTGAAAAAGGAAATCTTGTTCATAATATAATGTCTCAAATAAAAACTATTAATGATGTTGATTTTGTAATTAACGATTTTTTAAATGCATCTATAATAAATAACGAACAAGCAAATGAATTAAAAGAAATTATTAATCAAATAGTAAATCATCCGTTTTTAGAAAAATATTTTACTTCAAATGATACCATATATAATGAAAGAGATATCATTACAAAAGAAGGCATGATACTTAGACCCGATAGAATTAATATAAATTATAAAAATGAAGTTACCATTATAGATTATAAAACAGGAAGTGAAAATAAAAAACACGCACAACAACTACAAGATTACCAAAATGTATTAGAAAACATGCAATTAATAGTTAAACATAAAGTTTTAGTGTATATAGATGATGACGTAAAAATTAAAATATTATAAAAAAATATAAAATTAATGTGACCTCTTTATTATAAAAGTGTCTATATTAGAAGAAAAGACAAAATATTTTATCTAAAATCGTTCTGAACAATCGGCGAACGGTGCTTTTGTACGATTTTTTTATATATTTGTCTTTGTTAATAACATTTAACAACTTACTTTTGTTTACAATTAACACTTAAAAATTAAACTTTTGAATATGAAAAATCTTAGCAGATTATTGTTAGCATTCGTACTTGTACTTGGTTACAATTATGCTGATGCACAAGACAAAAACAATCCATGGCAAATTACCATAGCGGTAAATGCAGTAGATGCCTTCCCTTCTGGAGATGGCGCATTATTTACAGGAACAGGAGAAGCTTCAGAGTCTATCTTTAGTAAATTTGTAGACACAGACAACTACAACATTTTACCTTCTTTATCATCAATTGCTGTTTCTAAATATTTAGGTGATGGATTCTCTTTTGGAGTAACTGGATCTTTAAACAAAATTGAAAGCTGGGGTGAGGTTGCAGGAACTCCTGATGCTTCATCAGTAGATGATTTATCTTACTATGGTATTGATGGTACCGTTAAGTACAACTTTTTAGAAGGTACTACTATAGACCCTTACGTAGGTTTAGGTGGTGGTTACACTTGGATTGACGAAGTTGGTGCTGGTACTTTAAACGGAACTGTTGGATTAAACGTTTGGTTTAACGATAATATTGGTTTAACACTTCAAACTGCATATAAACATGCTTTTGAAGATTACTTAGATACTCACTTCCAACACACAGCTGGTATTTCTATTAGATTTGGAGGAACTGATACTGACGGAGATGGTATTTATGACAAAGACGATGCTTGTCCAGACGTAGCTGGTTTAGAAGCATTTAACGGATGTCCAGATTCTGACGGTGACGGTATTGAAGATAGCAAAGACGATTGTCCTAATGAAGCTGGTTTAGCAGAATTAAACGGTTGTCCTGATACTGATGGTGATGGTATTGCCGATAAAGATGACAAATGCCCTACAGTAGCTGGTTTAAAAGCTTTAAACGGTTGTCCAGATGCTGATGGTGATGGTGTTGCTGATGGAGATGATAAATGTCCTAACACTGCTGGACCTGCTGCAAACAGTGGATGCCCATGGCCAGATACTGATGGTGACGGTGTATTAGACAAAGATGATAAATGTCCTGAAGTTAAAGGTACTGTTGCAAACAATGGTTGTCCTGAAGTAACTGAAGCAGTTCAAAAAACTTTAAATGAGTACGCTAAAACTATCTTATTTGATACTGGTAAATCTTCTATCAAAGCAGAATCTGAAAAAGTATTAGCTGATATCATTAAAATTATCAACGAATACCCAACAGCTAAATTTACTGTTGAAGGACACACTGATAGTGTTGGTAGCGAAAAATTAAACCAAAGTCTTTCTGAGTCTAGAGCGGCTTCTGTTAAAGATTACTTAACTTCTCATGGTGTTGATCAATTCAGATTATCATCTAAAGGTTATGGAGAATCTAAACCAATTGCTAGTAACAAAACTAGAGCTGGTAGAGCTCAAAACAGAAGAGTTGAAATTAACTTAGTAAAATAATTTATATAGTTAATTCTCTAAATAACTTTTTAAAAAACGCTTCGGGATTCCCGAGGCGTTTTTTTATTTTTATACAATGACAACTTTTATTTTTGATGTTTTAAAAGATTTACAAAAAAAAGGCGCAGATTTCTCTAGCCTTACCTTTATATTACCCAGTAAACGCGCAGGAATATTTTTAAAACATCAACTTTCAAAGGTAACAGATAAAGTTATTTTTTCTCCTGCAATTCATAGTATTGAAGAGTTTGTTGAAAATCTCTCTGAACTAAAAAATATTACTAATACAGAACTTCTTTTTGAATTTTATGAAGTTTACCTTCAGCTTACAAATGAGAATGAAAAGGATTCTTTCGAGTCGTTTTCAAAATGGGCACAAATTTTAATTCAAGATTTCAATGAAATAGACCGCTATCTTATACCTCAAAAAAATATTTTCAACTATTTAAGCGCCATAAAGGAAATAGAACACAACCATTGGTCTTTAGAGGAAAACCAAACAGAATTCATTAAGAAATATTTATCATTCTGGAAAAAACTAAACACATACTACTCTCACTTTACACAAAGACTTTTAAAGAGAAAAATTGGTTATCAAGGTTTAATTTACAGAGAAGCTGTTGAAAATATAGAATCTTACATTCAAGCTAACGAAAAAAAGCAACATGTTTTTTTAGGGTTTAACGCCCTTAATACTGCAGAAGAAACAATTATACAAGAGTTACTTCAAAATGATATAGCACAAATTTACTGGGATATAGATAAAGTGTTCTTTAACAACCCCAAACATGATGCTGCTTTATTTACAAAACAACATAAATCTAATTGGTTGTATTTTAAAAAACAGCCCTTTAAGTGGATAACTAATACCTATTCTAAAGATAAAAATATATCTGTTTTTGGAGTGCCTAAAAATATTGGACAAGCAAAATATATTGGCAATCTTTTAAATGAGCTAAAAAACAAGAATACCTCGTTACAAAGTACAGCAGTGGTTTTAGGTGATGAAAACTTACTCATTCCTACCCTTAATTCTTTACCAAAAAATATTCAATCTCTGAATATAACCATGGGGTTTCCGTTAAAATCAATTCCTTTAGCATCACTCTTTAAAGCATTGTTTCATTTACATAAAAAACCTTCAAAATCATATTATTATAAAGACATAATCAATATTATTTCGCATCAGTTTATAAGACCTCTTTTTAATATAAACGCTACAGATTATGCCTCTAAAATTATTGAAACTATTGATAGTAATAACCTTATTTATATTACAAGTAATAGATTAAAAGACATTGCCAAAGAATCTTCACAAATTATTGATATTTTATTTGTTAATTGGGATAAAGTTAATGTAGCTTTAAACAATTGTTCCCATTTAATTCTTGCTATTAAAGATTATTTAGATGAAGACAAAGATTCAAATTTGCTTTCATTAGAATATTTGTTCCGTTTTAATGAATTATTCAATGAATTAAAACGGCTAAACTCAGAATATAAGCATATTAAAGACATAACCGCATTGTATGATGTTTATCAAGAACTATTAGCCACAGAAACCTTAGATTTTCAAGGCGAACCCCTACAAGGTTTGCAAATTATGGGCATGTTAGAATCTAGAGTTTTAGATTTTGAAACCGTTATTATTTCTGGCGTAAATGAAGGTATTCTTCCTTCCGGAAAAAGTAACAACTCGTTCATCCCTTTTGATGTTAAAATTGAAAACAAATTACCAACCTACAAAGAAAAAGATGCGGTTTATACCTATCATTTTTATAGATTACTACAGCGGGCTAAAAATATTTACATTCTTTATAACACAGAAACCGATGTACTTACAGGAGGAGAAAAAAGCCGATTTATAACCCAGTTAGAATTAGAAGGTATTCATAAAATAAACCATCAAATTATAACGCCACAGGTGCCCGTTATTAAACAAGAACCTAACGTTATTAAAAAAACCGATGATGTTATTGAAAGACTTAAAGCGGTGGCACAAAAAGGGTTTTCACCATCATCGCTCACAAACTATATTAGAAATCCAATCGATTTCTATTATCAAAAAATATTAAAAATACAAGCTTTTGATGAAGTAGAAGAAACCGTTGCTGCAAACACCTTAGGGACTGTAGTGCACAACACGCTTGAAGATTTTTATAAACCTTTTGTTGGTTCTTTCATTTCTGTTGAAATAGTTCAAAATCTTAAAAAAGAGGTAGCTGAAATTGTTACACATCATTTTAAAGATATCTATAAAGAAGGTGATATTAAAACAGGAAAAAACTTAATCATTTTTGAAATAGCAAAACGCTATGTGCACAATTTTTTAGATTTAGAAATAAGAGAATTAAAAGCAGGAAAACAAATAAAAATAATTGCTATTGAAGCTGAAAATAAAGTTAGCATTGAAATTCCAGAATTAGACTTTCCCATTAATATAACAGGTAAAGTAGACCGCATTGATGAATACAACGGCATAACTAGAATTATAGATTACAAAACTGGAAAGGTAGAACAATCTGATGTTGAAATTGTAAATTGGGAAGACATATCAACAGATTATAAAAAGTACAGTAAAAGTTTTCAAGTGCTTACTTATGCCCTTATGATGCAAAAATCTAAAGACGTTAAATTACCTATTGAAGCTGGCATCATTTCTTTTAAAAATTTAAACAGCGGATTTTTAAAATTCGCCAAAAAAGATAAAGCAGGCCGAGGCGCAAAAAAAAACACCTTAATTACTCAAGAAATAATTGATCATTTTAATAATGAATTAAAACGCCTTATTATAGAAATTTGTAACCCCAACATTCCATTTACCGAAAAAGAAATATAATGTTAAAGAAAAAAGATTTTATAATTAACGGCAAGCATAATAAACCCATAATAATTGATGTAAGCTATTTAGCTAACACAACAAATAACCAAATAATCATATTTTGTCATGGCTACAAAGGATTTAAAGATTGGGGCGCTTGGAATATTATGGCAGAACGTTTTGCTAATACGGGTGTTTGCTTCATTAAATTTAACTTTTCTCATAATGGCGGAACCGTTGAACAGCCTATTGATTTTCCAGATTTAGAAGCTTTTGGAAATAACAACTACACCAAAGAATTAGATGATTTACAATCTGTAATTGATTGGTGTTTTGAAAATAACACTATAAAAAAAATAGGTGATTTAGATAAATTAACATTAATGGGACATAGCCGTGGTGGAGGTATAGTTTCAATAAAAGCCAACGAAGACAATAGAGTAAAAGCTATAATTAGTTTAGCGGGTGTGTCTGATTTTTTAAGTAGAACCATAACAAATGTTGATGTTGAAACTTGGGAAAAAACAGGTGTGAAATATGTTTTAAATGGGCGCACTAAACAACAAATGCCACACTATTATCAATTTTATTTAGATACTGTAAACAACAAAGACCGCTTAAACATAAAACATGCTGTATCAAACCTAAAAATACCGCACTTAATTATTCATAGCGACAATGATACCAGCGTTTTAATAGATGAGGCAAAAAATCTTCATAAATGGAATCCAAAAAGCACTTTAGAAATTATAAAAGGTGCTAATCATGTATTTGAAGCACGTCATCCTTGGGATACAAACAAACTGCCAAAAGCACTAAAAAAAGTTATTAATAAAACTATCTTTTTCTTACGCAAATAATTAAAAAAATCCAATCTTAAATCATCCAATGAGAAATGAATTTGTTATATTTGCGTGTGCGCACACGAAAAGTATACGCAAGCCATTTTAGACTCGTAAAATCGCACTAAAATTCTGTATTATACTTTTTCAAATTATATAAACGCATACACTAAACTAAAGTTAAATTTATGAGTATAATTCAGTCTAAAAACATTATAACAGACAATTTTTTACTTCAATCTAAAGAAGCCGAAATTCTATATCATGATTATGCTAAATCAATGCCAATTATTGATTATCACAATCACCTTTCTCCAAAACAAATAGCAGAAAATAAGCCTATTAAAAACATAACCGAAGCGTGGTTAGGAGGTGATCATTATAAATGGCGTGGTATGCGTGCCAATGGTATTGAAGAAAAATATATTTCGGGCAATGCTTCATTAGAAGAAAAGTTTCAAAAATGGGCAGAAACGGTTCCTAATACACTTAGAAATCCGTTATTTCATTGGACACAGCTAGAATTAAAACGCTACTTTAATATTGATGATATTTTACAACCTAATAATGCCACAGACATTTATAACAAAGCTAATAGTATTTTAGTCGAAAAAACACCTTCGCAATTATTAGAACAAATGAATGTTGAAGTGGTTTGCACTACTGATGACCCCACGGATAGTTTAAAATATCATAAACAAATTGCTGAAGGTAATTTTAAAGTAAAAGTATTCCCTACTTTTAGACCAGATGCTTTATTTTTTATTAGTGAAAACAACTTTATTTCATACATAGATAAACTAAGTGCATGTGTTAATTTTGAAATAACTAATTATGAAGCACTTTTAAAGGCTATAGATGAGCGCATAGAATTTTTCCACAAAAATGGCTGTAGATTATCAGATTACGGTATTAGTGGCGCTTTTTCTTATGTAGAATTTAACACCCAGGAGGTCGCTTCTATTTTTAATAAAGGTTTAAATAAAGAACAACTTTCAACACTTGAAATTCAAAAATACAGGTCTAGCCTATTACTATATTTAGGAAAAAAATACCATGAAAAAAATTGGGTTCAACAATATCACTTAGGGGTAATAAGAGATAACAATACCAGATTAAACAAATTGGTAGGAGCCGATTCTGGTTGCGATTCTATTGCAGATTATCCTATAATTGAAGGCTTATCAAAATTTTTAAACGCTCTAGACAGCACCAATCAACTAGCTAAAACCATTACCTACAATTTAAATCCGGCACAAAATGAAACCTTTGCTACCATGATGGGTAACTTTAATACCGGTGGTATAGCAGGAAAAATGCAATGGGGAGCCGCATGGTGGTTTTTAGACCAAAAAGATGGCATAGAAAAACAAATAAACGTACTATCAAACATGGGGCTTTTAAGCAAGTTTATTGGTATGTTAACAGATAGCCGCAGTTTTTTATCGGTTCCAAGGCATGAATATTTTAGACGTATTTTATGTAATATTATTGCTGAAGATTTAAACCAAGGATTAGTGCCAAATGACCTTGAATTTCTTGGTAAAATGATTCAAAACATATGTTATAATAACGCAAAAAACTATTTCAATTTTGAATAGAATAAACAATACAATCGATTGTATTTTTATTATCTTTGTAACAGTTTCAGACTAAACTAAAACCACAAAAAGATGAAAATTAAACTTATTTTGTCTCTTGTAATTTGCATGAGTTTATTTTCTTGCATAGAAAAAGAAGAAACAAAAACACTTTATTTAGCACATACATTACCACAAACACACCCTGTACATAAAGGTATTTTAGAGTTTCAAAAATCACTAGAAAAAAAATCTGGAGGTGCTTTAAAAATTAAAATATTTCCAGACGGCCAACTTGGTTCTGAAAGAGAGGTATTAGAACTTTTACAAATAGGTAGTGTTGCCATTACAAAAGTAAGTGCAGCAACATTATCTAACTTTGTTCCAGAATACCATGTGTTGGGAATACCTTACTTATTTAAAAACAAAGAACACCAGTTTGATGTTTTAGAAGGATCTGTTGGAAAATCTATATTAGAAAAAGGAGAAAAATTTTGGCTTCGTGGTTTGTGTTATTATGATGCTGGCAGTAGAAGTTTTTACACCTCAAACAAAGCCATTAGAACGCCAGAAGATTTACGTGGTCTTAAAATTAGGGTCATGAATAATCAAATGGCGATTAATATGGTTAATGCTTTAGGTGGTGCTGCAACACCAATGTCTTATGGTGAATTATATACCGCTATTCAACAAGGTGTTGTTGATGGGGCCGAAAACAACCCTCCTTCTTTTGTATCATCAAACCATTATGAGATTAGTAAATATTATACTCTAGATGAACATTCTTCTGTACCAGATGTTCTTTTAATTGGTACAAAACAATGGGAGAAACTATCTAAACAAGAAAAAGAATGGGTACAAGAAGCCGCTGATGAATCTGCACAAGCACAAAAGAAATTCTGGAAAGAATCTGTTGATGAATGCATGAAAATTGTAAAAGATGCAGGTGTTGAAATCATTATTCCAGAAAAATCTTTGTTTGCCGAAAAATCTAAATCTGTTTTAGAAGAGTTTCAAAAAGAACACCCCGAGTTAGCTGAAATTGTTAAAGAAATTAAATCTAATTAAGTATGAAACCATCCAACTCTTTATTTAATAGTGTGGTTAGATTCATGGAAATTTTTCTAATCGTCATATTTGCATTACTTGTTTTTGATGTTTTATTTCAAGTATTTTCAAGATATGTTTTAAAGGCTTCTTTTTCTTGGACAGAAGAGTTTGCTAGATTTTCATTAATAT
The DNA here is from genome assembly GCF_049132085.1 of Seonamhaeicola sp. NFXS20. Taxonomy (NCBI): domain Bacteria; kingdom Pseudomonadati; phylum Bacteroidota; class Flavobacteriia; order Flavobacteriales; family Flavobacteriaceae; genus Seonamhaeicola; species Seonamhaeicola sp. NFXS20. Next base: position 204,634 of record NZ_JAFMPU010000001.1, on the reverse strand, counting down.
GGATGTCTATTCTAGGTGCGGCTTATTTAAATGCTAAAAGAGCCCATTTATCAATGGACTTTCTATATAGAAAATTCTCAGATACCACAAAAAAGAAAGTATCTATTATAATTGAGATTTTAATTTTTCTATTTGCATTAATTGTTATGGTTATTGGCGGATTTAACCTTGTTTATACCACATTACATTTAGGGCAACTCTCTGGTACTTTACGCATTCCTTTAGGATATATTTATGCTATTTTGCCATTTAGCGGATTACTAATTATGTGGTTTTCTGTTATCCATATTTCTCAAATTTCTAAAAACCAAATAACTGAGCTATGAGTATTGAAGTTTTAAGTATTGTTGTTTTATTTTCTAGTTTTTTTATTCTTTTAATGCTTAAGGTTCCTGTTGCTTATAGCATTGGAATTTCAACCACAATTAGTCTATTATTAAATATTGACAAACTACCAGGGTTAACAACCATTGCACAACGTATGACTACTGGAATAGATAGTTTTGCTTTATTAGCTATTCCATTTTTTGTATTGGCTGGAGAAATAATGAAACAAGGTGGAATTGCAAACCGGCTTATAAATTTTGCAAAATCTTTAGTAGCTAGTCTCCCTGGAGGCTTAGCTTATGTAAATGTTTTAGCATCAATGTTGTTTGGTGCCATATCAGGATCTGCCATTGCCGCAGCTTCTGCAATTGGTAGTATAATGACCGATAGAATGGAAGAAGAAGGTTACCCAAGAGAATTTAGTGCTTCTGTAAATATTACTTCTTCTACTACGGGGTTATTAATTCCTCCTAGTAATATTTTAATTGTATATGCACTTGCTAGTGGAGGTGCTGCCTCTGTTGCGGCCTTATTTATTGCAGGTTATTTACCCGGTGTTTTATTAGGTTTAGCTTTAATTGGATATATAGTTTTTGTTGCTGTAAGAAGAAAATTTGCCAAAGGACAAAGAGCTACTCTAAAAGAAGTTTGGCAACATTTTAGAAAAGCATTTTTTAGTTTATTAATGCTTGTTATTGTTGTAGGCGGTATTGTTGCCGGAATTTTTACAGCTACTGAAGCCTCTGTAATTGCAGTTTTATATGCTGCTGTACTAGCTTTAATTTACCGTAGTGTTACCATTAAAAGTTTTCCTGATATATTACTAAATAGTGCCAAAACTACTGCTGTTGTAATGTTTTTAATTTGCACCTCAATGGCTATGAGTTGGCTGTTTTCTTTTGAAAGTATTCCTGCACTTATTAGTAACTTTTTATTAGAACAGTTTAGTAACAAATTTGCTATATTCTTTGTAATTAATATTACTTTATTAATAATAGGAACCTTTATGGATATGACACCAGCGGTATTAATATTTACTCCAATATTTTTACCTGTAGTTATGGCTTTAGGAATGGATCCTGTACACTTTGGTATTGTACTAGTTCTTAATTTATGTATTGGTTTATGTACCCCCCCTGTAGGTACCATACTCTTTGTTGGAAGTGGTATAGCTAATGTAACTGTTTCTCAAGTCGTCAAACCCTTGTTACCATTTTTATTAATAATGGTACTGGTATTATTGCTAATAACTTATATTCCTGAAATTTCTATGTGGTTACCTAGACTTTTCGGTTTATAAAAACCATAATATTATAAAAAAGGCTTTCATAAATGAAAGCCTTTTTTTGTGGAGCATATCGGAGTCGAACCGATGACCTTTTGGCTGCCAGCCAAACGCTCTAGCCAACTGAGCTAATGCCCCATTTGTATTAAGCATACAAATGTATATAATTATTTTGCATTAAAAAAGATAGTTTTTCTTATAAGCCTTTCTATTTTAACCCACTTAAAACTAAAACAGGTATACTACTATAAAAATCTTTTTTAAGAATAGTGTTTTTTTCCCATTTCTTAGCAAAGAAACCTCTTTTGCGTCTTACTACACATAACATATCTGGATTATGAGATTGAAAATGCTCTAATACTCCTTGAAAAGTAGTGGCATTTTCAGTAATTGTAATATTAGATACTAATGATTTTAAATCTTCTTTCACATCAAAATCATGTTCTTTATGGTATGGTGTTTTAACTAATAATAAATTCACCACAGATTTAAATTTATCCTGAACATCTTTAAGCGGATTTAAGACCCCTTCCTTTTTTATAATAGCCGATTTAAGTGCCATTAAAATATTAGTAACAGGTTTAAACGTATATCCTTCTGGCACTATAAGTGCTGGTATTTGTGTTTGCTTAATAATTTTACCAGATGTTTTCCCTAAATACACGGTATCTTTTACAGAGGTAGTTCTGGGTTCTACTAAAATTAAGTCTATATTGGCTGCTTTACTAGCTAATTCTAATGTGTCTACTAAATTCCCTTTTAAACTTCTTACGGTTATATCAACACCTTTTTTATCAATTTTAGATACTAATCCATTTAAAAACTCTAAACTTTCACGTTCAATAATTTTATCCACATTTTTCATGGTTCCTGCTTTGGTAAACACATTATAAATCTGAACAATAAACAATTTAGCATTAAAAGCTTCAGCAAAATCAACAGCATACTGTAAATGACTCACCGCATTTTTAGAAGATCCAACAGGAACTAAAATATTCTTCATATCTAGAAAGTTTTATAGTTAAAATTACAATAAATTTGCTGCAAAAGTAAGCATAAACTATTATTATACACCTTTGAAGGATATCATTAATCTGAAATACATCAATAAACTAGCAATTCCTGCTTTAATATCGGGTATTTCAGAACCAATCTTATCAATTACAGATACGGCTATTATTGGCAATATTTCAATAAATGCTATAGAGTCATTAGCAGCAGTTGGTATAGTAGGTACATTTATGTCTATGCTTATTTGGGTATTGGGACAAACCAGAAGTGCCATTTCATCTATAGTATCACAATATGTAGGTGCTAACAATTTAGAAGCCGTAAAAAACCTTCCTGCGCAAGCTATTTTTATTGTTACCTCTTTAAGTTTACTTATAATTGTTACTACTTTCCCGTATGCTAAGGAAATTTTTAAACTTTATAATGCCTCTAATTTAATTTTAGATTACAGTGTAACCTATTACCAAATTAGAGTTTTTGGATTCCCTTTTACTCTATTCACCATAGCTGTTTTTGGAACCTTTAGGGGTCTGCAAAACACATATTACCCCATGATAATTGCAATAATTGGTGCACTTGCAAATATTATTTTAGATTTTATTTTAGTTTACGGAGTTAATGGTATTATTAACCCTATGCACATTAAAGGCGCTGCATATGCAAGTGTAACTGCTCAAATTATAATGGCTTTATTATCGGTTTATTTTTTACTTACTAAAACTTCTATTCCACTAAAATTAAGTTTCCCTTTTAATAAAGAAATTAAACGATTTACTGGAATGGTTCTTAATTTGTTTGTTAGAACATTGGCGTTAAACATTACGCTTTATTTTGCCACAAGATTTGCTACTGGTTATGGCAAAAATTATATTGCTGCCTATACAATTGCTATTAACCTTTGGTTTTTAGGCGCATTTATTATTGATGGATATTCTAGCGCAGGCAATATTTTATCGGGTAAATTATTTGGAGCTAAAAACTATAAACAACTGGTTTTGTTAAACCAAAAACTAATAAAAATTGGAGTTTTAGTAGGAGTTACTTTAACTATTGTTGGTGTTTTAATTTACAAACCTATAGGGCTACTATTTACAAAAGAAGCCAATGTTTTAAGTGAATTTTACTCTGTTTTTTGGATAGTACTCATCATGCAGCCCATTTGTTCTATAGCGTTTATTTTTGATGGTGTGTTTAAAGGGCTGGGAAAAATGAAACTACTTAGAAATGTTTTATTGCTATCAACATTCATAATTTTTTTACCCGTACTTTATGTGTTAGATTATTTTAATTTTAAACTAAACGGCATTTTTATAGCCTTAACTTTTTGGATGATTGCCAGAAGTTTGCCTTTGCTAATTAATTTTAGAAAACAATTCATTCCGCTAGCTAAAAACTCTTAAATTTGTGGTCTAGATTATAACCTAACATGCTATTGCTAACTACACTTTTACAGCAGGTAGATATTGAAGAAAAAATAAAAAACGCTCCCGATAAAGGTTACGAAATTGGGGTATTCATTGGCTCTATGCTGCCTTTTGTTATTTTGGTATTATTAGCCTATGTAATTTACCGATACAATAAAAAAAGAATGAACAAAGATTAACATTATGAATATATTAGGCTTTTTAACAGGCAACGGGTTATTTTTACTATTAGCCGTTGTTTTAATTGTAGTTTACATTATAAACAGAAACCGAGGAAAACGAAGATAATGGGAAACAATATAAGAATCACAAAACAATTTTCTTTTGAAACAGGTCATGCTCTTTATGGGTATGATGGAAAATGCAAAAACGTACATGGTCATAGCTACCAATTACATGTAACTGTTATTGGGCAACCAATTGCAGATAAAACCAACGTAAAATACGGTATGGTTATAGATTTTGGCGACCTTAAAAAAATTGTAGAAGAAGAAATAGTTGATGTATTTGACCACGCTACCGTATTTAACAAAAATACACCTCATGTAGAATTGGCAAAAAATTTAGAAGAACACGGGCACAACGTTTTATTGGTAGATTACCAACCAACCAGCGAAATGATGGTCATTGATTTTGCTAAAAAAATTCAACCGCGTTTACCCAAAAACATAAAATTACATTCATTAAAACTACAAGAAACAACTACCAGTTTTGCAGAATGGTTTGCTTATGATAATATTTAAACTTTAATATTAAAATTTAGTTTGATACAAAAATCAATAAAAGCATGCCAGAACTATTATTCTTAATTAAATTAGTTATTGCTATAGGTTTTGTAGTTGGTTTATCTCTTCTTGCAGAAAATGTAAGCCCTAAAGTTGCCGGAGTATTATCTGCTTTCCCAACAGGGTCTGCAATAACTTTATTCTTTTTTGGGTTAGAAATAAGTTCAGAATTTGCTTCAAAGAGTGCGGTTTATAATATGGTTGGTTTAACAGCGCAATTATCTTTTGTTTATATTTATTACTTAGCCTCATCGTATTTTAATAAATACAACATCTTGTTGTCTTCTTTGTCTTCAATTTTGGGTTATTTTATCATTGTTTGGCTACTTCATTTTATTGAACTCAACAGATATATTGCCATTTTAATTCCTGTTTCATTTTCATTTATATACCTCTATCTTTTTAAAAAAATTGAAAATGTAAAAATTGAAAATAAAGTAAAACTTAATTATAAAACACTTTTTATAAGAGCCATATTTGCTGCCTCAATAATATTATTAATTACTAGTATTCCTAAGCTTGTTGGTTCTACTTGGGCAGGTCTTTTTTCTGCCTTTCCAACAACGCTTTTTCCTTTAATACTCATTATTCATTTTACATATTCAAAAAAACAGGTGCATACAGTAATTAAAAACGTGCCAATTGGTATGTTTTCTCTAATTATTTACTCCTTATCTGTTTCCTTAGTTTACCCGTTATATGGCATATACTTAGGCACTTTAATTTCATTTGCAATGGCCGCCATTTATTTGTTGGTTTACAGAAAATTACGAAGTGTATATTATAAAAAAGTTAGCGCATAAATAGAATATACTATATTTACACATGCAAATTCCCAAAGGAAAAAATATATATTTCGCTTCTGATAATCATTTAGGAGCTCCCACCAAAGAGGCTTCATTACCAAGAGAAAAAAAGTTTGTAGCTTGGTTAGATGAGGTAAAAAAAGATGCGGCTGCCATTTTTCTTTTAGGTGATTTATTTGACTTCTGGATGGATTATAAACGGGTAGTTCCTAAAGGATTTACAAGAACCCTTGGCAAACTGGCAGAAATTAGCGATTCTGGAATTCCAATCTACTATTTTGTTGGTAATCATGACCTGTGGATGAATGGTTATTTTGAAGAAGAACTAAACATACCTGTTTTTTATAAACCTAAAGAATTTACCTTTAATAATAAATCATTTTTTATTGGTCATGGCGATGGATTAGGTCCAGGAGATAAAGGCTATAAACGCATGAAAAAGGTGTTTACAAATCCGTTTTGCAAATGGTTATTCCGTTGGTTACACCCAGATTTAGGCGTAAAATTAGCACAACACCTATCGGTTAAAAATAAACTTATTTCTGGTGAAGAAGATGCCAAATTTTTGGGTGAAGACAACGAATGGTTAGTACAATACTGTAAGCGTAAATTAGAAGATAAACATCGAGATTATTTTGTGTTTGGGCATAGACACCTTCCTTTGAATATAAAACTCAACGAAAATTCAAAATACATTAATTTAGGAGATTGGATAAACTACTATACCTATGCCGTTTTTGATGGAGAAAACATGGAACTAAAAACCTATTAAGGTTCATTTTCATGTTCTTCAATATCTTTAGTTAAATCTAAAGTCCTTAGTACCGGATTTTTAATTCCAACAGCAACCACAGTAAGCAAAGTCATTGTTCCTCCAAAAACCACAGCAGTTACAGGACCAAGTAATTTTGCTGCTAATCCACTTTCAAAAGCACCCAATTCGTTTGAAGACCCTACAAACATAGAATTTACTGATGATACGCGGCCTCGCATTTCATCGGGTGTTTTTAATTGTAAAATCGTTTGACGGATAACCATTGAAATACCATCTGCAGCACCACTTAAAAACAAGGCCAAAATACTAACCCAAAATATTGAAGATAGTCCAAATGCAATAATACAAAGTCCAAAAACAAAAATAGAACCTAATAGTTTAACGCCTGTATTTCTGTTAACTGGCAAATATGTAGTTAAAAACATAGATAAAATACTCCCCAAAGAAATAGATGCGTTTAAAATACCAAAACCTTTAGAGCCCACCTGTAAAATGTCTTGAGCAAATACAGAAAGAAGCGCTACTGTTCCGCCAAACAACACTGCAATCATATCTAAAGTTAATGCCCCTAAAATAGCTTTATTACTAAACACAAAACGTACACCAACCTTTAAACTTTCTTTTACAGATTCTCCAATATTTGGATTTAAAATAGGCTTCTTTTTAATTCTAAATGTTATTATTAATGATAACATTACCATAATAAACACCAAACAAAGTGTTTTGGGTACTCCCATCCAGTGAATAGAAAACCCGCCAAAAAGAGCTCCTAAAACACCTGCTGCTTTCCAAGTACTTGTGCTCCAAGTTGCTGCGTTTGGATACACTTTTTTAGGTACTATTAGAGCCACCAATGAGAAAATGGTAGGGCCGAAAAAAGACCTTAAAAATCCCCCCAAAAAAACCAAAGCATAAATGCCTATTAAAATATTTTGGGTTGTCCAGTTAGCAACAATTTTTTTAGAAGTTAACAGAAATAATCCCAAGCTTATAAAAGAAAAGGCAGCAATGCATTTTGCTAACAAATTGCGTTTTTCATTTTGGTCTACAATATGACCTGCAAAAAGCGCCATGGTAAAAGCGGGAATAATTTCCATTAAACCAATTAACCCAAGATTTAAGGGGTCTTTAGTTAAACTATATACCTCCCATTCTATAACAATAAATTGTATAGACCACCCAAATACTAATAAAAATCGGAGCAATAAAAAGATGTTGAATTCTTTTATCCGTAGAGCGGCATAAGGATCATTCTTTGCCATTGTTTAAGCTTTAATATCTCTTAATTTAAGTTGAAGTGATACGTTTCCTTGCCATTCATTTTCATCAATAGAATACACCGCTTTAAAAGGTTTTTTATCTGAAATAATATCAAATTTATCTCCCATTCCAAAGCCAATTCCAACAAAAGTGTTTGAGTTTGATTGAGAAACTGTAACTCTTAAATGCGTTTTATCTTGCCCTACACATTTTCCATAACCTGTATCAATCAAATCCTCGGTCATAAAAACAGGTGTCATATTTTCTGGTCCATAAGGCGCAAATTGTTTTAATATTCTATAGAATTTAGGCGTGATATCTTTTAAGTCTATCTTAACATCGGCTTTTATCTCTGGAATCAACAAGTTTTTATCAATAGTTTTAGAAACAAAATCTTCAAAAGCTTGTTTAAAAGCTTCATAATTTTCTTCTTTAAGCGTTAAACCTGCTGCATATTTATGTCCTCCAAATTGTTCAACATATTCACTGCAAGCTCCAATAGCTTCGTAAACATCAAAATCTCTAACAGAACGTGCCGAAGCTGCCAATTTATTACCACTTTTGGTAAATACTAGTGTTGGCCTGTAATAGGTTTCTGTTAATCTAGAAGCCACAATACCAATAACGCCTTTATGCCAATTTTGGTCATAAACAACAGTTGTAAAGCGTTCTTGTTCTTTTTGTTCTTCAATTTGTTTAAGAGCTGCTTCTGTAATGTCTTTATCTGTTTCACGTCGGTCTAAATTATACTCGTTAATTTCTGCTGCAAACTTTTTGGCTTTTTCTGCTTCCTCTTCGGCTAACAATGCTACAGCATAGTTACCATGTTTCATACGTCCTGCAGCATTTATTCTTGGAGCCACAATAAAAACAACATCTGTTATAGTAAGTTCTGTTTTTTCAATCTGATCTAGTATGGCTTTAATTCCGGGTCTTGGGTTTGAGTTTATAACTTTTAACCCAAAATGCGCCAACACTCTGTTCTCGCCATTAATGGGAACAATATCTGCACCAATTGCTGTGGCTACTAAATCTAAGTATGGTACTAAATCTTCAACAGTGTGTCCATCTTTTTGAGCTAAAGCTTGAATGAGTTTAAACCCCACACCACAACCACATAATTCTTTATATGGGTATTCGCAATCTTTTCGTTTGGGGTCTAAAACGGCAACTGCTTTAGGTATTTCTGCTCCTGGCCTGTGATGATCACATATAATAAAATCAATACCTAAAGATTTTGCATACGCTACTTTTTCAATGGCTTTAACGCCACAATCTAAAGCTATAATAAGTGAAAAATCATTTTCTTGGGCAAATTTGATGCCTTTTTTAGACACGCCATAACCTTCATCATACCTATTAGGCACATAGGTATAAACTAATGGGTGTTTTGTTTTTAGGTAAGATGACATTAAAGCTACAGCCGTGGTTCCATCAACATCATAATCGCCATAAACTAAAATATTTTCTTTGTTGGCAATGGCTTTTTCAATACGTTCAACAGCCTTATCCATATCTTTCATAAGATATGGGTTATGTAAATCATTTAAGCTAGGTCTAAAAAACGCTTTTGCTTGGTTATAGGTTTCAATACCACGTTGTACCAATAAAGTTGCAATAGGTTCACTAACTTGTAAAGCTTTTTGTAAAGCTTCAACTTTTTCTTGATTTGGTTTTGGCTTAAGCGTCCAACGCATGTTTAAGACTTATGAAAATGGGTTTCAATATTTAATTCTGAAAACTGGCGAAACATTTCCATTACACCGCAATATTTTTCAATTGATAAATCTACAGCGCGTTGTAATTTCTTTTCGCTTAAATCTTTTCCGTAAAAGTGAAAATGCATTGCCACTTTATCGTAATATTTTGGATGCTCTTCGGTTAAATTTGCTTCAATTTCAATATTGAAATCATCTACATCCAACTTCATTTTTTTAATTAATGAAGCTACATCTAAACCAGAGCAACCCGCTAAACCAGAAAGCATTAAGGCTTTTGGCCTGTAGCCTTCACCTTTACCTCCGTTTTCTTCGCCTGCATCAATAAATAAATTATGTCCTGACGGATTGGTACTTTCAAATCGCATATTTCCCAACCACTTTGTAGAAACTTTTACTGCCATATCTAAATTATTTTGTTTCTTGTAGTAGTCAAAAATACTACTTAAAAATTACATATGCCTTTAGTAACACCATTATCTGCCAACCACGATTTAGAAACCAAAAAATTAGCAGAATTCTTTAATGAAACCTTAGGATTTTGCCCAAACTCTATACTTACCATGCAGCACAGACCTGCTATAAGCAAAGCTTTTATAAATCTAAACAAAGCTGTAATGGCTAACGAAGGACGTGTAACTTCTGCCTTAAAACGCATGATTGCGTGGGTAAGTAGCAATGCTACTGGTTGCCGTTATTGTCAGGCACATGCTATTAGAGCTGCCGAACGTTACGGTGCAGAACAAGAACAACTTGATAATATTTGGGAGTATAAAACGCACCCTGCATTTAGTGAGGCAGAACGTGCTGCTTTAGACTTTAGTTTGGCAGCAAGCCAAGTTCCTAATGCTGTTGATGAAACCATTAAAAAACGGTTATATGAGTATTGGAATGAAGGCGAAATTGTTGAAATGCTAGGTGTAATATCATTATTTGGTTACCTAAACCGTTGGAATGACTCTATGGGAACAAGTATTGAAGATGGAGCTGTTGAAAGTGGCGAACAATACTTAGGTAAACATGGTTGGGATAAAGGGAAACATGGGTAAACCTTTTGCTAACATAGGGTGACAATTATAAAATCAATGCATCAACCTGACGCCTCAACTCTAGCAACATCTCAACCTCAAACCAAGGGTTTTTAGTTAACCAAAATCTATTACATCGTGATGATATGGTAAATACTCCACACAAATCATGCATTGCTTTTATATTTCTAAATGAATCATGCATTTTTTTGAGATTCTGAAATAAATTCATTACGACAATTGTAAGTTGTATTTGCAGCTAACAAATTTCTATCAAAACTTAAATATTTAAGAATTGTTTTTATAAAATTCCTAATATTTTCATGCCCTGTTCCGTTGTTGTTCTCTTACAAAAGCAAATAATTTACAAGACCCAGAGTTTTATTTAACATCATTTTTTATAAGTAAAGACCTATATAAAAAATACATTTCATCGGTTTTTTCTGCATAACATCTTGTTTTTTAAACATTTATTATTATATTCGTAGTAACCAAATTGCCAATTATATATGAAAAAAACTACAATTGCTGTTATAGCATTACTATTTTGTACGTTATTAAGTTTCTTTAATTGCAAAAATGAAACAAGTGATAACGGAATTAAATTTATTCCAAGAGACTCTTATATTGTTGATTTCCGTAACGGTGTTACAATATATAGAGATAAAATTTCTAAAAAGGTCATGAATGGTTACTATATTGTTGGTGACTCATCTAAAAAATGGGAAGAGTTTTCTGTAAAAGAAGGCCTTTTAAACGGGGATTATATTGTATACCATAACAATGGTAAAAAATTCACTCATTCTAAGTATTTTAAAGGGAAACTTCATGGTGAAGACTTGTTATATTATTCTTCTGGAAAACTAAAGAAATTTTCTGCTTATGACAGAGGAAATCTTATTGGAAAAGTCACTGAATATTATGAAGGCGGTCAAGTACGTTCTGAATCTAGAATGAAAGATGGCGAAATTACTTCTTCTTTAATTTTTAATGAAACTGGTGATCTGATATCTAAAATTTACGTTAAAAATAATGAAAAAATTATCCAAGAATTTAAAGACGGTAAATTACTTTCGGAAGAAACTATACCAAACTATAGTAGCGTAAATAAGGCTATAAGCATAAATGATATTGATAGAGAATAAACTATAAATAGATATTAGATTAGTTGAGAATTTTAAGTTTTTATATTCTAAAGTTTTATATAAACCTCCTATTTTTTGGGAGGTTTTCTTTTATATATTTACATAATTATTAACCCGCCTCCTCAACTCTGGCAGCACCTCAACCTCAAACCAAGAATTTTTAGTAAGCCAAAATCTATTACGTGGTGAGGGATGTGGTAATGGTAAAAATTTAGGTAAATACTCATTATAGTTTTTAACCGTTTCTGTGAGCGTTTTTTTTGCTGTTTTACCTAAATAATAATTTTGAGCATACATACCTATTAAAAGAATTAATTCAATATGTTTCAATTCATTAAACAACGGTTTATGCCATTGCGGAGCACATTCTGGTCTGGGTGGCAAATCGCCTGTTTTTCCTTTTCCTGAGTAACAAAACCCCATAGGAATTATGGCAAACTTGGTTTCGTTATAGAAGTCTTCATTTGAAACATCTAACCACGTTCTTAGTTGCTTTCCGCTGGCATCATTCCAAGGAATGCCAGAAGCGTGTACTTTAGTTCCTGGTGCTTGCCCAATGATTACAATTTTAGATTTTGGATGTGCAGATACAACAGGTTTAGGGCCTAATGGCAAATGCTCTTTACAAATGGTGCATTGTTTTATGTTTTGAAGTAAGTCTTTCATAAAAACTATAGCCGTAAAATTTCACTTATTCCTGTTTAAGAAAGCCCTAATATGAGATTCTGAAAAGAATTCTGAACGACAATTACAAAGCTTTATTTTTCTGTTAACGGATTTCCATCAAAACTTAAACCATCAAAACCTGTTTTTATAAAATTTCTAATGTTTTGATGCCCCGTTCCGTTGGGGTCTTTTAAAACATCACTAAAATAGTATTGCCCAAAACAAGCTAATGTTTCTTCTTTTGTAAAACCTTGTTTTTTTGCAAAAGCAAATAATTTGCAAGACCCTGAGTTTTGTCCTTCGGCATTATCAATATCACCATTTTTAAATGTTGTTGGCGTAAATGTATAGTTAGAATCTATGACTTCCATAGTTTCAGAAAACTCAATAGCTCTAGGGGTATTTTTTAGTTTTTCCTTAAAATCTTTTAAGTTCATTTTATATTTTTTATATGCTTCTGCTTCAAATATATTCGAAATATCATGAATGAAATAACAAACTTATTTTTTTCCGTTAACCACAATTACAATCTCACCTTTTGGTGGTTTATTTGTATAATATTCTAAAACTTCTTTTACTGTTCCTCTAACAGTTTCTTCATATAATTTGGTAAGTTCTCTTGATACAGAAACTAATCTGTCTTCACCAAAATACTCACAAAAATGCCCAAGAGTTTTTACTAATTTATGCGGACTTTCATAAAAAATCATGGTTCTGGTTTCTTCTGCTAAAAGTAATAAGCGGGTTTGCCTACCTTTTTTTACAGGTAAAAAACCTTCAAACACAAACTTATCATTTGGTAAGCCTGAGTTTACCAAAGCGGGTACAAAGGCTGTGGCACCAGGCAAACACTCTATTTCAATATCATTTTTAATACAAGCGCGTGATAGTAAAAATCCAGGGTCTGAAATGGCAGGAGTTCCTGCATCACTAATTAAGGCAATGGTGGTTCCTGCTTTTAATTTTTGAAGAACACTTTCTACTGTTTTATGTTCATTATGCATGTGATGCGATTGCATTGGGGTACTAATTTCAAAGTGTTTTAAAAGTTTACCCGATGTACGGGTGTCTTCAGCAAGAATTAAATCTACATCTTTAAGTACATCAATAGCCCTAAAAGTGATGTCTTTTAAGTTTCCTATTGGTGTGGGAACAAGGTAAAGTTTACTCATAAATAAATGCTAATCTGTTATTTTAATATTGTATTTAGTTAAAAGCCCAATAACAGATTGTAATGAGAATTTAGCATTTTCAATATTATTATTTTCTGGGTCTATAATAAAATTTATAGAGTTTTCAAGGTCTGCGCCTTTCAAATTTGTATTTTTAAAAGTAGCGTTTAATAAATCGCAATTGTCAAAAATAGAATCACTTAAATTACTTTCAGTAAAATCTACAGCATTTAATTTAGAATTTATAAATGATGTTTTTGATAACACCTTTTTATAAAATGAAGCATGATTAAGTTGGCAAGAATCTATTTTTATAGAGAAAGCAAAATCAGAACACTTTTCAAAATTAATACCTAACATTTTACAATCTTGAAATATGACATTTTGAAAACTTGTATTATAAATGTTTGCAGAACTCAAATTACAATCTATAAACTCACAATCTATAAATCTAACTGCTGATATATCAGAATTATAAAAATCACAATTTACAAATGTGCAAGCATCATATTCTCCTTTTTCTAGACGGTTTTTTGTGTAATTATTTTTTTTAAAAACCTCATCACCAATAAACCTTTCCTCCATTAATGCAGTACTATATAAATTTAGCTTCTATAATCTCTAAAAAGCGTTCTTCAAACTCTTCTTTTCCCTGCCAACCCTGATAATCTGGCTTCACAATATCTTGTATAAAACGTTTAGCTTCTGATAAAGATGTTGAAGTATTTATTTGAGAAATTACGCGGTCATAATCTTCAGGTTTACCATCAAATAAATGTTTTATAAAAGCTAGTTTATCATTAAGCCCTATGTTAAGTCCGCCACTTTTTAATTTATCGTTTAAAGATTTTTTATTCTCTTGCGCGCCATTTTTAACTTTAGAAACTGGTTCAAAAACAGGAGTTTCTTTAAAGTCTTTAGTTATTTCATCTAAATCATTATGTTTTGCAATACGCTCAGGAATAGCTTCTTCAAAAACAGTATCAATTTCTTGAGATTCATGAGGCATTTGGGCTACCATGTCTTTAATAGTTTCCATTAAAGGCTCTGATATGGCTTCTTCATTGTCATCATCAAGATTAATGTAAATTTTATCTTCAACTTCAATATTATCACTCACTTTATTGTTAAAAGCTGTATCTAGCATACCAAAAAATGATGAATTACTGCCAATAGTTGGAATAGCTTCATCAAAATTTTCATGAGCAAATTTTAAAACAGAGAGTTTTTCATAAACAAGTCTAGCTTCTTCATGCAACTTTACAACATCTTCTTTTCCTTTAAGTTTAAGAATCTTATGGGCTATACTTATTAACTCAGATTCTAATTTCTTTTTCATCTTACTACAATTTTAAAATTAATGCGTTGTGGGCTTTTGATTTTTAATAAATTTACGCCACCTTTATACAAAACGAAAAATTGCTTTGTTTTAGTGCTAAAATTACGAAATGTTTCTTGAAAATACAGTAAATCATAAAGAACAATTTGGATGGATTGAGGTTATCTGCGGATCTATGTTTTCTGGTAAAACCGAAGAGTTAATTAGAAGACTTAAACGTGCCCAATTTGCAAGACAAAAAGTTGAAATTTTTAAACCCGCTATTGATGTACGTTATGATGAAGATATGGTAGTCTCTCATGATGCCAACGAAATTAGATCTACACCCGTGCCTGCTGCTGCAAACATACCCATTTTGGCAGATGGTTGCGATGTAGTTGGTATTGATGAAGCCCAATTTTTTGATGATGAAATTGTTAGAGTTTGTAATGATTTGGCAAACAAAGGCATTAGAGTAATTGTGGCCGGTTTAGACATGGATTTTAAAGGCAATCCGTTTGGTCCTATGCCCAACCTAATGGCTACTGCAGAATATGTTACAAAGGTGCATGCTGTATGTACACGTACCGGAAATTTAGCCCAATATAGTTACCGTAAAGCTAAAAACGATAATTTGGTTATGCTTGGTGAGGTAGATGAATATGAACCTTTAAGTAGAGCCGCATTTTACAAAGCCATGATGCGTGATAAAGTAAGAAATATGAATGTTAATGACCCCCAAGAAATCACCAAAAACTCTAAAGATCAAAATGCCTAAAGCGCAAGAAACTGTACTTGAAATAGATTTAAAAGCACTTAAACATAACTTTGAGTATTTAAAATCAAAACTTAAACCCAACACTAAATTTTTAGCAGTTGTAAAAGCATTTAGTTACGGTAATGACTCCATAAAAATTGCTAATTATCTTCAAAATTTAGGAGCCGATTATTTTGCCGTTGCCTATGCTAGTGAAGGGATTGAATTAAGAAAAGCTGGTATTACTTTACCTATTTTAGTACTGCACCCACTTCCTGCTAATTTTAATGCTATTATTAATAATTGTTTAGAACCCAATATTTATAATGCCAAAGTTTTAAATGAATTTATTAAAGTAGCAACTTCAAAAAATTTAAGTAATTATCCCGTACATTTAAAATTTAATACAGGTTTAAATCGCCTAGGATTTGGGATAAATGATATAAATTATATTGTTTCAAAATTAAAGGAAACTAATGCCATAAAAGTAACATCTATCTTTTCTCATTTAGCTGCTAGCGAAGATTTAAATGAAAAAGAATTCACCTTAAACCAAATTAACACCTTTAAAACTATTGCTCAAAACTTTATTAGTTGTGTTGGGTACAACCCCATCTTACACATGTGCAATACTTCTGGTATTTTAAATTATCCTAAGGCTCATTTTGATATGGTTCGTAGTGGTATTGGGTTGTATGGCTTTGGAAATTCAGAAAAAGAAAACAAAAACTTAACCCCAATAGCATCACTAAAAACCATTATTTCTCAAATTCACACCATTAAAAAAGGAGACACCGTAGGCTACAACATGGCATTTAAAAGTAATGCTGATATTAAAACCGCCACCTTACCCATTGGGCATGCAGATGGCATTGGGCGTCAATACGGAAACGGTAAAGGTTATGTAATTATAAACGGGAAAAAAGCTCCCATAATTGGAAATGTATGTATGGATATGATTATGGTAAACATAACTGATATTGATTGTAAAGAAGGTGATGAAGCTATTATTTTTGATGCAAATAACACTGCCGAAAGTTTAGCAGAAACAGCCAATACCATTTCATATGAATTAATCACTGGGATTTCTAAACGTGTAAAACGTACTTTTTTAAAATAGTTTTACATAGTTTTTGGTGACTTTTTCATATTTTTAGCGTCTCACTAACTATAAATATATTATAATTATGCTTAAAGAATTCAAAGAGTTTGCAATGAAGGGTAACCTTGTAGACATTGCAGTAGGTTTTGTTATGGGAGCAGCTTTTAAACAAGTTGTTACATCATTTACAGGAGGTATCGTATCTCCATTAATTGGGTTGATTTTCAACGCAGACTTTAAAGATTTAAAATACAAACTTAAAGATGGTACACTAAATGATGCTGGAGAAGTGGTAGGAGATGTTTACTTAGAATACGGTACTTTTTTAACCCACGTTATTGATTTTATTATTGTAGCATTTGTAATGTTTATGGTTGTTAAAGGCGTTAACAAATTGAAGAAGAAAGAAGAACCAGCTCCAGAAGCTCCTGCAGGACCAAGTCAAGAAGATTTATTGGCAGAAATTAGAGATTTATTAAAGAAATAACTATGTGTTAAATATATAACAACTTGTTATTTGTTGTTAAAAAGACCTCGTTTTCAAAAAATTGAGGTCTTTTTTTTGGTTTAAAAGTATAATTAATGCCTAATTTTGTGCCCTCTAAAGTATAACAGTAAAAAAAGAAAAAATGAAAGTAGCTGTAGTTGGAGCCACTGGTATGGTTGGCGAAGTAATGCTAAAAGTTCTTGCAGAACGTAATTTCCCTGTAACAGAATTAATTCCTGTAGCGTCTGAACGCTCTGTAGGTAAAACAATCTCATATAAAGGAAATAATTACACGGTTGTTGGTTTAGAAACTGCTGTTTCTATGAAACCAGACATTGCGTTATTTTCTGCTGGTGGTAGTACATCTTTAGAATGGGCTCCTAAATTTGCTGAAGTTGGCACTAAGGTAGTTGATAATTCTTCTGCTTGGAGAATGGATCCAACCAAAAAATTAGTAGTTCCAGAAATAAATGCAGACCAACTAACAAAAGAAGATAAAATTATTGCCAACCCTAACTGTTCAACAATACAGTTGGTTATGGCATTAAATCCGCTTCACAAAAAATACAACATGAAACGTGTAGTTGTTTCAACATACCAATCAGTTTCTGGTACAGGTGTTAAAGCCGTACAACAGTTAGAAAACGAAATTGCAGGTGTTGAAGGTGAAATGGCTTACCCTTACCCAATAGGTAGAAATGCATTACCACATTGCGATGTGTTCTTAGAAAATGGCTATACCAAAGAAGAAATGAAATTAGCCCAAGAACCACAAAAAATAATGAATGATAGAACATTTTCTGTTTCGGCTACTGCGGTTAGAATTCCTACTGCTGGCGGACACTCAGAATCTGTAAATGTTGAGTTTGAAAATGATTTTGATTTAAATGAAGTACGCCAGTTACTTAGTGAAACTCCAGGGGTTGTAGTGCAAGATGATACCGCAAACAATTCATACCCAATGCCAATATATGCACATGATAAAGATGAGGTTTTTGTTGGTAGAATTCGTAGAGACGAAACACAACCAAACACATTAAATATGTGGATTGTAGCAGACAACCTTCGCAAAGGTGCTGCAACTAACACCATACAAATAGCAGAATATTTAATTGAAAATAATTTAGTATAATCCCGTTTTCATTAAAAGATTGTTAAAAGCTTCTGTGTTTTACAGAGGCTTTTTTATTTTTGGTAGAACTAAAAATACAATCAATGAAAAAATTACTAATTGCTACACTTAGCTTATCCTTATTTGTAGCTTGCAAAAAAGAAACTCCAACAAAAAAATTAATATCAGTGAATTACCCCGAAACCAAAACCGTAAACACCACAGACACCTATTTTGGCGAAGAAGTAAAAGATCCATACCGTTGGTTAGAAGATGATATGAGTGAAGAAACTGCTGCTTGGGTTAAAGCACAAAACACAACTACATTTAGTTATTTAGATAATATACCTTTTAGAAAAGATCTAAAAGAACGCCTAGAGCAACTTTGGAATTATGAAAAAGTAGGTGCTCCTTTTAAAGAAGGTAACTACACGTATTTTTCAAAAAATAATGGTTTACAAAACCAAAATGTAATTTATAGAACCAACAAAAACGGAGATGAAGAAGTATTTTTAGACCCTAATACCTTTTCTAAAGATGGTACCATTTCTCTAGGAGGTTTAAGTTTTTCTAAAGATGGTAGTATTTTAGCCTACTCTATTTCTGAAGGCGGTAGCGATTGGAGAAAAATAATCATAATGAATACCGAAACTAAAGAGATTGTTGAAGATACCTTAGTTGATGTAAAATTTTCACAAATTTCATGGTATAAAAACAATGGCTTCTATTACTCTAGTTATGATAAACCAGAAGGAAGTGAGCTTTCAGCTAAAACAGATCAACACAAAGTATATTATCACAAACTTGGTACATCACAAAAACAAGACAAACTTATTTATGGCGGTACCCCCAATGAAAAACATCGTTATGTTTATGCCAACGTAACAGAAGATGATAAATACCTCATAATTACACCACGTATTTCAACTACAGGCAACAAACTTTATATTAAAGATTTAACCAAGCCTAATAGCGCATTAATTACCGTTTTAAATAACACTAATAGTAATACATCTGTAATTGATACTAAAGGTTCAACACTATACCTAGTTACAAACTTAAACGCTCCAAACAAACGCTTGGTAAAAGTTGATATTACTAACCCAACACCAGAACATTGGGAAGATGTTATTCCTGAAACTAATAACGTTTTATCGGTTTCTACATCAGGCAAATATTTTATTGCAGAATATATGGTTGATGCTGTTTCGCAAGTAAAACAATATGATTATAATGGTACCCTAATTAGAGAGATTACACTTCCTGGTATTGGTAATGCTAGTGGTTTTGGAAGTAAAAAAGAAGAAACTACAGACTATTTTTCATTCACAAACTACAACACACCATCAAGTATTTACACACTTAATTTAGAAACTGGTGAAACAGAACTTTATTGGAAACCAGCCATAGCATTTAATAGTGATGATTACGAAAGTAATCAAGTTTTCTACACATCAAAAGACGGCACAAAAATGCCAATGATAATTACACACAAAAAAGGCATAGAGTTAAACGGAAAAAACCCAACAATTCTTTATGGATATGGTGGTTTTAACATTAGTTTAAATCCGTCATTTAGTATAGCTATGGCCGTATGGATGGAACAAGGTGGTGTTTACGCAGTTCCTAATTTACGTGGCGGTGGTGAATATGGTAAAAAATGGCATGATGCCGGTACGAAAATGCAAAAACAAAATGTTTTTGATGATTTTATTGCTGCTGGCGAATATTTAATTGAAAACAAGTACACAAGTTCAGATTACTTAGCCATTCGCGGCGGCTCTAACGGCGGATTATTAGTTGGTGCAACCATGACTCAAAGACCAGATTTGGCAAAAGTAGCGTTACCTGCTGTTGGTGTTTTAGATATGTTGCGCTACCATACATTTACCGCAGGTGCAGGTTGGGCATACGATTATGGTACTGCCGAAGATAGTAAGGAAATGTTTGAATACTTAAAAGGATATTCACCAGTGCATAATGTAAAAGCAGGCACTGAATATCCCGCAACTTTAATAACCACTGGCGATCATGACGACCGAGTAGTTCCTGCTCACAGTTTTAAATTTGCTGCCCAATTACAAAGCAAACAAGCAGGAAATAACCCCGTATTAATAAGAATTGAAACCGATGCAGGACATGGTGCAGGAACACCAGTAAGCAAAATCATTGAGCAGTATGCCGATATTTTTGGGTTTACACTTTATAACATGGGCTTTGAGGTACTGCCAAGTAAAACTCAGCAAAAAGTAAAGGAATAAATTATACCCAAAACAATATTTAAATCTGCTCAAAATTTGGGCAGATTTTTTTATACTATTTTTACACTTTAAATATGCTACAAGTAAAAAACATATGGTTTGGGTATGGTGATAAACCAACGTTGAAAAACATCAATTTTAACGTTGCACCTGGTGAGCATCTATCTATCATTGGTGAAAGTGGCTCAGGAAAAAGTACACTTATTAAACTAATTTATGGTGAATACGACCTGAATAAAGGCAGTATTTTTTGGAAAGACACACAAATTTTAGGACCTGCCTACAACTTGGTTATAGGGTACGATTTTATGAAATATGTAGCCCAAGAGTTTGATTTAATGCCATACACATCAGTAGCTGAAAATATAGGCACATTTCTTTCTAATTTTTATCCCGAAGAAAAGCAAGAACGTGTTAATGAATTATTAGAAGTGGTAGAATTAACTCATTTGGCAAATACCAAAGTAAAATTGTTAAGTGGCGGACAAAAACAACGTGTAGCACTTGCTAGAGCTATAGCTAAACAACCTGAAATTATTTTATTAGATGAACCTTTTAGTCATATTGATAATTTTAAAAAACAGTCTTTAAGAAGAAGTTTGTTTAAATACTTAAAAGAAAAAAATATTACTTGTATTGTTGCTACCCACGATAAAGATGATGCCATATCTTTTTCAGATAAAATGATAGTAATTAACAATAATAAGGTGATTGCTAGTGGTACACCAGAACAATTATATAATAATCCTAAAACACCCCTAATTGCATCATTTTTTGGAGAATTTAATATCATTGAACCTTATGGTATTGTTTATGCCAACCAAATTAAAGTAGTTGAAAAATCAGATTTAAAAGCTACAGTTAAACAATCTTACTATAAAGGAAACTTCTATTTAATTGAGGCTGATTTTAATGGGAAAAAATTTTTTTTTGAACATCAACATAAATTAGAAAAGAACATTAAAGTTTCTTTACTAATAGCTAAATGATATTATTAATAATAAATTTTTGATTTCTAAATATTACTAAATCTCCAACTGTTTTTCCAAGCAATAATTGCCCAATAGGTGTACTTGGTGAAATAGCAAAATAGATTTTATTTTCAATCTTTAACTCTCCTGCGCTAATAGCAATAAAATAGTTTAAGTTAGAAGTATATACAATACTTCCTAAACTAACAATACTAGATGATTTAGTTATGTCAATTTTAACAAGCGTTTCTTTTATTTTTTGAGCTTCGGCTAATTGGTTTCCTGCCTTTTCTCTTTCTAGCTGTAACATAGCTCTACCTGTTTCATGTTTATCGCCTGCAGTACTTTTGGTTTCTGCAGTTAAAGCTTTTTGAATTTCATTTATGGTAGCTTCAATGTTTTTAAACCTGTTTTCAATAAATGCTTCGCACTGTTTGTATAATTCTTCTTTTAAATTCATTTAAACTAAGTCGGCTAATTCTTTACCTATTAAGCTTCCAACTGCAATACCCATTCCGCCAAGGCGAACACCACAATAAGCATTATTACTTAACTGTTTTACAATAGCATCTTTGGTGTTTGCAACGCCCATAATACCGCTCCAGCTATAATCTATTTCAAAATTGGTTTTGGGCAAAATAACATGTTTTAAAAGTTCTTCTAACCTGTTTTGTATTAATGTAGTTTGACCAAACTCTGTTGTAGTTTCTTTTTTAAAATCAAGATTCCTCCCTCCTCCTAATAAAATTCTATTATCAATATTTCTAAAATAATAATACCCCTTATCTAAATGAAATGTGCCTTTAATATGAAGGTTTTCTATTGGCTTAGTTATTAACACTTGAGCTCTGGCAGGTTTTACTTTTTCTTTTATTAATTGAGATGCAAATCCATTAGTTGCAATAAATAATTTAGATGAATGAAATTCAAATTGATTGGTTTTTATTTTGATTAAATTATTACCTTCTAAAAAACTTTCAACTGCAATGCTATTGAGTATTTTAACTCCTTTTTTTAACACCAAACGTAATAAAGAAGTCATCATTTTGCCTGTGTCTATCTGAGCTTCAAACGCATTAAAAACATACTGATTGATAATATTTTTAAAACCAAATCTGTTGCTTTTTAAGGTATAAACTTCTCGATTAAAAATATGCTTTAACAGTTTATTGATTTCCTCTCTTTTTGAAATACATTCATGAAACAATTCATCTTCACTAAAGAATAGTTCGTACCCTCCATTTTGTATGAAATTGATGTTTGAATCTCCTAATGTATTTCTTAAAAGATGTAAACCATTTACGCGTTTTTTTACTAATGTTACTATTTCTTCTTCAGAATGTGTTTTTAAATCATCTAATATTTCGCTTAAACTTCCAAAACATGCAAAACCAGCATTTTTAGTGCTAGCACCTTGAGGTAAAATACCTTTTTCTAGTATTAATATATTGGCTTTTGGGTATCTATTTTTTAACTGTAAAGCACAATTAAGTCCTACAATACCACTACCTACAATTGTAAAATCTACATTAGTTAACCAGCTTTTTATTTCCCAATAAGACAAGTTCATGGTACTAATTTACTTTATTTGTATTAAGCCTTATGAAATAGTTAAATAAAAAAACTCCGAAATTGCTTTCGGAGTTTTTTTATTTATTCATGTTCTTCTGAAACTTCTTTCATTTTAAAGTCTTCCATAAACTTAGTAGTATAATTACCTGCTAAATAATCTGGATGATCCATAAGTTGCCTATGGAAAGGAATTGTGGTTTTTATGCCTTCAATTACAAACTCATCTAGAGCGCGTTTCATTTTATTAATAGCTTCTTCTCTGGTTTGAGCCGTAGTAATTAATTTGGCAATCATAGAGTCATAATTTGGTGGAATAGAATACCCTGCATATACATGTGTATCTAATCTAACTCCATGACCTCCAGGTGCGTGAAGCGTTGTAATTTTACCTGGTGATGGCCTAAAACCATTAAAAGGGTCTTCTGCATTTATTCTACATTCTATTGAATGTAATTTTGGAATATAATTTTTACCCGAAATTGGCACGCCTGCAGCAACCAAAATTTGCTCTCTAATTAAATCAAAATCAATTACTTGTTCTGTAATTGGGTGCTCTACTTGTATACGCGTGTTCATTTCCATAAAGTAGAAGTTTCTGTGTTTATCAACTAAAAACTCTACTGTTCCAGCGCCTTCGTATTTAATATATTCTGCTGCACGTACCGCTGCTTCTCCCATTTCTTTTCGAAGCTTTTTGGTCATAAAAGGAGATGGTACTTCTTCTGTTAATTTTTGATGACGACGTTGCACAGAGCAATCTCTTTCTGATAAATGACAAGCCTTACCTGTAGAATCTCCAACTATTTGAATTTCGATATGTCTTGGCTCTTCAATAAGCTTTTCCATATACATATCATCATTTCCAAAAGCGGCTTTACTTTCTTGTCTTGCAGAATCCCATGCGTCTTTTAAGTCTTCTTTTTTGAAAACCCCACGCATACCTTTACCTCCACCACCGGCAGAAGCTTTGAGCATTACGGGATACCCTACTTCTTCGGCAAGTTTTTCACATTCTTCATAAGATTCAATAACACCTTCACTTCCTGGAACACATGGTACACCTGCTGCTTTCATGGTAGCTTTAGCATTAGCTTTATCTCCCATTTTATCAATCATTTCAGCCGATGCTCCTATAAATTTTATGCCATGTTCTGCACAAATTTTAGAAAACTTAGCATTTTCTGAAAGGAAACCATATCCTGGATGGATAGCATCTGCATTTGTTATTTCTGCTGCTGCTATTATGTTTGACATTTTAAGGTAAGACTCACTACTTGGTGCAGGCCCTATACAAACAGCTTCATCGGCAAACTTTACATGTAAACTTTCTTCATCGGCTTTTGAGTATACCGCTACTGTTTTAATGCCCATTTCTTTACAGGTTCTAATAACACGTAATGCTATTTCTCCTCTGTTGGCTACTAATATTTTTTTAAACATAACTTTAATTTTAAAAATTCAATTTCCAAGCACCAAATTCCAATAGGTTTGGTTTGGGATTTGCAGATTGGAATTTTTAATAGGTTATGAAGGGTCTACTAAAAATAACGGTTGATCAAACTCTACTGGAGTAGCGTCATCAACTAAAACCTTAACTATTTTTCCAGAAACTTCAGATTCTATTTCGTTAAATAGTTTCATAGCTTCAATTATACAAAGCACATCACCTTCTGCTATGGTTTGCCCTACCTCAACAAATAATGGTTTATCTGGTGAAGGTTTTCTGTAAAAAGTACCAATAATTGGTGATTTTATAGTAATGTATTTTGAATCATCATTTTCAGGTGCTGCTGGACTCTTTACAGGCGCTGCTGGCTCTTGTGCTACAGGGTGTGCTGCCACTTGAGTAACTTGTGGAACCGGAGCTGCAGGAACTTGTTGTACTATGGTTGTTTCTGTATCTGAACCTGTTTTGATGGTGATTTTTACGTCGTCCATTTCTAATTTAACCTCGCTTGCGCCAGACTTAGCAACAAACCTGATTAAGTTTTGAATCTCTTTAATATCCATAATTTTACTAATTAGTTATTGGTTAGGTATCTTTAATTAATTATATGCCCACTTTAAGAAAATGGACCCCCAATTAAATCCGCCACCAAAAGCGGCAAATATTAAATTATCTCCTTTTTTAAGTTGATTTTCATAATCATTTAAAAGTAATGGTAGCGTTGCAGAAGTAGTATTACCATACTTATGAATGTTCATCATTACCTTTTTATCTTCTAACTCTATTCTATTTGCTGTAGCATCAATGATACGCTTATTTGCTTGGTGTGCTACCAACCAATCTACATTTTCTTTTGTTAGATTATTTCTTTCTAAAATTTTAACAGTGGCATCTGCCATGTTAAATACGGCATTTTTAAATACCGTTCTTCCTTCTTGAAATGCGTAATGTCCCCCTTCATCAATAGCTTCATGGGTTATTGGGTGTACAGAACCACCGTAGGTAGCTTGTAAAAACTCTCTGCCTGTTCCGTCGCTTCTTAAATACTCGTCTTTTAAACCTAAACCTTCGCTATTAGGTTCAAATAGAACGGCTCCTGCTCCATCTCCAAAAATAATACAAGTAGCTCTATCTTTGTAGTTTATCATTGATGACATTTTATCTGCCCCAATTAAAAGTACATTTTTATAGGTTCCAGACTCAATATATTTTGCTGCCACAGACATTCCGAATAAAAAACTAGAACATGCAGCATCTAAATCAAAAGAAAAAGCGTTAACTGCCCCAATTTCTGATGCTGTAAAAGCGGCTGTAGAAGCGGCTTTCATATCTGGTGTTGCGGTGGCAACAATAACCAACTCAATATCTTTAGGATTTATGCCTTTTTTATTAATAAGGTCTTTGGCGGCATTTATAGCTAAAAAAGAGGTTCCTTTTCCTTCTTCTTTTAAAATTCTACGCTCTTTTATTCCTGTTCTTGTGGTTATCCATTCATCATTTGTATCAACCATTGTTTCAAGAATTTGATTGGTTAATACATACTCTGGCACATAGGCCCCTACAGCTGTAATTGCCGCTGATGTTTTACTCATAACGTGTAGTTAAATTGACTAAAAAACCGCTAAATTTTAACAAAAAAAAACTAAATTTTGGTGAAAACTACTAAATTTTGGCGTAATAACACACAAATAATTTGTTTTTGTATTTAAATGTGTTTCATAAAAAAAACGCTCACAAGTGAGCGTTTTATACTGTACGCATATAAAATTTATGCTAAGTTTTCTTCTTCAGAGTTATCAATTAAAACTTGACCTCTGTAATATAATTTTCCTTCATGCCAGTGAGCTCTGTGATATAAATGAGCTTCTCCTGTTGTTGGACAAGTAGCAATCTGTGGCGCAGTTGCTTTATAATGTGTTCTTCTTTTATCTCTTCTTGTTTTAGAGATTTTTCTTTTAGGATGTGCCATTTTCTATATTATTTATTATCCGTTAATAGTTTTTTTAATGTATTCCAACGAGGGTCTATTTCCTCATCTTTTTTCTTTTCTTCATTAAGCTTTGGGCTTAATTCTTCTAATTTTTCTAGTATATCTGAGTTTAATGTTCCGTCTTCTACTCCTGGATGCACTCTTTTAATTGGTACTGCTAGTACAATTAGCTCGTAAATGTATTGTTGTAAACTTATTTCAAATGTACCGTGTGGCACTATTAATATATCAACATACTCATCATTGTATTCTTCACCAAATTTAACCACTAGCTCAAACTCATTTTCTATAGCTTGGTTGTAGGGTTCATTGGTTATATCACAATTAACATTTACAAATCCTGAAGCATTAAATTTTAACTCAAGTAATGTTGATTTTTTTTCTAACTGAACGTTTACATCAACATTAACATTATTAAATTCTTTATACTCAAAATAATCAAAGAACGCCTGCTCAATTTTGTACTCAAAATGATGCTTTCCTATTTTTAATCCAACAAATTGGATTATAAAGTCTTTTAATGGCTTCATTATCACATCTATTTTGAGCCTGCAAATATATGAATTTTTATATTACACAACATTACTTATAAACATTTTTTTGTTTATATCTATTTTTGAGCCTTTTTTAACGGGTTTCTTGTAAGTTGCTCATAATCA
The DNA here is from genome assembly GCF_049132085.1 of Seonamhaeicola sp. NFXS20. Classification (NCBI taxonomy): domain Bacteria; kingdom Pseudomonadati; phylum Bacteroidota; class Flavobacteriia; order Flavobacteriales; family Flavobacteriaceae; genus Seonamhaeicola; species Seonamhaeicola sp. NFXS20. The sequence continues at coordinate 177,557 of NZ_JAFMPU010000001.1, read as the reverse complement.
AATCTGTTTTTGTATATCTGTATTGCTGCAAAAACGGCTTCTTTAAATGAACCCGCATCTGCTTTTCCTTTTCCTGCAATTTCATAGGCTGTACCGTGATCTGGAGAGGTTCTTATTCTATTTAATCCTGCAGTAAAATTAACTCCCTGCCCAAAGGAAAGGGTTTTAAATGGTATTAAACCTTGGTCATGATATGTTGCCACAATAGCGTCAAAGTTTTTGTAATTGTTTGATCCAAAAAAACTATCTGCTGCATACGGGCCAAAAACCAGCTTACCGTCTTCTTTTATTTTTTTTAGTGTTGGACGCAGAACTTCATCATCTTCATTTCCAATAACACCATTATCTCCTGTGTGCGGATTTATACCTAAAACTGCTATTTTGGGTTTTGAAATTCTAAAGTCCTTTTGAAGTGATTTATATATAGTGTTTATTTTTTTAACTATTAATTCTTCAGAAATATGCTCTACAATGTCTTTAACAGGTACATGATCTGTCAACAAGCCAACTCTTAAATTTTCTGTTATCATAAACATAAGGCTTTCACCTTGTAACTCTTGGGCTAAATAATCTGTGTGTCCTGGAAATTTAAAATCATCGGCTTGAATATTATATTTGTTAATTGGTGCTGTAACTAAAACATCAATTTCTTCTTCTTTTAAAGACTTTGTAGCTGCTTTTAAAGATTTTATAGCATATTCACCTATTTTTATATCTTCTTTTCCAAAATTTATTTTAACAGGTTCATTCCAACAATTAAACACATTAACTTTTCCGTGTACTAATTGATTTATATTATTTATGTTATGAAAATTAATACTAGACTTAAAATGACTTTTAAAAAAGTTCATTGTTTTTGCAGAAGCAAAAATTACAGGTGTACACAGTTCTAAAATTCTGGCATCTTCAAAAGTTTTTAAAACAATTTCGCCGCCTATGCCATTTAAATCTCCTATTGATATTCCAACTATTATATTTTCTTCTTTCTTCATTAAAAATGACAACTTTTGTTTGTAATTTTGATTTTGCAAATTTAACCAAATAAACAGAGAATATTATGTTTACGGGAATAATTGAAGATATAGGCATTGTATCTAACCTAAAAGAAGAAAATTCTAATCTTCATATTACAATAAAAAGCAATATTACATCTGAATTAAAAATAGACCAAAGTGTTGCTCATAATGGCGTTTGTTTAACAGTTGTTGATATTGATAAAGATGAATATACAGTAACAGCTATTAAAGAAACTTTAGATAAAAGTAATTTAGGTACGTTAAAACTAAAAGATAAAGTTAACCTTGAGCGCGCCATGAAACTTGGCGATAGACTTGATGGTCATATTGTGCAAGGGCATGTAGACCAAACAGGTGTTTGCACAAATATTAAAGAAGAAAATGGCAGTTGGTTTTTTACTTTTAACTATGACTCTGCCTTAAATAATCTTACAATAGAGAAAGGCTCTATTACTGTAAATGGCACTAGCTTAACAGTTGTAAACTCAAAAAAAGATAGTTTTAGTGTAGCCATTATTCCTTATACGTATGAGCATACAAATTTTAATACCTTTAAAGAAGGAAGTATAGTTAATTTAGAATTTGATGTTTTAGGAAAATACGTAACCAAATTGGTTAGTATGAATACAAATAACTAATTGTTATTTGTTTGATTTACCTGATGAAAAAAGAATTTTTCTAACCCCGTAGAATATAGCTACTACAACACCAAAAACAACACCTCCATCAATAGGGAAACCAGGTGGTGGTGATGGTGGTGATGGTGGCGGTAGATCCACTTGACCAACACATACAAAACTTATTAATACAAATAAGATTGAGGCAAATATTCTTCTATTTTGTATTGTCATTTAATAACAAATGTATAAAAAAACTGAGTTGTATAAATAATTACAATTCTTTTTAATTAAAAAAACATCTATAAAGCGTTTAAAATCACCGGCGTAATAACATTTATCCAACTCATTTACACAAGCAAAGAAACGTAATTATTATCAAAAAATTATAGATAAACTAAAAAAGCAATCCCTCTTTTTTAACTTTCAATGCAAATATATATAAAATGATTTGAAATTTGTTTTAGATTTTTATTTGATTATCAGAGCATTATTACATATTTAACTAAATATAAAGGTGCTAAATCTCTTAATACTTTACATTTTAAACAAGAAAACTATTACTAGTTAAATTTGTTTTTGATGTTTTAAGCAAAAATAATACTAAAGTTTCCACATCTTTTTTATTTTATTCTTTTGGTTCATGATTTTAGTTCCTTTTAAGGTTTCCCATAAAAACAACCCTGAAAGTTTCTCTACTTTTGATGTTTCAACTAAAAAATTCTCTAATGGTTCATTTGATTTTTTATTAGGAATAATGAAGGACCACATATAAATAGTGCCTGTATTTCTTTCTGTAAGAACAGATTTAAAAAAAGCATGTGGGATAGGAAGCGAAACTTTAATATTAGGATCATTATCGCCTATCATAACAACTTCTTGATCAAAATAAAATAATGGCCCAGAAATTACATACGTTTCAAATACCTTTTTATCACTATCTAAATACCTTACGGCGTCTTCCAGCCTTTTCCATATACCACTATTAAATTCTGGATCTTGCGGACACATGTTAGACAACAAAAAGGTTTCACTGTTTTGAATTGCAGTCTCAATTTGGTTTGCGCTAGCAACTAAGTGACCTCTGTTAAAACCAGAGTTTTCATAAACTTCTTTATCTGCTCTAAACTTTTCTGGTATTCTGTAATCAGACCGAAAATAATCTTTTCGTTCAACATTAGTAAAGTTGGGGTCTACAATCTCTAGCGCCCATTTAGCCTGCCTAAAATAATATGAATATCCTAAAACATAATGTCTGTTATAAAGAATTTGATCTGCCTCTGGTAAGCCATATCTAGTCTCTCTTTTTAAATTTGAATGATCCATTTTAAAGTTATTAATCTTTAAGTTATTATGAGCATTCAAGTTAAAGACTTTAATTTTTATATAAAATAAGTACCCCCACTTATTTTTTTTGAAAAAATTAGACACAAAAAAAGCCCAAACTACATTTGTAATTTAGGCTTTAAGAGGTGGTCCCACCTGGGCTCGAACCAGGGACTTTCTGATTATGAGTCAGATACTCTAACCAACTGAGTTATAGGACCCGAAATTGGAGTGCAATATTACTACTATTTTTATTTCCTAGCAAGAAAAATTAATCCTTTATCTCTTGGCACAACTCTATTAACACTCCATTGGTGCTTTTTGGATGTAAAAAAGCTACTAATTTATTATCTGCTCCCTTTTTAGGTGTTTCATTTAAAACAATAAAATCTTCGGCTTTTAAGCGTTTAATTTCTGCTTCAATATCATCTACATCAAATGCAATATGATGAATGCCTTCGCCTTTTTTGTCAATAAATTTGGCAATTGGGCTATCGGCGTTTGTGGCTTCTAATAATTCTATTTTGTTTTTTCCAACTTTAAAGAAAGCTGTTTTTACTCCTTCACTCTCAACAGATTCTATTTTATAATGTAATTCACCAAATAGTTTGGAAAACAATTCATTAGATGTATTTAAGTTTTTAACAGCAATTCCTATGTGTTCAATTTTATTCATTATTCTTCTTTCATAGAAAGGTACAAAATTTGTAAATCAAAAAACATGATTATCTATAAAATATCCGTTACTTTTGCATTATGGAAGAGAGTCAAAGACAAAAAAAAATAGCATCGGTTTTACAACGTGATTTGGTAGACGTACTGCAAAGAGCCGCCACAGAAGGTGGTTTAAAAGGTGTACTCATTTCTGTTACTAAAGTATCAGTAACTGTAGATTTGTCTGTAGCTAAAGTGTATTTAAGCATTTTTCCTAATGATAAAGCCCAAGAACTTATTGAAGGTATTAAAACAAATACACCTGCAATAAGGCATGAATTGGCACAACGCACCAAAAACCAACTTAGAAGAATGCCTACTTTAGATTTTTTTATTGATGATTCTTTAGAATACATTGATAATATTGAGCGTTCTTTAAAGGGGCTAGACAACCCACTAAAAAACCCAGATTTACTTGATAAAAGAAAAAAGTCTTAATTGAATGTATCTCTATATATAGCAAAACGTTACTTACGCTCTAAGAGCTCTAATAATGCTATAAATTTTATAACCTATATTGCACTTATTGGAGTTATTTTAGGCTCTGCTTCTTTATTTGTAGTACTATCTGGTTTTGCTGGTTTAAAAGATTTTACCTTAGAATTTTCTAGTGTTGTTGACCCCGATTTAAAGGCTGAAGTAGCATCTGGTAAATCGTTTATACTTACTAATGAAGACATTTCTAAACTCAACAACTTAGAAAACATTGCGCTTTATTCTAAAATTATTGAAGAACGTGTATTAATAACTTCTGATGAAAAAAAGACTTTAGCTACCATAAAAGGAGTTGATGAACATTTTCAAAAAGTAGTTAATATTGAATCTGAAATAGACCACGGTAGTTGGTTAGATCAAAAATCTAATCAAATAGTTACAGGTTGGGGTATTGCAAAGAGTTTATCTATAGGTGTTTTAGATTTCACAAAACCAATAAACATCTATGTTCCTAAACCAGGAAAAAAGCAAATTACCTCAACAAGCAATGCTTTTAATACTGTTAGATCTGTTAATGTTGGTGTATTTTATATTAATGAAAAACTAAACGACAACTATGTTTACACCTCTATAGATTTAGCTAAAAAATTACTTAATTACAAGCCCAATCAAATCTCTGCTTTAGAATTTAAACTAAAAGAAGGGGCAGATATAGAAGCAACAAAACAAAACATAAAAGCCGTTTTAGGAGACAAAGTAGTTGTTAAAAATAGAGCCCAACTAAATGATGCGCTCTACAAAATGCTAAATACAGAATATCTTGCCGTTTACCTTATTTTTACCCTAGTTTTAATCATTGCCTTTTTTAACGTAATAGGCTCGCTTATTATGATGATGTTAGACAAAAAGCAAAGCCTAAACACGTTATTTAATATGGGAGTTCATTTAAAAGATGTTAGAAAGATATTTTTTTACCAAGGTAGTTTAATGAGTATTGTTGGCGGTTTTATTGGTGTAATTTTGGGCTTAATACTTATCAGCAACCAAATTTATGGTCCAGATTTTCTTAAAATTTATATTACACCTACGCTTCCGTATCCAGTAAAAATTAAAATGATTAACCTCTTTTTGGTGTTTTTAACCATTTCAGTTTTAGGTATAGTAGCATCAAAAATTGCTTCTGCAAGAATAACCAAATCTTTAATTAAAAACATTTAATAGAGCAAGTTGTCACAAAAGAAGTGGCTAACAGGCTTTACTAATTGGTTAATATTTCACTACTCGCTCTTTTCAAGAAGCTGAAATACCGTTCAATCCTTCTTTCAGGTGTGTTTGCAAAAGCAATTTCTTAATCTATGTACAACTTATCTGCAAGTGTTTTAGAAACAGCATCTTTATGTACTGTAATACTAATGGCTTTTAAGCGCATATAGCTTTCGCTAAAATAAACATAACCACCGTTAGCATTTCTATTGGCATCAGTACCCCAACTGTTTTTTACTTTATAGTATTTAGTACCGTTTTGATCTTTTAACATGCCCGTAATATGCATTAAATGATCATCGGTAGTGGTGAAATTTTCAAACTCCTCCTGTCTATAAACTTGAGTTATATTTTTTTCTGGGTAAATACCTTCCAAAGCCTTTTGGTTATTCTCGGTTTGCTGCGGAATAACTGCTAGTCCATGTTTTGAAGAAAACGTGCGCTCACTTACATCGCAATCTAAATCAACAGTAAAACCATTTTCTAGAGCATAGTCAATAATTTGTATAAACTCGTTTAATGGCACATTATAAAAACTGCCATTGCTCCAGTTATCAGGAATATTTAAAATAAAACTTGTATAAAATGGCTTATGTGTAAACGATGTTATGCTAACATAGTCTGAAGGGTTTAAAGTGGTCATCTCTAAAAATGACATTGGCGTGTATGTTTTCCCCTCGTATTTAAACGTTTCTGGGTTGCTTCCTAAGTAAACAGATAATACGGCATCTATAGCGTCATCCCATTTTTTACTTAATTTTTTTCCAGGATTACTTGCGTAAGTTTCTACCATGCTTCGTAACACCGCAACAAGTTCGGCATGGTTATGATTAGTTTCATTCTCAAACAAACCACTAAAAGCACTGTTTGGTACTAAACCATGCGCTGCCACCGAGTTTAATACATCATGTGCTAATCCGCCTTCACTAAATTGCGCTTTTCCTTGTCGCATTACAAAATTCTTTGCCTTTTCAGGATAGGTATTTCTAACGGTGTACATTTCAGATAAGTCAATTTGTTTTCCGGTAAGCCTTATAATTTCCGATTCTAAAAACGACGTACTTGAAAAACTCCAGCAAGTACCTGTTCTTCCTTGGCTAATTACAGGTGTGGTTTGCAAATTAATCACCTCAGTGAATTGATAGGGTTCTTGGGCTTGAAGCGTAAAAATAGAAACTAAAATTCCGACTAACAAAAACGTTTGTTTTATCATGGTGAATACTTTTTAATATGAAAGAATAACTTTAGGAAACCACTAAGTTAAAAAATGCTTTTAACTTACAAGCAAACGGGTTAACTAATTATTTATGGCGTTCTGTATGCCCTAAATTTTTGTGTGGCGCTATAACATCTCTTACTTTTATTTTTAGCGTTTTAATTTCGGGAAAGCCATTCATTTCTTTTCTAGACCAAATTTTTACATCATTGGCATAAATCTCAAAAACACCTCCAGTTCCTGGAACTAAGGTTAAAGCATCAATATCTTCACTAAAAGTGGTTAGCAACTCTTGAGACATCCAAGTGGCTCTTAATAGCCATTTACATTGTGTACAGTAAATAATTTTAATATGGTTTTTCATAAACAACCTATGAATATTTACGTTGTAAACTTGTATCCTGAAAACTTATCTAACACCTCATCAAAAGTTGCAAAAACATCTTTAGCATCATCGCTAGTTACCATTTTCATACGATAATCTTTAAAGTGTGGAATGCCTTTAAAATAGTTAGTGTAATGGCGTCGAGTTTCAAAAACTCCTAACTTTTCACCTTTCCAATCTATAGACATTTGCAAGTGGCGGCGTGCAGCTTCTACGCGTTCTTCTAGAGAAACGGGTGGTAAATGCTCTCCGGTTTTAAAATAGTGTTTTACCTGTTTAAAAAACCACGGATTTCCAATACTAGCACGCCCAATCATGGCGCCATCTAAACCGTAACTATCTCGCATTTCTGCTGCTTTTTCTGGGGTATCAACATCACCATTTCCAAAAACTGGAATATGCATTCTTGGGTTATTTTTAACCTCGGCAATAGGTTTCCAATCGGCATTACCTTTATACATTTGTGCTCGGGTTCGCCCGTGAATTGATATGGCTTTACAACCAACATCCTGCAATCTTTCGGCAACCTCAACAATTTTTATAGAATCATGATCCCAACCTAATCTTGTTTTTACTGTAATAGGCAAATTGGTGCGCTTTACCATTTCAGCTGTTAGCTTTTCCATTAAACACACATCTTTTAAAATGCCTGCTCCGGCGCCTTTACTCACTACTTTTTTTACGGGACAACCAAAATTGATGTCAATAATATCAGGGTTAGATTTCTCTACAATATCAATGGTTTGTAGCATGCTATCTAGATTAGAACCAAATATTTGAATACCTACGGGACGTTCTTTTTCATAAATATCTAGCTTCATTACGCTTTTAGCGGCGTTACGTATTAAACCTTCGCTAGATACAAATTCGGTATATACAACATCGGCTCCTTGTTCTTTACATAAAGCACGAAAAGGCGGATCGCTAACGTCTTCCATAGGTGCTAGAAGTAACGGAAAATCAGGAAGTTCTATGTTGTCTATTTTTACCACTGTATTCTAAATTGGTGTGCAAAATTATAGCTTTTATAATGAAAACACACATAGAATAGAATAGATATAACCTATTTGCTTTAAAAAAAGTTTTAAAAATGTCTATTCTTCAATAGTGTAATATTTGTTAACTACAATAGGTATGCCTGTAGCAGTAATACCTTCTAAGGTTAATTTTACATTGGTTTCTACTGCGGTATTGTAATAAGTTCCTTGAAAAATTCCTGTTTTATTTGGGTGAATATAGGGGTTCCAGTATATGGTATTTCGTATGGCATCTTCACTATTTTCTTCAGTAATACCCTCATTTAAATTTGGAGTGTAAAAAATACGTGCTTGATGATAGCCTTCAATTTGTTTTTCTATTAGTTGAAGGTTTTCTTTTGCTTGCCCCACGGTGTTTTTCTTAGTATAAATTATAATAACCCCATTAGAGGCTTCGTTACCAAAAATCATGGTTGCCACTGCCCCATTAGAGGCCTCCAGCTTTAGGATATCTTCAGGCAACAGGAAGTCTAAATCACTAATATAATCTGTTCTTTTACCGTTAATAACTAATAATGCATTTCCGGAATTTCTTATAAATCTAATTCCTGTATCTTCAACAACTACATTTGGTATTGTAGCTTCAATTAACTGATAAACATTTGAATAACCAATTGAATTCTCATCTATATCAAATGAATAATCTAATTTCCCGTAATAGCTATTTACAGTCTTTTTCTTAGCAATTATTTCAACTTCTTCTAATACGTTTTCTGGTTTTACATTAAACTCAACATGTTTTTTATAGATGTTTTGAGCTGTTACTTTTTTTTGTGGTAAAACTTTTAATTCATTGTTTGTTGCTGTATAATTAACAACCATAGGTTCTTTAAATATAGAATCTAAAACTAACACTCCGGTTTCTTTACCTTTTTTGTTTTTTGTTTTTAGATTTATTCTAGCTGTTCCTACAATATCTAAATTTTTAAACTTAAATTTTCCTTCAGCATCTGTTACAGTATCAAATGCCTCTATTTTTCTATTACCTATTAGAGATAGAGACACTGTATTACCAACAACTGGTTTTTTTCCGAAAAGTTTTTTTACGCTTCCTGATATAGTGATGCCTTTTTCAACTTCATACAAAGGAGAATCTTCAAAATTATACTGGTTTTTCCATAAAAAATCTCTCCAGCCCTGTGTTAAAAGTAATAAGTCTAAATGCTGAAATCTGGTAGGGTTACTAACATTAAAGTAATACCCTGGATTGTGTACTTTTCCTTTAATATCAGACTCCATTAAAAAATATGAACTAATGTTTGTTACGTAATTATCTACATTTTTAGTGCCATTAAGGTCTATTCCTGCAATTGAAAAACTTGCAGCAACAGCTTCACCCAAACTGTTTTTAGAAGATACTGTAACAGCAACCTTCTCTTTTGGTTTGTAAATTGTTTTGTCTGTATTTAATTCTACTACAACATCGTGGTTTTTTTCAACATAAACCAATCTTTCGCTTTGTGGGCGTTGTTGGTCATCAATTAATGTTATTTGAATAATACCTTCTGGTAGATTATTTAAAGGGAGTTCAATAAATATTTTAGGATTTGATAACTCTATAGTTTCTTTTAAATATGTCACTCCTCTAGAACGGTAACTAATTGTAAATGGTTTATTTGAATATTTCTGTAGGGTTTTAGCATTGGTTTGTATTGAAATAACTTTTGTGCCTTTTATGTTTTTGTAGCCTAAGCTAAACCCTTCATCAACAACCATTGGAAGCTGTTCTTTGGTTTCTCCATAACTAGTTGTTGTAACCTTAGCAAAGTATTGTTGACCGCCACTTGGATTAAATTGAAATTTCCCCATACCATCATGCGTACTGGCAAAAAAAGTAATTATTTCGCCTTTTGCATCTAAGAGTTGTCCTTGTACTTTTATTGGATTTCCATTTAAATCTACCGCTTTAAAAGCTACTACACTTGGAATATTTTCTATGAGTGAACCGCCTTCTGGAAAAAACTGAATTTTAAACTTTGTTTCTTGATTTTCTACAGAACTATTACTCTTGTTTGCTACAGACGGGTTAGTTTCATTAGAAATCTTTTCAAATACATTTAAAATTTCAATCTCTTTTTTATAAACAAAATCTTCACCAAAATTACGACTCCAATTAGTATAAGCTCTTATTTGATATTTACCGGGTTTAATACCGTTTTCTTTAGTTAGCTTAAAATCTCCATTACCCAATCCGGCAACTAGTTTGGTATTATTCCTAGCAATTATTGTAGAGTCTGAAGAAATTAACTCTACGTATAAAATTTTACTATTATCAAAAAGTAAATTGTTTTTGGCGTATACAGTATAGCTTTTGTACCATAGGGTTTCGCCTAAAATATAAGTTGACCTATCGGTATGTATATATGTTTTTTCAATGTCTAAATTTAAATTGTTGTTTTGGGCTGTTAATAAAAAAGGGGAGAAGGCAATAATAAAAACTAAAACACTTTTTATTGTATGTTTAGTAATTTTGCTGAAAGGTTTTAACATGGTAGTTTAGTTGATTGAAAATTATAGTGTAATAATATACTTTATGACTTTAAAAAGTTTTAATGGTTTAAAATGAAAATCTCCCTAACTAAATCAAATCTAAAATTCAATTTCTACTTCTACCTTTTCACCCTTTCTATCTACAACTACTTGGGTTTTATTACCTTTTTCAAAAACAGATAGTGCCTTCATGTACGACATTAAATCTGTAACCGTACTATCGCCTAATTTTATTACAATATCACCTTTTTTTAATCCTGCTTTTTGGGCTGGTTTATCTTCAGAAATACCATCAATACGCATACCCTTTCCATCAAATAAATAATCTGGAATCACCCCTAAAACCACTTTAAATCGTGGCGTATTATCACTTTCATTTTTAGTTTTTCTAAAAGGTAGTTTTCCATTATCATCTAAATCGGTAATAATTTCAAAAATATAATTAGAAATGGTTTGCATACCCTTGTAATTAAGCTTGTCATAATCATCGGTAGGTTTGTGATAATCTTCATGTTGGCCAGTAAAAAAATGCAACACTGGTATATTGGCATTGTAAAACGATGTGTGATCGCTAGGACCAATACCAGATTCTTTAGGAATTAGTTTAAAGTTAGCATTGTTACTAGTTACAGTTTGTTTAAATATTGGCGAAGTTCCTACGCCATAAACCGCCAAAGTACTATCTTGTTTAAGTCTGCCTACCATATCCATATTAATCATGTAATTTACCTTTTTAGTATTAATAGTTGGGTTTTTTACAAAATAGTTTGAACCCAATAGTCCCATTTCTTCGCCAGAAAAAGTAATAAACAAATAGTTGTTATTAGTATTGGTTTCTTTTAGTTTTTTAGCCAAATCTAATAAAACAGCAACGCCACTAGCATTATCATCTGCACCATTATGAATGGCTTTTTCACCTCGGTGTAAAGACCCTTCTGCTCCATAACCCAAATGGTCGTAATGTGCGCCTATTACAACTGTGTTTTCTGCGTTATTATCTAAAAATCCTATAACGTTTAATCCGGTTATGGTACTATCACTTTCCGTAACATTGTAATTTACTTTTTGATGCGGATTGGTTTTTGGCTTAAATGTAAAAGGCTGTAAATAGTTTTGAGTGCCTTTTGCTTCAATTCCTAAATTTTTAAACCTATTAGCAATGTAAGTAGCTGCTTTTTTTTCGCCAACCGTACCGGTTTGCCGGCCTTCAAGTTTGTCATCAGACAGAAAAATAACATCATCTTTTATAGAAATAGGTTCTGATTTTTTACAAGCTACAAAAACCAACAAAAAAATTAATAGGCTACTATATTTCATTTTTTTAAATTTACGTTTATACAAATTTAGTCATTACAATGCATAAGATATATGTTATTATTCTGGTTTTAATTATAATAGGTTGTAAAAACCAATCAAAAAAACCATTAGAATTAGAAAAGGAAGTTAAAACCGAAACAGAAAACAATCCATTAATTTTTCCTGGAGAAAAACACTTTAAATCTATTAGGCAAATAACACATGGAGGTGATAATGCTGAGGCCTACTGGAGTTTTGATGATTCTAAATTAGTATTTCAATCTAACTTTAGTAAATGGAATGTGAGTTGCGACCAAATGTTTTTAATGAATTTTAACGACACTTTTGATTCTGTGGCACCACCTATGGTTAGTACCGGAAAAGGCAGAACTACCTGCTCTTATTTTTTACCAGATAACAAGCATATAATTTATGCATCAACCCATTTAGCAGATGAAAACTGCCCTGATACCCCATTAAGAAAAAACGGAAAATACATTTGGCCCGTTTATGACTCTTATGACATTTTTGTGGCAGATTTAGAAGGAAATATTGTAAAGCAATTAACCCATGAACCTGGTTACGACGCAGAACCAACCGTATCACCAAAAGGCGACAAAATTGTATTTACCTCAACCCGTAGTGGCGATTTAGAATTATACACCATGAATTTAGATGGAACCGATGTAAAACAAATTACTAATGAATTGGGTTACGATGGAGGCGCATTTTTCTCGCCAGATGGAAGCAAAATAATTTTTCGCTCATCAAGACCTAAAACAGAACAAGAAATTAAAGAATACAAAGAGCTTTTAGCAGAAGGGTTAGTAGAACCAACCGAAATGGAATTATACATTTGTAATGCAGATGGTAGTGATTTACGCCAATTAACAGATTTAGGAAATGCTAATTGGAGCCCGTTTTTTCATCCATCAGGAAAAAAAATTCTGTTTTCTTCAAATTTTGAATCAGAACGCGGTTTTCCATTCAACTTATATTTAATTGATATTGACGGTAAAAACCTAGAACGCGTAACCCATAGTAAAACCTTTGATGCCTTTCCTGTGTTTTCTAATAACGGTAAATATTTAGCATTCTCTTCTAACAGAAATAATGGCGGCGGAAGAGATACTAATCTATTTATTGCAGAATGGCAAGATTGATTGCTTTTCAGTAATAGTGAAAAACTCAATATTTAAACTATCTTTGCGCCTCTATTGTAGTAAGAAACAGGTATGAAGAACATTAGAAACTTTTGTATTATAGCACACATAGACCATGGTAAAAGTACCTTGGCAGACCGTTTATTAGATTATACGGGTTCTGTAACCGCTCGTGAAAAACAAGACCAACTTCTTGATAACATGGATTTAGAGCGAGAACGCGGTATTACCATTAAGAGTCATGCTATACAAATGGATTATGAATATGAGGGAGAAAAATATGTTCTTAATTTAATTGATACCCCAGGTCATGTAGATTTTAGTTATGAAGTTTCTAGAAGTATTGCTGCCTGTGAGGGAGCCTTACTTATTGTTGATGCTGCACAAAGCATACAAGCACAAACCATTTCTAACTTATACTTGGCTTTAGAAAATGATTTAGAAATAATTCCTGTTCTTAATAAAGTAGATTTACCTAGTGCTAGCCCTGAAGAAGTAACAGATGATATTGTAGACCTGTTAGGCTGTGACCCCGAAGAAGTTATTCACGCTAGTGGTAAAACCGGTTTTGGTGTAGACAATATTTTAAAAGCTATTATAGAACGTATTCCTGCTCCTAAAGGAGACCCTAATGAGCCTTTACAGGCCTTAATTTTCGATTCGGTTTACAACCCTTTTCGTGGCGTAGAAACTTACTTTAGAGTTATAAATGGTTCTATTAAAAAAAATCAGCAAATAAAATTTATTGCAACTGGTAAAACCTACGGTGCCGATGAGGTTGGTACACTAAAATTAAAACAACTGCCTAAACAAGAAATTAAAGCGGGCGATGTAGGTTACGTTATTACAGGTATAAAAGAAGCTAAAGAAGTAAAAGTAGGTGATACCATTACAGATGCCGTAAACCCAACCCAAAATGCTATTGCTGGTTTTGAAGATGTAAAACCAATGGTTTTTGCAGGTATTTACCCCGTTGATACTGAAGATTTTGAAGAGCTCAGAGCCTCTATGGAAAAACTACAACTTAATGACGCGTCTTTAGTATTTCAACCAGAAAGTTCTGCTGCTTTAGGTTTTGGTTTCCGTTGTGGGTTTTTAGGTATGCTTCATATGGAAATTATACAAGAACGTTTAGAGCGTGAGTTTGATATGACTGTTATTACAACCGTGCCAAACGTAAGCTACCACGCGTTTACCAATAAAAACCCCGATGAGGTTATTATTGTAAATAACCCATCTGATTTACCAGACCCTTCAACCTTAAACCGTGTTGAAGAACCTTATATTAAAGCAACCATTATTACCAAAGCCGATTTTGTTGGTAATGTTATGAGTTTGTGTATTGAAAAACGCGGACAAATAACCAACCAAACCTATTTAACTACAGAACGTGTAGAACTTAATTTTGATATGCCACTGGCAGAAATAGTTTTTGATTTTTACGATAGATTAAAAACCGTATCAAAAGGATATGCTTCTTTTGATTACCACCCTATTGGTATGAAACAATCAAAATTAGTAAGATTAGATGTTTTGTTAAACGCACAATCTGTTGATGCACTTTCTGCTTTAATACACGCCGATAATGCACACACCATTGGTAAAAAAATGTGTGAAAAATTAAAAGAATTAATTCCACGTCAACAATTTGATATTCCTATTCAAGCTGCTATTGGCGCAAAAATTATTGCTAGAGAAACCGTAAAAGCACTTCGTAAAGATGTTACAGCAAAATGTTATGGTGGTGATATTTCGCGTAAGCGTAAACTTTTAGAAAAACAAAAAAAGGGCAAAAAACGTATGCGTCAGGTTGGTAATGTAGAAATTCCACAACAAGCTTTTATGGCAGTGCTTAAACTGAATGATTAATATAATCTTGTTTTAATTACCTAAAATCATTTTTTTCATTTTATAAAGACTTCATTAAAATTTATAAAATATTATCAGAAAATTTAGACTTTTGTTAAATTTCTTTAACAAAAAAATTCATTTTCCTTAATAATGCTTTTTTTTCTTCAAAAATGAGATTTCAACAAAGTTATTAACAATATTTTTGTAAGTTTATGTGATAACGGTCATATACTTGTTTTGGTTTAAGCCGTCACTAAACAACAAAAATTATTTGTAATAGAATTTTCGAGAAATCTATATGAAAGCACTTTTTTACACTAGAGAGTTTCCACCATATGTTTATGGTGGAGCAGGCGTACATGTTGAATATTTAGCCGATGAATTATCTAAATTAATGGATTTAGAAGTGAGATGTTTTGGCGATCAAGATTTAAAAGATGGTAATTTAAGTGTAAAAGGATTTCCTTTTGAAGATGGTGTTTTTAAAAATTCTGATGACAAACTAAAATCGGTATTTAAAACACTTAGTACAAGCCTACATATGAATGCCAATACAGTTGATGCCGATATTGTTCACTGCCACACTTGGTATGCTCATTTTGCTGGCATTATCTCTAAGCTTTGTTATGGTACACCACTTGTAATTACAACCCATTCTTTAGAACCATTACGCCCATGGAAACGCGAACAATTAGGACGTGGTTACGACGCTTCTTCATGGGTTGAAAAAACAGCCATTGAAATGGCCGATGCGCTTATTGCCGTTTCAGAAGAAACCAAAGAAGATGTCATTAAACATTTTAATGTTGATGAAAATAAAGTAAAGGTAATTTACAATGGCATTAATCTGCAGCAATATATCCAAACTTCAGAAACCTCAACCTTAGATGTTTATGGTATTGATAAAACCAAACCCTATGTGCTTTTTGTGGGGCGCATTACACGCCAAAAAGGAATTATTCACTTAGTAAACGCCATAAAATATATTGATCCAGAAACTCAAGTTGTACTTTGTGCTGGCGCACCAGATACCAAAGAAATTGGTGAAGAAATGAAGCAAGCCGTTGACCAAGTTAAAAAAACAAGAGACAACGTTATCTGGATAGACAAAATGGTTACTAAAGAAGAGATAATTCAGCTATATTCTCATGCCGATGTATTCTGCTGTCCTTCTATTTATGAACCCTTCGGAATTATAAATATTGAAGCTATGGCATGTAATACCGCTGTTGTAGCAAGTGCCGTTGGGGGCATTAAAGAAGTGATTGTTGATGGTGAAACTGGAATTTTAGTGCCTTTAGAACAACAAAAAGAAGCACCTTTTGAACCTATTGACCCTGATAAATTTTCAAGAGATTTAGCTAATGGAATTAACAAAGTAATAAACAATGACACCTTAAGAACTTCAATGGCAGAAAAAGGCAGGAAGCGTGTTGAAGATTACTTTGATTGGGTTGCCATAGCAAAACAAACAGAAGATCTTTACAAGTCATTAATATAAATCCATTACAAACTATTAAAGTAACTAAATATGATTAATAATAAAGTTTTAGCCATAATTTTAGGTGGCGGTCAGGGCTCTAGATTATATCCTTTAACAGAAAAACGCTCTAAACCTGCAGTTCCTATTGCAGGAAAATATCGGTTGGTAGATATTCCTATTTCAAATTGTTTAAATGTAGATATTAAACGTATTTATGTGCTAACACAATTTAATTCTGCGGGTCTAAATAAACATATTAAAAACACCTATCATTTTAGTTTTTTTAGTAGTGCATTTGTTGATGTTTTGGCTGCAGAACAAACCCCAGACAATAAAACTTGGTTTCAAGGAACAGCAGACGCTGTAAGACAAAGCATGCATCATTTTTTAGGTAATGATTTTGAATATGCTTTAATTTTATCTGGAGACCAATTATATCAAATGGATTATGATAAAATGATTCAAGCCCATGAAGAAAGTGGTGCAGAAATTTCTATTGCTACCATTCCTGTAAATGCTAAAGACGCAACAGGGTTTGGAATTCTTAAAGCAAACCAAGAACACATAATTACTTCTTTTGTTGAAAAACCTGATGCTAGCTTACTACCAGAGTGGACCTCTGAAGTAAGTGATGATATGAAAGCTCAAGGTCGTAATTACTTAGCTTCAATGGGTATATATATCTTTAATAGAGATTTATTAGTTAAGTTAATGAAAAATGAAGAAACCATGGACTTTGGTAAAGAAATCATCCCCCAAGCTATAGATTCTCATAAAACTCTAAGTTATCAATACGAAGGATATTGGACAGACATTGGAACCGTAGAATCTTTTTTTGAAGCTAACTTAGGGTTAACCGATGATATCCCAAAATTTGATTTATATGACAAACATAAACGCATATACACACATGCTAGAATGCTTCCAACCACAAAAATTGCAGACACTATCTTAGATAGAACTGTAATTTCAGAAGGTTGTATTATTAGCGCATCTAAAATTGAAAAATCTGTAATTGGTATTAGATCTAGAATAGGAAAAGAATCTACAGTAATCAATACCTACATGATGGGTAATGATTATTATGAAACCCTAGAAGAAATGGAAAATAATAAAATTGAAGTGTTAATGGGTGTTGGAGAACGCTGTTTTATTAAAAACTGTATAATTGATAAAAACTGCCGTATAGGTGATGACGTTAAAATAAATGGCGGCCCACACCTTGAAGATACCGAAACAGACACTTATTGTATAAAAGATGGCATTGTTGTTCTAAAAAAAGATGCAGTAATTCCAAAAAACACAATTATACAGTAACAAAAAATAATTATTATTTCTCTTATTAACCAAAACCATGCAAGACCAAAGACGCGTTGTAATTGATTATGTCTCGCCAAGTATAAATTGTGGTGAGTTTTATATAAAACGAGTAGTAAACGAAATTGTAAACATAAGAGCACATATACTTGCAGATGGCCATGATGTATTAGAAGCCTCTGTACTTTACAAACATCAAAATGAAAAAAAATGGCATGAAACCAGAATGTCTCTTGGGTATAACAATGAGTGGGATGCAGCTTTTTCTGTTACAAAACAAGGATTTTACAGTTATAAAGTAGAAGCTTGGGTAGATTATGCACTTAATTGGAGACACGGTATTATTAGAAAAATTGATGATGGACAACATGTTACATCAGAATTTTTAGAAGGTGCTGAATATGTAAAAGCCATTATTAAAAAAGTATCATCAAAAGATGATAAAGCGTATTTAGAAAACCTTCACACTATTTTTAAAGATGAAAATAAATATGATGAAGCTATAAATGAAGCTACTTCAGATAGGTTATATCAACTGTTTTATAACTATCCTGTAAAAATTCTTGAAAACACCTCAAAAGAATATAAAGTATATGTAGATAGAAAAAAGGCAAGATTTAGCACTTGGTATGAATTCTTTCCACGTTCTGCATCAGAACACGAAGGTGTTCACGGCACTTTTAAAGATTGTGAACGTTTATTACCAAGAATTAAAAATATGGGGTTTGATGTAGTTTATCTGCCACCCATTCACCCTATTGGAGAAGTTAACCGAAAGGGGAAAAATAATACTACTGAAGCACAAGCAGATGATGTTGGCTCTACATGGGGTGTAGGTTCGCAATACGGCGGCCATAAAGATATTCACCCGCAATTAGGAACTGTAGATGATTTTAAATCACTCATCCAAAAAGCAAAAGAAAACAACCTTGAAATTGCAATGGATTACGCATTACAAGCTGCTCCAGACCATCCGTGGGTAAAAGAACACCCAGAATGGTTTAAATGGAGACCTGATGGTACTGTACAGTATGCCGAAAATCCTCCAAAAAAATACCAGGATATATTACCCATTTATTGGGAAACTAAAGATTATAAAGCCCTTTGGGAAGAATGCCTAAGTATTTTACTTCACTGGATTGATTGTGGTATAGAAATTTTTAGAGTAGATAATCCGCACACAAAACCTTTTTACTTTTGGAACTGGATTATCACCAAAGTAAAAGAAAAACATCCAAATGTTATCTTTTTAGCAGAGGCTTTTACGGCTCCTAAAATCATGCAACAATTAGCAAAACAAGGTTATACACAATCTTACACCTACTTTACATGGCGAAACACCAAGCATGAAATAATTGAATATGTAGAAGAACTCACTAAAACAGAGTTAAAAGAATATATGCAGCCTAATTTTTGGCCAAATACACCAGATATCAATCCGTTTCACCTACAAGGTGCTGGCGAATCTAAACACATACAACGCTACGTACTTGCAGCAACCTTAAGTTCTAGTATTGGTATTTACGGACCTGTTTTTGAGTATATGCTATCAGATTCGTTACTTGGAAAAGAAGAATATTTAAATTCTGAAAAATTCCAAATAGCCCATTACAACTGGGATATAAAAAATAAACTCATTACTATAATTGCCAAAGTAAATTATATAAGGCACTTTAATGAAGCGCTTCAGCAAACAAACAACATAAAGTTCTGTTACATAGAAAACGATAATTTAATGGCGTTTTACAAATGGAATGACGCTAAAACTAATCACATTTTTGTAGTTATAAGTTTAGATGCCTACAATTCTCAACAAGGAACCGTACAAGTACCATTGCATGAACTAGAAATCAATGCAGGACACACCATGGAAATGCACGATTTAATTACAGATAGCAAATATAACTGGAGTAATGAATGGAATTTTGTAGAGTTGCACCCAACCCTACCATTTCATATATTTAAAATAAACAAGTAATACAACTAACTATTAACTATGGCACACGTTAAACCCTATAGCTTATTTACAGAATTTGATATTAACCTTTTTAAAGCCGGAAAACATTTTAGGCTTTATGAAAAATTTGGCTCTCATCCCGTTACTGTAGATGGTATTGATGGTACCTATTTTGCTGTTTGGGCTCCAAGTGCAAAACAAGTTTCTGTAATAGGAGATTTTAACTATTGGATTGAAGGCGAACATCAACTAAACGTTCGTTGGGATGAAAGTGGTATTTGGGAAGGGTTTATTCCTTTAGTTGGTAAAGGCACTACTTATAAATATAAAATACAAAGCCATCATAATGATATAAAAACAGAAAAAGCAGATCCTTATGCAAGACGTTGTGAGCACCCACCAAGTACTGCATCAATAGTTTGGGATGACAGCTACAAATGGAAAGATAAATCTTGGATGAAAAAGCGTAAAAAAAACAATGCTATAGATGCGCCTTTTTCTGTTTACGAAGTCCATTTAGGCTCATGGAAAAGAAATCTTGAAGAAGACCGGTATATGTCTTACTATGAGTTAGCAGATGATTTGGTAAACTACGTTAAAGAAATGAATTTTACCCACGTAGAATTAATGCCCATCATGGAATTTCCTTATGACCCCTCTTGGGGCTACCAAATTACAGGATATTTTGCACCAACATCACGTTTTGGATACCCCGAAGAATTTAAATATTTGGTAGATAAACTACACCAAAACGATATAGGTATTATTTTAGACTGGGTACCATCACATTTTCCTGAAGATGCTCACGGATTAGGGTTTTTTGATGGTTCACACCTATATGAGCACCCCGATAAAAGAAAAGGGTATCATCAAGATTGGAAAAGCTTGATTTTTAATTATGAAAGAAACGAAGTACGTTCTTTTTTAATTAGTAATGCCATTTTTTGGTTAGACCAATATCATGCAGATGGTTTAAGAGTTGACGCCGTTGCCTCAATGCTTTTCTTAGATTACTCTAGAGAAGACGGTGAATGGGAACCTAACATTTATGGCGGAAGAGAAAACCTTGCAGTAATTGATTTCTTAAAACAATTAAATGAAGAGGTTTACGCCTCCTTCCCAGATGTGCAAACCATTGCAGAAGAATCTACCGCATTTCCAATGGTATCTAAACCAACATTTATGGGAGGATTAGGGTTTGGTATGAAATGGATGATGGGTTGGATGCATGATACCCTAGAATATTTTGCTAAAGACCCCATATATAGAAAATATCATCAAAACGATATTACCTTTAGTTTAGCCTATGCTTTTACAGAAAATTTTATGCTACCCTTATCTCATGATGAGGTAGTTTACGGTAAAAACTCTATTTTAGGCAGAATGCCTGGTGATGAATGGCAACGATTTGCTAATCTAAGATTATTATACGGCTATATGTTTACGCACCCAGGAACCAAATTACTGTTTATGGGAGGCGAATTTGGACAATACAATGAATGGGATTTTCAAAATAGTTTAGACTGGAATTTGTTAGATTTTAAACCCCATAAAGACACTCAAAGCTATTTTAAAGAACTTAACACACTATATAAAACTACCCCTGCTTTATACGAAAAAGGGTTTAGCGGCGAAGGTTTTGAATGGATAAGTTTTGATGACCACGAAAACTGTGTAATATCATACATTAGAAAAGGCTACCAAGAAGAAAACAACGTAATTGTAGTATGTAATTTAACACCAACTGTTAGAGAAAACTATAAAATAGGTGTTCCCAATAAGGCTAAAATTAAAGAAATATTTAACAGTGATGCTAAAAAATTTGGAGGTAGTGGCGTAAGTAATCCAAGACAAATTACAGCTAAAAAAGACCCATGGAACGGTAAAGACTATTCAGCAGAAATAACGCTTCCGCCCTTAGCCATCACCGTTTTTCAAATTAAATAATTTATATTTTATAAATATCGAAAATTTAACATAATTACTTTTGCATTTTAAACAAAAATGTAACCTTATTTTTAATAAATAGTAACCTTTATATTTTACTAATTTTACTATTTTAGGCACCTAAATAACTGACTTACAGATTTTATGATATTAAGTACTGAATTAGAATACAAAGGGAATTTATTTCCTTCAAATATAGTAGACTACGTTAAAGATGTAGATATATTACAATTTACTACATCTAACAATGTAATATTACAACTAACCGTATTACGAGATAGCGTTTTAAGGTTTAGATACTCAACCGTTGGAAAGTTTAATAAAGACTTTTCTTATGCCATTGATGAAGATGCTAGCCGTGGCTATAATCATCTTGAAATTACAGATGACGATGAAAAATACATAGTAACCACCGCCAAACTTATTTGCCATATTTATAAAGTTGACTTAAGAGTTTCTATTCTTGATGCCATTGACAAAAAAATTATTTGTGAAGACGAATTAGGATTTCATTGGGAAGAAAGCTACGAATTAGGTGGCGATATAGTTAAAATGAGTAAAATAGCCCAAAGTGGTGAAAGTTATTATGGTTTAGGTGATAAACCAGAACACATAAACCTAAAAGGCCGCAGATTTGAAAATTGGGCAACAGATTCTTATGCTTTTGGAAAAAATACCGATCCTATTTATAAAGCCATTCCGTTCTACACAGGTTTACACAATGGTAAATCTTACGGAATTTTCTTTGATAACACCTTTAGAACGTATTTTGATTTTTGCCAAGAAAGACGCAACGTAACCAGTTTTTGGGCATCAGGTGGTGAAATGAATTACTATTTCTTCTACGGTCCTAAAATGGAAGATGTAGTAGTTAGTTATACAGATTTAACAGGCACTCCAGAATTACCCCCTTTATGGGCGCTAGGATACCACCAATGTAAGTGGAGTTATTATCCAGAATCTAACGTTAAAGAAATAACTAAAAAATTTAGAGATCTAAAAATTCCCTGCGATGCTATTTATTTAGATATTGATTATATGGAAGGGTTCCGTTGTTTCACTTGGAGCAAAGAATACTTTCCAGATCCTAAACGCATGGTTAAAGAATTAGCCGATGATGGTTTTAAAACCGTGGTTATAATAGATCCAGGTATTAAAATAGACATGGAATACGATGTTTTCCGTGAAGGTTTAGAAAAAGACTATTTCTGTAAACGTGCCGATGGCCCATATATGAAAGGTAAAGTATGGCCAGGGGAGTGTTATTTCCCAGACTTTACAAGACCAGAAGTACGCGAGTGGTGGGCAGGATTATTTAAAGAACTTATTGCCGAAATTGGTGTAAAAGGGGTTTGGAATGATATGAATGAACCCGCTGTTATGGATGTTCCTGGTAAATCATTCCCTCCAGACGTGCGTCATGATTACGATGGCAACCCATGCTCACACCAAAAAGCACACAATATTTACGGTATGCAAATGGCTAGAGCCACATATCATGGCTTAAAACGTTTTAACTACCCTAAACGTCCGTTTGTAATTACACGTTCTGCTTATTCTGGTACCCAACGTTACACCTCAACTTGGATGGGAGATAATGTTGCTACATGGGAGCATTTACAAATAGCCAATATTCAAGCACAACGTTTAGCCTTATCTGGTTTTTCTTTTGCAGGATCTGATATTGGTGGATTTGCAGAACAACCTAATGGCGAATTATATGCCCGTTGGATTCAATTAGGTGTTTTCCATCCATTTTGTAGAACACACTCTTCTGGAGATCATGGAGACCAAGAACCTTGGACTTTTGATAATGAAATTACAGATATTGTTAGAAAGTTTATTGAAATTAGATATCAACTATTACCCTATTTATACACCACTTTCTACCAATACTACCATGATAATATCCCCATGTTAAAATCTTTAGTGTTATTTGACCAAGAAGATGCTCAAACACACTACAGAACAGACGAATTTATTTGCGGAAATCAAATTTTAGTATGCCCTATTAACGAGCCTAATTCTAAAGGAAGACGCATGTATATTCCTAGAGGAGAATGGTATAATTATTGGACCAAAGACATGACTGTTGGCGGAAAAGAAACTTGGGTTGATGCAGATTTAGACAGCATGCCATTATTTATTAAGGCAGGTGCTATTATTCCAAAATTTCCAGTACAGCAATATGTTGGTGAGAAAGAAATAGAGCAGCTAACACTTGATGTTTACTATAAAAATGGTAAAGAAGATTCTGAGTTATATGAAGATGCCAATGATGGTTATGATTATACCAAAGGGCGTTACAGCTTAAAGAAATTTAACTTTGCTGGTAATGAAGATAAAATCATTATTAGAATTCATAAAAGGGGGCAGTTTAACACATCTTATGATACCTTTAAAATAAATGTTTATGGTTTACCATTTAAAGTAAAATCTATTAAGGTAGATAATGAATATGTAGATTTAAAAGATGTGCAATTTAAAGATAACTCTTTAGTAGTTACAAAACTATTTACAAACCTACAGTTATTAGCAGATTAAGCTTTAACTATAAACTAATTAACTAAAGGCTTTCCTAGGTATACCAAACGAAAGCCTTTTTCTATTTTAGTATCCTTTTTATTATAAGATGAAATTATTTCAAGAACGCCTTTATGGTCTTTTATTAACAACGGAATAATGTTTTCATCTGTATTGGCTATCTCAATTAGTTCTTCAAAATGTTTTCTGTCATTTAATTCAATCTCATGAATCATTGGATAATTTCTAGCAACCTTAGTTAAAGAATTAAAATCGCTTGTTTGAGAAAACAATCCTTCCTTCGGGCTCTTTTCTGGGTCGTTTATTTCATCAACAGTAATTAATCTAAACGTTCCCTTTTCACCAAATTGTTCACTAAACTTATTAATAGCATAATTATTAATATCTGCACTTCCGGTAAGAGCCATTAAAAAACCAACATCATTAAGTTCTATATTATCTTCTAAAGTTTCAGAATAAATATCTGTATTAAAAGCTTCTAATCCCATTTCTTGGGCTTTTTTTACATTATTTTGGTTGCTATCTATTAATACTACATGTCTTTGATTATCAACCAAATACTTTCCTATTAACCTAGATACAGGAGAAGCACCAACAATTAAGATACCTCTAGAATCTTTTAAAAACACCCCAACTAATTTAGCAAAATAACGTGCCGTAGTTGCATTTAATAAAACCGTACCTAAAACAATCATAAATACTAAAGGTGTAATATAATTAGCGTTTACAACGTCTTCAGCCATAAGTTTACTGCCAAAAAGTGATGCAATACCTGCGGCTACAATTCCTCGTGGCCCTACCCAACTAATAAATAACTTTTCATTAAAAGATAAAGAAGACCCATAAGCACTTAAAAACACACCTAAAGGCCTAATTATAAAAACAACCACAGCAAATAATAAAGCCGTTTTCCAATTGGCTAAAAGTAATAAGTTATCAAAATTAATATTTGCCGCAAGTAATATAAATAACACAGAAATTAAAAGCACACTTAAAGACTCTTTAAAATACAGTACTTCTTTTAAATATGAACCATTTTTGTTTCCCAAAACCATACCCATTACCACAACAGCTAATAATCCAGACTCATGAGCAAAACTATCAGACAATACAAATACACCCAACACCGCAGAAAGTGAAAATACATTCATTAAATAATGCGGAATTAGTTTTTGCTTAATTAAAAAATGAAGGGCGTGCGCAAAAGCAAACCCAAATGTACAACCAAAAAGAATAATTTTAGCAAACTCAATTAAAGCCGTTTTAGTAAAGCCTCCGCCACCGCCAACAAATATAAATTCAAAAACCAAAACCGCTACCAAAGCGCCTATTGGGTCTATTAAAATACCTTCCCATTTAAGCACAGTTGAAACGTCTTTTTTTAACGGTATGTTTCTTAAAATGGGTGTAATTACAGTGGGTCCTGTTACAATTATTAATGCAGAAAAAAGAAAAGATAATTCAAAGTCTAAATTAAAAATATAGTGTACTGCAAAAGCCCCAGCAAAAAAAGTAACTAAGGAGCCTAAAGAAATTAATTTGGTAATAACACCACTAATATTTCTAATTTCTTTTAATTTTAAAGTTAAACCACCTTCAAAAAGAATAACGCTAATAGCTAAAGAGACAAAATAATATAATCCTTCTCCAGGAAATAAGCCTTTTTTTCCGTTCCAAATAGGCTCAATCCACTTGTAACCATCATCACTTAAATATTGGGCAGCAATAGGGCCAACAAATAACCCAATTAAAATTAGGGGTAAAATAGCAGGAATTTTAAATTTCCATGCAAACCATTGGGCTAAAATTCCTAGGATAATAATTCCTGACAGCTCTAACATATAATCATCTTGTTTTATGAGTTTACTAATTTAAGTAAAACCAACGATTTTATATTTTTAAAAAAATACTATCTTTCAACTTTAGTAAAAGTTAAAGCATTTGTCGTTACAACCTTTTAAAAGTATTGCTATAGGTGCAGCATTCTCACCTAATTTAAAAGCCAACCTTTACGAAGCGGCTAGACTATCTCTATTCTTTGGGGCTAAATTGTTTTTAATTCATGTTGGAGAGAAATCTGAAGACAAAATTAAAACGCTTAAAGTATTTTTAAATCCGTTTAAAAAAGACAACTTAGAATATGAAGTAGTTTTTAAACCTGGTAATCCGGTTGAAGCCATATTAACAGTTAATGAAGAAAAAAATATAGACCTTTTAATTCTTGGAGCCGTTCAACGCGAACGTTTCTTAAAATACTATGTAGGCTCTATTGCTAGAAAAATTACTAGAAAAGCTAAATGCTCTGTTTTATTACTTATAAAACCTTCAATAGAACGGGTTCGTTGCCAGCATATTGTTGTAAATGGGTTAAAAGATCCAAAAACAGAACAAACCATAAAAGCTGCTTTTTATGTTGCCAAAAAACTACAAGCAGAAAAAATAACTATTGTTGAAGAAATTAACCAAGAACAAGTTTCTGTGAAAATTGATGATGATAAATCGCTTCGTAAAGCAAATATTATCAAAGAACGTATAAAAATGCGTGAAAACTCTAGAGTAAAAGAAATTATTGAACATATACCTGAAAAATACACAAAAAATATTGCCATAAAATCTCAACCTATTTTTGGAAAACAAGGCTATTCTATAGGCCATTATGCGCAAATATCTAGAGCCGATTTATTAGTAATGAATGCGCCAAGTAAAATGACTTTTTGGGATAGATTATTTCCTCATGATATTGAACATATTTTAACCGAATTACCAACCGATGT
Source organism: Seonamhaeicola sp. NFXS20 (assembly GCF_049132085.1). Classification (NCBI taxonomy): domain Bacteria; kingdom Pseudomonadati; phylum Bacteroidota; class Flavobacteriia; order Flavobacteriales; family Flavobacteriaceae; genus Seonamhaeicola; species Seonamhaeicola sp. NFXS20. Next base: position 150,726 of record NZ_JAFMPU010000001.1, on the reverse strand, counting down.
GTTAATCTTACAATGAGCCCCAGAAGAAATAAAATAAAGGACTTTTTTAAAGTACTACCAAAAAATATTTTTTCTGGTTTTGTGGTTAGTCTTATTGCGCTACCTTTAGCTTTAGGATTGGCAATGGCTAGTGATGCGCCACCCATAGCAGGTATAATTGCAGCAATAGTTGGTGGTATTATTGTTTCTGTTTTAGGTGGTAGTCATGTTACTATTACGGGTCCTGGAAACGGACTGGTAGGTGTGCTTTTAGTAGCTATTACTACACTTGGTTTAGATAGTGCCTATGCTGCTATAGTTTGTTCTGGTGTTCTTATAATGGCTTTAGGCTTTTTTAGAATGGGAAAATTAGCCGATTTTTTTCCATCTTCTGCCATTCAAGGTATGCTTGCTGCTATTGGTCTTATCATTCTTGGAAAACAATTCCATATAATGCTTGCTCATAAAATTGCAAAAGAAGACGCTTTAGAATACCTTATTGAGATTCCTTATACTATAAATGATGCTATTCATTACGAAAATAAAGGTCTCATTTTTGCAGCCCTAGCAGGAATTATCAGTTTATCTATTATGATGTTTTATGCCAAACTTAGAAATAAGTATTTACAATTGGTTCCAGCACCTATGTGGATTGTTATTCTATCTATTGGGTTTAGTTATTATTTTGAATTAGTACTTCATGAAAAAAACCCTATTTCTAAACAATATATGATTTCTGGAATTCCTGAAATTCAAGAAATTATTGCCACTATTAAATTGCCTTTATTTTCTAAAATTGGCACAATATCATTTTGGTCTAGCGTAATAGCTATCACATTAATTGCAAGTATAGAATCACTTTTAAGCATTAAAGCAGTTGATAAACTAGACCCAGAAAAAAGACGCTCTAACGTAAATAAAGATTTAAAAGCATTAGGTTTAGCTACTATTGGCAGTGGTTTTTTAGGTGGCCTTAACGTAGTTGCTGTCATTGCAAGAAGTTCTGTAAATGTTAATAATGGTGCTAGTAATAGATCTTCAAATTTTATGCATGCCACTTTTTTAGTGTTATTCATTGTACTGTTTAGCACCCAATTAACACGCATTCCTTTACCTGCTTTAATGGCTATTTTAGTATATACCGGCTACAAATTGGCATCACCTAAAGTTATTACTAAAATTTTCTCTATTGGTAAAGAGCAACTTGTTATCTTTTTTGTGACGTTGTTTGTAACTCTTAAAATTGGTTTAATAACGGGTATTTTGGCTGGTGTTGTTACCACATTTATCATTCATATTATTCTTAATAAAAGTATTTCATTATTTATAAGAAACGTATTAAAACCGAATGTTTTAATGTATCAAGAAGCTCAAGGTAATCATAATTTTTATGTAAGCGTAAAACATTTTTGCAGTTTTTTAAATTATTATAAACTAAAAAATAAATTAGATGCTGTTCCTGAAAATGAAGATGTTATTGTAGATTTTTCAATGTGTAGCTTTGTAGATCATACTGTTATGGAAAACATGCATGATTACCAAGAATTATTTAAAAAGCGTGGTGGTAATTTTGATGTTATAGGTTTAGATATGCATGATACAGATTCTAAACACCCTTTTGCCTTAAGAAGGTTACTGCCAGTGCCTAACATTATAAAAAATAACTTAACGCGCCGTCAAACCAGTATGGAAGAGTTGGCTGCAGACTATGAATTAAAATACAGTTCTAAAAAACATAAAAACGTAGATTACTTAAACAGTTTCTTATTTTTTAACACCAAAAACATCAACCGCATTTACAACCAACTATTTTTTAAAGATGGCACAATAAATTTATTTGATATTGAATTTTCTGAAGGTGAATTTATTGCCAAAGAAGTTATAAGGTCTACTATGCTACACATAAAACTAAACATTACCATTCCCGAGTTTACACTAGATAGAGAAGGCTTTTTAGAACGTGTTTACGCTTTTGCTGGCTTTAAAGATATACCCATTCAAGACCATACTGATTTTTCAAGGCGTTTTTATTTATTAGGAGATAATGAACAGGCTATAAAAACGTTTTTTAATGATGATTTAATTCATTTTTTTGAAAGCAACCCCTATTACCATGTAGAATCTAACGGAACATCTTTGTTAATTTTTGGTAAAGAACGTTTAGCTAGTATTAAAGAAATTAAAGCCCTTTTCGATTTCGGAAAACGCCTCAAAGATGTAATTTCATCTGTTTAATGCAATTTTTTACTTTAAATTTCTTAATAAACTCTTAACAATTCTATAGATTTATATAAGATTTCTTAATTTTACTCACAAAGTGAAAGTTATCAAAACACATATATTAAAAACATAACTCAATTTGCACTTTCCTTTATAATATGTTATGAATCTATACCCTATAAACGCTGGGAATTTTAAGTTAGATGGAGGTGCCATGTTTGGGGTAGTTCCTAAATCTTTATGGCAAAAAACCAATCCCGCAGATGCCAATAACATGATTGATTTAACAGCGCGTTGTTTACTTATTGAAGATGGCAATAGGCTAATATTAATAGATAATGGCATGGGTAATAAACAATCTGATAAATTTTTTGGATACTATCACCTTTGGGGAGACTATTCGTTAGACAAATCTTTAAAAGAATATGGTTTTCACAAAGATGATATTACAGACGTGTTTTTAACCCATCTTCACTTTGATCATTGCGGAGGAAGCATTCAGTGGAATAATGATAAAACAGGTTATGAACCCGCTTTTAAAAATGCACACTTTTGGAGCAATAAAAACCATTGGGAGTGGGCTACCAAACCTAACCGACGAGAAAAAGCTTCTTTTTTAAAAGAAAACATTTTACCAATGGAAGAAAGTGGACAGCTAAAATTTACAGCAGTTCCAAACACCGATATCTTAAAAAACTCAGAGTTAAATTTTGATATCTTTTTTGTTGATGGACACACCGATAAACAAATGATTCCTATAATTAACTACAAAGGTAAAACCATTGTTTTTATGGCAGATTTATTGCCAACCGTTGGGCATTTACCCATTCCTTACGTTATGGGTTATGACACACGTCCTTTATTAACATTAAATGAAAAAGAAAAATTTCTTAACCTAGCAGCAGAAAACAACTATTACCTATTCTTAGAGCATGATGCACATAACGAAATAATAACAGTAAAACAAACAGAAAAAGGAGTTAGGCTAAAAGCCACATACACAACGCAAGAAATATTCAATTAAAAAAAACTAAAATAATTATTACATATGAGAACATTTAAAATGTTAACCGCTACAACATTTTCTGCCTTAATTATGGCTGGTTGTGGTACCGCAAATATAATTTCAACACCCATTGAAAATATAGACAAAACCCCATTAAAAGTTTCAGAACTAACAAAAGCTGAAAAAGAAAACTGGGGACATTTAGATTTAGTAAAAGACACCATTCCTGGTATGAGTGTAGATAAAGCCTATGCCGAAATAATTAAAAATAAAAAAGGAAAAAAAGTAATAGTTGCAGTTATTGACTCTGGAATTGACATTGACCATGAAGATTTAGATGACGTAATTTGGGTTAACAAAGATGAAAAACCAAACAACGGAATTGATGATGATAAAAACGGATATGTTGATGACGTACATGGTTGGAACTTTTTAGGAGATGGTTATGATGAACAATTAGAATATGTTAGAATTTTAGCAAAAGGCGATAAAACCAACCCCGATTATGATAGAGCCTTAGAAGAATATAACAAAGAATACCCAAAATGGATGGAGCGTAAAACACGCTATGAGCAAATACTTGCTCAAGTTTCAAGTGCTCATGAAACTTTAACAAATCATTTTGGTAAAAAAGATTACACCAAAGAAGAGGTTAATGCTATTAAAACTGAAGATGAAGGATTAAAACAATCTGTACAGTTAGCAAAATATATGTTTAGCAATGATTTAGACTCTTTAGAAGATGCAGTAAAAGAACTAAACAGTGGGTTAGAAAGCATAAACGAACGTTTAAATTATAACCTAAACAAAGAATTTAATGGACGCGTAAATGGTGATGATCCAGACGATTTTACAACTAAATATTACGGTAACGGTAATGTAAAACCCGTTAAGAAAAGTGAAAGTCATGGTACTCATGTTGCAGGTATTATTGCTGCAGAACGCAACAATGGTTTAGGAGCTAATGGTGTTGCTAATAATGTTGAAATTATGAGCATAAGAGCTGTACCTAATGGTGATGAGTACGATAAAGATGTAGCCTTAGCCATTCGTTATGCTGTTGATAATGGTGCAAAAGTTATAAACGGAAGTTTTGGTAAGAGCTTTTCTCCACACAGTGACTGGGTTAGAGATGCTATAAAATATGCTAGTGATAATGATGTGGTTTTTGTACATGCTGCAGGGAATGATAGTAAAGATGTAGATACAGCACCTAATTTCCCAGATGATAATGTAAATTATGTAGAAATATCTAACACATATATAAGAGTTGGAGCTTTAGCACCTAAATATGGATCTAACATGGTTGCAAGCTTTTCTAACTACGGTAAGAAAAATGTAGATATTTTTGCTCCTGGAGCTTCGGTTTATTCTACCACTCCAGAAAATGAATATATGACTAAAGGAGGAACATCTATGGCGGCTCCTGCTGTTGCTGGTGTTGCTGCTTTAATTCGTTCTTATTATCCTAAATTAAGTGCTGCTCAGGTAAAACAAATTATTATGGACTCTGGTTTAGCTATTCACACTAAAGTTATTGTTGGTGGTAATAGTGATGATGTTCGTCCATTTGCAGACATTGTTAAATCTGGTAAAATTGCCAATGCATACAATGCCTTAATAATGGCTTCAAAAATGTCTAGCACAAACTAATTAAAACCTTGTCTCACTTGTACACACAAAGCTAGCTAATGTGTATTTTCTGGGAAATTAATAATAAAATGCCGAAACTAAGATTTCGGCATTTGTTTAAAATTTAACTCTATGAATCGTTTTCTTATTGTTTTTTTAAGCGTAACATTATTATGGTCTTGTGGAGGCACAAATAATGTTGTAGTAGCAAGCCCTACTACACCCCAAACCCCATTAGTGCCTTCAACTGTAACAACATATTGGCAACAGCATGTAGATTATAAGATGGAAATTGATATGGATGTAAATACCTATCAATATAAAGGCAAACAAACTTTAGTATACACCAATAATTCACCCGATATATTAAACAAAGTATATTATCACTTATACTTTAATGCATTTCAACCGGGTAGTGAAATGGATGTACGTTCAAGAACCATTGCAGATCCAGACCCAAGAGTTGGAGACCGTATTAGTAAACTAAAACCCAATGAAATTGGATACATAAAAGTTAACTCTTTAAAACAAAACGGTGTTACTTTAAAACATGAAACCGTAGGTACTGTTTTAGAAGTAGATTTAGCTAAACCTATTAAACCGGGTGAAAAAGTAACTTTTGATATGGTTTTTAACGCACAAGTGCCACTTCAAATACGTCGTTCTGGTAGAAATAACAAAGAAGGTGTTGCTTTATCTATGACGCAATGGTACCCTAAATTAGCAGAATATGATTTTGAAGGGTGGCATGCAGACCCTTACATTGGAAGAGAATTTCATGGTGTTTGGGGAAATTTTGATGTTAAATTAACTATTGATAAAAACTACGTTGTTGGAGGTACTGGCTACCTAAATGGCGAACCAAAAGTTGAAAACAACAAAAAAACATTACACTTTACAGCTCCTAATGTGCACGATTTTACATGGGCTGCAGACCCAGATTATATTCATGATACAATACAAGTGCCTAACGGACCCATATTAAACTTTTACTATAAAAACACGTTATCTACTAAACAGAAAGAAGATTGGAAAAAATTTCAACCAAAAGTTGTTGAATTAATGCAATATTATAGTAAGCATATTGGTAAATACCCTTATAAGCAATATTCTGTAATTCAAGGTGGTGATGGCGGTATGGAATATGCTATGTGTACGCTAATTACTGGCCAACGTAGTTATGGTAGTTTAGTAGGTGTTACTGCACATGAATTGGCTCACTCATGGTTTCAATTTTTATTAGCAACCAACGAAGCTAAACACGAGTGGATGGATGAAGGTTTTACCAGTTATATTAGTGACTTAGCTATGAACGAAATAATGGAACAAAACATAACAAATCCATTTAAAAACGCTTACAAAGCATACATTTATTTAGCTAACTCAGATAGCCAACAACCCCTTACAACACATGCCGATAGATATCATTACAACCAAGTATATGGTATTTCTGCATATAATAAAGGGGAAGTGTTTTTAGCTCAATTAGGTTATGTTATTGGCGAAGAAAACCTAAAAAAAACTTTAAAACAATACTTTAAAGATTGGGCCTTTAAACACCCCACTCCAAACGATTTTATTAGAGTTGCCGAAAAAGTTTCGGGGTTAGAATTAGATTGGTATTTAACAGATTTTACTCAAACAACCAATACCATAGATTATGCTATTAAACAGGTTGAAGGAAATTCCATTACTTTAGAACGTATTGGTTTAATGCCAATGCCTATTGATTTAACGGTTACTTATACCGATGGCTCTACAGAAGATTTTTATATACCATTGCAAATGATGCGAGGTGAAAAACCCACCAACGCAACTATAATTAAAGATTGGGCTTGGGCATACCCAACCTATACATTTAAAGCCGCTAAGGAGGTTAAAAGCGTAAAAATAGACCCCAGTGAACTTATGGCCGATGTAAACAAAACAAACAATAAAAAGTAACTCGTTTTAATTTATACCTTTAAAAAAACCGCTTATTAGTAAGCGGTTTTTTTATATCCCGAATACTATTAATATTGACTTTGAATGAAAATTTGCTACCTTCGTTTAACACAGATTGTAGGTTATTAAAAACAACGTAAATTCTATAGTTAGGCATAATTAAAAATTTAATATCTGTATATAATAGCTTCAAATAGGCATTAACAAAAAATATTTTAAATCTATAATGATTTCATTAAATAAAACTATTGCTTATACAAAAAAATGGAATCATACCTTTTTAATATCTGTTATATTAGGAGCCTTAGTACCATTGCTATTAATAACCTTAGAGCCTTTTGATAATAGTAATACATTTTCTTATAAATATATCATCCTATCAGGCTATGCCTTTTGTATTATAATTCCTTTACTACTAGTTCATCCTATTGAAAATTATGTCTACAATAAGCAAACAAATCGTTGGTTTGTAATTAATGAGTTTCTATATATTGCCGTAACACTTTTCTTAATATTTGTTTTTGCTTTTTTTTATCATTTTTTAGTAATTAGTAATCTGCATGCTTTTACTTTTCATGCCATATGGGGTTTTGCTAAAACATTCTGTTTACCATTTACACCTATTGTGGTGCCTTTGTGGCTTTATTTACGTTCTAAATATGGCTTAATTGAGGTTCCGTTACCCAGTAAAAAACATGTTGAAGAAAAGGTTACAATTACCATTACAGGAAACAATAAATCTGAAACTTTAACCATTTTAGAATCTGATTTTATTTTTGCAAAAGCACAACAGAATTATGTAGATGTTTATTTTAAAACAGAAAAAGGTGTAAAACAGAAAACATTTCGTAATACACTATCTAATATCATGAAACAATTACCTAATGCTTGGCAAGTGCATCGTTCTTATTTAGTGAACCTAGATTATCTTACATCGGTAGAAGGTAATGCAAGAAAACGTTTTATGCGTATTTCAGAAACTGAAGAAATTATTCCAATCTCTCAAGTTTACTATAAATCCTTAAATAACAGACTTTCAAATTCGTCCCTAGGGCTTCAAAGTTAGCCCACACACTTCAATTTTACCCCAAAAATTTCAAGTTAGTCACACTCTTTTTTTGTTATTGTTTTTATGTTTTCTATTTGTAGAGAACTTAAAAAACTATACAAATGAAAACGCATTCTCTTATTCTCTTAGTAATTTTAATAGCACTATTTTCTAGCTGTTCTTCAAGTAAATATGTTAACTATTTAAAAGAAAATACTGAAGTAGTAAAAATGACAGATTCTCTTCAGTTTAATTCATTAAATGCTAATTTTTATAAAAATAAACTGTTTTTAGTAGGTGAAGTACACGAGGTAGAAACATCTCCAAGAATAGATTTTGCCATGTTTACTCAACTTAATGAAAAAATAAAAGTGGACGTCTATTTGGCTGAAATGGATATTGCTCAAGGGTATTATCTACAAGAATATATAAAGGGTTCTGATGAACTTGAACTTAAAAAAATATTAAAAAAATGGCCTGTTTTTATTGGAAGCATATCTAAACAGTATAGAAATAAATGGGAGAAAATGAGAAGCTATTACAATCAGCTTCCTGAACAATCAAGATTTAAACTTGTTGGTGTAGACCGAATAGCAGATTTTGAACTGGTTGCCAAATTATTAAAAGACAAACTTCCTAAAAACTATCACCAGGAGATTTCTAGTAATCCGGATACCCTAATAACTTGGTCTAAAAACAAACTCAATACCATATTAGAAATTGAAAAAGGACATTTAAATGAGGCTACTTTTTATCTATTACAAAACCTAGCATTCAACTTAAATACTTATACAGAAAATAGAAGTAGAGATAAGTTTATGTATCAAAACTTTAAAAGGTTGTATACCCAAAATCAATGGGAAGATAAGACTATTTATGGCGGATTTGGTTTTTCGCACACCTTACAAGCATACAGTTATACATTTTCTGGACGAATAAAAAGAGACACCACATTGCCGTACACCAATAAAATGGTTAGTTTAAATAGTTTATATGTAGATTCTAGGTTAACTGTAGATAGCAGAGCGTTACCAAAATTTATGCAAGATAAAGGTAAAGCATTTACTCGTTTTAAGTATTCTCAAGACAATAGATTATTTATGTACATACAAGGAATTGCAGACTATAAAAAGGTAACAAAACCCAACACTATAAGTTTATTAAAATTAGATGCTGAAAATTCACCCTATTTAAACTCAACAAGAGGTACTAAAGTTAAGAAATTGATATCTATTTGGGATGCTTACGATATTATTGATGGTACTTCAACAACTGATTATGCCCAATATATTTTATTTGTTAGAAATGCAGATTGGATTGTTCCTGATGAGAATTAACTAGGCCTAAAAACACATATCATTTATATTTAATAAATTGATTGTCAATATTTAAAACATAATTTAAAAATCTCAAAATTTTTAAATGAACTTAAACCCTCTGTACCATTTTTCTTTTTTATACATATGCGTTTTAGCTACACGTTCTCTGTTATTTAATACCAAATATATTTCATTTGAATATCTGCTTCGGTAACCCAACAAATGAAATATAGATTTTGCAAAATACTTAGCTACTTTTAAATTTACTTTTAAGGTACCTTCGGTTTTGTTTAACCATGTTATTCCGGGTAATGCTACTAGCAAACCATCTATTTTAATACGTCTTAAAAATACTGATAGTCTTAAAAAGAATGGTTTTATAATTCTTATAATAAAAAAACCATCTGCTCCTTGTTTTTGATACAATGGCATAAATATAAAGCCTGTATATTTTGATAAAAGATTAACGCCGTTACTAACTGCTAATGGTACTCCTTTTTTAATTCTTTGAAAACTATTAAAACCGCTTAGCATTTTAAAATTTTCATCTTTTTTAATTTTATGTAAATGAATGATTTCTAAAAAATTTTGAGTGTTTTTTGATTGCTCTTTTAGTGTATTATAATTAGCGTTATACTTTTTACTATCTTTTTTAATTACACCCGCATTTACTAATGCTAAATTTAAAAAAGCAACACTATTGGTTATGGCATTAACATCATCATGCTGACCAGATTCAAAACCTAAAGACACATAACCTAATTGATTTATATAACTAAGTAAAGGACCTGTTAAATACTCTTCTATACCCAATACAATAGGCACAGGAAAATGTTTTGAGAATTTTCGGTTTATTAACGCATCGTTAATGGTAATAAAGGGCAGGGTTTTACTAGAGGTTGTATGTAAATCTATAAAGTAAAATGGCGGTTTATTTGTAGTTATAATATTGTTTAATATATCTAGCAGTTCTACTAATTGGTTTTCATCAGAGTTTAAATGTGTTTTTTTTTGAATAGCATCAATATTTTCTAGAGTCCATAATCTATTAAGGTCTTGGTCTATAAAACGTTGATGAGCACTAAGCGCATTTAAATTTCCTGCAATAGCGTAAATGGTTCCGTTTACATTTCCAGATTTAATAGTGTTTAAAACTTGGTTTACAGCAAAAATACCCGATGTTTCATTACCATGAATACCAGCAAAAATAACAAATGTTGGTCCTAGGTTTTTTCCTTTAATGATGCCAATTTGTCTTTCTACTTTTATTGTTTTATTTAAGGCTTTACTGTAAACATTTACCATGTTTTATAAATCATTTACGGTAACAAGACCTATTAGCTCTTTTTTATTTACTACGGGTAAACAACCTATATTATTTGCTATCATTAAGTCTCTAGCTTCATCTACAGGTGCGTACTCATCAATAGTAACCATATCTGTTTTCATAATAGTGCTAATACTCTTGTTGAGTTTTTTAGGCTTATCAAAAAAATCTTTTATATCATTCCAACTTAATAAACCAACAAGTTCTCTATCGCCATTAATTACTGGCATATGATGAATATTTTTCCATTTCATAATGTTTAAAACTAATTCTACACTATCTTTTTTATCAACTGAAAAAATATCTGAACTCATAATATGTTTAATAACTCGTTGGTCTTTAAACCTAGATTCTGTACTGTGGTGTAACATACCCCATGTAGAAACAGGATAGCCTTTTTCTTGTTTTTCGTATAAATTAGCGGTTAGCACTTGCATTGCTTCATAACGTTTATGGGTTTTTAGTAAACTTCTATAATTTCTTATTAACCATTCTGAACCGTTATTGTTATGTACTCTATTTTTTATAATTCTTAAATAGTATTCTGCGTCTTGTGGTGAAATACCGTATTTGTATAAGCCTTTATAGGCCATTGGTAATAATTCGTTCAAGATTAAATCATAACTAGAAATGTATTTTCCATTCCAATAAAATTGGGTTCCCATACCGTATCTGGCAGCGTTAAAGAAATTATTTTTTACATCTTTAAAATCCCATTTTTTATGAATATCATTGTACTCTTTTGGTTTACCTAACATAACACCAACCCAAAACATAAAGTTAGCAATTTCATCTTTTGTTGTTGGTCCAGATGGTAGGTATCTATTTTCTATACGTAAGTTTGGTTTGCCATCTATAATACCATAGCACACTCTGTTCCAAGGGTAAACAGTGCCGTTATGTAAGCCTAATGCTCTTAATTTAGGTATTTCTCCGTTATTAAGCATTTCTACACTATCTTTTATAAATCTTGTAGTTAAAATGCTTCTAAACCTAGAAATGTTGTCTTTAAAAATTTCGGTTACTGGTCCTGTTAACCATTTGGTACCAAAACTAACTCTAGATTGTTTTTCATTTAATAAAAATGAACTAGCTCTAGTATCAACACTTTGTGTAAATAGAGCAATTCTAGTTTCACTCCAAAGCTCTTTTCCAAATAAAATAGGAGAGTTTGTACAAGCACTTAAAATAGGCCCCGAAATAGCCTGTGCCCAATTATAATTATCTACAAAATTTTTAGGGCCTAATTGTAAATGCATTTGAAAACTGGTATTACAGCCTTCTAACATTACCGAGTCATGCAATAAATTAAGTTCATCAACGCCTTTAATATGTATATCAAAATTTTGTCTTCTATGGCCTTTTATAGCATCATTTAAAACCGCGTAGCGTTCTTCTTCGGTCATGTTTTTTTCATCAGAATTTTTAACCGTTATAGAAGGTAAAATGCCTGTTAGTATAATTTTTGCATTTTTTTTAGCTGCTGATTTTTTTGCTTTTTCTAATAAAGATTCTAATTGCTCATACATTTTAGAAAAGCAAAGACCTTTTAATTCTTGGGCGTCTAAATTAATTTCAAGGTTATGGCTACTAATTTCGGTAGTAAAATGGTCGTCATTAATATCTTCTAAAATCTCTAACGATTTATTTTCTGGTAAAAATTGTTCATTTACTATACAAAACTCTTGTTCTGCACCTACCCTAATAGGGGCTTCTTCAATAAGACCTCTTTCTATTATTAAATCTAGTGCTTTTATATCATTTAATAAATGATGAACGTAATTTGCTCTATCTTTTTTACCCTTTAATTCTATTACATTTAAATCTCCCATAGCCCTATGTTTTTAAGTTGCTTTAACTTAGCTAAGTTAATTTTGAATAGGAGTTTAAACTATGATTTTTATCATGTATGCAACAGCTGGGTTTAACTTTAAAAAGGCTTGGGGTTGCTATAGAAAAATTATAACTTAGTTTGCTAATTTATAGTTCTTTTTAAAAAAATTTTAACTGTATTAAACCAAACCATTACTAAATATGAAAATTTCTAAATGTGTTTTAGTTATTATAATTATTATTTCAAATCAATTAAGTTATGCTCTTAATTTAGATAAGCTTAAACAAAATTTTAGAGATTTTTATTTACTTGAAAAAGCTAATGATGAAGACATACAACAGTTGCTTGAAATTATGAATGATGATTTTTCTTTTTCTGATATTGATTACAATATGCACAGAAGAAGCAACTGGAAACCAAGAACACACTTAAAAAGACTTATTAAAATTGCCACTGCATATAAAGATGAACAGAGTAAATACTACCAATCTGAAAAAATAGCCAAAGTAATTGTTGGCGGATTAAACTATTGGAGTTATAACAATTTTTACAGTGATAATTGGTGGCATCAAGAAATAGGAATTCCTCAAAGTTTAGGGCCAACTCTTATTATTTGCGAGTCTATTATTCCAGATTCTACAATGACCAAATCTTTAGAGGTTATGGATAAATCAAGAATTTATATGACCGGACAAAATAAAATATGGCTAAGTGGAAATGTTTTTATGCGAGAATTAGTACGCGGAAATAATACTTTAATAAAAAGTGCCGCAGATACTATTAAATCTGTAGTAGTTGCTTCAAAACCTTATAAAGAAGGCATCCAACCAGATTATTCTTTTCATCAACATGGGCCGCAACCACAGTTTGGAAACTATGGTTTACATTTTGCCGAAGACATTATTAAGTGGATGTTTATTTTCAACAATACCGATATTGCTTTTTCTAAAGAAAAGATTGATTTAATGAGAAACCTTATGTTTAAAGGCCAGCAAAAAGTTAATTATAAAGGCAAATATGAAATTTTAGCAACTGGTAGGCAAATTTTCCCTGAAATGGTAAACGGTGAAAAATATCGTGGACCTATATCAAAATATGAACTCTATAAAAATCTAGAAAAGATATTCAATCTATTTGATACTAAAATTAACCCAAAAACAGCTCCTAATGAATATGTTCATTTTAGAAATTCTGATTATAGCTTGTACAGAACAAATACATTTTTCTCTGCAGTTAGAATGTCTTCTAAACGAGTAATTGGTGCTGAAGCTGGTAATGGCGAAAACCTAATGGGATATTATTTAGGTGATGGAACAAACCTTATTTACAGGCGAGGAGATGAATACCATGAAATTTACCCTGTTTGGAATTGGAAAAAGTTACCCGGTACTACCACGGTTCAAGATACAGCAAAATTACCTACTTTAACTTGGGATGGCTATAAAAACAACTCACACTTTACAGGTGGTTTAAAAGGAAAAAAAGTGGGAATTACAGCATTTAAATACCGTAGAGATAGTCTACAAGCCAATAAATCATATTTTTTTATTGATAACAAAATTTACGCTTTAGGCTCTGCAATTAATACAAACAGAAGCTTTAATGTGGTAACTACTATTAACCAATGTTATAAAAAAGGTAATGTTTACATTAAAAAAAATAAAGGTGAAATTACTACTGTATGGCATGATAGTATTGCATATATAAGCTTACAAAACCAAAAATTAAATGTTAAACAAGCACCTCAAACTGGTAGTTGGAAAAAAATACTATCATGGCATACAGATAGCTTAATTACTAAAAATATTTTTGATATTGAAATTAACCATGGTACAAAACCAAAAAACGGAAAATACGCTTATGTTAGTGTAGTTGGCTTACCTAAAAAAGAAGTTAAAAAAATTAATAAAAAACAATTAGGTAAAATAATAGCTCATAAAAAAGAAGTGCATGCTATAAGTTTTAATAAAGGTAAAACTATTGCTATTAGTGCTTTTAAACCCTGTGAAGTTGAAATTGAAAACAAACAAAAACTTACCATAAAATCTCCTTGTTTATTACATTTAACTAAACTTGTAAATGGATGGTTTATAGAAGCTGTAGACCCCACACAGCAACTTAAAAACCTTTCGTTTAAAATTACTGGTAAATATAAAACCCATAACACTAATACAATGAATACCATAGATAATGAAACCTTATTTGAAATAACCCTCCCTAGTAATATTAATGAAAAAGGTAAAAAGCAATCTTTACGATTAATTTCAATAAAAAATAATTAAAGCTATCTATTTTTAAGCAGATAAAACCAGCCTTCAAAAAGTCAATTTTATTAATTATAGGGTTATATTTTGCTACCTTTGGTTTTTAAAAAACACTTCATTGAATTTTACTTACGGCAAAAAAGAAAAACTAAAAAGTAAAAAACTCATAGACCAAATGTTTACAGAAGGTCAATCGGTTTCTGCCTTTCCGTTAATATTAGTGTATTTAGAAACCACTTTTGAAGAAAATATTGTTGCTAAAACCGGTGTTTCTGTAAGTAAGCGTCATTTTAAAACTGCTGTAGATAGAAACAGAATAAAACGCTTATTAAGAGAATCTTACAGACTTAATAAAGCTACTTATTTTAACAACATTACAACACAATATGCGTTTATGATTTTGTACATTGGCAAAAAGAAACCAACTTTTTTGCAAGTTGAAACAAGTATGAATAAAGTGTTTGAAAAGTTTTTAAACAAGATTTCTTATGAAAAAAATAGTCAAGAATAAATTCGTCCTTATAACTTTAGCAACTACTATTTTTATAAGTACAACAGCTTTTAAAAATGATTTCTTTGAAATTGCTAAACAAATTGAAATTTTTACCACACTTTTTAAAGAACTCAACATGAATTATGTTGATGAAACCAACCCCGGCGATTTAATGGATACCGCCATTAAAAGCATGTTGGCAGATTTAGATCCGTACACAAATTTTATGAATGAGCAAGATGTTGAAGCTGCAAGAATTAATAATACAGGAGACTATACAGGTATTGGCGCCAAAGTAAAAACATTTAAAGATAAACTAGTAATTGTAGAACCTTATAAAGATTATCCTGCAGATAAAGCAGGATTAAAAGCCGGTGATGAAATTATAAAAGTAGGCAATACCCTAATTAAAGACTATAAAGAAAATAGCAGTGATTTACTTAAAGGAACCGCAGGTACAAAAGTAGAAGTAACTTATAAAAGGCAAGGAAAAACCGCAACTGCCACCATTGAAAGAGCTGAAGTAGAAATTAAAGCAGTACCTCATTTCTCTATGATAGATGATAATACTGGGTATATTGTTTTAAGTAAATTTAATAGAAAAGCACATAAAGAAACTGATTATGCCCTACGAGATTTAAAAGCTCAAGGTGCTAAACGTATTATATTAGATTTACGCGGAAATCCAGGTGGTTTATTAAATGAAGCTATTAAAATTGTAAACCTATTTGTGCCTAAAGGCCAATTGGTAGTTACCACAAAATCTAAAGTAAAAAAATACAATAAAACCTATTACACCCAATCTGAACCTATAGATACAGAAATACCTTTAGTTGTTTTAATAGATGGTAAAAGTGCATCTGCTAGTGAGATTGTTTCGGGCTCTTTACAAGATTTAGATAGAGCTGTTATAGTAGGTTCAAGAAGTTTTGGTAAGGGTTTAGTACAACGCCCTAAACAACTAACATATGGTACACAGGTTAAAATTACCATCTCTAGATACTATACACCATCTGGCAGATGTATTCAATCTTTAGACTATTGGAATAGAGATGAAAACGGTAAAGCGGTACGCGTAAAACAAGAAAATTACAATGAATTTAAAACCAAAAACGGACGTAAAGTTTTTGATGGTGGTGGCGTGTTTCCAGATGTTGCTTTTGATGCTTCTAAAAATGCTACAGTTACCAATGCCATTGTAAATGACGATTTAGTATTTAATTATGCAACTAACTATTATTACAACCACAACATTAACAATTTAAATGATTTTAAACTTACAGATGCTGATTTTTCAGACTTTAAAACATATTTAAAAACCAATAATTTTTCATTTAAAACTCAAACCGAAAAAGCACTTTATAAAGCTTTTGAAGCTGCTGCTAATGAAGAATTAGATGATAATATTGAAAAAGATTTTAATACTTTAATTTCAAATTTAAATCGTTCTAAAGAAGATATTATTAATGAAAATAAAAACTTTTTATTAGACCTACTAACCGAAGAAATTGTAAAACGTTACGCCTATAGAGAAGGTTTATATGAATATTATAAAGTACATGACCCTAAAATTAAAAAAGCAACAGAAATACTTAATAATACAGCAACATATTTAGGGTATTTAAATTAAAATTAATTGTTTTTTAACCTTTAGTATTTGTAATTTAACTTAAAACAATGGCAATTTCGGGGCTAATTATTTAAAAATAGTATATTTATATCCCAATAGTTATGAAATCCTACTATGAATAAACTGCTTGTATTTATAATATCTTTTTTATTTACTTGTGGGTTAGTGTTTTCGCAAAAATTAACCCATGAAGTGTATTTTGATACTGATAAGTACGACGTTCCTTCTACAGAAAAAAACAGATTACTTTTATTTATTTCAACGTTAACCGATGTAGATATTGAATCTATATCTATTTATGGGTTTTGTGATGATAGAGGTGCAGATACTTATAATTTAAAACTATCGCAACAAAGGGCAGAAGCTATAAAAAGCATTTTTTCTAATAACGAAATTAGCGAAAGCCTTATTACAAACGTTGATGGTAAAGGCGAGGTTTTACTTAAAATTGTTGATGAAGAAAATATTTTAAAAATTAGAGGTTTAAATAGAAAAGTAGAAATTATAGTAAAACCTAAAGAACCAGAGCCAGAACCTGAATCAAAAGAAGAAATTGTTGAGGTTAATGAAAAGAAAACTGAAGCAGAACAGATAAGAAGTAACCTAAAGGCAGGAGATAAAATTATTTTTGAAAATATTTTATTTAAAACTGGTTATGCTAGAATAACTCCAGAGTCTAAAAAAACTTTAGAGTCTATTGCCGAAGCTTTAGTAGAACGCAATAATATTTATTTTACAATTCAAGGGCATGTTTGTTGTACTAAATATACTAGAGATGCCGTAGATAGAAGAACAAAAAAACGCAACCTTTCTGAGGCTAGAGCAAAGTTTGTGTATGATTATTTTGCAAAAAAAGGTGTAGATAAAAGGCGAATGCGTTATATGGGTATGCGTAGAAAATTTCCTTTAGGTGGCGACCCAAAATTTGATAGAAGGGTTGAAATTTTAATCACTTATGTTGGTGATGAGAACCAATAATCAATGTGTAATAAAGCTTTCTTATTTTTCGCTTTCTTATTTATAGTAAGTATAACTTGCTCTTCTCAAAATACATTTATTCCAGATGATAATTTTGAACAAGCCCTTATAGATTTAGGCTATGATACGGCTCCTTTAGATGATTATGTACCAACTGCTAATATTACTAGTATAACAGAATTAGATGTAAGTTCTAAAAACATATTAGACCTTACTGGTATTGAAGATTTTATTAACTTATCTATACTTGAATGTACTAATAACCAACTTACTAACATTAATATTTCAAATAATTTAAACTTAACACAGTTATTTGTTGATGTTAATAACCTTACTAATTTAGATGTAACTAATAATACTAATTTACAAATATTATGGTGTTTTAATAATACTATTTCTACCTTAAATGTTAGTCAAAATCCTAATTTAATATCACTACGTTGTGATAATAATAATTTATCAAATTTAGATGTTAGTAATAACCTAAATTTAAATGTTCTAACATGCGGATTTAATAGTTTAACTAGTTTAAATATTAGTAATAATACTTCTTTAAATAGGTTAGAATGTGGTGGTAATTTATTATCAAATTTAGATGTTAGTAATAATATAGATTTGTCATATCTTTCATGTAATTCAAATCAAATATCAACTTTAAATCTTACTCTAAACACATCATTAAATACACTAATTTGTTTTGAAAATGAATTAACAGAATTAGATCTTAGCCAAAATTCATCTTTAACTACTTTAAATTGTTCTAATAATAATTTGTGTTTGCTCAATATTAATAATGGTAATAATAACAATACAAATAATGTTTATTTTGAAAGTAATACTAATTTAAGTTGTGTGGTTGTTGATAATCCTAGTAATATTCCCTCTAATTGGGAGCCAGCAACGTTTTTAAACTATGTATCTTCAGAAAATGAATGTGATAATTTTGTAGCTGTTGATGATTTTAATAATGTTACTTCTTTTACAAATTACACCTTACCAACTTTAAGTAACGGTAATTATTACACAGAACCTGATGCAAATGGTTTAGCATTATATGCAGGAGATATTATTTCTGAATCTAAAACCATTTATATATACAATGAAACAGTATGTTTTAGTAATGAAACCAGTTTTTATGTAACCATTTTTGAAGGCGAATATTTTATTCCAAAATATTTTACACCAAATAACGATGGTACAAATGATACCTGGAAAGTAATTGATAACACAAATTCTTTTACAGAAATTTACATATATAACAGACACGGAAAATTATTAAAAACGTTACACCCTAGTTCTTTTGAATGGGACGGAACTTTTAATGGTAAATTAATGTATACAGATGATTATTGGTTTGTTATTTACCGTGAAGCAGATATTCCTATAAAGGGACATTTTACTTTAAAACGCTAATTATCTTTAATCATAGCAATATGAGGTATATTATCTTCTAAATACTCCTCTCCTATTTCTTTAAAACTTAAATTATTATAAAATTTTTTTAAATAACATTGGGCAGAAATTTTAATTGTACTTTCATTAAAATACATTTTAATAGCTTTTATAGAAGCCTTCATAATATCATTACCGTAGTTATAATGTCTTTTATTTTTAGCTACCACTACCCTACCAATACTAGCTTTATCAAAATAATCACCTGGTTTAAAAATACGTGTATAAGCAACTAAAACATTATTATGATATCCTAAAATATGTAGTGCTTTTTGGTCTTTACCATCAATATCTTGATATACACAATCTTGTTCTACAACAAACACCTCACTACGTAATTGAAGTAAACTATATAATTCTTGGGTAGTAAGTTGTAAAAATGTTTTAGTTTTTATTTCTAGCATTTTTTAATCTTGTACAATAACATCTTTAGCATCATCTTTACCAAATTCTGGTTGAATATTTACATGATTTATTTGATACTTTTTAAACACCAATGTTTCAATATCTTGTAATATATAATCAAACTCAGATAAAGTTATATCTTTATTAAAATCTATATGCGCTTCTAAATGTATTTCTTCTTCATTTAATTGCCATATATGTACATGATGCACATTTTTAATACTTTTAAAAGCATTTATTTCATCAACAATTTTTTTTACAGGAATATCATCTGGTGTAAATAACATAAGTACTTTAGTAGATTCTTTTAATAAATCTAATCCCATAAAAATTAAATAAATAGCTATAACTAAAGTTAAAATACTATCTACCCAATAAATTTGATAAAACTTCATTAACAAACCTCCTATTAATACCGCAACACTTGCCATCATATCTGTTAATAAATGTATATAAGCACTGCGTATATTCATATTAACATCAGAGTCTTTTTTTAATAATATTACGCTTAAACCATTAGCTACAATACCTAAAAGTGATAACCAAATAACAAGGTTAGATTCTATTTCTTGTGGATTTTGAAACCTTTTAATTGCTTCAATAATTAATAAAACTGCTACTATAACTAATGTAGCTGCATTAATAAAAGCTGCTAAAATTTCGGCGCGTTTATAACCAAAAGTTCTGTATGCTGAAGCTTTCTTTTTAGTAAGTCTGTTAGCAATATAACTAACCAATAAAGACAGTACATCAGAAAAATTATGTAAAGCATCACTTAATAATGCTAAACTTCCAGATACTAAACCTCCAATAATTTGAGATGCTGTAATTAGTATATTTAAAAAGATAGATATAAAAAGATTTCTACCCTTTAAATCGGTATGAGAATGAGCGTGATTATGAGTGTGAGAATGACTCATTTAACAAGATAACGGTATTTTATCTATTCTTTTTTGATGACGACCACCTTCAAAATCTGTATTTAAAAATGTTTCAACCATTTTAACTGCCTGCGGAATAGCAGTAAACCTAGCAGGAATACATAAAATATTTGCATTATTATGCTGGCGGATAAGCTCTACTATTTCATTATTCCAACATAAACCAGCACGTATTTTTTGATGTTTATTAGCAGTCATAGCAACACCATTGGCACTACCGCAAATTAAAATACCGTAGGTAGATTTGTTATTTTCAACATCTTCTGCTACCGGATGCACAAAATCTGCATAATCTACACTATCACTAGTATCTGTACCATGATTTATAACTGTATATCCTTTATCTTTAAGGTATTTTACAATAGCAAATTTATAATCTGTACCAGCATGGTCGTTTCCTATAGAAATAGTCATAATTTAATTTGTTTATTTTTCTTTTAACAAAAGTACTAATTAAAAATATTGTGAACGGTGTTATTAATTACTTGTTAATAACTGTTCATTACTTTCTAAAAAATAAACTTGCAAAATTCAACTTATTTTACAATCCATAATGTTTAGTTAACATCCAAATTAGTTAATGTAAATTTTTAGTTAAGTTATTAGCACTAAAAAGTATGTTAATAACCAATGTTAAGTAATAATTTTATTAAAAAATACTGTTAATTTTAGTTATAAACAATTGTTAATAGAAATTTAAAATAACTTAATTTCTAATTACTTAACAAAGTAAGAGGTTGTTTATTTCTTATCAATAAACTTATATAAATAACTTATCAAAATAAACTTTAAAAAAGTTATACCAGTTATTAACACACTATAATAACCATTATTATTTTTTTAAATTTTTAAAAGAAAAAGATATATATAATATATAATGTGGATAAGTTGAATTTTACTTATTGTAACCTACAGTAAATATTAGTCTATAAATTATAATCTTTTTATTTTGATTATTAACATTAAACTTAGCTATGTTTTATTAAAATGTTAAAATTTAAAATAAAAATAAAAAAACCCTTCATCCTAATATAATTAAATTACATTTGAACGATAAATAATGTTTTTAATCGATATTTATTTATAAAAAAATATTACAAATAATTTAATCCTAATTCTTTACACATGAAAAAAATTTACTTTTTATCAATTTTATCAATTTTATCAATTAGTAAAATACACGCCCAAACAGTTACTGTTGATGATCATACCCCTAATGCTACTGCAACATATACATTTACCTTTACAACTGATAGAGCATTAGGTTATGGTTCTTTATCTGAAGCTGGTGCTAATCAGGGAGTATTAACAGATATTTTTGTTATATCTTCTACACCAAGTGGTTTTCCAAGTTTTACTTCAGTTGATTCTCCTAATAATATTACTGATGCTATTATAAAAATTGATGGTGTAGTTCAAGATAACAGTGATTTTTATAGAATTGTTTCTTATTTTGGTTTTGGTATTTATATTGGCACTGAAACTATAGCAATACCAGCTGGGTCTACAATAGAAGTTATAATACCAAATTTAATTGTAAATCCAAGTACAGAAGCCGAATATGAATTTAACTGGAGAACATCAACGGCCCATGGATTTGATGCTGTTATTTTTACTGCAAGTATTAATGTAAGTACTTTATCTACAGATGTTGTTAAAGTAAATAATATTAATAAATATGTTTATCCAAATCCTTCAACTAATTTTATACAAATTTCAGGAATCACAGAATCACAGAATTATAAAATTTATAATACATTAGGTTCAGAAGTAATAAGTGGAACTCTTAGTCAAGATAAAGAAATTAATATTAAAGAATTAACAAAAGGATTGTACTTTATAGAATTAGAAGATAGAAGTTCTTTTAAATTTATTAAAAATTAAAAAGTTTACTAATATTTTATAAACTTAAAATATTAAAGACTCACATTGGTTGTGAGTCTTTTTAATTTAAATAAAAAGCTTGTAATAAACCTAAGTTGTTACAAGCTTTTTTATGAATTAAACTTAAGGAAACATAGCTTTAATTAAAATGTTGTAACTTTGCCAAAACAAATAGCGCAATTTCTCCACTACACAACGCTATGAATAACAGAATTTCAATTAACTTTAGAAATTCAATAGATTACATTAAATGACAAGAAAACGAAAAGGAAAATCCAGAAAAAAAGGAATTTCCAACCTTACAAATACTATTCTTAGTATTTTAAAAAAAGAAAGAAATCAAAGTTTTAACTATAAACAAATTGCAGCTAAACTTGGTGTTAATGATGCTAGTAGCCGTAACCAAATTATAAAAACGCTTGCTAAATTAGCAGCTAAACAAGAAATAGAACAAGTAGATAGAGGTAAATTTAAAGCCGTAGTAACTGCAGAATACCATACTGGTATTTTAGATTTATCTGCAAAAGGATCTGGGTATATTATTAGTGAGGCGTTTGATGATGATGTATATGTAGCTTCTAATAATATTAACAAAGCTTTAAATGGTGATGAAGTAGAATTTTATGTTTATAAACGTAGAAAACGTGGTAAGTTAGAAGGTGAAATAACACAAATTATTAAACGCGCTAAAAGTGAATATGTAGGCGTTATTCAACTACACGATAAATATGCATTTGTTATACCAGACAGTAATAAAATGTATAAAGATATTTTTATACCTATTAACAAAACATTTAAAGCTGAAGATGGCGATAAAGTTTTAGTTAAACTAGAAGATTGGCCAGAAAAAGCAGATTCTCCTTATGGTAAAGTAGTTAAAATATTAGGTAAACCAGGAGAACACAATACAGAAATTCATGCTATTCTTTCAGAATATGGCTTACCTTTTGAATTTCCTTATGAAGTAGAAGATTATGCTAATAAAATTGATACCTCTATTACCAAAGATGAAATTGCCAAACGTAGAGATATGCGTCAAGATCTTACCTTTACTATAGATCCAAAAGATGCTAAAGATTTTGATGATGCCTTATCTTTTAAAGTTTTAGAAAACGGATTGTATGAAATAGGTATTCACATTGCCGATGTATCACATTATGTAAAAGAAGGTACTGTTTTAGATGATGAAGCTTATAACCGGGCAACATCAGTATATTTAGTAGATAGAGTAGTACCAATGTTACCAGAAGTGTTATCTAATAATGCATGTTCGTTACGTCCGCATGAAGAAAAATACACCTTTTCAGCCGTATTTAAAATAAATGATAAAGCCGAAGTAAAACACCAATGGTTTGGAAGAACAGTAACCTATAGCGATGCACGTTTTGCTTACGAAGAAGCACAAGCCATTATAGAGTCTAAAACCAATGAAATTCCTGCAGATGTTTCATTAACAGGAAAAACTTATAAAACCGATGAAAAGCTAGCCAATGCTATTTTAAAATTAAATGAATTAGCAAAAATAATGCGTAATAAACGCATGAAAAATGGGGCAATTTCTTTTGATAAAGTAGAAGTAAAATTTAATTTAGATGAAGACAATAATCCTGAAGGCGTATACTTTAAAACCAGTAAAGATGCTAATAAGCTTATAGAAGAATTCATGCTGTTGGCTAATAAAAAAGTAGCCGAATTTATAGGTAAACAAAATCCTAAAAAAACCTTCGTATATCGTGTTCATGATGAACCAGACGATAGTAAATTAGCGGCTTTACAAAATATTGTTGGCAGATTTGGTTATAAACTTAATTTTAAAGACAGAAAATCTACAACCGCTTCATTAAATAATCTTCTTACAGAAGTAGTTGGAAAAAAAGAACAAAATTTAGTAGATACGCTAACCATACGCAGTATGAGTAAAGCAGAATACACTACCCATAATATAGGGCATTACGGTTTAGCATTTGATTATTACTCGCATTTCACTTCTCCTATTCGTCGTTACCCCGATGTTATGGCTCATAGATTATTACAACATTATTTAGATGGTGGAAAATCTGTAAGTGAAGAGGCTTACGAAGAAAAATGCCAGCACTCTAGTAACATGGAATATTTAGCAACTAAAGCCGAAAGAGACTCTATAAAGTATATGCAAATTCGTTTTATGGAAGATCATAAAAATCAAGAATTTGTAGGTGTTATTTCTGGAGTAACAGACTGGGGAATTTATGTTGAAATAATTTCAAATAAATGCGAAGGAATGGTTAGTTTAAGAGATATTACAGATGATCATTATGTATTTGATGAAAGTCAGTTTGCTATAGTAGGAAGAAACACAAAAAACACTTATCAATTAGGAGATGAAGTAGTTGTAAAAGTTAAAAATACAGATTTAGTTAAAAAGCATTTAGACTTTAATTTAATAGGAAAACCAGAAGATGTATTGTAACAAATTTGTTTAAATATTTACTAATACTTTAAACAGAATGTTATTATGATATTAACAACAACACAATATATAGAAGACCATAAAATAGTAGATTATTTAGGGATAGTAAGTGGTATAGCTTATAATAATAGTTATAACCATAAAGGAAAAAAACTATCTTTTAAAGATATGTTTAATGTATCTAAATATTATAAAGTTTATGCCGAAGGTTTAGAAACTATAAAAGAAGAAGCTTTTCAAAAATTAAAAGAAAATGCCCAACAACTTAAAGCTAATGCTGTAGTTGGCATAAAAGTAGACATAGAACCTTTAGTAAATTCATCTCATATAGTAGTTTCCATAACTGGAACAGCTGTTAAAGTAGCTATTTAATTAAAAAGTTTTCTTAATGTTAATTTATAACGGTATAATTCTTGATAATTTTGCGTTAAAATAACAATATATAAAAAGTAAACCATGAAAAGGATATTAGTAATATGCGCTTTTTTAGTATCAACCTTAGTTATAGCACAAAATACAGTTGAGAAAGAAATAGGAGAATTTAGTGAATTAAAAGTATATGATTTAATTAATGTAGAACTCATAAAATCCAAACAAAATAAGGTAGTTATTACGGGTAAGAATACCCAAAACGTTATACTAAACAACAAGAACGGAACCTTAAAAATTAAAATGAAGTTAAAAGAAATTTTTAATGGTAATGATACTAAAGTAAAACTTTACTATTCTCATGTAGATATTATTGATGTAAATGAAGGCGCTAATGTATATTCAGATGATAAAATAAAGCAATTTGAAATAGATTTAAAAACTCAAGAAGGCGCTAATATAGAAGTAAAATTAGATGTTACTTATGCTAATATAAAAGCTGTTACAGGAGGTGTTGTAAAAGTTACAGGTAAAGCTAAAAGTCAAGATGTTTCCTTATTAACAGGAGGTATTTATAAAGGAGCAGAACTTAAAACCGATAAAACAGAAGTAGCTATTAAAGCTGCTGGAGAAGCTCATGTAAACGCAACAGATTTAGTTGATGTAAAAATAAGAGCTGGAGGTGATGTTTATATTTATGGCAATCCTAAAACTATTAATGAAGATAGAGTTCTTGGAGGTAGAGTAAAACGAATGTAGAGTGTCTCTTATCAAGATAATTTATAAAAAGACCACTAAACTTAGTGGTTTTTTTGTTTAATATCATTACAAAACCATAAGAATAATCATTAAATATTTCTTTACTTTGTGTAAAGCTTCCTAAAAGTTATGTTTGATGATATTTTAACAGCTATTCCTTTCGGAATTGTACTAGCCTTTACCATTGGCCCTGTATTTTTTGTTCTGTTAGAAACAGGTGCTACCAAAGGATTTAGAAGTGCTTTAATTTTTGATTTAGGTGTTATTTTAGCCGATATCATTTTTATAATGGTAGCTTTTTTTAGTACCAATAAGCTTTTAGAAAGGGTAAAAGACGACCCTAATTTTTTAATTTTTGGTGGTGTTTTATTAATAGTTTACGGTATTATTTCTTTTATAAAAACATCAAAATCATTCAGAGACATTGTTAGAGAATATCATGCTGTAGAATTTAAAAAAGGTTATGGAAAATTATTTATAAAAGGGTTTCTACTAAATTTTATAAATATAGGTGTACTTATTGGTTGGGTTGTATTTATAGCCTTAGCTAACACTTTAACAACATCAAAACATGGTGTTTTAGTTTTTTTAGGAACTATTTTACTTACTTATTTATTGGTTGATTTGGTAAAAATTATAGTAGCTAAAAGAATAAAAAAAAGATTAACACCACGTTTAATTTTTAAAACAAAAAAAATAGTTGCTTTAGTAATATTAGGATTTGGTATTTTGTTATTATTTCAAGGATTGTTTCCAGAAACCTATGAAAAAAATAAAGAAAAACTAGAACGTATTAGTCCTATTAATTAAATACTAAAATATAATCTGTTAATAAAACCAATAGTAGTTTTATTCTTTTATAATTTTTATTAGAAAGCTATTCTCTAGTTTTAAAAGATATAATCCATTAGGAAAGTTTGATATATCAATGTTTCCATGTTTGTAAACTACACCTTTGTTAATTTCCTGTCCAATTAAATTATATATTTTATAGTTTTGATTTTGAGATAATCCAGAAATATATAAATAATTTTGGGTAGGGTTTGGATACACTTTTAAGTTTACAGCTTTATGCTCACTAATATTTAAAGTAGAAACTTGTAATAGTAGTGTACTTTCTTTTTGTATGTTATAATCTGCTAAAGTTCTGGCATTTTCAAGTTCATTACCATTAAAAATTAAAATTTGACTATTAACAGCAATACCTTCTTTATCTTCAATTTTAGATTTTACATTATCAATAGTATCATTAGCTTCAACATCTATTGTAATTATTTTGCCAGATTCATCTTTAACAAAAATTTGCATAGCTATGGCATTTAATGATAGAAAAGAGAATAAAATTAAAGAGTAAAATTTTTTCATAAGGTTGGTTTTAATTATAAAAAAAGCTCCCAAATTAATTGGAAGCTTT
Organism: Seonamhaeicola sp. NFXS20; assembly: GCF_049132085.1. Lineage (NCBI taxonomy): Bacteria > Pseudomonadati > Bacteroidota > Flavobacteriia > Flavobacteriales > Flavobacteriaceae > Seonamhaeicola > Seonamhaeicola sp. NFXS20. Next base: position 123,379 of record NZ_JAFMPU010000001.1, on the reverse strand, counting down.
GTAGAGGCGTCGAGCGGATTCGAACCGCTGTAGCAGGTTTTGCAGACCTGTGCCTAAGCCCCTCGGCCACAACGCCATTTATTGTAAAATTTGTAAAACGTTCTCTTAATTATGTTTCAAGAACTCGGTGCAAATGTATAAAAAATTGTGATTTTTCCTTACTAAAAATTATTTTTTACGCTTATCAGTCATTTTTATCGTTACAAAATTAACATCGCCACCAATTGGAGGGTTAATTTTGCTAACCCAAACCGTTGCTTTTTTTACTAATTTATCTTCAGAAAAGATTCTATTTAAAATACGTTTAGCTACTGTTTCAAGTAGTTTAGAGGGTTTACTCATTTCCTCCTTTATAATTCTGTTTAAAAAAACATAATCAACAGTATCTTTTAAATCATCTGTTTTAGCAGATGTTTGTAAATTGGCTTTTACTTCTAAATCTACTCTATAATCGCTTCCTATTTTTGTTTCTTCATTTAAACAACCATGGTAAGCGTAAACCTTTATATTTTCAACTTTTATAATTCCCATTTTATATTAGATATAATCAAAAAACTTAATAAGCGAAAATAAGTTGATTTTCCGTAATTTTGGTGCTTGTTTAGTTGAAAAACAAAAGAAAATGTCTGAAGAAAAAAAATCACTCAATTTTATTGAGCAAATTATAGAAGAAGATTTAGCAAATGGGATGCCGAAAAGCCAATTACGTTTTAGGTTTCCGCCAGAACCTAATGGGTATTTACACATTGGTCATACCAAAGCTATAGGTATTAGTTTTGGTTTAGGCGAAAAATACAATGCCCCAGTAAATCTTAGGTTTGATGATACAAACCCTTCTAAAGAAGAACAAGAATATGTTGATGCTATTAAGAGAGATGTAGCTTGGTTGGGTTATAAATGGGATAAAGAATTATATTCTTCAGATTATTTTCAACAGTTATATGATTGGGCTGTTTTAATGATAAAAGATGGTAAGGCCTATGTAGATTCGCAAACAAGCGAAGAAATGGCAGTACAAAAAGGAACTCCAACGCAAGTAGGAACCAATAGTCCTTATAGAAATAGAAGTGTTGAAGAAAATCTAGATTTATTTACACGCATGAAAAATGGCGAATTTCCGGCAGGAACCCATGTTTTGCGTGCCAAAATAGATATGGAAGACCCCAATATGCTTATGCGAGACCCAATTATGTATCGCATTATGTATGCACACCATCATAGAACAGGTGATAAGTGGTGTATTTACCCTATGTATGATTGGACGCATGGCGAAAGCGATTATATAGAACAAGTATCACACTCATTATGCTCATTAGAATTTAAACCACACAGAAAACTCTATAATTGGTTTAGAGATATTGTTCATAAGTATAGTTCAGACACTTTACCATTACCACCAAAACAACGAGAATTTGCCCGTTTAAACTTAAGTTATACCATAATGAGTAAACGTAAGTTACTACAATTGGTAAATGAAGGTGTTGTAAATGGATGGGATGACCCCAGAATGCCAACTATTTCTGGTTTACGCAGAAGAGGTTATACCCCTAATGCATTAAGAAAGTTTGTAGAAACTGTTGGAGTTGCTAAACGAGATAATGTTATAGATGTATCGCTTTTAGAGTTTTGTATTCGCGAAGATTTAAACAAAACAGCGCCAAGAGTAATGGCTGTTTTAGATCCTGTTAAATTAGTTATTACCAACTATCCTGAAGACAAAGTAGAGTGGTTTGATGCTGAAAATAACCCAGAAGATGAAACTGCAGGGTATAGAAAAGTACCTTTTTCAAGAGAACTTTATATTGAAAGAGAAGATTTTAAAGAAGTAGCAGGAAATAAATTTTTTAGATTAAAACTAGGAGGTGAGGTACGTTTAAAAAATGCCTACATAATTAAAGCAGAACGTGTTGTTAAAGATTCTAAAGGTACTATTACAGAAATACACTGTACATATTCTACAGATACTGCAAAAAAGGTAAAAGGAACGCTACATTGGGTGTCTATACAACATGCTATAAAAGCAGAGGTTAGAGAATACGATCGTTTATTTATGGATGAAGCTCCAGATGCTCACCAAGACAAAGATTTTATGGAATTTATTAATCCTAATTCATTAAAAATAATTGAAGCATATACAGAACCTAGTTTGCTAGAAGCAAAAGTAGGAGACAGGTTTCAATTTCAACGCTTAGGATATTTTAATGTAGATGATGATACCACTACTGATAAATTAGTATTTAATAAAACAGTTGGATTAAGAGATACTTGGGCTAAAAAGAAACCAGAAACAAATAACCAAAATCAACCAAAACCTAAACAGCAACAACCACAACGTAAGCCTATTGATGTAATTAAACAATTGGGTAAAAAGTATACCAATTTACCCGAAGTAAAACAAGAAAAGGCTAAAGCAGAAATTTTAGAATTAGCAAATAGTGTTAGTTATGAAGATTTAGAACCACTTTTTGCAACTGCTGTTAAAAAGGTAGGAACAAGAATTGCCACGGCAATTACCTTAGGTGTTCTATTAAATAATGGTTTAGAAAAAAATGAAGCTATCAATAGTTTTATAGCAAAAGCATTAGAAGATAAAAACGAGATATTAGTTACTGAAGCTAAAGCATTATAAATATTATAGATATAAGGTAAATATAACTTTGGTATTCTATTTTTAGTTATATTTAAGTACTAACTAAAACTAATATTATCATGGAAATGAATTTTTTAGCAATTCTTGTTGCTGCAATTTCAGCACTTGTTGTAGGCTTTATTTGGTATAATCCAAAAGTATTTGGAACAACTTGGATGAAAGCTGCTGATATGACCGAAGAGAAAATACAAGGTGCTAATATGGCTAAAATATTTATTATGGCTTTTATTTTTGCTGTTTTACTAGCTATGTCAACTATACCAATGGTTATTCACCAAATGGGAGCTTTTAGTTTAACTCAAGGAGAATTAGGAGTTCAACCTTCTTATGAAGCTTTTATGGCAGATTATGCTAACCAGTTTAGAACTTTTAAACACGGTACTTTTCATGGTGCTATTGCAGGTATTTTTGTGGCTCTACCTATTCTTGGTACCAATGCTTTATTTGAACGTAAAAGTGCTAAATACATTTTAATTAATAGTGGGTATTGGATTGTAACTTTAGCTATTATGGGCGGCATCATTTGTGCTTGGAAATAAAATTTATTAACTTTTTTAAATACAAATAAAGACTGAAGGGATTAACTTCGGTCTTTTTTCTTTACTATTTGGTAACTTATAAAATATATAGAAACACGTCTCAACTTCTACTTATATGGGATAACTTACCCGTAAATGATGTGTTTTTAAAAAGTTCTTTTTTAAAAGCCTTAGAAGCATCTTCTCCAAACAATATAACCTCATATTATGTTGGTGTTTTTAAACAGAATGAATTAGTAGGTATTGCTATTATTCAACGGGTGCAAATGTATTTAGATGATGTTTTTAGAGATGTTTCAAATTCTTTTTTAAAACAAATAGGAAAGCAATTGGTGTCTTTATTTGTAAGAGGAAACGCCCTGGTTATTGGTAATTTAATGCATACAGGGCAACATGGTATTTATATTAATTTAAATAAAATTTCACAAGATGATTTCTTAAACACCATTCAAAAAGCTATTGAATATTTAACAGTAGAAATAAAGGAAAAGTTCAATAAAAAAATTAGAATAATTGCTTTTAAAGATTATTTTGAAGAAGATTCAATTCATCATAGCACCACTTATTTTAAAAGTCAAAATCTTTATAAAATTCAGGTGCAACCCAATATGTTGTTTCATGTTTTAAACACATGGAAAACATCATCAGATTACATAAATAGTTTCAATAAAAAATATAAAAGACGCTATAAAGTAGCAAGAAAAAAAAGTGCCAATTTAAGCTGTAAAGAATTAGATTTTAATTATATAAGTTCTAATTCTGATAAACTATTTACACTTTATGAAAACGTATCAGATAATGCCAGAGTAAATTCGTTTAAACTGCACAAAAATCATTTTTTAAGCTTAAAGAAAAATCTAAAAGACAATTTTAAAGTTTTTGGATATTTTTTAAATAATGAATTGGTTGGTTTTTACACTTTAATAATAAATCATACATTTTTAGAAACTTATTTTTTAGGATACAATAAAACACTACAGCGCAAATACCAATTATACTTAAATATGCTTTTTAATATGGCTTGTTTTGGTATAGATAATGGTTTTAAAACCATAGTTTATGCAAGAACTGCTATGGAAATAAAAAGCTCTATAGGCGCTAAACCACACACTATGCATGTGTATTTAAAACACACAAATAGCTTTATTGCAAATACGGTTTTAAAATGTATTGTTAAGTACATGAACCCTATAAGAACGTGGGAACAACGGCATCCGTTTAACAAAAGAATTTAAATATTTCATTAATTTTGTTATTAAAATTCTAACTAAATTAGCTTAAAATCTCTCATATTAATTATAATAAACGGTCTCGTTTTTTTGGTAGTTATTACACTATCAATAACATTCTATAATCAATTTTCAAAGGAATTAAAAGATAGAATTCTACTTCAATTAAATTCTATAAAAACTTTAAAACAAAATCAAGTAGAAAAGTTAATTCAATCAGAATGGGATAACTTTATTAACTCAACAAATAATAGTAAGGATAGTTTAAGTATTAAAATTCCTAACAACTTACAATCTGGTATTTATGATTTTACCAAGTACAATGAAGATAATCAACTTACAATTGCATTGGTAGATAAAAACAATGATAAAATTAAATACATACCTTATAAAAAAATAACCAGTATTCTTTTAGAGCGAACAGGAATGGGAGATACCGGAGAATCTTATTTAGTAGGAGAAGATTATAAAATGCGGTCTCAATCAAGATTTCTTAAAGATTCTTTACCATACAGCATAGTTGTAAAAACAAACGGTGTAAAAAATGCATTAACAGGTAAAAGCGGTAAAGGTTTGTATAAAGACTATAGAGGTATTGATGTTTACGGAGTTTACGGTCCTATTAATATACCAAATCTAAACCTAGTTATACTTTCTGAAATTGATAAAGAAGAAGTAGAAGCACCAATAAAAAGTCTACAAAAAAGACTTTTTTTAGTAATGTTTTTAATAATTTTTATTGCTGTTTTACTGTCTTTATTTCTAACAAAAATAATTGCCAACCCTATTTTAAACATGAAAAATAGCCTTAAAGAAATGGTTGATGGTAATTATAGCGGTACTAATAACTATTCTAAAAATTCTAATGAAATAAAGGAAATGTTTATAGCTCTAGACGATTTAAAAAAATCGTTACAAGGAGCAGTAACATTCTCAAAAGAAATAGGGGAAATGAATTTAAGCTCTAATTACACCCCAAGAAGTAATAATGATTCTTTAGGAAAAAGCTTAATAAAAATGAGAGATAAGCTTATAGAATTTAGAAATAATGAAAACAAACACAGGCTAAGCACTAAACGTCAATTAGTTGATGGTTTAGAAAATGAAAGAAGAAGGCTAGCAAGAGAACTTCATGATGGTTTAGGTCCGCTGTTAACATCATTAAAATTTTATGTTGATAATAAAATTGAAAGTAAAACGCAACGTACCGAAATGAAAACCATAATAGACAATACTATTTCAGAAATACGCTTAATGTCAAATGCATTAATGCCAACCAGTATAGATGATTTTGGTGTAGGAACCGCCATTTTAAATTTTATTGAAAGCATTAAAAACACAACAAATATTAATATCTCTTTTGAAGATATTACCAGAGGAACAAAAAGTAATATTAACAAAAACCAGCAAATAAATATTTTTAGAATAACCCAAGAATTAATTAATAATACACTAAAACACGCAAAGGCAAAAAATATTAAAATAACCCTATCAGAATTTGAAGATTTTATCTCGCTTTTTTATTTTGATGATGGACAAGGTTTTAATATAAAAACAGTTACACTGGGCTCTGGAATTACAAATATTAAAGAGCGTGTAGAAATTTGTAAAGGCGAAATTAAAATACATTCAAAACCAAATAACACAACCTTTGAAATTGAATTCCCAATAGATAATGAAGACTATTAAACTTATAATTGCTGATGACCACGAGCTCTTTAGAAACGGGCTAAAAGAACTTCTAAAAAAGTACAAAGATGTTAATATAGTAGCCTTAGTAAGCAATGGCGAAGCTTTGTTTTCTCAATTAAAAAAGCATCCAAACACAGATATTGTTCTACTAGACATTACAATGCCAAAAATGGATGGTTTTCAAGTATTAAAACAATTAAAAAGCTTAAAATTAGCAATAAAGCCTATTATTATTTCTATGCATGATGAAGGTAATTATATAGCCAAATGCGCTAAAAAAGGAGCATATAGTTATTTGCTTAAAAATACAGATCAAGAAGAGCTTATAAAAGCTATAAGAATGGTTAGTTTGGGTAAAAAATATTTTGGCCCTAAGATTTCTGAAAAAATGATAAACTACATGTCAGAACAAACTATTAGCGAAAACATTTTATCTAAAAAAGAAAAAGAGGTTTTAGGCTTAATATCAGAAGGACTTACAACCAAAGAAATAGCTACAAAACTATTTGTAAGTACAAGAACTATAGAAACCCATCGTGCTAATGTTATAAAAAAATTAGAAGTAAAAAATACTGCCGAACTTATTAAGAAGGCTTCAGAAATTAATCTTATTTAACAAAAACTCCGTATTTATACGGATGTATTTTAGGTAATTTCAAGTATATGTAAACGTATTGATCTGTCTTTAATTTTATAAAAAATTAAAAAACAGAATTGATATGAAAAAATTGGTATTTACTTCTTTAGCTATAATAGTTTCTTTTAGTGTATATGCCCAAAAAAGGAATGATTTTAAAGGACCAGCATACAAAAATTATAAACCTTGGCTTTATGATGCTAAACCTACAGAAGTTTATTCTGTTAAACAAGAAGAAAAGTTAACAGGACCAGAGTACAAAAATCAAAAAGTTTGGGAAGATAATAGTAAAAAATCGTATAATCCTATAAATGTGGGTACAGAGCGTTCTAAACTAAAAGGACCTGCTTATAAAAATTACAGACCAAAAAAAACGATTTAAAACCCATAAGGATATTATTTTAAGTAGTGTTTAGATTTATTAAAAAGCCCCTTTTTTAAGGGGCTTTTTTGCTTTTAAAACTGAAAAGTTAATGGTGCTTTATTTAGTTTGTTATAAAATTTATTCATTGTCTTTATTTTTGTTTTTTTCAGCTTTTTTCATGGCTTCACCAATTTGATTACTAGCTGTAAAACTAGCCACCATGTTATTTAGCATATCACTTCCCGCTTGAGGTGAGTTAGGTAATAGTATTAAATTACTATTAGTTTCTTCACCAATAGATTGTAGGGTGTCATAATGTTGTGTAACAACAATTAAAGCTGAGGCTTCCTGACTATTAATGCCAACTCTGTTTAGCACTTCTACAGATTCTTCTAAACCACGTGCAATTTCTCGCCTTTGATCTGCAATACCTTGCCCTTGTAAACGCTTACTTTCTGCTTCGGCTTTTGCTTTTTCAACAATTAAAATACGTTGTGCGTCACCTTCAAATTGGGCTGCAATTTTTTCGCGTTCTGAAGCATTAATTCTATTCATTGCTTCTTTAACTTGTGCATCAGGGTCTATATCTGTTACAAGGGTTTTTATAATATCATAACCATAGTCTAACATGGCATCATTTAATTCTGCTTTTACAGCAATAGCTATGTCGTCTTTTTTAACAAATACGTCATCTAATTTCATTTTTGGTACTTCTGCGCGTACCACATCAAACACATAAGATGTTATTTGATCATGCGGATAATCTAATTTATAAAATGCATCATATACTTTTTCTCTAATAACTTTGTATTGTACAGATACTTTTAATCTTACAAACACATCATCAAGTGTTTTTGTTTCTATAATAACATCTAATTGTTGAATTTTTAAGCTTAGTTTACCAGCTATTCTATCTACTAAAGGAATTTTTAATTGAAGCCCAGAATGACGAATGCTCTGGAAACGACCAAAGCGTTCAATAATAGCTGCGGTTTGCTGTTTTACAATAAAGAATGAGGATATTAATACAATTAATCCGAAGATAATAATGGGAATAAAAAAGAAGTTCATGGTATATATAATATTTAGTTAAAATAATGAGTTACTAATTTAAGTTATATTTACGCCTTAACCCAAAAACGGTATGAAAAAAATACAACTTACACTATTAGTAGTATTCTTACTAACTTTTGTTACAAATAGTTTAGCACAACATGGAAATTATCGTATTACTAATGGCATTTCGGTTTCAGGTGGTATTAGTTTTTTAGATATTTCTACAGATAATTTTATTACAGATAAAGGAAAAGGATTTGCCGGTGGGTTTTTAGCAACGGTAGATATACCTCATAGGTGGTACAATGTTAGTTTTGGTATGCAACTATCGGAAAGTGCCATTGGTATTTCTGCTAGACCAACTATGTTGAGTGCTAGTAATTCAAATGATTTTATAGATTATAAATTGTTTATGGCACAAGTAGCTTTAATAATGAATATTAAGGTCATTGAAAACCATTTTACTATTGATGTTGGCCCTATGCTACAATATAACAGTAAGCTAGAGCTAAAAGATGATTCTCAAGAAAATTACTATATAAACAACTATACTAACTTATTAGCAACAGACATAACTGATGTGTCTCAATTTAACATAAACGGAACAATAGGGGCTTCTTTAGGTATTAAAAACTTTAAAGTTAAAGCACAATATATTTATGGTTTTACAAACATGTTTAATAAGTTAGAAAATCAAGATTTAGATACTACAGGTGGTAATAATAGATTTAAAGGAAATATGAACATGTTAGTTTTAGGAGCCACCCTTTCTTTTTAAAAAATTTATCCTTTATTTTTAACCCATGAAAAGAAGAGTTTTTTTAGAAACAGGTTTAAAAGCCACAGCAGCATTAGCATCACTTCCTTTATTAAACTGTGTTGATGCAACAAAACAAGAAGAAGCATTTATTGATAAAATTTTACCAGCTCCAAAAAACGGCGGTTTTCGTGATGATAATTACTGGATTTGGGGATCTTCTGTTATAAAGGGTGAAGATGGAAAATACCATATGTTTGCCTCAAGATGGTCTAAAGATGTTGGTTTTGGTAATTGGGTTACAAACTCAGAAATTGTTCGTGCTGTTGCCGACACACCTGTTGGTCCTTATAAATTTCAAGAAGTAGTTTTAGCTCCAAGAGGTAAAGAATTTTTTGATGGTATGTGTACCCATAACCCAAGAATAGTAAAATATAAAGACAAATATTTATTATATCATTTTGGTACTACTTATAATTTTGATATGCCAACAAAAGATAATCCAAAACCCGAAGGATATAATTGGAATGAAGCTTGGTTGAATAAACGTGTTGGTTTAGCTATTAGTAACTCGGTTTTTGGACCATGGGAACGAGTAGATAAACCTGTTATTGAGCCAAGACCAGGACATTGGGATGCATCAATTACTTCAAACCCATCACCAGCTGTAGACCCAAAAACAGGAAAAATATTGTTGATGTACAAATCTTCGGCAACACGAAAACCACCGTTATTATTGGGTGTTGCTATGGCAGATAGCCCAACAGGAGAATATAAACGTTTAAGTGAAGAGCCTGTATTTAGATTTGAAACTCCAGATAACAACCATATTGATGTTGAAGACCCATACATATGGTGGGCAGGCGATAAGTATGAAGGTGTTATTAAAGATCGCTCTGGAGAAATTTGTGGAGAAGAGGGTGGTGGTGTTCACATTTGGTCTAAAGATGGTGTAAACTGGAATTTATTTGATAAAGTAAAAGCTTACAGCCGAAATATTCTTTGGGAAGATGGCACAACAACGCATCAAAATCACTTTGAGCGTCCGTTTGTTTTAATTGAAGATGGTAAGCCAACACATTTATTTGCAGCTGTTGGTAGCGGACCAAAAGCGTGGAGTTTTGAAAATACTTGGAATATGGTAATTCCTTTAAAGCATTAAGCTTTAAAGGAATTTTTCTTTTTAAGTTTTATTCTGCTAAGAAAGCTTTTAATGGTTTTATAAAACTATCAAACTTTTCAATATGTGGTAAATGCCCAACGTTTTCTATTTCAACTAATTTGGCATTTGGTATTGTTTTCTGTGTTTTTTTACCTAGTTCTGCATAAAGTCCCATGGTTTTTCTAACCTCTTCACTAACTAATGGTTTTCCTAAAGCGGTTCTGTCTCTTGTACCAATAATTAAAAGGGTAGGAGCTGTTATATTTTTAAATTCATAAACTACAGGTTGTGTAAAAATCATATCGTAGGTAAGGGCGTTGTTCCACGCAATAGTTTTGTAATTTGAATTTAAGGTCCATCCTGCTAATAAATGTACCCATTGGTCGTATTCTGGTTTCCATTTATTATCGTAATAATTAACTAACTGATATTTTTTAATGCCTTCGTAACTCTTTTTTAACTCGTTGTTATACCACCATTCAACAGGTTTATAAGGCACTTTTAGTTTCCAATCTTCTAAACCAATGGGGTTTTCTAAAATAAATTTCTCTGTAGTTTCTGGATACATTAAAGCAAATCTAGTAGCTAGCATACCACCCATTGAGTGCCCTAATATGGCTGTTTTTTTTACGTTTAAAGTATCTAATAACGTTTTTGTGTTTTGAGATAATTGCTGAAATGTATAATGAAAATGATCTGGTTTTGATGATTTACCAAAACCTATTTGGTCTGGTACAATAACACGGTAACCTTCTGCTGCTAAACTATTAATGGTAGTTTTCCAGTAAGCACCATTAAAATTTTTACCATGAAAAAGCACAATATTTTTGCCATTGTATTCTACAGGCTTAATATCCATATAAGCCATTTTTAAGTTTTGATTTTGGATGTTTAATTTTAATATTTTAACAGGATAAGGATATTCGTAATTTGATAATTCAATATCTAACCAGTCTAATTGATCGTTTTGGGCGTTAATGTTAGTAATTGTTAAAATTACAAGGCATAGGTTTAAAAATAATTTTTTCATAATTGTTTTTTTTAAAAGAAAAGCCTCAATTTTAAATCAAGGCTTTTTGTTTCTATTAAATGGTTTCAATGAGATTTTCAATTCGTTTTAAGGTTTCAACTTTGCCAATCATAAACATAATATCAAAAATATCAGGTCCTTGTAAAGCACCTACTAGGGCTAAACGTAAAGGCATCATGACTTTGCCAAAACCAATTTCGTTTTTTGTTATCCAACCTTTAATATTTGTTTGAAGTGTTTGGGTAGTAAAGTCATCAATGTTATTAATAATATCTTTTATTGTATTTAAGATGTCTTTTGTATCTTCTTTAAGCGCTTTTTTTGAAGCTTTTTCGTCATAGCTTTTTGGGGTTTGGAAAAAGTAAAAACTTAAATCCCAAAGATCTGATATAAATGTGGCACGTTCTTTAACTAAACCTACAACCATCTCAATATAATTTACATCTATATCACTCAATTGAGCATATTGTTCTTTAAAAGCATTTGCTAAATCAATATTAGATTGTTCTTGCATGTAATGGTGATTAAACCATTTTATTTTATCTGGATCAAATCTTGCACCTGCTTTGTTAACTTTTGATAAATTAAAAGCTTCAATAAGTTCTTGTAGGCTAAAAATTTCCTGTTCAGTACCTGGATTCCATCCTAAAAAAGCTAAAAAGTTTACTACAGACTCTGGGAAATATCCATCTTCTTTATAACCTCTAGAAATTTCATGAGATTTTGGGTCTTCCCATTGAAGTGGAAATACCGGAAAACCTAATTTATCACCATCACGTTTGCTTAATTTTCCTTTACCAGTAGGTTTTAAAATTAAGGGTAAATGTGCAAATTCTGGAGCTTCCCAACCTAAAGCTTGGTATAATTGAAAATGTAATGCTAATGAAGGCAACCATTCTTCACCTCTAATTACGTGTGTAATTTGCATTAAATGGTCATCAACAATATTGGCAAGGTGATAGGTGGGCATACCATCACTTTTAAACAATACTTTATCATCTAAAATATTAGTGTCAATTTTTATGTCGCCACGAATAATATCTTTTAAATACAAGGTTTCATCTTTTGGAGTTTTAAACCTAATTACATAGTTTTCACCAGCATTTAATTTTGCTTTAACCTCTTCTGAACTTAAAGATAAAGAGTTACTTAATTTTTCTCTGTTATGCCAATTGTAGATAAATGTTTTTCCTTTGGCTTCGTGGTCTTTTCTATGAAAATCTAAATCTTCTGCTGTGTCAAAAGCGTAATATGCATTACCACTTGCAATAAGTTGTTCTGCGTATTGTTTGTATAAAGCTTTACGTTCACTTTGTCTGTAAGGGCCAAATTTTTCGTTTTTTCCTGGGCCTTCATCAAACGGAATTCCACACCAATTTAAGGCATCAATAATATATTTTTCGGCACCTTCAACATAACGGTTTTGGTCGGTATCTTCAATGCGTAAAACAAAATCACCACCATGTTTTTTGGCAAATAAATAGTTAAATAAAGCAGTGCGAACACCGCCTATATGTAAAGGTCCTGTAGGGCTTGGTGCAAAGCGCACACGAACGTTTTTCGTCATCTTTGTTAAATTTGTGTGCAAAGATACAATTAACACATTATTATAAAGGGTGTACTAAATAAAATTGTAGTTTAGTATTATGCAAAATTTTAAATTTATAAAAACCAAGCTAGAGGCTTTTATTAAGCGTTACTATACCAACGAGTTGCTTAAAGGAATTATTTTGTTTTTTGCTATTGGTTTGTTGTATTTTTTATTTACACTTTTTGTTGAGCACACATTATGGTTAGGTGTTGGTGCGCGTACAGTTTTATTTTGGTTATTTATAGTGGTAGAATTAGCACTTTTGATAAAGTTTATTGTTTTACCAATTGCTAAACTTTTAAAATTAAAAGAGGGAATTAATTATCATGATGCATCTAAAATAATTGGAGGACATTTTCCTGAGGTAAATGATAAATTACTAAACGTGCTTCAATTGCATGAAAGCAAAGAACAATCTGAATTATTGCTGGCTAGTATAGAACAAAAGTCTATTGCATTAAAACCCGTTCCGTTTAAACTAGCCATAAACTTTAAACAAAATTTAAAATACTTAAAATATGCCGCTATTCCTGTTTTAATTATTCTAATCACTTTTTTAACAGATAATTTAAATTGGTTTACTAATAGTTACAAAAGAGTAGTGCATTATAAAACCGCTTATGAACCACCCGCACCTTTTCAGTTTTTTGTTGTTAATGATTCTTTACAAACCATAGAGAATAAAAACTTTACAATTTTTGTAAAAACTTTAGGTGATATTATACCAGAGAATGTACAAATAGAATATAATGCTGAAACTTATTTTTTGCATGAAACAGGAGTAGGAGCGTTTGAATATACCTTCAATAAACCTAAAACATCAATTGACTTTAAGTTAAAAGCCAATAATGTAACTTCTAAACCCTATACACTTAATATAGTAGAAGCTCCTTCTTTATTAAGTTTTGAAATGATTTTAGATTATCCTAATTACACTAAAAAGAAAGATGCTGTTTTAAAAAGCACAGGTAATGCCATTGTTCCTGAAGGAACTAAAGTTTCATGGCAATTACATACAAAATCTACCGAGTTTGTTAACTTGTATTCTGAAGATACATTAAGATTTAATACAGAAGACAAAGACGTTTTTAAAGCCTCTAAACGCGTTTTGAGGAATTTAGATTATAGTATTAGTACAAGTAATAAAAACTTGTTAGATTATGAGAATTTAGCCTTTAGAATTGATGTTGTTAAAGATCAATATCCTGAGTTAAATATTAAAATGAAGGTTGATAGTTTAGATCAACAAACACTTTATTTCTTTGGACAAGCTAATGATGATTATGGATTTACCAAACTGCAACTTGTTTATTATCCTACAAATAAAGAAAATGATAAACAATTTGTAAACATACCAATAAAAAGCTCTAGTATTATTGAATTTATTACTGCTTTCCCAAATAATTTAGAAATTCAAGAAGGTATTCCTTATAGTTTTTACTTCCACGTATTTGATAATGATGTAGTTAATGAGTTTAAAAGTGTAAAAAGTAATACTTATACTTACAGAAAACGTACTAAAGATGAAGAAGTTAATAGGCAATTAAATGAACAGAATAAATCTATTAAAAATTTAAACAAATCACTTAAAAAATTTGAAGAACAAGATAAAGTTTTAAAAGAACTTACTAGAGCTCAGAAAGAAAAATCTAATTTAAATTTTAATGAAAAAAAGAAGTTAGAATCATTTTTAAAAAGGCAAGAGCAACAAGATGAAATGATGAAAAACTTCAATAAAAAGTTTAAAGATAATCTAGAAAAATTTCAAAATGAAAATACAGAAAAAGATTGGTTTAAAGAAGATTTAGAAAAGCGTTTAAAAGATAATGAAGAACAATTAGAGAAAGACGAAAAATTAGTTGATGAATTAAAAAAACTTCAAGACAAAATAAGTAACGAAGAACTAGTAAAAAAACTAGACGAAGTTGCTAAACAAAATAAAAACAAAAAGCGCAGTTTAGAGCAATTAATAGAATTAACAAAACGGTTTTATGTTGAAAAAAAACTTGAAAAATTAACTGATGATTTAAGAAATTTAGCAAATAAACAAGAAAATCTATCTAATCAGAATGAAGAAAATTCATTAGAAAATCAAGAGAAACTTAATAAAGAATTTGAAACGTTTATTAAATCTTTAGAGGAATTAAAAAAAGACGGTAAAGAATTAAAAAAGCCAATTGATATTCCTCAAGATAAGTTAACCGAAAATGAAATTAAAAAAGAACAACAAAAAGCAATAGAAGAATTACAACAAAGTCAAGATAATAATAAAAAAGAATCTGAAGAACAACCCTTAAATAATAATAGCCCTAACAAGCAAAATGCTAAAAAAAGCCAAAAGAATGCAGCTAAAAAAATGCAACAAATGGCAAACAGTATGCAAGGAGCAATGAGCGCATCTGGAGGTGAGCAAATGCAAGAAGACATGGAGATGCTTAGACAGATTCTTGATAATTTGGTTAGATTTTCTTTTAATCAAGAAGATTTAATGGATGGTTTTAAAACCATAACCAGTAATAGTAATAAGTATGCCTCTTATCTTAGAAAGCAACATACTTTAAGAGAACATTTTGAACATGTAGATGATAGTTTATTCGCATTGTCTTTACGTCAACCAAAACTATCAGAAACCGTTAATAAAGAAATTTCAGAAGTTTATTTCAATATTGACAAAGCAATTGATTTGTTAGCAGAAAATCAAATTTATCAAGGAGTATCTAATCAACAATTTGCTATTACCGCTGCAAATAATTTAGCAGATTTTTTAAGTAATATATTAGATAACATGCAAGAAAGTTTAAGTATGTCTAGTGGTAAAGGAAATGGAAAAGGAGATATGCAATTACCAGACATCATAATGAGTCAAGAAGAGCTTAATAAAATGATGGGTGAAGGTCTAAAAAAATCTCAACAAGAACAAAAAGGTAAAGATGGTAAGGAAGGAAAAGAAGGAGAGAATAAAGGCAAAGAAAATTTTAAAGATGGTAGTCAATCTAATGGAGAAGGAGAAGGTGATAATGATGAACTAAACGGTTTATTGTTTCATATCTATCAGCAACAACAAGAACTTAAGAATGCCTTAAAGGAAAAACTAGCTAAAGAAGGTTTAGGAGCTAAAGGAAATAATTTGGTTAGACAAATGGACAATATAGAATTAGATTTATTAAATAAAGGATTCACTAATCAAACCCTTCAAAAAATGATGCAGCTTAAGCATCAATTATTAAAATTAGAAAATGCAACCTTTCAACAAGGAGAAGATGATAAAAGAGAATCTGAAACAAACAAAAACTTATTTAATAATAATTCTATTAACCAAATACCAACCGCTAAACAATACTTTAATACTATAGAGATTTTAGATAAACAAGCATTACCTTTGCAACAAATTTATAGAAAAAAGGTGCAAGAATATTTTAATACTACAGATGATTAATTTTAACTACGAAACTAATTTTGTTTTAGATAATGAAGAACTAATTTCTAAATGGGTTCAAGAGGCTATTGCTTCTGAAGGTTTCAAATTAGAAGAAATTAATTATGTGTTTTGTGATGATGAATATCTACATAAACTCAATGTTGAATTCCTCAACCACGACACTCTAACTGATATAATTAGTTTCGATTATACGGTTGGTAAAATTATACAGGGAGATATCTTTATTTCTGTTGAAAGGGTGGTAGATAATGCAAAAGAATTTAACACAGTTTTTTCAGATGAGTTAAGTCGTGTTATAATACACGGCGTGTTACATTACTGTGGTTATAAAGATAAAACTGATGAAGACGCACAACTTATGAGAGACAAAGAAAACCACTACTTAAGTCAACTCTTATAAATTCAAATGTTCAGTGTATATTTGCAAATTTAAATCACTATTGTTCCACGTGGAACATGTAAATTTAATATGTTATGTTTAATGAAGTTTATGATGTAATTGTTGTTGGTGCAGGTCATGCAGGTAGTGAAGCAGCTGCTGCTGCTGCTAACATGGGGAGTAAAACATTGTTGGTAACAATGAATTTACAAAACATAGCTCAAATGTCTTGTAATCCTGCTATGGGTGGTATTGCAAAAGGACAAATAGTAAGAGAAATTGATGCGCTTGGTGGTTACAGTGGTATTGTTTCTGACACTTCTGCTATTCAGTTTAAAATGCTTAATAAGTCTAAAGGACCTGCAATGTGGAGTCCAAGAGTTCAAAGTGACAGAATGCGCTTTTCTGAAGATTGGAGATTGCTTTTAGAGAAAACCCCAAATCTAGATTTTTATCAAGAAATGGTTTCTGGTTTATTAATTAAAGGAGATCGTGTTGTAGGTGTAAAAACATCATTAGGTGTAGAGATTAAATCTAAATCTGTTGTATTAACTAATGGCACTTTTTTGAATGGTTTAATTCATATTGGTGATAAAAATTTTGGAGGAGGTAGAGCAGGAGAAAAAGCTGCAACCGGAATTACAGAACAGCTTGTTGATTTAGGTTTTGATTCTGGAAGAATGAAAACAGGAACACCGCCAAGAGTTGATGGTAGAAGTTTAGATTTTTCTAAAATGGTTGAACAACCAGGAGATGAAAATCCAGAAAAGTTTTCTTATTTAGATATAACTAAACCTTTATCTAAACAACGTTCTTGTCATATGTCTTATACAAGTCCGTTAGTTCATGATTTGCTTAGAGAAGGGTTTGATAGATCGCCAATGTTTAACGGGAGAATTAAAAGCTTAGGTCCTAGATATTGTCCTTCTATTGAAGATAAAATAAATCGTTTTGCAGATAAGGATCGTCATCAATTATTTATAGAGCCAGAAGGATGGAATACTGTTGAATATTATATTAATGGTTTTTCTACATCGCTACCAGAAGATGTTCAATTTAAGGCACTACGTTCTGTTGAAGGTTTCGAAAATGTAAAATTCTTTAGACCGGGTTATGCTATAGAATATGATTATTTTCCACCTACACAATTAAAGCATACGCTAGAAACTAAGCTAGTTAATGGTTTATATTTTGCAGGTCAGATAAACGGAACAACAGGATATGAAGAGGCTGCTTCTCAAGGTTTAATGGCAGGTATAAATGCTAGTTTAAAAGTGCAAGAAAGAGATGCTTTTACATTAAAAAGAGATGAGGCGTATATAGGTGTGCTTATAGATGATTTAATAACAAAGGGTACAGAAGAGCCGTATAGAATGTTTACTTCTCGTGCAGAATATAGAACCTTGTTGCGTCAAGATAATGCCGATTTAAGATTAACACCTAAAGGTTTTGAGTTAGGGTTGGCTTCAGAAAAACGTTTAAAACGTATGGAAGAAAAGCACGAATCTGCTAGACAATTTGTGTCTTTTTTTGAAATAACTAGTGTAAAGCCAGAAGAAATAAATCCTATTTTAGAAAGTAAAAATTCATCGCCTGTAAAACAATCTGGAAAGCTTTTTAAAATATTTGCTAGACCTAATATTGAAATGAAAGATATTAGAAAGGTTAAAAGTGTAGATGATTATATTGTTAACAATAATTTAGATGCCGAGGTAATAGAACAGGCAGAAATTCAAGTTAAATATGCTGGTTATATAGCTAAAGAAAAAAATAATGCCGATAAATTAAGTAGATTAGAATACGTTAAAATTCCACCAAATTTTGATTATTCTAAAATTAAATCTATGAGTTTTGAAGCACGTGAAAAGCTTAAAAAAATACAACCAACAACAGTGTCTCAAGCATCAAGAATTAGTGGGGTTTCACCTAATGATATTTCTGTTTTGTTGGTTTATATGGGTAGATAATTTCTGTGTTCCACGTGGAACAAGTTAGTTTAATTTGCTCTTTGAGTAATAAAATAAAGATAGGATTTGTTTTAAATGGATAAAAATAAAACACATTTAGTTGTAAAAGATCATTCGGTTTCTGGTGAAATTTTTGAATTAATACAGAATAAAGAATTTGGCTTTTTAGAAACCTATCCGCAACCTGCTAAAGAACAATTACCAGAGTATTATAAAAGTGAAGATTATATTTCCCACACAGATTCTAAACGAAATTTGTTTGAAAAAGCCTATCATTTAGTTAGAATGATAGCTTTAAATAAAAAGCTAAAGCTGATTAATTCTTTTAGAACTGAGAATAAAAGCCTTTTAGATTTTGGATGTGGTACAGGCGATTTTTTACAAACTGCTCAAAAAAACAATTGGGTAGTTACAGGAATTGAACCAAATGAAGATGCCCGGAACATAGCAAATATAAAAACTAATAATTCAGTTTTTGATAGCGAACAATTTTTTCAACTTAAAGAAAATAGTTTTGATGTAATAACCCTATGGCATGTTTTAGAACATTTACCTAATTTAGAAGAACACGTAAGTATTTTTAAAAAACTATTAAAACCAAATGGCGTTTTAATAATTGCGGTACCAAATTATAAAAGTTATGATGCCAAATTTTATAAACAGTTTTGGGCTGCTTATGATGTTCCTAGACATCTTTGGCATTTTAATAAAATATCAATCTCTAAATTATTTTCAAAAATATCAATGAAAGTTGAAAAAATTAAACCTATGTGGTTTGATGCGTTTTATGTGTGCTTACTTTCAGAAAAATATAAAACAGGTAAAATGAACTTTATTAAAGCCTTTTTAAATGGTTTTGTTTCAAATTTTAAATCGTTTACTTCAAAAGAGGCTTCTTCTTTAATTTATATCATAAAAAACACATAATATTTATTTAAACGAGTTTTCGTGCTGTTTTAAATCTTAATCCAGGTATTTGGGTTGCTTTTTTGTTAAAACGTCTTAAATCGTCTTATTTGAGCTTGTTTTTAATAAATATTTCTAATTTTAGAATTTGTTTACGATAAGAAATATTTATTGAGTTAATTCTGAGTAAAATTCAGTATTATAATCTATTTTGTTTATTACATTTGTTCGACTTAAAAAATATAAAGAATGAAAAATTTAATTTATCTTCTACTTGTAGTTTTGGTATTCACTTCATGCCAACAACAAAAAATTGGTTATGTAAATAACGGAACACTACTAAAAGATTATCAAGAAGCTAAAGATTTAGAAACAGAGTTTCAAGGAAAAGAAGAAGCTTTTAAAAAGAAAGCCGATAGTATTGGTCAAGCATTTCAATTAGAAGTTCAAGAAACCCAACTTAAAGCTCAAAAATCTTCTCAAAAAAAGGCTCAAGAGTTAATGGGTGGTTTACAACAAAAGCAACAATTGCTGCAACAACAAATGCAATTTGAGCAACAACAATTAGCACAATTAGCACAAGCTGAAAGTGATTCTTTAGTTCTTAAAATTAAAGATTTTATTAAAGATTATGCTAAAAAAAATCAGTACACATTTATATTAGGTACTAGCGATGGTGCTTCATCTGTTATTTATGGAAAAGAAGGAACCGATTTAACAGAAACTATCTTAGAGGCTTTAAATGCAGAATACAAAAAGGAATAGTATCTTTTTAAACAAATTTTTAAAGCAGCTCATTAATTTATTTTAATGGGCTGTTTTTTTTTGATTTAATTAATCAGATTTTTTATGAAGCAATCTGGTTAATTTAATAGATAAATCGGTTAGAATAATCTTAGAGTTTCCGTTGCGTTCAATATGATAAATAGCATCTTGTAGCTCGTTACTAATCTCTAAGATATTGTTGCCATGTACAAAAGGGGCAAATTTTTCTAACTTAAATTTTTCAACTTTTGGCTCTATATAAACTAAATCTGGAGCTTTGTAATTAAGTAATAATGCTTGACGGAAAAAATCTAAGCAAAAGAGTAAAAACTGTTTTTGAGTTTCACGTCCTGTTTTAGCTATATTTTCACTCCAAGAAATTAAATCATGAATAGCTGCTTTGTTACCTTTAGCTTTAAAAGCACTACGCACCCAAAAAATAAACCATTCTTCAAATTGTAAATCTTCAGAATCTTGATAAACCAAATCACAGGCTTTGTTATAATTTCCGTTAGATTGTCTTGCTATTTTGGTTGCTACAGTAGCGTCTAAATTGTAGTTTTTTATTAATCCTTGCTTTATAGCATCTTCGGCTAAAGGCGGAAAATGTAATATTTGACACCTAGATTTTATGGTGTTAATTATTTGTTGTTCATCTTCTGCAATTAAAATAAAAATAGTTTTGTTAGGTGGTTCTTCAATGAGTTTTAATAGCTTATTAGCACAGGCAATATTCATCTTTTCTGCCATCCAAATAAGCATTACTTTATAGCCACCTTCATAAGATTTAAGAGATAAAGATTTAACAATTTCATACGCTTCTTCTACACCAATTTGCCCTTGTTTATTATCAACACCTAAAAGTTTGTACCAATCAAATAAATTTCCATATGGTTGATTTTCAAGTAGTTCTCTCCATTCTTCTAAATAAAAATTAGATATAGGCTTGCTTTTAACCTTATCGCTTGTTGTTACAGGAAAAGCAAAATGTAAGTCTGGATGTGAAAAGTTTTTAAATTTTAGGTTGCAAGCTTCGTTACCGTTATTATTTTCGCCTTTAGAATTGTTACATAATATATATTGAGCATAGGCAATAGCCATTGGTAAAGTGCCAGAGCCTTCAGGTCCAATAAACAATTGCGCATGTGCAATTCTACCGTTTTCTGCACTATGAGTAAGGTGCTTTTTAATATGTTCTTGTCCTAAAATTTCAGAGAATAGCATTGAACAAAAGTAAGTGAATTTTTTTATTTAAAAATCAACTCTAATTACTAGTAAAACAAGTTTTTTTAAAAATATTTTAAGCTTCAAACGTTTTCGTTAAAAAAGGCATTTTTTGGTGCTGTTTAATTAGTTACTTTTGTGTAATTAATAAGTTAAAACTATAAAAATGAAGACTCTAAACGATTTTAATTTCGAGAATAAAAAAGCCCTAATCCGTGTAGATTTTAATGTGCCTTTAAATGAAAAATTTGAAGTTACAGATGCTACCAGAATCATTTCAGCTAAACCAACCATTATTAAAATATTAGAAGCAGGTGGAAGTTGTATTTTAATGTCTCATTTAGGGCGTCCAAAAGGATTTCAAGATGAGTTTTCATTAAAACATATAGCAGCAAAAGTTGAAGATATTTTAGGAGTAGAAGTGAAATTTGTACCAGATTGTATAGGCGCAGATGTAGAGGAAGCTGCAGCAAACTTACAGCCTGGTCAAATATTATTGTTAGAAAACCTACGTTTTTATAAAGAAGAAACGGCTGGAGATAAAGACTTTGCAGAAAAACTATCAAAATTAGGAGATATTTATGTAAATGACGCCTTTGGTACTGCGCACAGAGCACATGCATCTACCACAATTGTAGCGCAATTTTTTGCAGAAAATAAATGTTTTGGCAATTTATTAGCACAAGAAATAGAAAGCATTAAAAAAGTAATGGAAACTGGAGAAAAACCTGTTTTAGCTATTCTTGGTGGCGCTAAAGTATCTTCAAAAATTACAATTATTGAAAATATTTTAGATAAAGTAGATCACTTAATTATTGGAGGTGGTATGGCCTTTACCTTTGTAAAAGCTCAAGGCGGAAGTATTGGTAATTCTATTTGTGAAGATGACAAACAAGAATTAGCCTTAGATATTTTAAAACAAGCTAAAGAAAAAAATGTTCAAGTACATATTCCTGTAGATACTGTTGCTGCTGATGCTTTTAGTAACGATGCCAACACACAAATTGTAGATATTAATGCTATTCCAGATGGTTGGGAAGGTGTTGATGCAGGACCAAAATCTAGAGAACAATTTCACAAAGTTGTAATGGAATCTAAAACCATTCTTTGGAACGGACCTCTTGGTGTTTTTGAAATGGAAAGTTTTGCAAAAGGTACTATTGAATTAGGTAATTCTATTGCCGAGGCTACTAAAAACGGTGCATTTTCACTTGTAGGAGGAGGAGACTCTGTTGCAGCAGTTAAGCAATTTGGTTTCCAAGATAAAGTAAGTTATGTAAGTACAGGTGGTGGCGCTATGTTAGAAAGTTTAGAAGGAAAAACACTTCCTGGAATTGCTGCTATATTAGATTAACATAATTATTTGGGCGTTACCCTGAAACCAGTTCAGGGTCGCGCTTTTCGCGTTACACGGTAACTTGCTACAATCGCTGACGCAAATACACATAACGTTATAAAAGGGAAGAAAAATAAATAAAGTTTTTAAATCCCATTAAAAAATACGATTTTAGCCATATTGTCGTTCACTATTGAATAGATATTATGGCTTTTCGTTTTTTTATACTCACATTACTTTTAGGATCTTCGGTTTGCTATTCGCAATCGCAAGAAGCAGTTGCATCATCAAATAAACCAGTTATTGATACATTAATTAATAACAAAACAGGCAAAGAAAAATTAATTAATAAAACAATAAAGGATAGTATAGTTACAGATAGTACTGGTATTAAAAATCTAAAAGACAATGAGTTAGCTTCTAAAATTGATGCAAAATGGCAAGAAGAATTATACAGCAATAATCTTTTTGATACCATATACAAAACAGTTACCCAGTTAGATTTTAAAGAAGTAGACTATCCAGAGCTGCCTACAGATACACTAAAAGCAAGGTTAGAAGCGCTTAACGCTAAAACGCCGTTTAATGTAGAGTACAATCCATCATTAGAAAGTGTAATAAAATCATATCTAAAACATAGAAGAAAGCTGCTTCAAAAATTAATTACCCTTAGTGCTTTTTATTTTCCTATGTTTGAGCGAGAGTTAGATAACGCCAACATTCCTTTAGAAATAAAATATTTAGCCATTGTAGAATCGGCATTAAAACCTAAAGCAAAATCAAGAGTAGGTGCAACCGGTTTATGGCAATTTATGTTTAGCACAGGTAAAATGTATGGGTTAGGTGTAAGCAGTTACGTTGATGAGCGTAGTGACCCAATTAAATCAACACAAGCTGCTACCAAATATTTGGCAAAATTATATGAGATTTTTGGCGATTGGGATTTAGCTTTGGCAGCCTATAACTCTGGTCCGGGTAATGTTACAAAAGCCATTCGTAGATCTGGAGGCTATAAAAACTATTGGAATATTAGGCATAATTTACCTCGTGAAACCGCAGGATATTTACCAGCATTTTTAGCAAACATGTATATTTTTGAATATGCAGAAGAACATGGTTTTATTAAAGCAAAACCCGAGTTTGCTTTAGCCGAAACAGATACAGTTTTGGTTAAAAGTATGATTACTTTAGATCAGGTTTCAGAAGTAACGGGAACACCAATAGAGCAACTTCAATTTTTAAACCCTTCGTATAAATTAGATATTATTCCAGTTATTAAGGGAGAAAATTATTATTTAAGATTACCAAGAGATGTTGTAGGTACTTTTGTAAACAATGAAGATAAAATTTATGCCTTTGCAAAAGAAGAGTTTGCCAAAAGAGAAAAACCTTTACCACAATTTTTTAACGCTACCGATAGAGTAAGGTATAGAGTACAATCGGGTGATTATTTAGGTAAAATAGCCAGACGTTATGGGGTTAGAGTAAGCCAAATAAAACGCTGGAATGGACTAAGAAGTAACAATTTACAGATAGGACAACGCTTAACTATTTACCCAAGAAAACCTTATACACCATCTGTAACTTCAACTACTTCAGTTAAAAAAACAACAACAGCAAAACCTATTTCGGGTGATGTTATTATTTACACAGTTAAAAGCGGTGACTCTTTATGGAGCATTTCTCAAAAATTTTCTGGAGTTTCTGTTCAAAATATTAAAGATTGGAACGGTATTAGTGGTAGTAAATTAAAACCAGGAATGAAACTTAAAATTTCCAAAGGATAATTTCTTAAATAATACAACAAACAGATGAAAAAAATTCTTCTACTAGCCTTATTATTAGTGGTAATGTCTTGTAAAGACAAAAAAAATGAAACCACTGAAAAATTCTTTTATGATTCAAGCGGAAACATTAACCATGTCTCAGTAGTTATAGATAATGATCTGTGGGACGGAAGCGTTGGAGAATCTATAAGAAACCTATTAACCCAAACTATTTATGGGCTTCCGCAAGATGAACCTATGTTTACATTAAGTCAAATTCCGCCTTCAGTATTTTCTGGTTTTGTTACTAGAAACAGAACCATTTTAAAGGTTGAAATGAATAAAGCTCCAGAAATAACTATTAAAGAAAACGTTTATGCCAAACCACAAAAAGTCATTGTGCTTTCTGGAAAAACAAAACAAGATATTATAGATTTAGTAACCGAAAATGGCGATAAAATAGTAGAAACCTTTAAAGCTATGGAAATTGCTGAAAGACAACGTCAAATAGCTAAATCGCCTCATAAAATAACTCAGATTAAAGAAAAATTAGGCTTAACCATTCAATTTCCTTCAATTTATGAAATTGCAAAAGAAACCGATAATTTCTTTTGGTTAAGAAAAGATATTACAACAGGCCATTCGCATTTAATGATTTATGAACTACCATACAATGCCATAAAAAGAAATGACAGTACTGTAACACAAATAATTAAGATTAGAGACTCTATAGGGCAGGCTTATTTTAAAGGGCGCTTAGATGGAACTGTTAAAGCTGATGGAACAACTATTAGTTCTTATATGGTTACAGAAGATGCCTATACGCCATTTCATGGAGAAACCATTATTGATAATAAACCCGCTTTTGAAACCAAAGGCATTTGGGAATTAACTAATGATTTTATGGGAGGTCCTTTTGTAAATTATACCATTGAAGATAAAGTAAACAAACGTTGGGTTGGTGTAGAAGGGTTTATATTTGCCCCATCGGTAGAAAAACGTAATTATATGTTAGAATTAGAGGCTATTATTAAGTCTGTAAAAATTGAATAAGCAATTTAGTAAGACATAGGTAATAAAAAAGGGCAACATTAGTTGCCCTTTTTCTATAATTAGAATATGGTTATTCTTTTTTATCACTATCAGTACCTTCTTCTTTACTAGCATCTTTAAATTCTTTGATACCGCTACCTAAACCTCTCATTAATTCTGGTATTTTTTTACCTCCAAATAATAACAGAACAACTACAACAATTAAGGCTATTTGCCAAGGTCCAATTGCTAATGGTAATATATATAAGCTCATAATAATTCGTTTAAAAAAACAAAGTTAATAATTAAAGTTTAATAATAACGTTTTAAACATAACTTTAGCATTTACAAAAAAAGAGTCATTAATAAATTCTTTATTTTTGCTTTCCATGAAGAAAAAGCCTAAAAAAATAAAAAAGAAACTACTAGATAAGTATAGGTTAGTAATACTTAACGAGCTTACTTTTGAAGAACGATTATCTTTCAAATTAACAAGGCTTAATGTTTTTGTTTTTGCGTCTTTATCGGCTATTTTTTTAATGACTATTACTTATACAATAATAGCCTTTACTCCGCTTAGAGAGTATATTCCAGGATATTCATCAACAGCATTAAAAAAGAAAGCCACAGAGCTTAGTTTTAAAACAGATTCATTACAACAAGTTATAGCCATGAATGAGTTGTACTATGGCTCTATAAAAAAAGTATTAACAGGAGATGTTAGTGCTGCTAATTTTAATAAAGATTCTATTATTGAAGCCGTAAAATTAGAAGCTAGTGAAGTAGATTTTGCACCTACAGCAGAAGATTCTCTTTTAAGAGAAAAAGTTGATAAGGAAGACAAATATAATTTATTTGAATCTGCTACAACAGCAACTAATTTTGTATTATTTCCTCCGGTTAATGGTACCATTAGTCAACATTATAACATAGAAGAAAAACATTATGCTGTTGATGTGGTTGTGCCTAAAAACACACCTGTTAAAGCTACAGCCGATGGTATTGTAATTTTTTCTGAATGGACAGCCAACACAGGTTATGTAATTATTATAGAACATAGTTATGGGTTAATCTCTGTATATAAACACAATGCAGAACTTACAAAATCTCAGGGCGATTTAGTAAAAGCAGGCGAAGTAATAGCTACGGCCGGAAATACTGGTGAGCTCTCAACAGGACCGCATTTACATTTTGAACTCTGGAATGATGGTTATCCCATTAATCCAACAAATTTTATAGATTTTAAATAAATATTAAATGATATCATTAAAATCTGCTTTAGCCAAACCATTTGCAAAACGCGTTTATAAAAGCATTCAAAAGTGGGCAAATAACCCCGTAAAAACTCAAGAAAAAGTTTTTCAAGAGTTAATATCTACTGCAACAAAAACGCAGTTTGGTAAAGATCATGACTTTATTAGCATAAACTCGCATAAAGATTTTGTTAAGCGTGTTCCTGTGCGTGATTACGAAGCACTTAAACCTTATGTAGAGCAAGTTGTTGCTGGTAAAGAAGATATACTTTGGACAGGAAAACCCATTTATTTTGCTAAAACTTCAGGAACTACATCTGGTGCTAAATATATTCCTATCACAAAAGAAAGTATGCCAAGTCATATAGAGGCTGCCAGAAATGCTATTTTAATGTATATACATGAAACTGGAAACACAAAGTTTGTAAATGGTAAAATGATATTTCTTCAAGGAAGCCCTATTTTAAAAGAACAAAACGGTATAAAATTAGGTAGACTTTCTGGTATAGTAGCTCATTATGTGCCCAAATATCTTCAAAAAAACAGATTACCTTCTTGGGAAACTAATTGTATTGAAGATTGGGAAACCAAAGTAGATGCCATTGTTGAAGAAACGCTTCCAGAAAACATGACTATCATCTCTGGAATTCCATCGTGGGTTCAAATGTATTTTGAAAAATTACAACAAAAAACAGGGAAAAAAGTTGGAGACATCTTTAAAAACTTCAACCTTTTCATTTTTGGAGGTGTAAATTATGAACCTTATAGAGCTAAATTTGAAAACCTAATAGGACGAAAAGTTGATAGTATTGAGTTGTACCCAGCCAGCGAAGGTTTTTTTGCATTTCAAGATAAACAAAATGAAAAAGGAATGCTACTTCAGTTAAACTCAGGAATTTTTTATGAATTTATAAAAGCCGATGAATTTTTTAATGAAAATCCAAAACGCATTACCATAAAAGATGTTGAAGTAGGCGTAAATTATGTAATGATAATTTCTACAAATGCAGGTCTTTGGGCTTATAATATTGGCGATACAGTACAATTTACTTCAACAAAACCCTATAGAGTTATTGTTTCTGGTAGAATAAAACATTTTATTTCAGCTTTTGGAGAACATGTTATTGGTAAGGAGGTAGAACAAGCCATTCAAGAAGCAACTGCCAATACAGAAATTAGCGTAACAGAATTTACGGTGGCTCCTCAAATTAATCCAAAAGAAGGATTGCCATATCACGAATGGTTTATAGAATTTGAAAAACAACCAAAAGACCTTTCTGCTTTTGCAAAAAAAATAGATGAATCACTTCAAAAACAAAACACCTATTATTTTGATTTAATAGAAGGTAAAGTACTTCAAACACTAAAAATTACCCCCGTTAAGAAAGACGGATTTAAAAACTATATGAAATCTATTGGTAAGTTAGGCGGGCAAAATAAACTTCCAAGATTATCAAACGACAGAAAAATAGTTGAGGATTTTCCGCACATAAATTAAAGCAAATAGTATTATCTTTGGCAATAAAAAAAATGCTAATGAGTAATATAAAGCACCATGAAAGAACTAGGGCTCAAGAGAGTTCTAATGCCATTGAAAGGATGTATATTACTATGCGTCATTTATTTATACGTGGGTTCTATAAACCCATGGGGGTCTCTGGTGAAATGTTACGTAACTCTTTACTGTTTTTAAGACCAGAAATTTATGGCTCTATTGGCGAAGAAAAGGCAGAGTTAGAAGGCTTACTTTATGTTATAGATAGACTTCCGGAGGGGATAGAAGAGTGTATGTTTATTAATTTAACAAGTGATGAAGGCTATTCTAATTCACATTTTAAAACAATAATTCCAGAAAAAAGGCGTAGAAATTGTTATAGAATAGATGATGAACAAATGAATATTGAGATTACCAGAGGGCGATCTGAAATCTATGATATTTTAACACATCTTACTTTCCTTTTTGTAGAATCTCATAAAATAAGCAACAGAGTTCTTATTAATGAAGAAGGACTCACCACCAGAGATTGGGTAAAACTTGAAAAAGCTGTTTTATCCAAAAAAAAACTTACCAATGAGGAGCGTGAGGTAGCTATTACACATACTGCTAATATTTTAGGTAGAACATTTGATGAACTAAGAACTGTTTATCAGGATTTTTCAACACCAAAACAACCCGAAAGACTTTTACATATTGTTTATTGGTTAGGAAAATTAGCCATAGAAGAACAAGTTAATAACAATAAAAGAACCGTAACCTTTAGCCCAGTTTTAAGAGAGCGAATAGGGCATCATATCCATGGTGAAATTTGGGCAAATAATATAAAGGAAATTCTTTTTAAAAATAGTTTATTAGATAGACCTATTCATATTATTAGTGCTAACATGCACAGTGTTATGAATACCCTTTTTGCACCTTCTGCTCTAAAAACATTACCTTCAAAAAAAGACATTTTTAATGTTTATGAGTCTTTAAGTAATAATGAAAATCAAGAATTACGCAATAAAGTAAATACAGAAGCGTTGCGAAAAGGCATGTTGTATATTAAAGATTCATCTGGAACAAACATTGATGTTCAAATTTTTGATACAAGTAAAATAGATGCATCTAAATTAGATATTAAAGTAAATGAATCTATTTTAAAAGAAAACAAGCCTGTTATTTTAGTAATGGACTATGCGTTTGGAGAACAAGCCTATGAAACTATAGATGAGTTATTAAAACCATATAAACGCAACAAAAAAGATATCTACCTAAATGTTGAATCTATATCTATAATGGGGAAGGCCGGAATTTTAGAAGGAGGAAAAGGAGATATTATGATACCATCGGCTCACATTTTTGAAGGAACCGCAGATAATTACCCTTTTAAAAACGAATTAAAAAAAGAAGATCTAGATGGACATGGAGTTGATATTTATGAAGGTACAATGATAACGGTATTAGGAACCTCCTTGCAAAACAAAGACATTTTAAAATTTTTCCATAAATCAACATGGAAGGTTATAGGTCTAGAAATGGAAGGAGCACACTATCAAAAAGCTATTCAGGCAGCTTCAAAAGTAAGAGGAAGTATATGCTCAAATGTAAAAGTAAGATACGCATATTATGCTAGTGATAACCCCCTAGAAACAGGAGCTACATTAGCTTCGGGTGGATTAGGAACCACAGGTGTAAAACCAACATATTTAATAACAAGAACAATTTTAAAACAGATATTAAACTAACATAAATAATACAAAAAGAACTATGAGTAAAGAAGCTCCGCAACCACAACAATCTGAAGAAGTAGATTTAGGGCAGTTATTTAAGCTAATTGGGAATGCTTTTGATAGACTGTTTAAATTTATAGCTAGTATTTTTATTACAATTTACAACGCTATTATAGCTTTACTATCTCATATTTATAACCGTTTAATTTGGTATGTTTCTGCTGTAGTTTTAGGTGTAATTGTTGGAGTTGTAATTGATTTAAACTCTAAAAAATTATATGGGGCCAATATGTTTATTGAGACTAATTTTAATTCTGCTCGTCAAGTCTATGAAAATGTTAAGGAATTTCATCAGTTGGCAAATATTGATAAAGACTCCGTAGAACTTGCTAAGAAATTGAATATTCCGGTAAGTTTAGCCGCAACTTTAAAAGGTTTCTATATAAAGCCAGATTTAGATGAAAATGAAATAGCCGAAATGTATTCAGAATTTTATACGCGTTTAGATTCTCTTTCACAAATAGAAATGACTTATGACAGATATAAAGAATCATTAACGCCTTATAATTTTAAAATTCATAGAATTGGTGTCGCTTCTACCAATAAACAGATTTATGAAAAGATTGAAGCAGGATTAACAAAGCAACTTTCTAACAATGCGTATTTAAATGAATTAAAGGAAGTTGGTATTGAAAATTTAAAAAGACAGGATATAACGCTTTCAAAGCAGATTAGTAAAACAGATTCTTTGGTTGATGAGTATTTAAAAATTAGAATAAATGAATCTAAAAAAGAACCTATAGCAGGTTCTGGTACCAATTTATTTATGGGTAATACTGAAGCAGGCACTAGTTTAATTGTTGATGAATCAAAAGTTCTTGAAAATAAATTGCAATTAGAAGAAATTAGAAGAGATATTAATGAGGACTTGATTGAGAAAAAAAATGTAGTTAATGTTTTAGCTAGTTTTCCCAAAACAGGTTATGATATTTCAGAATGGTATGATAAAAAGAAATTTTTATTACCTATAGTGTTTTTTACTATAGCTTTATTGGTTTTTGTTTTTTTAGGCTTAGGAAAATTCCTTAAAGAGCAAAACAAAAATAAATAATCAACAAATTAATGACTTTATTAGTAACAGGAGGAGCAGGTTTTATAGGATCTAATTTTATAGGTTATTATCTTAAACACTATCCTCTAGTTAAAATAGTTAATTTAGATAAGCTTACCTATGCAGGAAATCTTTCAAATTTAGAAGACGTAGAAAAACACCCTAATTACACTTTTATAAAAGGCGATATTTGTAATAGGAAGCTGGTAGAGGAGTTATTTGAGAAATATAATTTTCAAGGCGTAATTCATTTTGCAGCAGAATCTCATGTAGATAACTCTATTGAAAAGCCAGACGAGTTTATAAACACCAATGTTTTAGGTACCTTTAATTTAATAGATGTTGCAAAAAACCATTGGATGAATAGCCCTCACGAAGTTAAAAAAGGTTGTGAAAATAATAGATTTCATCATATATCAACAGATGAGGTTTATGGAACTTTAGGAGAAACAGGGTTGTTTACCGAAAAAACACCTTATGCTCCTAATAGCCCTTATAGTGCATCAAAAGCTTCGTCAGATTTTATAGTGCGAAGTTATTTTCATACCTATGGTATGAATGTAGTAACAACCAACTGCTCTAATAACTATGGACCAAAGCAGCACAATGAAAAATTAATTCCAACTATTATTAGAAAGGCCATACAAGGAAAAGATATTCCTATTTACGGAGAAGGTAAAAATATTAGAGATTGGTTATATGTATTAGACCATTGTCGGGGCATAGATTTGGCCTTTAAAAAAGGTTGCGCCGGAGAAACCTACAATATAGGAGGGAAGAATGAAAAGGATAATCTTTATATAGCTCGTACAATATGCGAAAAACTAGATGTACTGTTTCCAAAAGATATATCGTATAAAGAGCAAATTACTTTTGTTAAAGATAGACCAGGACATGATTTTAGATATGCTATTGATGCTTCAAAAATTGAAAAAGAATTAGGCTGGAAAGCCGAAGAGAATTTCGAAACAGGCATTGAAAAAACAATAAATTGGTATATAATTAAATATAAAGGCTAAATAAATGAAGGGTATTATATTGGCCGGAGGCTCAGGAACACGTTTATATCCACTTACAAAAGTGGTGAGCAAGCAACTTATGCCTGTTTATGATAAACCAATGATTTATTACCCATTAACAACCTTGTTATCGGCAGGTATTAATGAGATATTAATAATTACAACACCACAAGACGTAAATAGATTTAAAGATTTACTTGGAGATGGTAGTGATTTTGGATGCAAATTTGAATATGCTATTCAAGAACAACCTAAAGGGCTTGCAGAGGCTTTTCTTATAGGCGAAAAGTTTATTGGAAATGACGCTGTAGCCTTAATTTTAGGAGATAATATTTTTTATGGATCAGGTTTAAAAAGCACCTTAAAACAATGTTTTAACCCCAAAGGAGGTATAATTTTCGCTTATCACGTACAAGACCCTCAACGTTATGGTGTGGTTGAATTTAATAAAGAAAATAAAGCCATATCTATTGAAGAAAAGCCAATAAAGCCAAAATCAAACTATGCGGTTCCCGGTATTTATTTTTATGATAATTCAGTAATAGACATAGCAAAAAATATTAAACCAAGTAAACGTGGTGAGCTAGAAATTACAGATGTAAATAAAGCCTATTTAAAGACGGGAAAATTACACGTTAAAATACTTGATAAAGGAACCGCTTGGTTAGACACAGGAACTTTTAATTCTTTAATGCAGGCATCGCAATTTGTACAAGTGATAGAAGAACGACAAGGATTAAAAATTGGATGTATTGAAGAAACTGCATTTAACCAAGGGTTTATTAATAAAGAACAGTTGCTTAAATTAGCACAACCACTATTAAAAAGTGGTTATGGTAAATACCTTCAACAAATAGTGTAATATGCAAGTAGAAGAAACCTATTTAAAAGGTTGTTTTATTATTACTCCAAAAATATATCGAGATAATAGAGGTTATTTTTACGAAAGTTTTAACGTTAATACGTTTAAGAAAATAACTAATCTTGATGTAAATTTTGTTCAAGATAACGTGTCTAAATCATCAAAAGGTGTTTTAAGGGGTTTACATTTTCAAACAGGAGAATTTGCCCAAGCCAAATTAGTACAGGTTTTAAAAGGAAAGGTTTTAGATGTTTGTGTAGATTTAAGGGAAAATTCTAAAACTTTTGGTAAGTACTTTTCATTAATTTTAGACTCTAAAAAGCACCAACAATTATATATCCCCAGAGGTTTTGCTCATGGGTTTCATGTGTTGGAAGAGGACACTATTTTTTCTTATAAATGCGATAATTTTTATAGTAAACAATCAGAAGCAGGTATTCTTTATAATGATAAATATTTAAATATTGATTGGGGAGGCATATCAAATAAATCAATAATTATCTCAGAAAAAGACAAGGCGTTACCAACTTTTACAAATTATTTTAAAATTAAATGACAAAAAGAGTATTGGTTACAGGTGCAAATGGTCAGTTAGGAAAAACCATCGAAGAGTTATATGCTATAAATAGTTTAGGACTAGATTTTACCTTTGCTTCAAAGGAAAATCTAGATATTACAACACTAGATGGAATAGATAATTATTTTAATCAAAATTTTTTTGATTATTGTATTAACTGTGCTGCTTACACCAATGTAGAACAAGCAGAAAAAACACCAGACCCTGCTTATAAAGTAAATGCAGAAGGCGTGAAAAATTTATCTGAAATGTGTTTGAAACATCAGGTTGTTTTAATTCATATTTCAACAGATTATGTGTTTGATGGTGAAAAAAAAGAACCATATACCGTTTTTGATAAACCCAACCCCATAAATGAGTATGGAAAATCTAAATTGTTGGGCGAGCAATATATCCAAGAAATACTTTCAGAATATTTTATTGTAAGAACCTCGTGGTTATACAGTAAAAAGTATGGGAATAATTTTTATAGAAATATTTTAAAAAAAGCAAAACAAGGTGAAAAATTAAAAATTACTACAGATCAAATAGGTTGTCCTACCAATACAGAAAATCTTTCGCGTTATTTGTTGAAATTAATTACAAACAAAAGTATTTATTGGGGTGTAAGGCATTTTTCAGACGATGAAGTGATGACATGGTACGATTTTACTAAGCAAATTTTATCGGGAAATGATTTAATTAACAAAGTCAATCTTGTTAAGACAGGTAATTATATTACTTTTGCACAGAGACCTAAGTATTCGGTTTTAAAATTAGACAAAATATAGATTTTCAATATATTCAAATGGCAAAAAAAGTAGCATTAATTACGGGCGTTACAGGACAAGACGGCGCTTATTTAAGTGAATTCTTGTTAAAAAAAGGTTATGAAGTTCATGGTCTCAAAAGACGATCGTCTTTATTTAATACTGATAGGATAGACCATCTTTATCAAGACCCACATGTAGATAATAGAGATTTTTTTCTTCATTATGGAGATTTAACAGATAGTACCAATTTAACTCGTATTATTCAAGAAGTACAGCCAGATGAAATTTATAATTTGGCAGCTATGAGCCATGTACATGTGTCTTTTGAAATGCCAGAGTATACAGCTAATGCAGATGGTATAGGGACGCTTCGTTTGCTTGAGGCTATAAGGTTTCTTGGTTTAGAGAAAAAAACCAGAATTTATCAAGCTTCCACTTCAGAATTATATGGTAAAGTGCAAGAAGTACCTCAAACAGAAAAAACACCGTTTTATCCAAGAAGTCCTTATGCTGTGGCAAAAATGTATGCGTTTTGGATTACAGTAAACTACCGTGAAGCCTATGATATTTATGCTTGTAATGGTATTTTATTTAATCATGAATCACCAATTAGAGGAGAAACTTTTGTAACCAGAAAAATAACACGAGCTACTTCAAGAATAGCGTTAGGATTGCAAGATAAATTTTATTTAGGAAATCTAGATGCTCAACGCGATTGGGGGCATGCCAAAGACTATGTAAGGATGATGTGGATGATTCTTCAAGCTGAAGAAGCAGAAGATTGGGTTATTGCAACCAACAAAACCACTACCGTAAGAGATTTTGTAAAGATGAGTTTTGCCGAAGTAGGTATTGAATTAGAGTTTAAAGGAGAGGGGATAGATGAAAAAGCATTTGTAAAAGCTTGTAATAAGCCAGAATACCAATTACCTATAGGGAAAGAAGTACTTTCGGTTGATCCTAAATATTTTAGACCTACAGAGGTAGATTTGTTAATTGGTGATGCAACAAAAGCTAAAGAAAAACTTGGTTGGGTGCCTGAGTACGATTTACAAGCATTAATAAAAGATATGATGCTGAGCGATATCAAACTCATGAAAAAAGAGCAATTTCTTAAAGAAGGTGGTTATAAGATTATGAATTATTTCGAATAGGAAGCCATGGATAAGAATGCTAAAATTTATGTAGCTGGTCACCGTGGCTTGGTTGGAAGTGCCATTTTAAAGAGTCTTCAAGGTAAAGGTTATAATAATATAATTTACAGAACCCATAAGGAGTTAGACTTAACAAACCAAATAGCCGTTGCTAGCTTTTTTAAAGAAGAAAAGCCAGAATATGTGTTTTTGGCAGCAGCCAAGGTTGGTGGAATTGTGGCAAATAACACATATCGAGCCGATTTTATATATGAAAATTTGATGATTCAAAATAACGTAATTCATCAGAGTTATTTACATGGCGTTAAAAAATTATTATTCTTAGGAAGCACGTGTATATACCCTAAAAACGCACCCCAACCCATGAAAGAAGAGTATCTATTAACAGATACATTAGAGTATACAAATGAACCTTATGCTATAGCAAAAATAGCAGGTATAAAAATGTGTGAGAGTTATAATTTACAGTACGGCACAAATTTTATCTCGGTAATGCCAACCAATTTATATGGGCCAAATGATAATTTCGATTTAGAAAAATCGCATGTTTTGCCAGCGTTAATGCGTAAAATACATTTAGCGAAACTTCTTTTTGAAGGAAATGAAAAGACTGTTGTTGAAGATTTAGGTGTAGGATCTATTGAAGAGGCAAAAACCTATTTAAATAAATTTGGAGTAAGCGCTAATAGTGTTGAAATTTGGGGATCTGGAAAGCCAAAACGAGAATTTCTTTGGAGTGAAGACATGGCTGATGCTTGTGTTTTTTTAATGGAAAATCGTAACTTCTGTGATACTTATGTAAATGGCGAAAAGGAAATTAGAAATACCCATATCAATATTGGAACAGGAAAAGATGTTTCAATTAGAGAATTGGCAGAAACGATAAAAGACGTTGTAGGCTTTAAAGGAAACTTAGTTTATAATACTAGTAAGCCAGATGGTACTTTAAGAAAATTAACAGATGTGAGTAAGTTGAATGAGTTAGGTTGGAAATACTCAGTTGCACTAAAAGATGGAATTAATAAAATGTATAAATATTACTTTAAACAGAAATAAAATATTAAGGATAAAAATCATTAAAAATGGAATATAATAAACCTAAAGTTATTGCTGAAATTGGGTGTAATCATAAAGGAGATTTTAAAATTGCAAAAGAACTCTTAGATTTAGCCAAACAATGTGGAGCAGATGTTGCTAAGTTTCAAAAAAGAAACAATAAAGAACTGCTAACAGAAAAACAATATAATGCACCACATCCAAACCCTTCAAATTCATATGGAGAAACTTATGGTGAACACCGTGAATTTTTAGAGTTTTCTATTGACCAACATGCTGAACTTAAAAAATATTGTGATAAAATAGGCATTGAATATTCAACCTCTGTTTGGGATGTTACCTCTGCTAAAGAAATGATAACATTTTCCCCCTCTTTATTAAAAGTACCTTCTGCTTGTAACAATAATTTTGAAATGCTAAAAGTGCTTAGAGACGATTTTAAAGGAGATGTTCATTTATCTTTTGGAATGACGAATTTAGAAGAAGAAAAGCAAATTGTAGAGTTTTTTGAAGAGGCTGGTCAAGCGAAAAATAGATTAGTGATTTATTCTTGTACTTCAGGTTATCCAGTTCCTTTTAAAGATGTGTGTTTGTTGGAAATATCTAGATTAATTAAAGAATATGGAGATAGAGTTAAACACGTTGGATTTTCAGGACATCATTTAGGAATTGCTATCGATAATGCAGCTTTTGCCTTAGGGGCAACCTGGGTAGAAAGACATTTTACTAAAGATAGGACTTGGAAAGGTACAGACCACGCAGCTTCCTTAGAACCTGCTGGAATGAGAAAATTATGCCGTGACTTAAAGGCTACATATGAGGCTTTAAATTATAAAGATTCTGAAATATTAGAAATTGAGCAGGTACAAAGGGATAAATTGAAATATAGAAAGTAATTTTTATGATAAAACACGAAGCAATTGCCTTTATCCCTGCAAGAGGAGGTAGTAAATCTATACCTTTAAAAAACATCAAGGAATTTTGTGGTAAACCTTTAATCTATTGGGGTATTAAGGCGGCTCAAGGTTCTGAAAATATTTCTAAAATAGTTGTAGCTACTGATGACGATGATATTTCTGATACAGTTCTTTCTTTTGGATTTGATAAAGTATCAATTTATAGAAGGAGTAAAGACAACGCGCAAGATAATTCGTCAACAGAAAGTGTTATGCTTGAGTTTATTAATAATGAAAGTATTTCTAATGATACTACCTTTACTTTAATTCAGGCTACATCCCCTTTGTTAACAACTGCTGATATCAATAAAGGTTTTAAGTTATTTTTAAACTATGATTCTGTATTATCTTGTGT
Organism: Seonamhaeicola sp. NFXS20; assembly: GCF_049132085.1. Lineage (NCBI taxonomy): Bacteria > Pseudomonadati > Bacteroidota > Flavobacteriia > Flavobacteriales > Flavobacteriaceae > Seonamhaeicola > Seonamhaeicola sp. NFXS20. The sequence continues at coordinate 85,553 of NZ_JAFMPU010000001.1, read as the reverse complement.
TAGGTCAAAAAGGTTTTTTTGGACAGACAATGGAGAACCAATAAATTATAATTTTAAAGAAAGACCTAGAAGACAGGATTTTAAAGGGATTTTAATGGAAAACGGTGCTTTTTATATAAACTCAGCAGGTAATATTTTAAATCATAAAAATAGACTATCTGGTAAGATAGGAATAGTTGAAATGCCAGAGTATACAGCTGTAGAAATAGATGAAGAAGAAGATTGGATTGTTGCAGAGTCTTTAATGAAAAGATTTGTGTTTAATAATAAATCACTCTTACAAAAAGATATAAAACTTTTTGTTACTGATGTAGATGGAGTTTTAACGGATGCTGGGATGTACTATAGTGAAAAAGGTGACGAATTAAAAAAATTTAACACACATGATGGAATGGCATTTCAATTACTAAGAAATCAAGGCATAAAAACAGGAATTGTAACCTCTGAAAATACTAAAATTGTTGAAAATAGAGCTAAAAAACTCAAGGTAGATTATCTGTATCAAGGTAAAGTCCATGGCGGTAAACTAGAAGCAGTAAAGGATATTTGTAAAAAGGAAGGAATTAGTTTATCTCAAGTAGCCTATATTGGTGATGATATTAACTGTTTTGAATTATTAAGTAAAGTTGGTTTAGCAGCTTGCCCTAAAAGTGCAACAGGCCCCATAAAAACCATACCAGGAATAATGTTACTGTCTAAATTTGGCGGAGAAGGAGTAGTTAGAGAGTTTGTAGAGAATATTTTATTGAAATAATAATTATGAATAAAATACTTTATTTTGACAACTGGGATAAAGGTTACCGTAATTTTTTAAGATTAGATTTAGGTTTTAAAGAAAAAGGTTTTGAAACATTATTATTGCATACGTCTTCATTAATATTTGATGATGTTGAGAAAGAAAAAGAAATAGATGGATTAAAATTAAAAGATATTTCTTTTTATAAAACTAAGAGAATAAAGAAGGTATTTAAATATGAAAAACCAGATATTGTAATAATTTTAAATTTATCATTTTTAATTGATAGGGCAATTGTAAAAATATGTAAAGATTTAAACATTAAAATTTTTCATTTATCTCACGGAAAGTTAATACCAAAAGACAGTATAAGTGTTGTAAAATCTATTGTAGAGAAAGAAAATAAATTTGGGTTATTATCTAAGATCAGTAAAAAAAACGTGTTTGCAGCCTTTAATTATTTTTCTGAATATCCAAACCCTATTCATTTTTTTAAATTTATTAATAAGGCTATAAAAAACCCTATGGAGTATACTTTATTCCCTAGGTTTTCAGATGAATTAGAAGTAAATAAATCACTTGTATATTATCCATCTGATTATGAAATAATGATTAATGAATTTGGTTTTCCCGAACACATGGTTGAGGTAGTGGGAAACCCTGAATTAGATAATTTTTTTCACGCAAAAATATTAGACAGAGATTTTTTTTTAAAAAATCATTTAAACATAGAATCAAATAAGTATGTGGCTTATTTTGATGACGGGTTAGCTTTAATTTATGGGTGGGATACATCAAAATGGCTGTCTTTTTTGGAAGACCTTAATGAGGTTTTAATAAAGGAAAATTTAAAACTAATTGTTAAACTACATCCTAGGAGAGATATAACGGATTGTGTTAGTTTTTTTGAAGCCAATAATATTAAATATTTTTATGATATTGATTTTAAAAATTTAATTAATCATTCTCTATTTGTAATAAGCCATTTTTCATCGGTCATTATATATGCGCTACTTTTAAATAAAATAGTAAAGTCACCAAGGTGGGGATTATCTGAAGGATTGGAAGAAAAATACCCAGAGGGTATAGTTACATATTATTATAATAAGTTAGATTTTGAACAGAAATTACTTAATGTAGACGTAAATGAAGAATCAATTAAAAATTATCTTTTTGATTCAATTGGAAAAGTTGATGGAAATGCCATACCAAAAATCATAAATATTATTACTAGTAATGATTAAAAATGTAATAGATAATAGTTTTTTCAAATCATTATCCTACATTTTTGTTTCAGGGGCATCTAAGGGGTTTAACTACATAATATTATTATACCTAGCTGTTGGTGTATATTTAGAGTATTATGTAACTATTTTACTATTAATGTCTATGGAGCAAATCTTAAGTTTATTATTACCACTTAACCAATCTAGTGTAATTTATTCAAAGACTATTGTAGATTACAAATCAATAACTAACAAACTATTATCAAGTTCGTTGTTGATTACGTTGTTATGTATAGTTGTTTTTTTAGTTACAAAAGAACTTTTTTATAGTTATTTTGGCACTCATAAGATTATAGTTTTTATGAGCATATTTATAAGTATGATTATTAATTCTTATCTAACATATTTAACTAATTATTACAAGCTAATTGAAAAACATGGAAAAGCTTTATTAATTCAGGGGTTATTAATGATTTCCTTTGGTTCAATTTTATTACACATTATATTCGTAGAAGATAAAGTAGTTGCATTTTTTTTAGGTAAATCGGTAGGTTTATTGTTGGTCTTAGTTTTTGTTACAACTTTGAATTTAACAAAATTTAAGTTTGAGATGGGTTTTCTTAGTTTAAAAGAAATTAAGCAGGTTTTAAATTTATTTTCGGTGAGCACTTTAGGGTGGATTTCTGGATTAGGTTTCATGAATTTAGCTAAAATTTATTCAACACCTACTCAGTTGACTGATATTGGTTATGTTTTAAATATCTTTAACGTGTTTTTATTAATAAGTATTGGAATTAACTCTGTTTATGGACCCTTAATAAAAAAGAACATAACTAATAATAATTTGGATAAAGTCATTAAAATTAAAAATAAAACATTAATTATTTACTTATCAATAGCGATTATTATAATTATTTTTTATTTGGTGTTTCAAAATCTAAATTTATCTTTTAATGATAGAATAGTAAAAGTAACCTCCGCCCTACCCTTTGCTGTTTTACTGTATGTTTTCAATGTTTTTCATTGGGTTTCCCAACCATTTTACATGGTTAATAATAAATTCAATAATTATAACTATATCAATATTATTTCTTATGTTATTTGGGCAATAATTATAATTGTTGGATTATATTTTGAATACAAAACCTTTATAATATTTTTAATTTTAATACATTTAATAAAAGGCCTTTTATCATATTTTTATGCAAAAATAAAATTTATGAATACTACCAGCTAATTTTCAATGAAACTCAAGACAATTACAACCTTTTTGTATCTAATGGTAAGTTTACCATTATTTCTGTTTTTTAAAGCTGAAATATTTGTTTGGTTAACCTTTTTTATTAATTATATATTTATTACTTATATAGCTTACTATCATTTAAATCGCGAAAAATATTTTTCTCCTTTTTTAACTTCTTTTATTGTATTTGTCCTTTTGTTTTTTATTGTTGCCCCAATCATTCAAATAGGGGGTCTTGAATCAAAAAATATGTTATTTCCAAATAACTACCCGTATAAAAGCAGTAAAGTAATTTTTTGTAATATTTTAATTTTAATCTTTATTTTATTTTTTTTTCTAGGTTATATTTTATTCAAAAAAAAAGTAAAGTTTCAAAAAAAAACAGTTAATGGATATGCCTATTCTCTACCACTAGCAATATTGGCTTTATTTATGCTATGTGTTATAATATGGCTTTTAAATTACAATTATATTATCAATGAAATAACTAAATCAATTTATTCCAAGGAAGCAGAAAACATTTCTTTGATGTTAATGAGAAAAAAAGTACTTTTCATGATTCCTTTAGGGGGTATTGCTCTTGTGTTGCGGTATTTAAAGGAGAAGAAAAAAATAACAACTAATACGTTAGTTGCTTTTATAATTATTGGCTTCTTGATTTTTAATCTGATATTTTTTAAAAACCCTTTAACTGAAAAGCGAAATGCTTTAGGACCTATTTATATTACTTTAATTTATCTTTTTTATCCTAGATTAATTAATACAAATGCTAAGTTTTTTTTGTTTGTATTTGTGTCTATGATTATTTTTTTCCCATTAGTTTCTGCACTAACACATGTTGATGCCGATTTGGATGATATCTTAAAAAACCCTAACATTATTATTGATGATTTTTCAGAACATGGAGGTTTAATAAATGCTTTTAGTACATTACATTATGATGCCTATGCAAACATTATGGCTACTGACGAATATGTTAGTAAAGGTGGATTTTCATTTGGATTCCAATTGCTTAGTGCGCTTCTATTTTTTGTTCCACGAGGTTTATGGAGTTCAAAGCCGTTATCAACTGGTGAGTTTATAGGAAATTTTCTAATAAATGATTATAACTTTAGTTATAATAATTTATCAAATCCATTAGTTTCTGAAGGGTATATTAATTTCGGGTTAGTAGGGGTTATTTTAATGGCTGTTTTTCTTTCTTATTTTGTAATTAAATTTATGATTTGGTTACAATCATCTAATGTTTTAAAAGAAGTTATAGCCTTTTATTTTTCTGTACATTTAATTTTTTTACTCAGAGGAGATTTAACCAATGGTTTTGCTTATTTCATAGGAACCTATATAGGTGTTTATATAATTCCAAAATTATTAATAAGAGTTTTTAAAATAAGTAAGACTTAAAATTAGCCAAGAATTGATAAATAATATTTCTAGTAAACTTTTTGTAATAGGGTTAGTTCTGTTTTCTATATCTTTTTTATTTCCTTTTAACTATAGAAATATACCCATATTTATTTTTTCACTAACCAGTTTATTCTCATTATTTGCATCACTTCCAGGTTGCAAATATTATTTAAAAACATTATTTATAAATACGTTGTTTTTTATTGTAATGACATTCAGTATTATTTATACAAATGATATAGGTTATGGTTTAAATAGGGTTGTGGTCATAATACCGTTATTAGTTATTCCCATCACTTTTTTTTTAGTATCTAGCAAAGAATCTATTGATTTTTTAAATCTAGAAAGATTTATACAAATAAGTTTCTTTGCGTCAACAGTTTTGTTTTTTATTGGAGTCCTAATCCAAAATTATTATAGAGGTTTTATTAATGAAACAATTTTTACTCATTATGCTGAAAGATTAAATTCTAAATACGGGAAGTATTCTATGCATCCATTATACGCATCTATGTATGTAATTTTGTCTTTGGTATTTGCAATACCAATTTACTCTATCGCAAAAAAAACTTACCAAAAGGTTTTAATGATAATATCCTTATTGTTTTTATTATTGGTTTTATTATTATTAGCAAGAAAAGGCCCAATAATGTTAGCGTTTATTATATTTTTAATTTATTTCATAAAATTTCAAAACAAAAAAAGAATTTTAGTTTATACACTAATAGTTTCATTATTTTTTATTTTAATTACATTAATTGAACCAATAAGGAATAGGTTTGTGGAATTCATAAATATAGTATTAAATGTGGGTTATAATCATAATGGATCTACGTCAATAAGACTTAATGTGTATGAGTGCTCTTTTGATGCAATTATTAAAAAACCTTTTTTTGGCTATGGTATTGGAGATGTTAAAACTGTTTTACAGCAATGTTATTCCTTCAAAGAGATGAGTTACTTTAATTCTCATAATCAATTTTTAAGTGCTTGGTTATCATCTGGTTTTCTAGGAGTTATTTCTTTAGGGCTTATTTTTTTTAACAGTTTTAGGTTAGCTTTAAAATCATCAGATTTTGTGTTTTTTTCTATCATTTTTTTGTTTTTCTTTATGTCAATGACAGAAAATATTTTAGAACGACAAGACGGAGTTTTGCTATTTGCTTTTTTTATTAATTTTTATGTGTTCAAAGCAGTAAAACAAAAACAAGTTAATGAATAAAATATTATTAATAGGTCCTTTACCAAAACCTACCACAGGGGTTTCTTTAGCTAATAAAGTGGTTTTAGAAAATTTAAAAGAAAATAGGGGGTGTCAAGTTGATTTTATAAATACATCGTACAGTAAATTTGACGAAAATTTAGGGAAATTTTCATTTAAAAAATTTTTATTCTTCTTAAAATTAAATTTTTTCTCTCATAAAGTATTTAAAAACGATATTATCTACATAACCCCAGGTCAAACTTTTTTTGGTGTTGTTAAATATGCTTTGTTTATTATATTAAGCAAATTCTTAGGTAAAGAACTTATAATTCATGTACACGGGAATTATCTCGGAAAAGAGTTTCATCAATTAAAAGGGATAAAGAAAATTGTTTTTAAATGGTTGCTAAGTAAAACAACCAAAGGTATAGTTTTATCAGAATCATTAACTGGAAATATGTCTCCATTCATAGATGAAAAGCAAATATTTGTACTATATAATTTTGTTCAAGACTATTTGTTTTCTGAAGATGAGAAATTGTTAAATAATTTAATTGAGCAAAAACCCAAAATTATTTTTTTAAGTAATTTAATGGAAGAAAAAGGTGTGTTCGATTTATTGGAAGCTTTAAAAATTCTTGAAGAAGAAGGATTTGAGTATGAAGCTAAAATTGCTGGAAACATTGATGTAAAACATGAAAAAAGAACGAAAGAATATTTTAGTTTATTAAAAAATGTAACTTATTGTGGCGTGGTTTCTGGAAATGAAAAGCAAGCGTTGTTAACTTGGGGTAATATTTTTATTTTACCTACTTATTACACTATGGAAGGACAACCAATTTCTATTTTAGAAGCTATGGCAACAAGAAACTTAGTTTTAACAACAAATCATGCAGGAATTCCAGATATATTCAAAGAAAATGTAAATGGTTTTTATGTTGAAAAACAAAACCCTAATAGTATTGCCCTAAAAATAAAAAAGGTATATCAAGATTTTAGTAATAGTGAATTGATAAGAAAACAAAATTTTATAATTGCCAAAAAAAAATACAGAGTTGATAATTTTATAAATAATTTTATAAAAATTATAAATGAATAATTCTAGAACAACTCAAGATTTGAGTAAATATAAAACTCCCAAACACTTCAGGGGCAAATCAAAAATCACTGTACAGTTATGGTGGTTGGTTTACGCTTTGTTTTTTAAGTCATCTCCACAGATTTTATATGGATGGCGACGATTTTTGTTACGTAGTTTTGGTGCGCAAATAGGCAAAAATGTGATTATTAGACCAAGTGCTAAAATAACATATCCATGGAAAGTTAAAATAGGCGATTATAGTTGGATTGGAGACGATGTGGTGTTATATAGTTTAGGGGAAATAGAAATAGGCAAAAATACAGTAATCTCCCAAAAAAGTTATCTTTGTACAGGTTCTCATGATTATACCAAAATAGATTTCCCTATATACTCAAAAAAGATTATGATTGAAGATGGGTGTTGGTTGGCCACAGACGTTTTTGTGTCTCCAGGAGTAACCATTAAAAAGGGAACTGTTGTAGGGGCAAGAAGTACTGTTTTAAGTGATTTGGACGCTAATTCGGTATATGTAGGGTCGCCAGTGAGATTTATTAAAAAAAGAAAAATTGATTAAAAAGATTGTAATTGTTGGTATTAATTATTACCCAGAAGACAGTGCCATAGGATTATACACCACACAAAAAGCAGAGTATTTAGTTTCAAAAGGGCATGATGTTACGGTAATTACTGGATTTCCGTATTACCCACAATGGGAAATTAGTGATAGTTATAAAACAAAAGGATATTTAATATCAGAAAAAATTAACGGTGTTAAAGTTCTAAGAAGCCGGCAGTATGTTCCAAAAGACCCCACCTTTGGCAAAAGGATTTTGCATTTAATAAGTTTTACGTTTGGTAATTTTATAAACTTGTTTAAAGTTAAAAAGCCAGATATAGTAATTTCAATAATACCTTTTACAACTTCGGCACTACTTGGTTGGTTTTTAAAAATACGATATAAATCTAAATTATGGGTTCATATTCAGGATTTTGAATTTGATGCAGCTATAGATTCTGGATTATTAAAAGGCAATAGAAAGCGTATTATTAACACTTTACTTTGGATTGAAAAAAAAGTACTCTCTAAGGCTGATGTGGTTTCTACAATTAGTCATGGCATGATTAACAAGCTAAGGCAAAAAACTAATGTGCCAAGTTATTATTTAACTAATTGGGTTGATGTGTCCTTGTTTGACAATATTACCGAGTGTCATAGTTATTTATCTTCTAAAAAATTCAAAATTCTTTATTCGGGAAATATTGGAGCAAAACAAAACTGGAATTTTTTTATTGAATTTATTGAAGCTATTAAAGGTTTCGATGTTGAAGTTGTAGTAGTTGGTGAAGGTGCCGAAAAAGAAAAGGTTGTAAAAAGGTTAGAGAAGTATCATTTTGTTAAACATTATAACCTTGTGCCTTTTAACGAACTACCAAGATTGCTTTCAAGTGCAGATGTGCATGTTTTGTTTCAAAAATCAGATGTTATAGATACGGTTATGCCCTCAAAACTTCTGGGTATGATGGCTAGTGGAAAGCCTTCTATTGTAACAGGTAACATGAAGAGTGAAGTAGCTACTGTTTTCAAAGACTCTAAGGGAGGGTTTTATTTTGATGGTCAATCTGTTGCCGATGTTAAAAATTGTTTGGAGAACCTAATGGAAAACCATGAATTATGCAATGAACTTGGTAACAATGCAAAAAAATATATAAACGAAAAATTTTCTCAAAAGGAAGTGCTAGATAAATTTGCTATTGAATTGGTTAAATAGTCTAGGGTTTTATTTGTTTTGCTTATTAAGAACTTATATTTGCATTAAATATCTTTAAAATGAAAATTAAAAACATCTGCTGCATAGGTGCAGGATACGTAGGCGGACCAACAATGGCAGTAATTGCCAAGAAATGTCCTTCAATTAATGTAACGGTTGTAGATATTAACCAAGACCGAATTGATGCTTGGAACGACAGTGATTTAAGTAAGCTACCAGTATTTGAACCTGGTTTAGATAAAATTGTAGAAGAAACCAGAGGTAAAAACCTGTTTTTCTCAACAGATATTGATAAAGCCATCAATGATGCTGAAATGATATTCATTTCTGTAAATACTCCTACCAAAACTTATGGTAAAGGAAAAGGTATGGCGGCCGATTTGAAATACATTGAATTATGTGCACGCCAAATAGCTAAAGTTGCCAAAGAAGATAAAATTGTAGTAGAAAAATCTACCCTACCCGTTAGAACAGCATCAGCCATAAAAAGCATACTAGATAATACAGGTAACGGGGTGCAATTTCAAATTTTATCAAACCCAGAGTTTTTAGCTGAAGGTACAGCAGTACAAGATCTGCTAAATCCCGACCGAGTTTTAATTGGAGGAGATAACGCTTCTGAAGCGGGAAAAAAAGCCATACAATCACTAGTAGATGTTTATGCTAATTGGGTGCCTAATGATAAAATTTTAACTACTAATGTATGGTCGTCAGAACTATCTAAACTAACAGCTAATGCCTTTTTAGCACAAAGAGTATCATCAATAAATGCTATGTCCGAACTTTGTGAAAAAACTGGTGCAGACGTAAATGAAGTAGCCAAAGCTATTGGGATGGATAGTAGAATTGGCCCTAAATTTTTAAAAGCTTCAGTTGGTTTTGGGGGTTCTTGTTTTCAAAAAGATATTTTAAATCTTGTTTATATTGCTAAAACCTACGGACTAAATGAAGTGGCAGATTATTGGGAACAGGTTATTGTAATGAATGATCATCAAAAAAATAGATTTTCAGATAACATAGTAAAAACTTTATACAACACGGTTTCTGGTAAAAAAATCACGTTTTTAGGATGGGCATTTAAAAAAGATACTAACGATACTAGAGAATCTGCTGCCATTAAAGTAGCAGATAATCTTTTAAATGAACAAGCTTATGTGGTGGCCTATGACCCAAAGGTTTCTGAGGAAAAAATGTATGCAGATTTAGAGTATTTAAACACACGCTCTTCAGAAGAAAATAGAGAATTATTAACGGCAGAAGATAATCCATATCAGGCCTGTAAAGGAGCGCATGCCATAGCTGTTTTAACAGAGTGGGACGAATTTAAAACATACGATTGGAAGAAAATATATGATTCTATGAATAAGCCAGCCTTCCTTTTTGATGGTAGAGGCATTCTAGATAAAAATACTTTAGAGAAAATAGGATTTGTTTATTATAAAATAGGGGTAGGAGCATAATTATACCTAATGAAGCGAGTTTTAATAACAGGAGCAGCAGGGTTTTTAGGATCACATTTATGTGATAGGTTTTTAAGTGAAGGCTATTTTGTAATAGGAATGGATAATTTCATTACGGGTGACCAAAAAAACATTGAACACTTAAACAATAACCCCAACTTCCAATTTATAAAACACGATGTAACAGAGTTTGTTAAAATTGAAGGAACCCTAGATTATATTCTTCATTTTGCTTCGCCTGCGAGTCCTATAGATTATTTAAAAATACCTATTCAAACCCTAAAAGTAGGCTCATTAGGTACTCACAATTTATTAGGTTTAGCCAAGGCAAAAAATGCTAGAATTTTAATAGCATCTACTTCTGAAGTTTATGGAGACCCATTAGTACATCCCCAATCTGAAGATTATTATGGCAACGTAAATGCTATAGGCCCTAGAGGTGTTTATGATGAAGCAAAAAGGTTTATGGAGTCTATTACCATGGCATATCACAGATTTCATGGATTAGAAACCAGAATAGTTAGAATCTTTAATACCTATGGTCCAAGAATGCGATTAAATGATGGAAGGGTTATTCCGGCTTTTATGGGGCAAGCACTTAGAGGTGAAGATTTAACAGTGTTTGGAGACGGTTCTCAAACACGTTCATTTTGTTATGTAGATGATCAAGTAGAAGGTATATACAGATTATTATTAAGTAATTATTCTCATCCAGTAAACATAGGTAATCCACATGAAATTACTATTAATGACTTTGCTAAAGAGATAGTAAAATTAACTGGAACTAACCAAAAAATTGTATATAAAGAATTACCTGTAGATGACCCTATGCAAAGGCAGCCAGATATTAGTTTAGCTAAAAAAATATTAAATTGGGAGCCCAAAATAACTAGAGATAAAGGTTTACAAATTACATATGATTACTTCAAAAGTTTAACCAAAGATGAACTTTATAGAAGTGAACACAAAAAGTTTGAAAACCATATAAAAAAATAGATTTTGAGTAAGTTTAAACACGGAAGATATTCTAGTTTTATTAGGCCATTATCATATTTGGTTGACTTAACCATCATTAATAGTGCAGTATATCTATTTAAAATAAACCTTATAAATGAGTATCCTTTTCACATTTATATTACGGTTTTATGGTTTATTTTATCTTTTTATAATAAATTTTATGATGTTCATAGGTACACAAGAGTCCTACAAGTAATGACTCTTTTGGTAAAACAAATTGCTTTATTCTCTTTTATAATCTATGCTTATATAGGGTTTTTTAAACAGCCTAATTTGAGTAGACTTAACTTAGGAAATTATATACTTACGGTTTTTGGGCTATTAACTTTTTTTAAGTTTTTTATTTTCTTTCTGTTAAACAAATATAGAAGTGTATTAGGAGGTAACTTAAGAAATATAGTAGTAATAGGTAAAAATGACAAAACCAGACAATTAATTAACACTTTCAAAAAACGTTTAGACTTTGGTTATAAATGTAAAGCCAACTTTAACGTTAAAGATGCCAATTTTTCACTTCAAGATTGTTTTAATTTTGTGATTGAAAATGATATTCATGAAATCTATTTTTCAGTAGCAGAGTTATCTAATAAACAAATAAACCAACTTATAGATTTTGCAGATAACAATTTAAGAGAATTAAAATTCATACCAGATAATAAAGATATTTTTTCTAAAAAACTGAAGTATGAATATTATGACTATATACCAGTTTTATCATTACGAAGTATTCCTTTAGAAGAACCAATAAACAAATTTGCTAAAAGATTGTTTGATATTATTTTCGCATCATTTGTAATTGTTTTTATTCTATCTTGGTTAACACCTATTTTAGCTATTATTATAAAATTAGAATCTAAAGGCCCTGTGTTTTTTAAACAAACTAGAAACGGATTTAATTATAACGAATTTGATTGCTATAAGTTTAGGTCTATGACGCCTAATAAAAATGCTCATTTGCATCAAGCAACAAAAGGTGATAATAGAATTACAAAGGTTGGTGCCTTTATTAGAAAAACAAGTATAGATGAGCTACCTCAATTTTTTAATGTTCTTTTTGGCGATATGTCTGTTGTTGGTCCAAGACCACACATGGTAAGTCATACCAATAAATATGCGCGTAGTGTAGACAAATTTATGGTAAGACATTTTGTGAAACCTGGAATTACAGGTTTAGCTCAAACCAGTGGTTATAGAGGTGAAATTGAAACTGAAAAAGATATTATAAACAGGGTTAAGTATGATATTTTTTATGTTGAAAACTGGTCAATTCTACTTGATTTAAAAGTAATTATTCAAACGTTTCTAAATGCTATAAAAGGCGAAGAAAAAGCATACTAATATGAGTGCTTTTAAAGTTTCAATAATAACACCTACTTACAATTCTGAGAGGTTTATTGAACTAACTATAACAAGCATTCTTAATCAAACCTATACCAATTGGGAACTTATTTTAATAGATGATGCTTCAACAGATAAAACGGTTAAAATTATTAATCAGTTTGTTAAATCTAATTCACAGATTTATTTACTTCAGAATTCAAAAAATAGGGGAGCCGCTATTTCTAGGAATAAAGGTATTGAAGCCGCCAAAGGAGATTTTATAGCTTTTTTAGATGCAGACGACCTTTGGGAGCCTAATAAACTTAAAAAACAGCTTAAATTCATGCAACAACATAATTGCGATGTCTGTTTTTCAAGCTACAATTTAATTAACGAAGAAGGAAAACCACTTAACCAACAAATAAAAGCGTTACCAAGTGTTAACTACAAAAAGCTTTTAAAAAGTAACTATATAGGCAATTTAACTGGTATTTACAATGCTAAAACTTTAGGTAAAATAACCTCTAAGAATTTACGTAAGCGTCAAGATTGGTTAATATGGTTACAAGCTGTAAAAAAATCAGGCAAACCAGCTCTAAGTATTCAAGAGCCTTTAGCGTTTTATAGGGTTAGAGAAAGTTCTATTTCGTCACATAAATTAAACCTAGTGAAGTATAATTATTGGGTGTATAAAAAAGGTTTAGGCTTTTCAGTTTTAAAATCGGTGTATTACTTAATTGTCTTTTTGTTTGAACACTTTTTTATAAAATCTAAACAGAAAATTACCTTAATCTAGATGTAAACTGTTTTAATTTTCCAGCCTGGGTTCTTTTAAGGCGGTCTCTTCGTTCAAAAATAATTTTTAAACCAGATTCTAAATATTTTTCAATAGTCTCTTCTATGCGCTTTATATTGCCTTTTGTTAGCGGTTCAATGCTTGTGTAAATAATCTTAAAAGTATTTTTTTCTAATTGCTCAATTACAAACTCTTTTACGTTGGCATTATCTTCAATAACACTTTTGGTAACGTAGTAAAAGGTTAAGCCAGCGGCTTTTTTTCCACTTGGTAAAATGGCAAAGTCATTAGTCCTTCCTAATACATTTTTAAGAATAGGTTTTTTTAAAGTACTTTTTTCTGATAAAACCCCATAATCACCAAGTTCATAACGAATAAATGGGTGCGCTTTGTTATAAAGAGCGGTTATAACTATTTTACCTTCTTTTCCATTAGGCAATGGCTGATTATTTTCATCTAAAATTTCAACAAATACATCTTCAGAATTCACAACCCATTCACCTTGTTTGCTATTAAAAGCAATCAAACCTAATTCGGCACAGCCATATTCGTTTACTACTGGAACTCCTAATTGGGTTTCTAACAGTTGTTTGTCATCAGCAAAAAGCATTTCAGCGGTAACAATGCACACATTTAAGGTTGGACAAACGTTTTTTAAAACAATGTTTTTCTTTTGAAGAAATTTAGAAAACTGTACAATAGCACTGGTATAGCCGTTAATGTAGTTGAATTTTGTATTACTGAATTTTTGTAAAACAGCGTCTAACGCTTCATCACTCATATCAAACACCGAAAACCGGAATCTGTTACCTAAAAAATCTTTAAAACGCTCTTTATAATAGCCAGATTTGTTAAGTGGAATACCATAAAATCTAGCTTGTTTTGAGGAGTTTAAATCAATATGAAACCAACCATACCTATCAATAAAATTAGCCCAAGTTAAGGCATGACAAAATTTATCTTTGGCAAAAATAAGCGGCGTTCCTGATGAGCCAGAAGTTTTGTTTACATATATGTTTTTAGTATTAAAACCAAGAGAAAGTCTATTTTTTAAAGGTTGTTGTAACGCTGTTTTGGTGAGTATGGGTACAGAATTCCAATTAGTAACATCAATATTTTTAGCAAAATTTTTGTAAAAAAGGTTGTTTTTTAAATGATAAGTAATAATGTCTCTTTTTTTACTTTCAACATATTCCAAATACCTATTTTCATCAATATTTTGAATATCAATGAAGTGTTCTTTAGCTTTTTTTAGAGGAAAGCCTTTAAGTTTTAAAGAAACATCAAATAAATTCACAAGCTTATAAATATTTGTAAAGTAAGAAAAAAATATTCGTGTTTTAGAGACATTAATTCTATTTTTGCGGAAACTCAATTAACTATGAATATTCTAATTTTAGGTTCAGGCGGAAGAGAACATACTTTTGCTTGGAAAATTGCTCAAAGTCCGTTATGTGAAAATTTATATGTTGCCCCAGGAAACTCGGGTACAGCACAAGTTGCAACCAATGTAAATATTGGTGTTACAGATTTTGAAGCTATTAAAAATCTAGCTTTAGATAAACAAATAAACATGGTTGTTGTTGGACCAGAAGATCCTTTGGTACAAGGTGTACATGATTTTTTCTTAAATGATAGTGCCTTAAAACACATACCTGTTATTGGTCCGCAAAAAGTAGCGGCTCAACTAGAGGGAAGTAAAGAGTTTGCCAAAGAGTTTATGATGCGTCATAATATACCAACTGCAGCCTATGAAAGCTTCACAAAAAATACTGTTGAACAAGGTTATGCCTTTTTAGAAACTTTAAAACCACCGTATGTTTTAAAAGCCGATGGTTTAGCTGCTGGTAAAGGTGTTGTTATTTTAAACAATTTAGAAGAAGCTAAAGCCGAATTAAAAAGCATGTTGGTTGATGCCAAGTTTGGTAATGCAAGCACCAAAGTGGTTATTGAAGAGTTTTTAGATGGTATTGAATTAAGTTGCTTTGTTTTAACCGATGGCGAAAACTATAAAATTTTGCCTACGGCGAAAGATTATAAGCGCATTGGCGAAGGCGATACAGGTTTAAATACAGGTGGTATGGGTGCCGTATCTCCAGTACCATTTGCTACTGATGAGTTTTTAAATAAAATTGAAGAACGCATTGTAAAACCAACTATTGAAGGCTTTAAAAAAGATAACTTGCCATATGTAGGGTTTGTATTTATTGGCTTAATTAAAGTTGAAAATAACGATCCAAAAGTTATTGAATACAATGTACGCATGGGAGACCCTGAAACCGAAGTCGTGTTTCCAAGACTTAAAAATGATTTAGTAGAAGTGCTCCAAGCTATGGCTAACGGTACATTAAATGCTATTGATATTGAAATTGATGAACGTGCAGCTACAACCATTATGGTAGTATCTGGCGGATACCCTGAAGCTTATGAGAAAGGAAAAGAAATATCAGGTATTGATACTATTGAAGACTCTATACCATTTCATGCTGGTGCGCAATTAAAAGATGGTAGAGTAGTTACCTCTGGAGGACGTGTTATATCTATAACATCGTATGGCGAAACTTATAAAGAGGCCATAAAAAAATCTTACCAAAGTATAGAAAAACTACATTTTGATAAGATGTATTATCGTAAAGATATAGGCTTCGACTTATAAAAATGAATGCGAAGAAACGCTTTTGTCTTCTTCGTTATTGTCATTAAATATTTTAAGTTGCTTCATCCAGTAAACGATAGCAACAAAGCCTATTACTATGAAAATCCAAGATACTATATTGGCTAACCACCAATTATCTAGTTCTAAAACTCTTAATGCATCAAGCGGAGCAAAAAGAACATCAACAAATAAATCTTGTATTGCGTAAAAGAAATCTTTCATTGTTAGTATATTTACAAGGCAAAAATACAAAAACAGTTAATGATTACAAGTATTTTTAGTAAATCTAGACCAATAAATTTTGTTATTGTTTTTTTTGTGATGCTTTTAGCTTTTTTTTCAGCTAGAATTGGCATAACAAAAGAGCCTATAACATTACTCTTTGTTTCAAAGCAATTGGTATTGCTTTTTACCTGTTATTTTTCTCTACTGCTTTTAAATTTTATTGTTAGTAAGAATAGTTTAACAAAGCTTAATAATTACGAAATATTATTATTTAGTTTATTTTTATTACTTATTCCTGCAACTACCTTAAATGCAAATATTTTATTTTCTAATTTTTTCGTTTTACTGGGGTTAAGGCGTATAATGAGTTTAAGATCTCATAAAAGTGAAAAAACAAAATTGTTTGATGCCTCATTTTGGATAGCCATTGCCGCATTGTTTTATTTTTGGGCTATTTTGTTTTTCGTTTTAATTCTTTTAGCCTTAGCCTTATATTCTGATAATGATATTAGGCATTGGATAATACCATTTGTTGCGGTTGCAACTGTTTTTATAATTTCAGTTGGTGTTTCAATTATTGTTCACAACAACTATTTTGAAACTTTAAATATATCTACAGCATTTAGTTATGATTTTAGTGGTTTTAATTCTTTACAATTTATTGTTGCCATAACACTTCTGTTGTCTTTTGGTGTATGGTCTTCTGTGTTTTATTTACAAAATATTAAAAAACAGAAAAAAGCGTATAGAACATCTTTTAAAATAGTTATTTTTGCAGGAGTTGTTGCGTTTTTTATTGTGTTTCAGGTACCTAATAAAACGGGTAGTGAGTTTCTATTTTTATTTGCACCATTATCTATAATAATAACTAATTATATTGAAACTATAAATGAGAAATGGTTTAAAGAAGTTTTTCTTTCTATTTTATTGCTTACTCCAATAGTTCTTTTAATGTTGCAATTTTTCTCCAAAAGCTAAATCGCCAGCATCTCCCAATCCAGGAACAATATAACCTTTACTGTTTAAAGTGGGATCTACGGTAGCAATCCATAAATGTGTATTATCATTAAAATAATTTGTTACAAAATCTACACCTTCTTGAGCGCCAATAACACTAGCTAAATGAATTTCTTTAGGAGTACCAAAAGGTTTTAATGCTTCAAAAGTTGCAACCATAGATTGTCCTGTTGCTAACATAGGGTCTGCCAAAATAAGGGTTTTGCCCTCTAAATTGGGGCAAGCCAAATATTCAACAATAATTTCAAAACTTTCAGGATTATCTTTATGATGTCTGTAAGCCGATATAAAAGCATTTTCGGCTTTATCAAAGTAGTTTAGTAACCCGTTATGTAAAGGAACACCAGCTCTTAAAATAGAACATAATACAATATCATTCTCTAATAAATTAACATTACAATTTCCTAAAGGTGTTTCAACTGTGGTTGTTTTGTAATCTAAAGATTTACTCATTTCATATCCAAGAATTTCTCCTATGCGCTCAATATTACGCCTAAAGCGCATAGCATCATTTTGAACATGGATATTTCGTATTTCAGAAAGAAAAGTATTTAAAATAGAATTTTGCTGGCTAATGTTGTGAACTTGCATAAACAGGATATTATTTCACAAGTAAAGTTATTAAATTAAAGTATATTTGTTCATTAAATTTTTAGAATATGTTTACCAAAAAAGCTAATAAAATATTTCAAGACGTTATTGAAGAATATCATAAAATTGATTCAGTAGATCAACCTTTTAAAAATGCTTATGATAAAGCCGATTTAATAGAGCATTTATTATACAGAAAATGTTGGATTGACACCGTGCAATGGCATTATGAAGACATTATTAGAGACCCACAAATAGACCCTGTTGCTGCTTTAAAATTGAAGAGACAAATTGATGCCTCTAACCAAGATAGAACCGATATGGTGGAGTACATTGACAGCTATTTTTTAGAAAAATATAAAGATGTAACACCAAAAGATAATGCAACAATAAACACTGAAAGTCCTGCGTGGGGAATAGATAGACTATCTATTTTAGCTTTAAAAATTTATCATATGAATGAAGAAGCTACTCGTACCGATGCTTCTGATGCTCATAGAGAAGCCTGCCAAAAAAAATTAGATGTTTTGTTAGAGCAACGTGTAGATTTATCTACTGCCATAGATACGCTTTTAAATGATATTGAAAAGGGCGATAAATACATGAAAGTGTATAAGCAAATGAAAATGTATAACGACAACGAGTTAAATCCTGTTTTACGTTCTCAAAAGTAATTAGCGTGTCATACATTAAGCTAACCGAAATGTTGTTTAATATTTCGTTTTAATAATTTACAAAATGGCAAAACCCAAGCACATACTTGTTATAAGACTCTCTGCTATGGGCGATGTTGCTATGAGTGTTCCTGTTTTAAGAGCATTAATTACAAAATACCCCGAGCTTAAAATTACCGTTTTAACTCGGGGCTTTTTTGCACCTTTTTTTAGAGATTTACCTAATGTTGAGGTGTTTCCTGCAGAGGTAAAAACAAAACATAAAGGCGTTTTAGGGTTGTATAAACTTTCAAAAGAATTAAAAGCATTACATATAGATGCCGTAGCCGATTTACATAATGTGTTACGTTCTAAAATTTTAAAAACCTTTCTCTTCGGAATAAAAACCTTTCAAATAGATAAAGGACGTGCCGAAAAAAAAGCACTAATTTCTGGAGAAAATTTTAAACAACTTAAAACAACGCATCAACGTTATGCTGATGTTTTTGGTACATTAGGGTTTCCTATAGACTTGTCAAACCCAATTTTTCCTCAAAAAAGTATTTTATCAAATAAACTGCAGTTGCTTTTAGGAGATTCTTTTAAAAAGAAAATAGGCATTGCGCCTTTTGCAGCTCATGAAAGTAAAATGTATCCGCTTCATTTGATGAAAGAAGTAATTAATGAACTTTCAAAGGAATATCAAATTATTTTATTTGGTGGTGGTAAAAAAGAAATTGAAATTCTTAGTGGTATTGAAAATGCGTTTGATAACGTAGTTAATATAGCTGGAAAATTATCTTTAAACGAAGAATTAGATGTTGTTTCAAATTTAGATGTTATGTTATCTATGGATTCTGGGAATGCACATATTGCTGCTATGTTAGGAATTAAAGTAATAACCATGTGGGGTGTAACACACCCGTATGCTGGTTTTGCACCATTTAACCAACCAGAAGATTTTTGCTTATTGGCAGATAGAACGCAATACCCAGAAATACCAACATCGGTTTATGGTAACAAATTCCCTGAAGGTTATAAAGATGCAGCAGGCAGTACAACTCCAGAAACGATTATTAATAAAATTAAATCTGTAATCTGATGTTTATTTTAAACATCATCATAATCTACAACAATTGTTGGTGTTGTTGGTTGTGCTTGACAGGTAAGAATTAAACCTTCGGCAACCTCACTTTCAGTTAAAATATTGTTTTGTCTCATAGTAGCTTCGCCTTCTTTTATTCTAGCTAAACAGCTACTGCAAATACCGCCTTGGCAAGAGTAGGGGGCATCTAAATCTTCATCTAAGGCAGCTTCAAGAATGGTTTGTTTTTGAGACATTTCAAAAGTTGCTTCTTCGTCATCAACAATAACAGTTATTTTTGTTTTACCATCGGTAGCGTTACCATTGTTAATTTCATCGGGCTTTGCGGCTTTAAATAATTCAAAATGAATACGGTTCTCGTCAATACCATTTTCGGTTAAAACATCTTTAACGGTGTGTATCATGGCTTCTGGACCACATAAGTAGCAAGCATCAACTTCAATATGTTTATACTTGTTTTTCATTACATAATTAACGGTGCTTTTTTCAATTCTACCAAAAATGGCGTTTTCTTCATCTTTTTGGCTAAACACAAATTGAATAGAGAATCGGTCTTTATAGGTGTGTTGAAGTTCTAGTAGTTCATTTAAAAACATGGTGTCTTGGGTGGTTTTATTACCGTACACCAAAATTACGTGGCTGTTAACTTCTTCTTCTAAAGCGCATTTTATAATGCTTAAAATAGGTGTAATACCACTGCCGGCAGCAAAAAGGGCAATGTTTTTTGTTTTTTTATCGTTAGGCTCAAAAACAAACCTACCGTTAGGGGTAGAAACTTCTAAAGTATCTCCTACTTGTAGTTCTTTATTTGCATAGGCAGAAAATGTACCATCAACAACTTCTTTAATGGCTACTTTTAGTTCACCACTTTTTGGAGATACACATAAAGAATAATCGCGTCTTACTTCATTGCCGTTAATTGTTGTTTTTAAAGTAATGTATTGTCCCGCTTTAAAAGCAAAGGCGCTTTTTAAATTTTCGGGCAAATTAAAACTAATACTAACAGCTTTTTCTGTTTCTCTTTTTATATTTTTAATGCTAAGTTTATGGAATGAAGACATGTGTATGTTTTTGACAAAAATAATGAAGTTGATTTGTAAATTTAAACTTTTAGTGTAACAAATAGAATAATATTATTACTAATCAAAATGTAACCACTACCTATTAACCATGATAAAACATTTTATAAATTTAGAATGGAAAGCCTTTTTTAGATCACCTTCATTTAAAACCAACCTTGTTTTTAAAATTCTTTTAGGTTTTAGTGCATTATGGATGATTATTTCATTTTTGAGCATGGGTGTTGGGGCTTATTTTTTTATAAAAAATAAGTTAAATACAGATCCCTTAGTTTTTCTTAATAACTATTTGATTTTTTATGTGGTAGGAGATTTGTTGTTTAGGTATTTTCTTCAAAAGATGCCTATAGTAAACATAAGGCCATTGCTGTATTTACCCATAAAAAAAGGAAAAGTGATTCACTTTGCTTTAAATAAAACAGTATTGTCTTTTTTTAATATTGTACATGCTTTCTTTTTTGTGCCATTTTCAGTAGTGTTGCTCATTGAGGGGTATCCGTTTTTAAATGTATTAGGTTGGCATTTAGCCATAATGGCATTAATTTTTTGCAACAATTTTATTAATGTGTTTGTTAATAGTAAAGATGGTATTTTCTACACTGTTTTAGCAACTTTACTAGTTTTTGGAGGGTTAAAATATTATGAAATTTTTGATGTAACATTATACACAAAACCCATTTTTCAAGCTTTTTATAATATTCCATACACTGCGTTAATACCTATACTTTTACTGGTATTTCTTTACAAAACAGCTTACAATTATTTTAAGGCTAATTTTTATTTAGATGGGGGTTTATCTAAAAAAATAGACGTTGTTAAAAGTGAAGATTTTGCGTGGTTAAACAGGTTTGGTAGTGTTTCAACCTTTTTAAAAAATGATATTAGGTTGTTAAAACGAAATAAGCGCTCTAAAACAACTTTATTAATGAGTGCTTTATTTTTATTTTATGGACTCTTGTTTTTTACAGACTCTATTGAAGCCTATAAAGGCCCCTTCTGGAGAATTTTTGCTGGCATTTTTGTTTCAGGTGGGTTCTTGTTTAGTTTTGGGCAATTTGTACCTAGTTGGGATAGTGCCTATTACCCGCTAATGATGAGTCAGAACATTAGATACAAAGAATACATTTCTTCTAAATGGTATTTAATGGTTATAGCTACGGTAGTTTCAACTATATTATCTGCCTTCTATTTATATTTTGGGTGGCAAGCCTATGCAGCCGTAGTTGTAGGGGCTATTTATAACATTGGTGTAAATTCTCATATGGTACTTTGGGGAGGCGCATACATTAAAACACCTATAGATTTAACTTCTAACAAAAAAGCGTTTGGAGATAAAAAATCGTTCAATGCAAAAACGTTACTACTAACTATTCCAAAATTAGTTTTACCTATGGTTATTTATGCTATTGGGCATTTTACTTTGGGTGAAGTGTTTGGGTTTGCCCTAGTGGCAATTTCAGGAATTGCTGGCTTACTATTTAAAAACAAAGTCTTTAACATTATTGAAAAAATATATAAATCTGAGAAGTACAAAACGCTAGCAGCTTATAAACAAAATGATTAAACATTATGATTACTACATCTAATCTTTCAAAAAAATATAATAATAATACAGTTTTAAGTATTGAATCTTTAGAGATTCCTAAAGGGCAAAGTTTTGGGCTTGTTGGTAATAACGGTGCGGGTAAAACCACTTATTTTAGTTTGTTGCTAGATTTAATTCAACCCACAACAGGACACATTATAAATAATGAAGTTCAAGTAGATAAAAGTGAAGACTGGAAACCATTTACATCTGCCTTTATAGATGAAAGCTTTTTAATTGGCTATTTAACACCCGAAGAGTACTTTTATTTTATTGGTGAATTACGCGGACAAAACAAAGCCGATGTTGATGCACACGTAGCACAATACGAAGATTTTTTTCATGGCGAAATTTTAAATCAAAAAAAATATTTAAGAGATTTAAGTAAAGGAAACCAAAAAAAAGCAGGTATAGTAGCAGCTTTAATAGGAAACCCTGAAGTCATTATTTTAGATGAACCTTTTGCCAATTTAGATCCAACAACTCAAATTAGGTTAAAAGGTATTGTTAAAAATTTAGCCGAAAAACAAGGCGTTACTGTGTTAATTTCAAGTCATGATTTAATGCACGTAACCGATGTTTGTGAACGTATAGTGGTATTAGAAAAAGGCGAAATTGTTAAAGACCTCATTACAAGTAATGCTACTTTAAAAGAACTTGAAGATCATTTTGCAGGATAGATTGCTTAAAAGCCATCCTATTTTATAGGTATATTAGAAAAGATGTTTATTTTTACGTCTGTATATAATAATAACTATACTTTTTAGTTATTTAATAGACTAAAAACCAGCACTTGAAAACATCATATAAAGTCATATTTGTTTCGTTTTTTTCTGTTTTTTTAATTGTTAGTTGTTCTAGAAAAAAAGACAAATTTATTAACAGAAATTACCATGCTGTTACTGCAGAATTTAATGCATTGTATAACGGATATAATGCTTTAGAACAGGGTAGAAATAATCTTAATCAAAATTATTTTGATGATTACTGGAATATTCTACCTATAGAGCGCATGCAAATATCAGATGAAGTTGTACTTCCGGGGCAATCTAAAAATCAGGATTTCACTAGGGCCGAAGAAAAGGCGGTTAAAGCCATTCAAAAACACAGTATGAATATTGAGGGGAAAGAAATAAACCCTCAAATGGATGAAGCCTATTTGCTTTTAGGTAAAGCGCGTTATTTTGATCAGCGTTTTATTCCTGCCTTAGAAGCGTTTAACTACATACTTTATAAATATCCGGCAAGTGATAAAATTAATCAAGCCAAAGTTTGGAGAGAAAAAACAAATATTCGTTTAGATAATAACGAACTTGCAATTAAAAATCTAAAACGCTTATTATATCAAGAAGACTTAAAAGGCCAAGATTTAGCAGATGCAACTTCTATGTTGGCGCAGGCTTACATAAATACAAAATCTCTAGATAGTGCTATAACACAATTAGAAATTGCTTCAAACGCAACAAAAAGTAATGATGAACGCGGGCGTTATCGTTTTATTCAGGGACAACTTTATAATGAATTAGGATATAAAGACAGTGCTAACTATGCTTTTGACAGGGTAATAGAATTAAACCGAAAGACCCCAAGAATTTACATGATTAGCGCACACCTTGAAAAGATTAAAAACTTCGATTTTGAAAACGGTAACAAATTAGAAGCAACAGAATTACTTACAGAGCTAGAAGAAAACAGAGAAAACCGTCCTTTTCTAGATAAAATTTATCATCAAATAGGCGTTTTTCATTTAAAAAATAAATCAGATTCTCTAGCAACCGCATATTTTAATAAATCATTACAAGAAAAATCAAGAGATAAAACTCTAAATGCTAAAAATTATGAAATTCTTGGCGACATGAATTTTGACAAATCCTTGTACAGAAATGCTGGTTTGTATTATGATAGCACTATGACAAATTTGGTTTTAAACTCAAAACCATATAGAATTATAAAACGAAAGCGAGATAACTTAGAAGATGTTATTTATTATGAAGGTGTGGCCCAAGTAAACGATAGTATTTTACACTTAGTAAATTTATCAGAAGCCGATAGAGTTGCCTATTTTGAAACGTTTATTAATAAACTAAAACAAAAAGCTGAAGAAGAAAAAGAAGCCCAAGAAAAACAAGAGGCACTAAAGCGTAATGCAGGGTTAATAACTGGTAATAATACAGCAAGAACATCTTCTACAGGAGGCACAGGGCAATCAACACTATTCTATTTTTACAACCCAACAACAGTAGCTTATGGTAAAAATGAATTTCTAAAAGTTTGGGGAGATAGAGCTTTAGAAGATAACTGGAGGTGGTCTAATAAAAATAATTCTAGTGGAGCTAATGTTACAACAGCAAACAATGTTTTGGCAACAGCAACTGAAGATGAATTGTACAATCCAGATTTTTACATTTCTAAAATTCCTTCAGAACAAAAAGAAATTGATAGCATTTCAAAAGAAAGAAACTATGCTTATTATCAACTAGGATTAATTTATAAAGAGAAGTTTAAAGAACTTAACCTTGCTAAAGACAAGTTTCAAGAGTTACTAAACAGCAATCCAGAAGAGCGCTTAGTGTTGCCTTCAAAATATAATTTGTATAAAATTTATGAAGCTTTGGGTGAAAATGATGAAGCGTTAATAGCTAAAGAAGAGATAATTAAAAACTACCCAGAATCCAGATATGCTACTATTTTAAGTAACCCAGAGTTAATTTCAGATAAAGACGAAAACAGTCCAGAGCGTTTGTATGAAGCTTTATATATTAAACATGAAAATCAGGAATATGCCGAGGTAATTTCAAAATGCGAAGAATATATAAATACCTATGATGGTGAACCAATTGTTTCAAAATTCGAACTTTTAAAAGCAACAGCCACTGGTCGTTTATATGGTTTTGAAGCGTACCAAAAAGCCATAAATCATGTAGCGGTAACTTATGCTAATACATCAGAAGGGTTACAGGCTCAAAATATAGAAACTAACGTTTTACCAAAAATAGCCAATAAAGAATTTGTAGATGAAAACAGTGATGTATCTGGACATTACAAAGTTATTTTCAAGTTTAATGACACAAAACTTGAAACCATTAAAGCATTTCAAAAAACTTTAGATGAGGTACTTAAAAATATTAAGTACTATCAGTTAACATCGTCTATAGATGTATATAATCAAAACACTACCTTTGTAGTAGTACATGGTTTAAAAAATGGGCAAGTAGCCAAAACGTTTAATCAGCTTTTGAGTAAAGAGGATAGTAAAAAAATAAAAAAACCTTATTTTGCTATGGCATCAGCAAACTATCAAATAATTCAAATTCATAAAAACTTAGATACTTTTTTAAACATGTATAATAATTAAACCGATTTTTATGTTTTCAGAAAAAAAAAAGAATAAAATGGTAGAAAACACACCACACCAAAACATTATAGCTCAAGGCACTAAATTTGTTGGCGATTTAAGTAGTGCTGGCGATTTTAGAATAGATGGTACCGTAGAGGGAAATGTAAAAACCTCAGGAAAAATAGTTGTTGGTAAAGAAGGTTTTATAAATGGAACTTTACAAGGAACCGACGCCTATTTTGAAGGTAAATTTTCTGGTAAATTAACATTATCTGGCACTTTAACATTAAAGGCATCAGCGTATATTGAAGGCGAAGTTATTGCTGGCAAATTAGCTGTTGAACCCGGCGCTACGTTTAATGTAACTTGTGTAATGAAGGGAACGGTTAAAGAAATGAATAATGGCGGAAAAAGAAAACCGGAAACCGAAAAAACAGCTTAAAAACGCAGCAATACTTTCTGGAGTAGCCATTCAAATGGGTATTACTATTTACTTGTTTGTACTTTTAGGTAAATGGTTAGATTCTAAATATAATAACGGCGATAAACTTTTTATAATTATAACTACTCTTGCAGGAGTTGGCGTGTCTCTATACGCTGTAGTTAAACAGCTTTACCGATTAAATAATGACTAACCCTTTTTTTAGTTTTATAATTAAAGCTACGGCACTATTTGTAATAACTTTTGTGTTGCATTTAGGGGTTTTGTGTTTATTAAACAAAGTGCTGTTTAAAGATTATATTGTACTTTCTTATGCTGTAAATCTTGTACTTGTAATTTTGGTATTTGGTGTTCTTTATCTGTTTAGAAATAAATACAAAAGTCAACTTGGGTTTTTGTTTTTAGCAGGAAGTGTTGTAAAATTTGCTGTTTTTTTTATTGTTTTTCAACCTCTTTTTAAACAAGATCAGCTTATTTCTAAACTAGAATTTGCTTCGTTTTTTGTGCCTTATTTAACGGGTTTAATTATAGAAACTATAAGTCTAAGTAAATGGTTAAATAAATTAGAATAAACCGCTTCATAACTCCTTGAAATACATCTATTGAAATAAAAGGTAAAATAGTTTTTGTTTTTGAGATAAAAAGCTACCTTTGCACCGATTTTTAAGCCACTATTATTTAAAGTGATATGCGTAGAAAAATAGCTTTTAAGCCGATTACATTATTGCTACTTTTAATAACCTTTGCGTCTTTTGCTAAAGAAGACAAACAACATGGTGAGCCTGAGGGCGATTTAAGAAGTGAAATCAAAGAATACATCCAGCACCACTTGCTAGACTCTTATGACTTTAATTTGTTTTCATATGAGAATGGGGAAAAGCATTTTGGGTTTCCGCTACCTGTAATTCTTTGGGATGATGGTTTAAAGGTGTTTTCTTCATCTAAATTCCACCACGGAGAAGCTGTAGCCGAAGTTGGAGGGAATCATTATAAACTATACCACAACAAAATATATAAAACAGATGCAGAAGGCACCATTAATTATGATGCTGAACACCATCCAACAAATGCAAAACCGTTAGATTTTTCAATCACTAAAAACGTTGTTTTAATTGCTATGGTTTTTGCTATCATGTTCTTTATGTTTAGTAGAATGGCTAAATCATACCAAAAAAATAATGGTATGCCAAAAGGTATGGGGCGTTTCCTAGAGCCAATTGTACTTTATGTAAGAGATGAAATTGCTATTCCTAATATAGGAGAAAAGAAATACAAGAAATACATGAGTTATTTGTTAACCGTATTTTTCTTTGTTTGGATTGTTAACTTATTTGGGTTAACACCAATAGGAATGAACGTAACAAATAATATTGCAGTAACATTATGCTTAGCGCTTATTACTTACTTTATTACAACGTTCTCTGGTAATAAAAATTATTGGAAACATATTTTCTGGATGCCTGGTGTACCAGTGCCTATGAAAATTATATTAGCCCCAATAGAGTTGTTGGGCACATTCATTAAACCTTTTGCTTTAATGATTCGTTTGTATGCTAACATTACAGCAGGTCACGTGGTGTTAATGAGTATTATTGGTATGATGTTTATTTTTAACAATTGGTTAGGAAGCTCATTATCATTTTTATTAGCCTTTGTTTTAGGAATATTAGAGTTGCTAGTGGCGGCTTTACAAGCATATATTTTTACAGTATTATCGGCACTTTATTTTGGAATGGCAGTAGAAGACCATGACCATCACTAAGCGCTTTTTTTAACTTGAATGTTTAATTTTTAAATATATATATTTATGGAAATTCCAGCTATCGTAGGAGCGGGTTTAGTAGTAATTGGAGCAGGAATCGGAATCGGTAAGATTGGTGGTTCAGCTATGGAAGCAATTGCACGTCAACCAGAAGCTACTGGTAAAATTCAAACAGCTATGCTTATTGCAGCGGCTTTAATTGAAGGTATTGGATTTGCTGCATTATTTGCAGTGTAAAACAAAACAAAGAAACAGCTATAACGGTTGGTTATAGCTGTTCTTTTAAAATTAAACAAAAAGTTTTTTTAGAAATATAAATTATTATGGAAGAATTATTTGGAGGCTTTTCTTTAGGATTGTTTTTTTGGCAAACAGTACTTTTTTTAGCATTAGTGTTTTTATTAAAAAAGTTTGCGTGGAAACCAATTTTAGATTCTGTAAACAATAGAGAAGAAGGTATTAAAGACGCTCTTGAAGCAGCAGAAAATGCTAAAAAAGAGATGGAAAATCTTCAAGCTGATAACGAAAAGTTATTGAAGGAAGCTAGAGCAGAACGTGAAGCTATGTTAAAAGAAGCCAGAGACATCAAAAATAAGATGATTGAAGATGCTAAGGAAGAAGCCAAAGAAGCGGCTGCTAAATTAATGACTCAAGCTCAAGAAACTATTCAAACTGAAAAGAAAGCTGCTATTTCTGAGTTAAAATCTCAAGTAGCAAACTTATCTATTGAGATAGCTGAAAAAGTAGTTCGTGATGAATTATCTAACAAAGACAAACAAGAAAAATTGGTTGAGTCTATGTTAGGTGAAGCAACTTTAAACTAATAATTATATAATGGCAGGAACTAGAGCAGCAATACGTTACGCAAAAGCAGCACTTAGTTTAGCTAGCGATCAAAAAGCAGCTGAAGCTGTAAATAATGATATGATTGCTATTGCAAAAACCATTTCTGATAGCGAAGAATTAGACCAAGTACTTAAAAGTTCTGTAGTTAAAACAGAAGTTAAAACTGCTGCTTTGTCTAAAATTTTTCCTAAACTTAATAAAATCAGTTCAGATCTATTTAATTTATTAATAGACAATAAAAGAATTGGTATTTTAGGTGATGTTGCCCAAAAATATACGGAGTTATTTGATGTGCTTAACAATAAAGAAATAGCACAAGTTACTACCGCTATACCACTTACTAAAGACCTTGAAAAAAAGGTGTTAACAAAAATTAAAGAGTTAACAAGTAAGGCTGTAGAATTAGAAAACATTGTAGATGAAAGCATCATAGGAGGCTTTATTTTACGTATAGGAGACAAGCAATATAACGCAAGTGTTCAAAACAAACTAAATAGATTAAAAAGAGAATTTTCAATAAACTAAAAGATAGTTTTATAAATAAATTAAAAGATGGCAGAAGTAAAACCAGCTGAAGTATCAGCAATCTTAAAGCAACAACTAGCAGGATTTGAGGCGTCTGCTTCGTTAGAAGAAGTAGGAACTGTTTTAACTGTTGGTGATGGTATTGTTCGTGCGTATGGACTTTCTAATGCTCAATATGGTGAGTTAGTAGAATTTGAAGGAGGTTTAGAAGGAATTGTACTTAACCTTGAAGAAGATAACGTAGGTATTGTATTATTAGGACACTCAAAAGCAGTTGCTGAAGGTTCTACAGTTAAACGTACTGGTCGTATCGCATCTATTAACGTAGGTGAAGGTATTGTTGGTCGTGTTGTTGATACACTTGGTAACCCAATTGATGGTAAAGGACCTATCGCAGGAGAAACTTACCAAATGCCATTAGAGCGTAAAGCACCTGGTGTTATTTTCCGTGAGCCAGTAACAGAACCATTACAAACAGGTATTAAATCTATTGATGCCATGATTCCTGTAGGTAGAGGGCAACGTGAGTTGGTAATTGGAGACCGCCAAACAGGTAAAACTACGGTTTGTATTGATACCATCTTAAATCAAAAAGAATTTTACGATGCAGGTGAGCCTGTATACTGTATATATGTTGCTGTAGGGCAAAAAGCATCTACCGTAGCAAACATTTCTAAAGTTTTAGAAGAAAAAGGTGCATTGGCTTATACAACTATTGTAGCTGCAAATGCATCAGATCCTGCACCAATGCAAGTATATGCACCTATGGCAGGAGCTGCAATTGGAGAGTATTTTAGAGACACAGGTCGTCCAGCATTAATTATTTATGACGATTTATCTAAACAAGCGGTTGCATATCGTGAGGTATCATTATTATTACGTCGTCCACCAGGACGTGAGGCGTACCCAGGAGACGTTTTCTACCTACATTCACGTTTATTAGAGCGTTCTGCAAAAGTGATTAATGATGATGCTATTGCTAAAGAAATGAACGATTTACCAGAAAGTCTTAAACCAATGGTAAAAGGTGGAGGTTCTTTAACAGCTTTACCAATTATTGAAACACAAGCAGGAGATGTATCGGCATATATTCCAACAAATGTAATTTCTATTACAGACGGGCAGATTTTCTTAGAGTCAGATTTATTTAACTCTGGTGTACGTCCTGCAATTAACGTAGGTATTTCGGTATCGCGTGTGGGGGGTAATGCACAGATTAAATCTATGAAAAAAGTAGCAGGTACATTAAAATTAGACCAAGCACAGTTCCGTGAGTTAGAAGCATTTGCTAAATTCGGATCAGATCTTGATGCTGCTACCATGAATGTAATTGAAAAAGGAAAACGTAACGTAGAAATTTTAAAGCAAGCACAAAACGATCCATTTACTGTTGAAGATCAAATTGCAATTATCTATGCTGGGTCTAAAAACTTGTTAAGAGACGTTCCTGTAGAGAAAGTAAAAGAATTTGAAAGAGATTTTATTGAGTTTTTAAACGCTAAACACAGAGATGTTTTAGATACTTTAAAAGCAGGTAAATTAACAGATGAGGTTACAGATACACTAACTAGTGTTTGTAAAGATTTAGCAAGTAAATATGCGTAAATAGATTTTAGTTTTGAGTAGTAAGATGTAACAAGTCTAACTACTGAATACTCAATACTAATAACTAAAATATGGCAAACTTAAAAGAAATACGTAACAGAATATCATCGGTATCTTCTACCATGCAGATTACCAGTGCCATGAAAATGGTATCGGCTGCAAAGTTAAAGAAGGCACAAGATGCTATTACTGCAATGCGTCCTTATGCAGATAAATTAACTGAGTTATTACAAAGTTTAAGCGCCACTTTAGATGCAGATTCTGGAAGCAAATTTGCAACACAACGCGAAGTAAACAAGGTACTTATTGTAGCAATAACTTCAAACAGAGGCTTGTGTGGAGCATTTAACTCTAACATCATTAAAGAAGTTACAAGATTAGCTAATGAGAAGTACGTAGGTAAAGACGTGTCTTACTTGGCTATTGGTAAAAAAGCAAATGATGCGTTTGGAAAATCTGGAAAAGTAATTGCAAACCATAGTGATGTTTTTGACGATTTAACATTTGATAATGTTGCTCAAATAGCTCAAAGTTTAATGGATAAATTTGTTGAAGGCGAGTTTGATAAAATTGAATTAGTCTACAATAAATTTAAAAATGCTGCAACTCAAATTGTTGTTACAGAGCAATTTTTACCAATTGTACCTGTAGAAGATGGTGGAAATACTTCTGGAGATTATATTTTTGAACCTTCAAAAGCCGAAATTGTAGAGCAATTAATTCCAAAATCGTTAAAAACACAATTATTTAAAGGAGTTAGAGATTCTTTTGCTAGTGAACACGGTGCTCGTATGACTGCAATGCACAAAGCAACCGATAACGCTACAGAATTAAGAGATCAACTTAAATTAACTTACAATAAAGCGCGTCAAGCTGCTATTACCAACGAAATTTTAGAAATAGTTGGAGGAGCAGAAGCACTTAACAATTAATTTGATATAATCAAATTTACTATAAAGCATAAGCCTTACCTTTTTTGGTAAGGCTTTTTTTATGGCATCAAATTTGAATTTATATCTTTATAAAATAAGTTTGATAAAATGATTTTAATAAAAAAAATACCGATTTTGCTGGTTTGGTTGCTTTCCATAACCTGTTTTTTACAATGTAAAAGCGCTAAAATGGCTAAAACAAAGCCCCCTATGCAATTCGGAAATGTATATTACCAGCATTGGGTTTCTGGAGTAAAAGGCGGTGGTTCTGGATATAATATTTATATTCCTATAAAGTCAAACCCTACTAAAACGGTGCTAGATAGTGTTTATTTTAAAGGGAAAAAGGCTAAATTAGAACAACAAGATAATTTATTTATTGGCCGATTTAAATCAGATATTAATTCTAAAGAAGATATTATTTTAAGCAATAAACCATTTGCTGAATATGGAAATAAGGCACCTAAATTACCTGAAAAAACACCATTTGAATTGAACGAAACCGAATGTATAGTTAGCTTTACAGAAAACGGTGAGGTTAAGTATTTTAAAATTAATGAGGTTTATAAAAAAGAATTAGAACGTTATCAAAGTGCACCACCTAAAAATAAAACCGTTTTAGGAGATAAATCGTCTAAATAAATACAGCGTATTTACAATAAACACATAGTTTGGCTAACGTTTACTAAAAACGTATTTTTAACCTTGTTAATTGGTAAAAATTGGGAGCACTCAAAAAATTATTTAAGCAAACATTTATATATGGTTTAGCCACAGTGCTACCAAGAATGTTAAGTTTCTTATTAGTTCCCTTATATACTACAAAGGGTGTGCTTTCTTCCGTGGCAGAGTATGGCGAAGTTTCTGTAATTTTTTCTTATTTCGTATTGTTTAATGTGGTTCTGGCCTATGGTATGGAAACCGCTTTTTTTAGGTTTTTCAATAAAGAAGATGATAAAAATACTGTTATTGGTACTTCTACAATTTCATTAATAATCTCCTCTTTAGGCTTTTTTATTGTAGCCTTTATTTTTCAAGAGCAAATAGCATCTCTCATAAATATAAACGCAAAATACATCAACCTTGTTATTTGGATTTTATTGTTAGATGCCTTAGTAATTATACCATTTGCATGGCTAAGAGCAACACAAAAGCCCGTAAGATATGCTATTATAAAAATTTTAAATGTTGCTATTAATTTAGGGCTTAATTTGTTCTTCCTTTTGGCTTTAAAAGAACTAGCAGATAATAGTTCTTTGTTTAAAATTATTTACAAGCCAAACTATGAGATAAACTATATTTTCATTTCTAATTTAGTAGCAAGTGCAGTTACATTATTACTTATGTTTCCGTTTTATTTTAAAGTTAAATATGTATTTAATAAAAGCTTATGGAAACGCATGATGCGTTACGCATTTCCTGTTTTAATTGCAGGTGTAGCCTTTTCAATTAATGAAACTTTTGATAGAATTCTGTTAGATTATTTATTACCCGAAAATGTTGCTAAAACTCAAATAGGTATGTATTCTGCTTGTTATAAACTGGCGTTGTTTATGACCTTATTTGCAACGGCATATCGTTTAGGTATAGAACCATTCTTTTTCAGTCATGCTAAAACAGAGAACCCACAAAAAAATTATGCTAGAATACTTGAGTTTTTTGTAGCCTTAGGAGCCGTTATTTTATTAACTGTTGTAGTGTTTGCAGATATTTTAAAACCTATTATTGTTAGAAGCGAAGCCTATTGGGAAGCTATGTGGGTGGTTCCAATTATACTACTAGCAAATTTTTGTTTAGGTATTTATCATAATTTATCAGTTTGGTATAAAATAACAGACAGAACCAAGTTTGGGGCTTATATATCTATAGTTGGAGCTGTAGTAACATTAGTAATTAATGTTATGTTTATTAAGCAGTATGGTTATAAAGCATCTGCTATTGCCACATTGGTGGCGTATAGTATTATGATGATTTTATCGTATTACTTCGGAAGAAAATATTATCCAATTCCATACAACTTAAAAAAGATAGGACTTTATTTAATTTTATCCATTGTATTATCAGGTTTATCTTTCTATCAATTTAGAGCCAATTATATTATAGGAATCTCTATGTTAATTGTATTTTTGGGCGTTATTTATTTTTCAGAAAGACAGCAGATTAATCAATTATTAAAAAGATAACATGCAGATAAAAATTATAAACAAATCAAATCATAAATTACCACACTACGAAACCATTGCCTCTGCAGGAATGGATTTACGAGCCAGTTTAACCGAAGCTAGAATTCTAAAACCATTAGAGCGTACTATTGTAGGTACAGGATTGTTTATAGAGCTTCCTGTGGGTGTTGAAGCCCAAGTACGCCCAAGAAGTGGTTTAGCAGCTAAAAAGGGCATAACGGTACTAAATGCACCAGGAACAATTGATGCAGATTATAGAGGCGAAATAGGAGTTATTTTAGTAAATCTATCAAATGAAGAATTTACTATTAATAATGGCGAGCGCATTGCACAATTAGTTATTGCTAAACATGAACGTGCCGAATGGGAAGAAGTAGAAACACTTTCTGAAACCGATAGAGGTGCTGGCGGTTTTGGAAGTACAGGAACAAAATAAACTAATAAACACATAAAATAAACCAACTTTAAAAAATGAAAATAATTGTCCCAATGGCTGGCCGAGGTTCTCGATTACGCCCACATAGTTTAACCGTACCAAAACCATTAATTCCTGTTGCAGGACAACCCATTGTACACCGTTTAGTAAAAGATATTGCTAAAGTACTAAAACAACCTATTGAAGAAGTAGCCTTTGTTTTAGGAGACCCCGCTTGGTTTGGAGATGATGTTGTTGAAAGTTTAACGCAATTAGCCCAAGATTTAGGAGCTAAAGCTTCAATTTATCGTCAAGATAAACCCTTAGGGACAGGGCATGCTATTATGAGTGCTAAACCATCACTTTCTGGACCTGCAGTTATTGCTTATGCAGATACTTTAATTCGTGCAGAATTTGATTTAGACCCACAAGCAGATAGTGTTATTTGGACAAAACAAGTTGATAATCCAGAAGCTTATGGTGTTGTAAAACTTAATGATAATCAAGAAATTGTTGAGTTGGTTGAAAAACCAGAAACCTTTGTAAGCAATCAAGCAGTAATTGGTATTTATTATTTTAAAGATGTAGCCGTTTTAAAAAACAAATTACAAGAAGTACTAGATGAAAATGTTATGAATGGTGGTGAATACCAAATAAATGATGGTATTAAACGTATGATGGCCGATGGAAAAATATTTAAAACAGGCACTGTAGATGAGTGGATGGACTGTGGTAATAAAGCCATAACTGTTGAAACCAATGGTAAAATGTTAGACTTTTTAAAAGCCGATGGAGAGGAGCAATTAGTGGCTAACTCAGTAACTTTAGAAAATGCCAAAATTATAGAACCCTGTTTTGTAGGAGAAAATGTAGTGCTTAAAAATGCCACGGTAGGACCTCACGTTTCTATAGGAAATGGCACTATTATTGAAGATTCAACTGTTAAAAACAGCTTAATTCAAACCAATACATCAATTAAAAATGCTAATTTAGATAATGCTATGATTGGTAATAACGTTAAATTTAATGGTAAATTTACAAGCATTAGTATTGGAGATTACTCTGTTTTAGAGTAGTATTTATAGGTTTAAGTGTATTTTGTAATGAGTAAAAACAATAAAATAACAATATTTTTATTCGGGATAATCTTTATTCCTATACTCACTTTTGCCCAAGTAAACTTTAATAAAACACCAGATGACGATTTAGGAGATGTAGAAGACCAATTTCAAGAAGCATTTTACGAAGCCCTAAAACAAAAAGGTATTGAAAACTATGATAGAGCTGTAGAATCGCTTTTAAAATGTATTGAGCTAGATGCAAGCATACCTGTTTTATATTTTGAATTAGGTAAATGCTATAATAAAATTAAAAACTTTGGTTCTGCTGAAGATGCTTTTAAAAAAGCCGTAAGTAAAGACCCAGATAACGAGTGGTTTTTAGATGAACTGTATGGGTTTTACGTATCTCAAAATGAATATGAAAAAGCTGTTAAAACGGTTAAACAGCTGGTAGAGTATCATCCTGATTATAAAGAAGATTTAGCCTCTTTATACCTTAGAATGAAAAAGTATGACGATGCTTTAAATATTCTTGATGAATTAGATGAAGAACATGGTATTTCTATCACCAGAGATATGATGCGTAATAGAATTTATGAGCTCACCGGTAAGAAAAAAGATCAAATTAAAAACCTAGAAAAACGAGTTGATGACAACCCCGAAAAGGAATCAAACTATTTAGCGCTTATTTACAGATATAGTGAAAATAATCAAAAGGAAAAAGCCTTTGAAACGGCTAAAGAACTTTTAAAAATTAAACCAAATTCAAAATTAGTTCACTTAGCTCTATATAAATTCTATTTAGATGACAATGATGCCGAAAAAGCCATTGAGTCTATGAAAATAGTAGTAAAAAGTAGCGAAATTAAACCAGAAGCTAAATTAAAAGTACTCACAGATTTTGTGGCATTTGTTAGTAAAAATCCACAATATGAAACAGATCTTGTTGAAGCCACAGCTTTGGTAGAAGGTACTAACAATAGCAAAACCTTAACAGAATTAGGACAGTATTATTTGGCTAAGAACAACAAA
Organism: Seonamhaeicola sp. NFXS20; assembly: GCF_049132085.1. NCBI lineage: Bacteria > Pseudomonadati > Bacteroidota > Flavobacteriia > Flavobacteriales > Flavobacteriaceae > Seonamhaeicola > Seonamhaeicola sp. NFXS20. The sequence continues at coordinate 49,243 of NZ_JAFMPU010000001.1, read as the reverse complement.
GAAAAAGCCTTAGAAAATTTTGAAGCAGCCTTAAAATTAGAGCCTAATAATTTTGGAGTTTTAAAAAACGTTATGCTTTTATATTTAGATTTAAAAAAGTTTAATTTAGCCAATGAAGCCAGTAGTAAAGCACTAGATAACTATCCGTCACAGCCTTTGTTGTATTTAATAAATGGGGTGTCATTTAATGAGTTAAACCAGCCCCAAAAAGCAATTGATGCGTTAGAGATAGGTTTAGATTATATTATTGATGATGTAAAAATGGAATCAGATTTTTACAATCAGTTAAGTAAAGCTTATACACTTTTAAACAATACCGCTAAGGCAAAAACGTTTAGTGATAAGGCAAAACAATTACAAAACACAAATTAATGCAAGTACGCTCCCAAGTCTTAATAGCTTTATTTGTTCTGCTAATGTTTAGTTGTAAATCAGCAAAAACAGTAACCAGAGGAGAGGCTAATTATAATTTATCTTCAAAACAATTAATAAAGGAGAATTTAAAAAAAAGCCCCAATTATAAAACTTTAAAATCTACTTTAAAAATAACTTATGATGATGGTAAAAGCTCTCAAAGTCATACCGTTAGTTTTAGAGCAAAGAAAGATGAAGCTATATGGATGAGCGCTACATTTTCAGTTGTAAAAGCTCTAATAACTCCAGAAAAGGTGAGTTTTTATAATAAGCTAGACAATACGTATTTTGATGGAGATTATAATTATTTAAGTGATTTGTTGGGTACAGAATTAGACTTTCAAAAGGTTCAGAATTTATTACTTGGCGATGCTATTTTCAATTTAAAAGAAGGTCATTACAAAGTGTCTGTTAATGATGGCACCTATATCCTTCAGCCTAAAAAACAACGAGAATTTTTTGAAATTTTCTTCTTGTTAGATCCTGCACTTTTTAAAGTAAAATCTCAACAAATATCGCAACCTGAAGAGTTTAGGCACTTACAAATTGATTATTTATCACACCAAGAAGTGGATAAACAAATAGTACCAGAAAAGGTTAAAGTCATAGCTGTTGAAAAAAACAAAGAACTCACCATAGGGTTAGAGTTTAAAAACGTAACTTTAAATGAAGATTTAAGATTTCCGTTTAAAATTCCATCAGGTTATAAAGAGATAAAACTTTAATGATTAAAGACTTTTCACCATATAAAATCTGTTTTATTGTAGTTGTTTTACTTGTTGCTTCGTTGAGTTTTTCTCAAAGTAATAAGCAAAAGGAATTAGAAATTAGAAGACAAGAACTTAGGCGAGAAATTCAAAAAATAAGTCAGTTAAAAGCCCAAGATAAATCAAAAGAACGGTCTGAATTAACATTAATTGAGGAATATAATTATAAGATTAATGTTTTAGATAACTTAATAAAAGTTACTAACCAACAAGCTAATTACCTTAACAGAGAAATAAGTTCAAATCAAAAAGAAATAACTAGCTTAAGAAACGAATTAACACAACTTAAGGAAGATTATGCGGCTATGGTGGTTAAATCTTATAAAAGTAAAAACCAACACAGTAGAATAATGTTTTTACTATCATCTACAAATTTTAAGCAAGCTTACAAGAGGTTACAATACATAAAGCAATATGCAAACCACCAAAGGCAACAAGGAGAAACTATAAAAGCCAAAACCTTAGAGTTACAAGAATTAAATAAAACATTATTAAAGCAGCAAGAGCAAAAAAAGAAGCTTATTGCAGAAAATAGAGCTACACAACGATCTTTATCGGCAGAACGAAAGCAGCATGAACTATTAATGCAATCTATTAGAAAAAATTTATCAAAATATACCTCTCAAATAAGGCAAAAGCAAAGAGAAGCCGATAGAATTGATAAAGAAATAGACAAAATTATTAGAGCCGAAATAGCTAAAACAAATAAAGCCGCGGGTAAATCGGCATCATCAACCAATTTTGCCTTAACTCCGGCAGAAAAAGCATTGGCCTCTAATTTTGTAGCAAATAAAGGCAGATTGCCTTGGCCTGTAGAACGAGGTAGAGTTAGTTTAAGGTATGGTAAACAACCTTCACCAATAGATAAATCTTTAATTATTAATAGCAACGGAGTACGTATTTCTACAAATAAAGGCGCCAAAGCGCTAGCTGTTTTTAATGGCGAAGTAAGTAGTATACTTAAAATGAAGAACGTAAATCCTATTGTTATGATTAGACATGGTAATTACGTAACCATTTATAAGAACCTATCTAAAATCTACGTTAAAAAAGGTGATAAGGTTACTACTAGACAACCAATTGGCGAAATTTATACAAACCCCTCAAATGGAGAAACCATTTTAAGTTTTATATTAACTAAAGGAGCTAATAAAGAAAATCCCGCCAACTGGATTGACAAAATGTAAAATTTATGAAAGTGTAGAAATTCTACATTTTTAGAATGGTGTTTTTTAAACCCTTACAACAACATAACCTTTTCTAGTTTTTCTATAATGTTTCCCATTCCAGAAATAGTAACGTTTACCTTTAACTCTTACAATTTTGTAATGTTTTGGTAGCGTTTTTACAATCGTAACTTTGGTTACAGGTCTTGTTGTGGTAACACGTGTTGCACAAGATGATAAATTAAATAATAAAAAAGCCGAAATTAAAATAAAAAAAGTTCTCATAGCAGTATTTAATTTAGGTTAATATGCTATTAAGACTTGTGTAAAAGGTAAAAGTTTAAAATTTAGTTATTAACGGTATTATTCCATAAAGAAAGCCTTTAGTTCGGTAGCATCGTGTGGTTTTATTTTTCCAGCTAATAATAAACTAAGTTGTTTTCTGCGTAAAGCAGCATCAAAACGGTCTTTTTCAAGTTTGGTTTCAGGAATAACTTCGGGCACCGTAATGGGGCGCCCTGTTTCATCTACAGCTACAAAAGTATATATGGCTTCATTAGCCTTGGTTTTTTCACCAGATTCTCGGTCTTCAATCCAAACATCAATAAACACTTCCATAGAGGTGTTAAAAGCTCTAGTAACTTTAGCTTCAACCGTAACTACACTACCTAACGGAACAGCTCTATTAAATGCTACATGATTAACAGATGCAGTTACAACAATACGTCTGCTATGGCGTCTAGCAGCTATACTAGCAGCTCTATCCATTCGCGCTAGTAGTTCGCCACCAAATAAATTATTTAGCGGATTGGTTTCACCGGGTAAAACCATATCAGTTAATATTGTTTTAGATTGTTCTGGTGTTTTTGCTTTCATTTAAGGTTATTTAATGTTTGCAAAGGTACTCTTTTTAGGTTTTGGGAAAGAAAAATACTTTACGGTGTAAATATTCTAATTTTAGGCTTTACGGAAAACCCACAATTGATTTTTAATAAAAGTATAAAATAGGTCATTTTTTGTATTTATAGCGTTGTGTCATTTTTCTATTTTTTTAATATTTGAGAGAATTTATAAAACTCAATTCTATTAAATGATGTGTAATTTAATTTTTATATTCATGTCTGTTTATTTTATTCATTGTGATGGACAGAACAATTCAATCATAAAATCTGTTGAATCTAAGAGAAAAAGACAAGATTCAATAGTAAAAAATCACCTTACATATTGTGCCGAAAACTATAATTACAGATACCAAATGCAAGAATAACAAACCTGTCTTGATGAAGGTTTAAAAGACATTACAATTACATACTTATGACAACAAAAAGTTTAAATTTAAGAGATACGAGGTAGGTATGAAATATTTGGATAATGCCATATTTTATGACGAAAAAGTTGGTTAAGTTACAGAGCTTTTATTAAGTGCATTTTTTCAAAAACCTACTGAGAAGCAATTAAAGATTTTGAAAAATGTATTAAAAATGAAGGTAATACTCAGTTTTAAGGGAAGCCTACAGGTCATTTCGATTTCAAAGATATAATAGCTTTATTAATAAGTTCTTTAATTACATTTAAAATTTATTGCTTTTCTAAATAAAAATTTAATAAAAATAATAAATAAACTTCTATGTATAGGTTGAAACAAATAGATTCGCATAAAACTGAAAAACCACTTAATACCATATTTCGTTTAATTTTATTCGCGATTTCTTATTTTTTTATAGTAGGTATTTTTCAATTTATAGGTCTTTTAGTTTCTAACGTAGATTATAATAATTTAGATGCCTCAAAAACAACTGAACAGCATTTAATTATATCTCTATTTGATTTTGTAGGTAATTTTTTGTTATTGTGGCTCTTTATGAAATATGTTGACAAGGAAAAGTTTATTAAACTTGGCTTTTCAATACAAAATAAAATTAAAGAAATTATTTTGGGTATTCTACTTGGTGTTTTAATCATGGGATTAGGGTTTTTAACACTCCTAATGCTAAACGAAATTAGTTTTTATGAGTTTAATTATAACTTTAAAGAAATAGTGTACTCCATTTTGGTTTATATTATAGTTGCGTTTGTAGAAGAAGCAATTTTTAGAGGTTATATCCTACGTAATTTCATGGCTTCATCCAATAATATTTTAGCTTTAATAATCTCTTCTATTTTATTTGCACTAGCGCATGGGTTTAATCCAAATATGGATTGGTTTAGTTATTTAGATCTATTTCTTGCAGGAATCTTATTAGGTATCTCTTATGTTTATACAAGAAATTTATGGTTTCCTATCGCTTTACATTTTAGCTGGAATTTTTTTCAAACCTTATTAGGTTTTAATGTAAGTGGACAAGATTTTTACTCTTTGATAGAGTTTAAGATAGAAGAGAAAAACATATTAAATGGTGGTGATTTCGGTTTTGAGGGTTCAATTTTTTCTATTATAGTTCAAGTATTATTAATTGTTGTCATAGTTTTATATTACGAACGAATAAAATCTAAAAAACTTCAAAATTAAACCCCACTGCAAACTTTTTGCAGTATACCCATTTAATATTGCCATACAAAATTTATTATGGCAAAAATCACAATAAAACAACACGATATAACAGACTGCGGAGCAGCCTGTTTAGCATCCATAGCAGCGCATTACAATTTACAAATGCCTATTATAAGATGTAAATGCCGATAAAATTGTGGTATTAGGTAAAGGTGAGGTGTTAGAAGAGGGTTCACATCAAGAATTGTATGATAAAAAAGAATATTATTTCAACTTATGGCAGCAACAAATACCTAATACAAGTTCAAAGAAATGTTAATCTTTGTTTTTAACGGTTATTCAAACTACTTAAAATTCTTTAATGATGCGTTTTTAATTAAACAATTATTTACATTTGCAAGAACATGGGGTGCTCTGTAAAGGGCTGAGATAATACCCAGGAGTTTTTGCTCCGTACCTGATTTGGATAATGCCAACGTAGGGATTTTTTAGAAAACGCAGTAACTGTTCTCACAGATGTTATCTCATGTTTTAAACCAAAATATTGATGATAACAGAACTACTTTCACAACTTACTTTACTACAATGGGTAGGAACCCTTTTTGGAGTAACTCAAGTGCTTTTAGCAAGAAAAAATAATATTAATAACTACTTATTTGGTATAGTTTCTATACTTATTAGCCTTTGGGTATTGTACCAATCTAAATTATATGCCGATATTTTGCTAAATCTTTATTATTTGGTGATGAGTATTTACGGTTGGTTTTACTGGAAAATGGGTAAGAAAAAAAAGGAAACCCCAATTTCATATGCCAATAAAAAAGAACATAAAGTGGCTTTAGGTATTGTTTTAGGATGTTTTTTATTAATGGCTTATTGGTTAAGTACCCATACCAATTCTGATGTACCTTATTGGGATGCTATTGCATGCGCATTTGCTTGGGCTGGTATGTGGCTTATGGCAAAACGTAAAATAGAAAATTGGGTGTATTTAAACCTAAGTAATATAATATCTATACCCTTACTTATTTACAAAGATTTATACGTATACGCTGGTTTAACAACCTTTTTGTTTGTTGTTGCTATATCTGGATATATAAAGTGGAAAAAAATTATTAAAAACGAAACCAAACATGACTATAGAACAGCTTAAAAAAAGGTGTTTTAATCAGGAAGTATTTCCAGACGACATTTTAAATTGGATTGCAAAAGAAAACCTTTGGAATATATGGATTCCTAAATCTTACGGTGGATTAGAAATGTCTTTTTCTGAAGGATTAAATAAACTCAGGTTTTTATCTGAAATTGATGGGAGTTTGGGTTGGACAGTTACGCTTTGTAGTGGTGCTAATTTTTTCTTTGGAAACTTAAAAAGTGATGCTGTTAATGCTATTTTTTCAAATCCAGAAAAATCCGCGTGTTTTGGTGGTAGCGGAGGTGTTTTTGGAACAGCCGAAAAAGAAGATAACGGTTATATTATTTCTGGTACCTGGAAATATGCAACAGGAGCGCCCTATCTTACTCATTTTACTTTAAATGCAAAAATTCTGGAAGATGGTAATGAGGTGTTAAATAAAAATGGAGACTGTTTAATCCGTTCTTTTGTAATAAGTAAGGATGATGTAGAGGTTATTGAAGATTGGAACTCTATGGGCTTAAAAGCTACTGCTACGCATTCTTTTAAGGTGAAAAATAAATGGGTGCCTAAAAAGTTCAGTTTTGTATATAATGAATTACATCATGACCATCCTATTTTTAAAATTAATTTTGCTGTATTTGCAGATTTAACATTGTGGGTTAACTATCTAGGTATAGCAGCTCAGTTTTATAAAGAAGCTCAAAATGTAATTAAAGAAAACATAGCTTTATTAGATAAATTATTAGCAATTATTACAAAAGCCGATGCTGAAATAAAGCAATATGCTTTACAGATAGAAAATTGTATTTATTCAGAAAAATTAATACCAGAAACATGGATGAATAAAATACATAAAGAGGCTTCAAACTCTGTAAAAGCACTTTCAAATGCTATTATAGAAGTATACCCTTTTCTAGGAATTGAGGCGTGCAAACAAGATAGTAGATTACATTATGTGTTTAAAGACTACTTTACAGCTACCCAACATCACATTTTCAGTAAAAAATAAATTAACTAATAATTAATCTATGGTTCTAACGTCTAACCAAGCTTCTGGGTTATGTGTTTTTTTAATGTTACGAAGTGCACGTAAGGCTTCAAATCGGTCTTCGTAGCTGCCATATACAACCTCGTGTAAACCATATTTGTTAACACCTAATTTTCTAGCTTTAAAACCTTCTGCTTTAAGTTGTTTAATTTTTTTAATGCAATTTTCTTCAACTCTAAAAGCACCAGCTACAATATGGTATTTGCCTGTTTGTTTAGTAACTTTTAAATTAATAGCAGGTAATGGGTTTAAACTAAAAGTAGCTTGTTGTATTTTGTTTTCTAATTCTTGAGCGGCTTCTTCTTGCGCTAATTGGTTATGCGTTTTAACATCATTTACATAATAATTAGATGCAGCAAAACCACCTAAAGTCAACGCAATTAAAGCTACAGCAGCATATTTTAAATAAGATTTAGATTTGCGTTTCTCTGTTGTAATAGCAATAGGAACAACTTTTTCAATTGCTTCAACTTCTTTTTTATAAACCTCTCTTTTAACAGATGGAGACACAAACTGAGATAGCCCAAATGAATCTGTTAAATAATTAAGATGATAACTAGGTTCAAACAATATTTTACCTTCATTATTTAAGGCTATTTCACCTATATTTTTAAAGGTAAGCGTTTCACCTTGAGTTAAAAAAGACTTTAATATTTTAACACGTTTAGCTATTTTTTTATTAGCTTCTTCAAAAGGAATTTTTTCAATATCAGCAATATAATGTGCTAATAAACCATCATTTTTTTGAATTTGCTCATTAAAAGATAAACTTTTGCTAGGAGCAGAAAACGTGTTGGTAGAATCATCAATAGAGGCCGATTTACGTTGCGTTAAAAACGCTCCAAATTCTGGAATTGTAACGCATTCGTATCGGTATAATAAGTCGCTAATGTAGGTTTCAAGTTGCATGAAAACAAAGTTAAAAAAATTAGTTTTACTTAAAAGCCTACTCAAAACTATTTATTAACAAACACAAGTATTTTACCATTTATAGATTGGGGTTTACTTTTTTAATTAAAATTGCTTTTCTTGTAGCTACAAAATTACATTTACACAAATGACTGAAAATGATTTGCTTTACATACTAGCACTTCAGCATGTGCCTAAAATAGGAGATATTACAGCTAAAAGACTTATTTCGTTTTGTGGGTCGGCAGAAGCCGTTTTAAAAGAAAAAAAGCAAAATCTTATTAAAATTGATGGCATTGGTTTATCAATATTAGAAGGAATTCATAGTTCTAATCACTTAAAGGCTGCTGAAAACGAAATTGAATTTATTAAAGCCAACAATATAAGAGTTACCTATTTTAAAGATGAAAGCTACCCCGAACGGCTAAAACATTGTATTGATGGACCTATCTTATTGTTTCAATCTGGAAATATTAATTTAAAAAATCATAGAATAATTAGTATTGTTGGCACTCGTAAAATTACCACTAATGGTATAGCATTTTGCGAAAAACTAATAGAACAATTAACACCCTATAACCCAGTAATAGTTTCTGGGTTTGCTTACGGAACTGATATCACAGCGCATAAAGCAGCTATAAAAAATAACTTGCAAACTGTGGGCTGTTTAGCGCATGGGTTAAACCAAATTTACCCAAAATCTCATAAAAAATATATGGTTGATGTAGAACAAAACGGAGGCTTTTTCTCAGATTTTTGGAGTACAGATGTTTTTGATAGAAATAATTTTTTAAAGCGAAATAGAATTATAGCCGGATTAAGTGAAGCCACTATTGTTATTGAATCTGCCGAAAAAGGAGGAAGCTTAGTAACTGCCGATATTGCCAATTCTTACAACAGAGATGTTTTTGCCGTTCCTGGTAGGGTTACAGATACCCAAAGTATTGGGTGTAATAATTTAATTAAACAACAAAAGGCTTTGTTGCTTTCAAACCCTTTAGATGTTCCGTATATTTTAAATTGGCAGTTGGAAGACAAACCTAAACCTACCGTACAAAAACAATTATTTGTAGAGCTTGATGCTACTGAAAAATTAATATATAATTACTTAAAAGAAAACAATAAACAACAACTAGATATTATTGCGTTAAATTGTAGCCTACCTATTTTTAAAGTATCAAGTACCTTATTGAATATGGAGTTAAAAGGGGTTGTTAGGCCTTTACCAGGGAAAATGTTTGAGGCGCTTTAATACCCAATTTTTGTTCTTACTCTATTTAAAACTTTATTAGCAACTATTTTGGCTTTTTCAGCACCAACACCAAGCACCTTGTCTAGCTCATTAAGGTTATTCATATAATAGTGATATGTTTCTCGTTGTTTAGCAAATTTTTCAACAATAAGCTCATACAAGGCTTGTTTAGCGTGCCCATAACCATAATTACCGTTTTCGTAATTAGCTTTCATAGCGGCTATTTGCTCATCTGATGCTAATAATTTATAAATAGCAAAACAATTACAAGTACTCCAGTCTTTAGGTTCTTCAAGCGGTGTGCTATCTGTTTGAATACTCATAATTTGCTTACGCAGCTTTTTATCATTTAAAAATATATTGATGGTGTTGTTTCTACTTTTACTCATTTTTTCACCATCAGTACCAGGAATAAGCATGATGTTTTCCTGTATTTTTCCTTCGGGTATTACAAAGGTTTCTCCCATTTTATTATGAAAACGAGAAGCAACATCACGAGTCATTTCAATATGCTGAAGTTGGTCTTTACCAACGGGAATAATATCGGCATCATACAACAAAATATCTGCTGCCATAAGCATAGGGTAGGTAAATAAGCCAGAGTTAACATCGTCTAATCTATCGGCTTTGTCTTTAAAACCATGTGCAAGCGTTAAACGTTGGTACGGAAAAAAGCAACTTAAATACCATGATAATTCGGTAACTTGAGGCACATCGCTTTGTCTGTAAAATACTGTTTTTTCTATATCTAAACCAAAAGCTAACCAGGTTGCAGCCACAGAATAGGTGTTATTACGCAATGTTTCTGCATCTTTAATTTGTGTAAGTGTATGCAAATTTGCAATAAATAAATACGAATCGTTTTCTGGCTTTTCAGCCATTTTTATTGCAGGTATAATTGCGCCTAAAATATTTCCTAAATGCGGTGTTCCTGTACTTTGTATACCAGTTAGTATTCTTGCCATAATTAATTTTAATGTGCAGGCAAAGGTAATTTTTTTAATAGAAATGCTCAATACAATTGTGTATTTTTGACCAGAATGATTGTTTTTAAATATATTTTCTGGACACTTTACCGCATTTGGTTTTACATTCTTGTGGCGGTACCTATTATAGTATTGTTTCCTTTGTTGTTGTTATCAATTTCAAAGGAATCATGGTATCCTTTCTTTTTTAAATTGGCGCGTTTTTGGGCTAAATTTATTTTAATAGGTATGGGGTTTAGATGTTCTTTTATAAAAGAGGAAATTCCGGTAAAGGGAAAAAGCTACATGTTTATAGCAAATCATACGTCTATGGTAGATATTATGTTGATGTTAGCATCAGTTAAAAATCCTTTTGTATTTGTAGGTAAAAAGGAATTGGCAAAAATACCGTTGTTTGGGTTTTTCTATAAACGCACTTGTATTTTAGTAGATAGAAGTTCTGTTAAAAGTAGACAAGCAGTTTTTTTAAGGGCTCAAAGAAGGCTTAAGCAGGGTTTAAGTATTTGTATTTTTCCTGAAGGTGGCGTGCCAGAGGAACATATTGTGCTAGATAACTTTAAGGATGGTGCTTTTAGGTTAGCTATAAATCACCAAATTCCAATAGTGCCTTTAACGTTTGCCGATAATAAAAAACGATTTTCTTATACTTTTTTTAGTGGTGGCCCTGGTAGAATGCGGGTTAAAATTCATAAATTCTTATTAACTCATGGCTTAACAGTTGAAGATACTAAGTACTTAAATGAAAAGGCTAGAATGTTAATATTGAATCAGTTAAAAACTTTTAATCAATAAAAAACTGCTCTGGGAAGGAGCAGTTTTTTTGATAATGGTTTCCGAGCTTAATTGAAAACTCATTACCCAGATCTAACCAAAAACCTAGAATTTTATAGCAAAACCGGTATATACACCTATAAAATAGGGAGTAAAATTACCAGATGTATTATTAAATGTATTGAATTGATATTTAAACATGGGTTCTAAATTCAAATCTATTTTTTTAGTAAATTTATAATTAAGTCCTAAACCAAAATTGGCACTGTAGCTTACTTTATTTAAGTTATTGGCTTCACCTAAGAATACTCTAGAACCAGTTTCTGTTTCAGAATATATTTCGTTGTCATTTAAAAAGAATGAACTAAACCCACCAATAACATTAAGACCAAGTTTTTTATTAATTACAGCATATTGAATTTCTAAAGGTATTTCAATGTAACCAAATGCTTGGTTAATGGTTGTGTTGGTTGAGGTTAAAGATTGTGGTGCTTTATTTATAGTAGCTTCACTTACCAAAGAAACATTATTAGAGGCTGTGCTATTACTACTAGTACCTTCTTTAACGTTTCTTAAAGAACTTTGAACTACACCAGCTGTATTAACTATAACAACGTCATTAGTATTATATCCTAAGTTTAACTTATTAATACCAGTACGTATACTTACTTTATTATTTAATGCGTAACTAGCAGATATACCATAACTCATATTAACTTCGCCAGTTTTAGAGTTGTTATTAAATTGTGGATCTAAGGAAGAACCTTGCCCTAAGGTATTAAAATAAACAGGAGCTGCATTGGGTGTAACTGCCCACCGTGTAGGTTTTTTGGTTTCTTCTAAAAGTTCATTGTTTTCTTCTAAAGCTTCTTCAATAGTAAGAGGTGCTTTTTCTTCTTTATTCTCAGCAACAGTTTGGTTTTGCTTTTCTGTTACTTTGTTTTTTGTTTGGGCTAAACTGTTGTTTTTTGTTGATTTATTTTGAAGAGTATCAGCGTCATCAATTTCTTCGTTAGGTTTAATACTTGCCAAAGCATTATTATTTATGTTGTTCTGCGTTTTATTCTGATTATTGGTTTCTTTTGATTTTGCAATAGCTTTGTTATTCTGATTATTGGTGAAGTTGCTTTTTAATTTTTTATCAACACCATTATTGTTTTTTGTTTTTGTTTCTGAACTTTTGGCAATAGATGTTTTGTTTTCTGGAACAGAATTGTTTGAAGGAGCTAGGGCTTCATCTAATTTTTCAAGGGCTTCATTATTTTCTTTAGAATTAGAAATAGCAGAATTTTTCTTGTTTAACTCATTGGGTGTGTTTGAGTTTTTTAAGTCTAAGGAATGGGTGTTATTGTCTTCTTCAGTTACTACCTCAATAGGGTCTGTATTACTACTTTTATTAAAATAAAAACCGCCTATTGTAAGTGAAAGCAAAAGTAATGCTGCAACACCTGCATAGCGCCACCAAATAGGGATAACTCGTTTTTTCTTTTTCTTGTTTAGGTTAGCTTCTATGTTTTTCCAAACAGCATCACTTGGAGTAGCTTCAAAATCTTTAAAGCTTTCTTGAAATAACCTATCAATATGTTTTTTATCACTCATTTATAATGATTGTAAACTTTGAGACAATTTGTAATCTTTTATATTCTGTTTCAAAATCTGTCTTGCACGCGCTAAGTTAGATTTTGAAGTGCCTACATTTATGTTTAGCATGTCTGCTATGTCTTTATGTGAATATCCATCAAGTACATAGAGGTTAAAAACCAACCGATACCTATCTGGTAATTCTTGAATGATTTGTAAAAGAAAATCTAAAGAGAAGTTTTCATCATCATCAACTTCAATTGCTTCGTCTTCAATGTTGTTTTCATTTACTATATCAAAAACTTTATCATTTCTGTACTTTTGTAAAACGGTGTTTACAGTAATGCGTTTTATCCAGCCTTCAAAAGAACCTTTATGTTTATATTGCCCTATTTTGTTGAAAATTGTAAGAAATGCGTCCTGTAAATTATCTTCAGCTTCGGCATAGTTACGCGAATACTTTAAGCAAATGGAAAATAGTTTGCTTGAAAAAAGCTTGTATAATTCTCCTTGAGCTTTAGTATCATTAATTTTACAATTTTCTATGAGTTGGTTTAAACTCAAATTAAAACATGCATTAATTAATTATTCTTTTTTACTCTACAACAGGCACTTCTATGGTTAAGAATTGGCTTTCACCGTTGTCGTCATCACCTTGCCAAAACTTAAAGATATAAGAACCATTACTAGTTACTATAAAATTAAGCGTAACTTCTACAAGTTCATCTGTAAGAGTTTCACAATTGTCATCTTCAAATACATAGTTTATTGGTGCCACTGTTCTTTCATTGAGTTCTTTTAAATAGTAAAAGTCTCTAAAAGCATAACAAGTTGAGGGTCTAAAATAAGAAATAGTAATAGGATAGGTTTCTCCTAATACAAACTCTGTGGGCATATCTACACTCTCAACAGGTAAAATTTCAAAACTATAATTGGCGCCATCATCGTCAACACTACAAGATGCAAAAAACAATAGTGTTAAACACAGTGCAATAACTCTTTTCATAGCAAATGGTTTTAGGGTTAAATACATGTTTTAACCTATAGATGCTACTGAGGTAGAATGGTTGCGTACGAAAATAAAAAAATCCCGATAATTTCGGGATTTTATATGGTTTTTATGAAGTTACAATATCTCTAACTTTGGTTTCAAGTTCTTCCATAAGTTCAGGATTATCTTTTATTAGGTTTTTAACGGCGTCTCTTCCTTGACCTAATTTAGTGTCTTGATAGCTAAACCATGAACCACTTTTTTTAATAATTTCATTATCTACAGCTATGTCTAAAATTTCACCTACTTTAGAAACACCTTCGCCATACATAATATCAAATTCGGCCATTTTAAAAGGTGGTGCTACTTTATTTTTCACCACTTTTACTCTTGTTTTATTTCCCGCAATACTACCATCAGTATTTTTTATTTGGGTAGAACGTCTAATATCTAATCTTACCGATGCATAGAATTTTAAGGCGTTACCACCGGTTGTGGTTTCTGGGTTACCAAACATAACACCAATTTTCTCACGTAACTGGTTAATAAAAATAACAGTACAATTAGTTTTACTAATAGATGCTGTTAATTTACGTAATGCTTGAGACATTAAACGCGCATGAAGCCCCATTTTAGAGTCGCCCATTTCGCCTTCAATTTCACTTTTTGGTGTTAAAGCGGCAACCGAATCTACTACTACAATATCAATAGCACCAGAACGAATTAAGTTATCTGCAATTTCTAAAGCTTGTTCGCCATTATCAGGTTGAGAGATAATAAGGTTATCAATATCAACGCCTAGTTTTTCGGCATAAAATCTATCAAAAGCATGTTCTGCATCAATAAATGCGGCAATACCACCAGTTTTTTGAGCTTCAGCAATAGCGTGAAGTGTTAGTGTGGTTTTTCCCGATGATTCTGGACCATAAATTTCTATTACTCTACCGCGTGGATAACCACCAACACCTAAAGCAATGTCTAATCCTAAAGACCCTGATGAAATAGCATCAACATCTTCTACTGCGGCATCACTCATTTTCATTACAGTGCCTTTACCGTAGGCTTTGTCTAATTTATCTAATGTAAGCTTTAATGCTTTTAATTTTGCTTCTTTTTCGCTACTCATTTATCTGTTTTTTTTCTGAAGTTTTGTATGCTAAAATACTACTTCTTTTTTCACAATACAATTTTTATTACGCAACCTTTTTGTATAATTTGCATCTAGTATTAAAGTGGGAAAAACTTTGCTATGAAATAAGCCTACTAAGTTATAACTAAAACTAACTCAATTCTGACTGGAAAGCACTTTATGCCTCTAAAGTGCTTTTTCCTTTTTATTTTTAAAAACACTAATTAAGCTTACCACAAAATCAATGCTATTAATATAGTATTAAAAGCCTTACCTTTGCAAAATCTAAAAAAAGTAAGTCAGGTATTTTTAGAGCAAATAAAAAATTATGCAACAGATTGAATTAATGGCACCTGCCGGAAATTTTGAGTCGCTTCAAGCTGCGTTAGATAACGGAGCTAATTCAGTGTATTTTGGAGTAGAGCAACTTAATATGAGGGCAAGAGCATCGATAAATTTCACTTTGGATGATCTTGAGGAAATATCAAGAAGATGCAAAGAAAAAAATGTACGCACTTATCTTACCTTAAATACCATTATTTATGACCATGACTTATCAATTGTAAAAACATTGATAAAAAGAGCAAAAGAGGCAGATATTACTGCTGTTATTGCTATGGATCAAGCAGTAATTGGTATGGCTAGAGAACAAGGTATGGAGGTGCATATTTCTACTCAAATAAATATAACAAATATTGAAACTGTTAGGTTTTATGCTATGTTTGCCGATACTATGGTGTTGAGTAGGGAGTTGAGTTTACGCCAAGTAAAAAAGATTACAGAGCAAATTGAAAAGGAAGAAATAAAAGGACCATCAGGCAGATTGGTAGAAATTGAAATTTTTGGTCATGGTGCACTTTGTATGGCTGTTTCTGGTAAGTGTTACATGAGTTTACATTCTTATAACTCTTCTGCAAACAGAGGTGCTTGTAAACAAAATTGCCGAAAAAAGTATACCGTAATAGACCAAGAATCTGGTTTTGAAATGGAGCTAGATAATGAATATATCATGTCTCCTAAAGATTTATGTACTATAGATTTTCTAGACCAAGTTGTTGATGCAGGTATTAAAGTTTTGAAAATTGAAGGTAGAGGTAGAGCACCAGAATATGTAGCAAAAGTAATTAAATGCTACAGAGAAGCTATAGACAGTGTTGCAAACGGTACTTACAATAAAGAGGAAGTTATTTCTTGGATGCAAACTTTAGAAACCGTTTATAATCGTGGTTTTTGGAGTGGGTATTACCTAGGGCAAAAACTAGGAGAATGGAGCAAAGGTTCTGGTTCTCATGCAACCCAAAAGAAAGTATACATTGGCAAGGGTATGCACTATTTTCCAAAGCCAGAAATTGGCGAGTTTAAAATAGAAGCTTATGATCTTAAAATAGGAGATACTATTTTAATAACAGGCCCTACTACAGGAGTTAAAGAGTTAAATATTGAAGAAATGTTAGTTAATGATGAAAAACTAGCAACAGCATCAAAAGGAGACTCGGTTACTATTCCTTTAGGGTTTAGGATAAGACCTTCAGATAAGCTTTATAAAATTGTAGAAAACAAAGTGGAGGCTTAATGGTAGTAGTAACTTTGCAGCGCGAAAAGTGTATTGGGTGTAATTATTGTGTAGAATTAGCACCCAACCAGTTTCAAATGTCTAAAAAAGATGGAAAAAGTGTGTTGCTACATTCAAAAGAAAAAAAAGGCTTTTACACTATAAAATCTCAAGATGAATTTATTTTTGAAGATTGTGATAAAGCTGCCAAAGCATGTCCTGTAAAGATTATTAGTGTTAAAAATGTTTAGTTTTTAATGTAATTATAATAATCTTATCTTTACAAATCGAATTTAAATATGAACCGTCATTCGTAATAATTTAATTATTAACGAATTCAATATAAAAAAATATGGCTTGTGCAAGCTGTTCAACAAAAGATGGCCAACCCAAAGGCTGTAAAAATAATGGTACTTGCGGAACAGATAGTTGTAATAAACTAACTGTTTTTGACTGGTTATCAAATATGTCGCTTCCTAGCGGCGAGAAACCCTTTAATTGGGTAGAAGTTCGTTATAAAAACGGACGGAAAGAATACTACCATAACCCAGATAACATTTCACTTAGTATTGGCGATATTGTGGCTACCCAAGCAAAAGCAGGTCATGATATTGGGATGGTTACCCTTACAGGAGAATTAGTGCGCGTTCAAATGAAACGCAAAAATATCTCTGATAATGTTGAAGAAGGGCTTAAAATTTATAGAAAAGCATCACAAAAAGACATAGATATTTGGCAAAAAGCTCGTGATAGAGAAGAGGCTATGAAGGTAAAAGCCCGCCAATTTGCAATAGATTTAAAGTTGCAAATGAAAATATCTGATATAGAGTTTCAAGGAGACGGTAGTAAAGCAACTTTTTACTACACAGCCGAAGAACGTGTAGATTTTAGAGAACTCATTAAAGTATTTGCACGTGAGTTTAGAACTCGTATAGAAATGAAACAAGTGGGTTTCCGTCAAGAAGCTTCAAGACTTGGCGGCATAGGCTCTTGCGGAAGAGAATTGTGTTGTTCAACATGGTTAACAGATTTTCGTTCGGTAAGTACATCTGCAGCGCGTTATCAACAGCTATCATTAAATCCTCAAAAATTAGCAGGACAATGCGGTAAACTAAAATGCTGTTTAAATTATGAATTAGACACTTATTTAGATGCCTTAAAAGATTTCCCAAAATCAGACACCAAACTACAAACAGAAAAAGGTGTTGCCGTTTGCCAAAAAACCGATATTTTTAAAAGACATATGTGGTTTGCCTACGAAGGCGAATGGAATAATTGGTATAAATTAACCACAGAACAGGTTAATGAAATTATTGATTTGAACAATAAAAAACAAAAAATAGCAAGTCTTGAAGAATATGCTGCAGAGCTTGCCGATGATACTAAAACAGAGTTTGAGAACGTTGTAGGTCAAGACAGTTTAACACGTTTTGATAATCCAAAACCTAAAAAAAGACGTAAAAACAATAGGAACAGAAAGAATAACCGAAACAGAAGTAAAAACAAAAGAAAACCTCAAAACAGTAAAAATGCGGCAAAATAATCTTTCGACTGTGTTTAAGGCAGGTATTTGGCTATTTTTTTTAATTTTTTCTTTTGTGTTGGTTTCATGTGATTCTAATAGGGTATTTGATACGTATAAGTCAATTCCCAAAAAATGGCATAAAGACTCTATTGTTAGCTTTAAAATAAATCCACCAGACTCAACAAATGCCTACAATTTATTTGTTAATTTAAGAAATACAAATGCTTACAAATACAATAACTTGTTTTTAATTGTTGAAATGGTTTTTCCGCATGGGAAAACAATAAAAGATACTTTAGAGTATAGAATGGCAGACCCTAGTGGCAAGCTACTAGGAACCGGATATACCGATGTTAAAGAAAATAAACTCTGGTATAAAGAACGTGTTGTTTTTAACGAAACAGGAGAGTACACGGTAAATATTCAACATGCTATGAGAGAAAGTGGTAAGGTAAATGGAGTTGTTGAATTAGAAGGAATTACCGATGTGGGTTTTAGAATTGAAAAACCAGTAACCACCAAATAAAAATAGAGAATCAATTGTCACACTAAGCCTAGGCTAAGTGTTTTTAATATTTTAAGAATAAATGGCAAAAGCAAAAAAGAAAGAAACCACAGCCCCAGATTTTTCAAAATACGTTCGTTGGTTTTGGATGTTGTTTTCTGCGGGCATTTTATCTGTAGTACTTATTTTTTTATTAGCCTCATGGGGTGTTTTTGGTGATATGCCAGACCACACCGTATTAGAAAACCCAAGAACAAATTTAGCTACAGAAATTATTTCTTCTGATGGGGAAACCCTTGGGAAGTTCTATTTTAATGACAACAGAACTCCTGTTAGTTATGATGATTTACCTAAACATTTAGTAGATGCTTTAATAGCTACTGAAGACGCACGTTTCCATAGCCATTCAGGTATAGATGCCAGAGGAACACTTCGTGCTGTTGTAAAAATGGGTCAAGGCGGAGGTGCTAGTACCATTTCACAACAATTGGCAAAACAATTATTTCATGGCGAAGGATCTAAAAATACAGTTGGAAGAATTCTTCAAAAGGTAAAAGAATGGATTATTGCTACCAGATTAGAAAAACAATATACCAAAGAAGAAATTATAGCACAGTATTTTAATATTTACGATTTTGGTAATAATGCCGATGGTATCCGTAGTGCAGCACGTATTTATTTTGGTAAAGAGCCTAAAGAATTATCTGTAAAAGAGTCGGCTATGTTGGTAGGAATGTTTAAAAACTCATCACTCTACAATCCAAGACCTCATAGAAATCCAGTAGGTGTTAAAAATAGGCGTAATGTGGTGTTGGCACAAATGTATAAGTACGATTATATTACAGAAGAAGTTAAAGATTCACTTCAAAAAACACCATTAGATTTAAATTACACACCAGAGTCTCACCGTGAAGGATTAGCTACGTATTTTAGAGGGTATTTAGATGGGTTTATGAAAGATTGGATTAAAAAAAATCCGAAACCAGACGGTTCAAAATGGAATTTATATAACGATGGATTAAAAATTTATACTACCATAGATTCTCGTATGCAAAAATATGCCGAAGATGCTGTACAACAACATATGCCAAGGCTACAAGCAGAATTTTTTCATCAAAATACACCAAAGCGTAACCCAACAGCACCGTTTTTAGATTTAACACATGGAGCCATAGACACTTTAATGCGTCGTTCTATGAAGCAATCAGAACGATGGAGGCATATGAAATACGATTTAAAAAAATCTGATAAAGAAATAGAAGCCTCTTTTCATAAACCAACCAAAATGACGGTTTTTGAATGGAAAGAAGGTAGAGCTAGCGAAGTAGATACGGTTATGAAACCGTGGGACTCTATGCGCTATTACAAATCTTTTTTACGTACAGGTATGATGTCTATGGATCCACATACAGGTCATGTTAAAGCTTGGGTTGGTGGTATGAATTATAGGCATTTTCAGTATGATATGGTTATGCAAGGAAAACGTCAAATAGGCTCTACCTTTAAGCCCTTTGTATATGCCACGGCTATAGATCAATTACATTATTCGCCGTGTCAAGAATTTCCAGACACGCCATTTTGCATTGAAGCAAACAAGTACGGAAACCCAGAAGAATGGTGTCCAAGAAACTCTGGTGGAGAAAATGATTACGGAGGAACAAGAACCTTAAAAAATGCATTAGCAAATTCTGTAAATACTATTACAGCTAGGTTAATTGATAAGGTTGGCCCGCAACCAGTAGTAGATTTGGTAAAAAAACTAGGTGTAGAGTCTGAAATTCTTCCTGTACCAGCAATTGCCTTGGGCGTTCCAGAAATTAGTGTTTATGAAATGGTAGGAGCTTATTCGGCCTTTGCAAATAAAGGAGTTTATACCAAACCAGTTATGGTAACTAGAATTGAAGATAAAAATGGTACGGTATTATACCAATTTAAACCAGAAACTCGTGATGTTTTAAGTGAAGAAACGGCTTATGTAGCTGTTAAGTTAATGGAAGGTGTTACAGAACATGGTTCTGGTGCTAGATTAAGAACTAAGGGAGCAGATTCTTATAGAGCAGATTATAGAGAAGTGGTTACAGGGTATCCCTATGAATTTACCAACCCAATAGCAGGTAAAACTGGAACTACTCAAAATCAAAGTGATGGCTGGTTTATGGGTATGGTGCCTAATTTAGTTACTGGAGTTTGGGTTGGTGCAGAAGATAGGGCTGCTCATTTTGCAAGTATAACCTACGGGCAGGGAGCTGCTATGGCATTACCTATTTGGGCGCTATATATGAAAAGCTGTTACGCTGATGAATCTCTTAACATTTCAAAAGAAGATTTTGAAGAACCTAAAGATTTATCAATAGTGGTTGATTGTTCTAAAATGTCAAAAGATAATCCTATTGATGATAATTTAGATGATGATATACCAGAAGAATTAGAGTTTTAAGTTCTAAATAGTTTTAGCAAATTCAATAAAAAACTTTACTGATTCTGGATTGCGCATAGCATCAATATTAATAGATTTTTCTATGGGCATTTTTAGTAGAATCTTTTTTATGGGTGCTTCCATTTTTTTTCCGCTAATGGTATAAGGAATGTCTTTTACTTCAAAAATTTCATCGGGTACATGACGCGGAGAATAATCACTTTTTAGTTGGTTATTAATGGCTTGTTTAATGTCGTCTGTTAAATCAATTCCTTCTTTAAGTTTAACAAATAGTGGCATGTAATGTTTGCCACCTTCTAATTCAAGATTAACTATTAAGGCATCTTCAATAGCTTTTATTTTATTTACAGCTCTGTAAATTTCACTAGTACCAATTCTTATACCGTGCCTGTTTAAAGTGGCATCAGAGCGTCCGTAAATAACAAGTCCGCCCGTTTTAGAGTTAATTTTAATAAAATCGCCATGGCGCCATTTGCCTGGGTAATCTTCAAAATAACTTGATTTATATCTGGCATTATCCTTATCGTTCCAAAAGTAAATAGGCATTGAGGGCATAGGTTTATCTATTACCATTTCGCCTAAATCATCTTCAATAGGGTTGCCTAAATCATCTAAAGCGTATAAAGACACTCCTAAAGCACGACATTGAATTTCACCAGAGTAAACAGCATTTAAAGGTGTACCCCCAACAAAAGCGGTGCAAACGTCTGTACCTCCGGCCATAGAGCATAACCAGACATCAGATTTAATGTTTTTGTAAACATAATCAAAAGCTTCGGCAGGTAAAGGGGCTCCCGTTGAGCTTATAGACCTTATAGATGATAGATTGTGTTTGTTTTTAATATCAAGTTGTTTTTTCATATTAGCTACCAAATAAGGAGCGCTAGTACCAAAATGATTAATGTTTAAATCATCTGAAAAGCCCCAAAGTGCATCAAATTTAGGATATGTTGGACTGCCATCATACAATACAATAGAAGCACCCATAAGAAGTGCTGATTGTAAAAAGTTCCACATCATCCAACCTGTGGTAGTAAACCAAAAGTAGCGTTCGCCTTCATGAACATCGTTATGAAACGCCATGTATTTATAGTGTTCTAATAAAACACCTCCATGAGAGTGTACAATGGCTTTTGGTAATCCTGTAGTTCCAGAGGAATACAACACCCAAATAGGATGGTTAAAATCTACTGCTTCAAATTGTAGTTTACCAGTATATGTGCTGAAAATGGTGTTAATGTTTATACAACCATCACTAAAACTATCAAGTGCGTTTTCATTTAAGTAAGGCAATACAATTACCTTTTTTAAAGTTGGAAGCGAGCTTATAATTTGTTTTACTGTATTGGTTTTATCATAAGGTTTACCATTGTAGTTATAGCCATCTACAGCAATTAAAACTTTGGGTTTAATTTGTGCAAACCGGTTTACAACACTTTCTGTACCAAAATCTGGAGACGTACTAGACCAAATGGCTCCTAATGCGTTTACGGCTAAAAATGCTATGGTAGCTTCGGGTACATTAGGCAAATAAGCTACAACACAATCGTTCTTTTTAATACCTATAGATTTTAAATAGGTTATCATGGAAGCTACTTTTTGTTCAAGTTCTCCCCATGAAATTTGAATGTGTTTTCCAGTTTCGTTACTAAAAAATATGGCTGTTTCTTTGGGTTTAGATTGTCTAAAAATATGTTCGGCATAGTTTAAAGTAGCGCCTTCAAACCACTTGCAGTTGGGCATGTTGTATGATGATAATACCCTAGAATACTGACTATGAGATTTTATATTGAAGTATTTCCAGATACTTTCCCAAAACATTTCGGTGTTATCTGCAGACCATTTCCATAATTCTTGGTAGTCTATAAATTTTAAACCATAATGTTTTGCTAGCCAATTACAATAGTTTTTTAAGTGGCTATTGTTTTTGAAATTATATGAAGCTTCCCAAAGTTTTTCCATTTAATAAAAAGTATGTTTCTATTCTCAAAGATAAATATATGAACTTTTAAAAAGACCATAATGAAGGGTTGATTTTAATTGCGATTAGATAAATTGTATTACAAATGTTAAAATAAAATGCATTTTAACGATTTAATATGTTTTTTGTCGTTAAAAATAAAAATTGTTACGATATTAGCTGTCCCCAAATAAACCAAATTTTTAATAGATTATTCCAAATCTACCATGAACTTAACCTACACAAATATGGAACCAAATCTACCTGAATTACCTACGGTTGAAACTAGTGAAGAGGAACAAATACCTTTTAATGAAAGTAAATTAAAAGAAACCCTTCAAGAAAACATTAGGTTTTTTAAAAGTTTGCTGTATTTAACTAAGAAAATATTCATGCTATAACCCTTTGGGTATAGCATGAATTAATTTTTTAGTGTAGTCTTTTTTAGGGGTGTTGTAAATGGTATCGGCATCATCTAATTCTTCAATTTGTCCTTGATTCATAACCAATAATTGGTCGCTCATATATTTTACAACGGCTAGGTCGTGTGAAATAAATATATAAGTAAAACCAAAATCTGCTTTAAGTTCATTTAGCAGATTTAAAACTTGTGCTTGAACCGAAATATCTAAAGCAGAAACAGATTCATCGCAAACAATTAGTTTAGGTTGCAGCGCAATTGTTCTGGCAATACCTATACGTTGGCGTTGACCACCAGAAAACTCATGTGGATAGCGGTTAAAATAATCTTCAGATAAGCCCACTTTATTTAATATTTCAACAACTTTTTCTTTTCGTTCTTTGTCAGAATTAAAAAGGTTATGCACTTGCATAGGCTCCATTATAGCTTCACCAACAGGAATTCTTGGGTTTAATGATGAATAGGGGTCTTGAAATATAATTTGAATGTCTTTTCTAAGCTTTTTTATCTCAGTTTTTGAAAGCTTTGTAATGTCTACACCGTTATATAAAATTTGTCCTGCCGTAGCTTTGTCTAATTGAAGAATAGCATTTCCTAAAGTAGATTTCCCGCAACCAGACTCACCAACCAATCCTAAAGTTTCTCCTTCATAAAGTTTAAAACTTACATTGTTTACAGCTTTAAAACTTTTTGGTTTTGTAAACCAACCAGATTTTGAAAAATAGGTTTTTTCAACATTTACAACCTCTAATAATGGTGGTTTACTGTATATGTTTTTGTGTTGAAGTTTTCGTTGTTCGTCACTTATTATTTCTGTTGAAATAGTATCATTTAAATAGTCTTGAATAGTTGGAAGTACTTTTAATCTAACATCTAAAGACGGGCGAGAATTAATAAGTGCTTTAGTGTAATTATGTTTAGGCGATTTAAAGATATTAGAAACCTTACCCTGCTCTACAATATTACCTTTATACATTACTAAAACCCTATTTGCTATTTCTGAAATTAGAGCCAAATCGTGCGTTATAAAAATAACACTCATTTTAGTTTCTTTTTGAAGCGTTTTAAGCAATTTTATAATGTCTTTTTGTACAGTAACATCTAAAGCTGTAGTGGGTTCATCTGCAATTAAAATATCGGGCTTACAAGCAATGGCCATGGCTATCATAACGCGTTGTTTTTGCCCGCCCGAAATCTCATGTGGATACGATTTAAATACGCGCTGAGGTTCTGGTAGTTTTACTTTTTCGAATAGTGAAATAACTTCTGCTTTAACTTCAGGTTTAGATAATGTTGTATGCTGAAATAATATTTCTTCAACTTGTTTACCACAGGTCATAGACGGGTTTAAAGAGCTCATAGGCTCTTGAAAAATCATACTTATTTTATTGCCACGAATTTTTTGATATTTTTTTATTGGGAGTGAAATTAAATTTAAGTTGTTATAAAGAATACTTCCAGAAGAAATGTTTGAAATATTTTTAGGAAGTAACCCCAGTATGGCTAAAGAAGATACAGATTTTCCGGAACCAGATTCGCCAACAATGCCAAGAATTTCGTTTTTATTTAAATGATACGAAATGTTATGAATAACCGTATTTTTACCAAACGAAATGGTTAAATCTTTAACTGTTAAAATAGGTTTTTTCTGCATTAAATATGAATAATTTCATCGTCATTTAAAATGTCATCACCACGTAATCTTAAAAAAATTTGAGCAACTGCTATGGTGTCTTTTTCGCAATATTGAATGATTCTATCTATGTTATTTTCTTCATAATAAACGCTATATACTTCACTACCATCAATATCATCTTTTGGTGAAGGTATGCCCAAAACATTGGTAAGTAATTTTAAAGACGTATAGTTTTTGTAATCACCAAATTTCCATAGCTCTAAAGTATCAAGATGTGGTACTTCCCAAGGTTTTTTGCCAAAAAGGTTTAATTTATAGGGTAACTCAATATTATTGATAATCATACGTCGGGCAATATAAGGAAAGTCGAACTCCTTTCCGTTATGGGCGCACAATAAATGTTTGGCCTGATTAAAATGCGTGGATAATAAATTTTTAAAATTGTTTAAAATGGTAATCTCATCGCCATAAAAAGAGGTAACTCTAAACTTTCTAAGCTCGCCTTGAAAATTAAAATACCCTACAGAAATACAAACTATTTTACCAAATTCTGCCCAAATTCCAGCTCGGTCATAAAACTCCTCGGCAGTAAATTCATCTTTTCTTTGGTATTGAGATTTGCTCTCCCAAAGTGCCTGTTTATCTTCATCTAAATCAGAAAAATATTGCTGCTCTGGAACTGTTTCAATGTCTAAAAATAATATGTTTTCTAAATTTAATTTAGAGATCATAGTCTAGCATTTTATAGGCTTCTTCAATATAAACGGTAATATCATTTGTAAATTTACCAACACCTTCATCGGGTGATTTTTTATGACCTAAACGTACAATAATAACATTATCGTTTGGTTCTACTAAAACATATTGCCCTAAGTGACCACGCATCATAAAAAAGTGTTTGTTGCCAACATCTTTTAACCACCAGCCATAACCGTATTCTGGACTTTCTTTAAAACGTGGTGTAATACTTTTTTTAACAAAAGTAGAGTCTAGAAGTTGTTTGCCATTCCATTTTCCGTTGTCTTTGTATAGTTTACCAAACCTAGCAAAGTCTCTGGCACTACTAGAAATACAACAGAAAGCTTTAGCTAATCGGTTATCTTTATCATCTACTTGCCAAAAGGCATCGTTTGCGGCTCCCATAGGTTTCCAAAAGCTTTCAGAAAGGTAATTAGATAAACTTTTACCTGTTGCCTTTTGTATAATCATACCCAGTAATTGTGTGCTTCCGCTTAAGTATTCAAAAGATTCTCCAGGTGTTTTTACTACTTTTTGGTTTAGTATGGTTTCGGCTAAATTATCGTCATAATTAGCTCTTGCTGTTACAGAAAAAGGACTTGTATAGTGTTCTACCCAATCTAAACCAGATGCCATTGATGATAAATCGCCAACGGTTGTTTTAGCATAATTGTATTGAGGATAAAAGTCGCTAATGGGTTGGTCTAGACTTTTTATATAACCATCCATAATGGCTTTTCCTAATAAAGCAGAGGTTATACTTTTTGCCATAGAAAACGAGTTGGTTTTAGAGGTGTTATTAAAACCATCGTAGTATTTCTCAAACCAAATGCTGTCATTTTTAATGATAATATAAGCAATGGTACCCCAATCTTGATTTACTTTACTAAGTTTTTTTGTAGGTGCTTTGCTATTATAATTTTTATGAATTGGCCATTCATCAACATGAGATCCTTTTTTAATAGTATCGTTTTCAAAGTAAGGATAATCATCTATAAAAGCTGTTTTATGGCCTGTAAAATACACAATTTTTGCGCCTCTAATAATATATCCATAATCAAAAACATAAAGTAAAATGATTAGAATAGCAATAATTGAGATAAGCCACTTAACAAGCTTTTTAAAAAATTTCATAGTTTAATGATTAATTTGTAGAAACTAAATATAAGAAAATTCTATACTTTAAGAAATATTAAAAAAGAGATTGTTGCTTGTATGGGCTTTCATGTTCTAGCAGCCACTTTTTGCGGTGTAAACCACCTGCGTAACCAGTTAAGCTTCCATCAGAACCAATTACACGGTGACAGGGGATGATAATCCAAATTGGATTTTTACCATTGGCATTAGCTACGGCTCTAATGGCTTTTATATCTCCTAATTGTTTTGATAGTTCTAAG
Organism: Seonamhaeicola sp. NFXS20; assembly: GCF_049132085.1. Taxonomy (NCBI): domain Bacteria; kingdom Pseudomonadati; phylum Bacteroidota; class Flavobacteriia; order Flavobacteriales; family Flavobacteriaceae; genus Seonamhaeicola; species Seonamhaeicola sp. NFXS20. The sequence continues at coordinate 22,429 of NZ_JAFMPU010000001.1, read as the reverse complement.
TATGATTGTGTTTTTCCGTATGGAATTTGCTCTAGTTGCTTCCATACTTTCTTTTGAAAATTGGTTCCTTGCGGATTGAGTTTTAGTTGGAATTGTTTTCGTGAACCTTCAAAATATTCTTGTAATTGAATAATACAATCTTCTAACTCAATGGGAATAATATCTGTAATTTTTTCTTCGGAATTTAATACGGTTACAGATTGTATGCCCTCATCATCACCAGTTATTTTGGTAAAACCTAATGGCGATTTAATAATGCAAGATTCCATTATTCTTTGGGGTTGTCTTCTTCTATAATACCAAGCTTTTTGGCTCGGGCTTCCCAACTTTTTCTAGCTAAATGTTGTAAGTCAGATACGTTATCGCTCTCGTCCATAATTTCTAAACCAAGAAGTGTTTCTATAACATCTTCCATTGTTACTAAGCCGCTAACAGAACCGTATTCATCTACTACTAAAGCCATATGATTTCTGCTTTCAACTAGTTTTTCAAATAGTGTAGGAATAGCTAAACTTCTGTTTACAACTATGATGTTTCGCTTTATTTCTGACAACTTTTTGCTATTGTTGTCTAAAGCCATTTCTTTAAAAATTTCATCTTTTAAAACCAAGCCAGAAATATTGTCTGAATCATTTGTATAAACAGGAATTCTGGAAAAGCGAATGTTTAAATTTCTTTTAAAAAAATCTTCTATAGTGGTGTCTTCATCTTCAGTTTTCATAACCGTTCTTGGGGTCATGATATCTTTTGCTTTAACTTCTTTAAAAGTTAATAGGTTTTTAATGACCTTGCTTTCAGATTCTTTAAAAACACCTTCTTCATGTGCAATTTCGGTCATAGCCATAAACCCTTCTCTGCTTAATACACTACCATGACCTTTTCCGCCTATAAGTTTAGTAGTAAGCTGTAGGAACCATAAAATACCCGTCCATTTTAAAGGGAAAATCATGATGACTAATGCTTTTGAAGCAAAATTAGATAGTCCTTTCCAATAGGTAGCTCCAATGGTTTTAGGTATAATTTCTGAAGCTACTAAAATTAAGAATGTCATAATAGCCGATACAATACCAACGGTATTAATACCCCAAAGTTCAATTTTATAAGGTAATTTTTCGGCTTCAATGCCAACCATCATAGCACCTAAAGTGTGTGCAATAGTATTTAGGGTAAGTATAGCAATAAGTGGTTTATCTACATCTTTTTTTAATTCTTCTAATGTTAAAGCGTAGTCTTTTCCTTCTTGTTTTTTTACATTAATAAATGTTGGTGTAACACTAAGCAAAACAGCTTCTAGTATGGAGCATAAAAAAGAAAAGAAAATTGAAATTGTTGCCCAAAAAAATAGTGCGCTCATTAAATAGGTTTTAATTAAAGGCTAATTTACGAAATCAATTTAACAACATCTTTAGTAACCCTTCAACTTTGCTCAGGGAGACAATGAAAATTTGAATTATTGAATTAACTTAACTACATCTTTTGCAAAATAGGAGGTTATAATATCTGCTCCAGCACGTTTAAAAGCCATAGTAGTTTCCATCATAACTTGATCATGGTTTAGCCAGCCTTTTTCGGCAGCAGCCTTAATCATGGCATATTCACCAGAGACTTGGTAAACTGCAACAGGAACATTTACTTCATTTTTAATTTCTCTTAAAATATCTAAATAAGAAAGTCCTGGTTTTACCATAACAATATCAGCACCTTCTTCAATATCAATTAAAGTTTCACGAACAGCTTCTAATCTGTTACCAAAATCCATTTGGTAGGTTTTTTTGTCTTTAGGAACATTTACTAAATCAACAGGTGCAGAATCTAGCGCATCACGAAACGGCCCATAAAACGACGAGGCATATTTGGCGGTATATGCCATAATACCTGTATTTTTAAAACCTTCGTTTTCTAGTAATTGTCTAATTTGTAGCGTTCTTCCATCATTCATATCACTTGGTGCAACAAAATCAGCTCCAGCTTGAGCGTGCGTTAATGCCATTTTTGCTAAAACTTCAGCAGATTCATCGTTGATAATCATGCCGTTTTGTACAATACCGTCATGACCAACAGATGAATAGGGGTCTAGCGCCACATCGGTCATAACCAACATGTCTGGGCATGCATTTTTTACCGTTTTTATGGCGCGTTGCATGAGTCCGTTTGGGTTTATAGCTTCGGTACCTTTATTGTCTTTTAAATTATCGGGTACTTTTACAAAAAGAAGTACGGCTTTTAAACCTAAACTCCATAATTCTTTTACCTCTTTTTCTAATAAATCTAAACTATAACGAAAGTAGTTAGGCATTGATGGAATTTCATCTTTAACACCTTTGCCTTCTACTACAAAAAGTGGTACTAAAAAATCGTTTGGAGTTATTGCGGTTTCACGTACTAACGAGCGAATGGATTCGTTGGTTCTTAATCTTCTGTTTCTTTTTAACATAGTTATAAGTTTAAAGCCTTAAGTTTAAAGGGTTTTTTTAATAGTTCTTATTAATGCGAAAAGCATTTTCTTAATTACATCAATCTCTTTAAGTAGTTTCTCAGATTCTTTTTTTGAAATAAAATTTAATTCGGTTGAAACTAAAATTAAATATTCTAATTCATGAGCTGAACCTGACGAAATATAAAGAAATCTTGCTAATTCTTTTTGAGTTTCTCGTCCACAACCTTCAACTATATTTGTTGGAATAGACAAACAAACTCTATTGATTTGTGATACAAGGTTAAACTGTTCAGATTTAGGAAATGTATTAGTTATGTGATATATGGCGATGACAAGTTTATGAGATTTTTGCCATACTTTATAATTTTTATAATCTACCATTTGCTTATAACTTTTAACATAGAGCTTTTAACTAAGAAACCCAATCTACAGGGGTTTTTAAAACGTCTAATAATTTTTCTTCTTCGCTTCCTTCATCTGGATGATGGTCATACACCCATTGTACATGTGGTGGTAAACTCATTAAAATACTTTCAATGCGTCCGTTTGTTTTTAAACCAAAAAGCGTCCCTTTATCATGCACTAAATTAAACTCTACATACCGACCTCTACGGATTTCCTGCCAGTTTCTTTGTGTTTCAGTATAAGGTAAATCTTTGCGTTTTTCTACTATTGGTACATAGGCATCAAGGAAACTATTACCAACTTCGGTCACAAAATTATACCAATTTTCCATGGTCATACTCTCTGAGGCTTTACAATAATCGAAAAACAAGCCGCCAATGCCTCTGGCTTCATTACGGTGTGTGTTGTAAAAATACTCATCGCAGCGCGCTTTGTATTTAGGATAAAATTCTGCATTGTGTTTATCGCAAGCTGTTTTACATGTTTGATGGAAATGTTTAGCATCTTCTTCAAATAAATAATATGGGGTTAAGTCTTGTCCGCCACCAAACCATTGGTCAACAATGTTTCCATCTTTATCATACATTTCAAAATACCGCCAGTTGGCATGAACCGTTGGTACCATAGGGTTTTTGGGGTGCAACACTAAACTTAAGCCACAGGCGAAAAAATTGGCATCTTTCACACCAAAATATTTCTGCATTGAATCTGGAAGTTTACCATGAACTCCAGAAATGTTTACACCACCTTTTTCAAACACATTTCCGTTTTGGATAACGCGTGTGCGTCCGCCGCCACCTTCTGGTCGTTTCCAAAGATCTTCTTGAAATTTGGCTTTACCGTCTATAGCTTCTAACTTAGAAGTAATGGTGTTTTGTAAATCTTGTATGTATTGATAGAATTTATTTTTCATTATCTAAAACGTTCTTTGTTTTTAAAAGCTTTATAAGGGTTTAAACTTTTTATTGTTTTTAATTTTTTAACGGTTTGTTGTGGCGGTTTTTTATTTAAAAAATAGGCTTCAACTAAAGAAAGACCAATGTAATATAAAAAACCAAAGCACATGGTAACATGTGGCTTTTCTATAAACTCTCCACTGGCATCTATGTTTTCAAAAAAGTTGGTATTGTTTAAAAATTCGGTTGTTAAACCTAGTTTAGGTATAAGTGATTGAAAAATTAAAACAACAAAAATTAAAACAAAATAAACCATCATTGATATAATGGCATTAAATAGAATTCTTCCTTTTACATGTGATGATACATCGGAAAAGGCAAATCGCATACGATTAAAAACAACAATACAATAGAGTATTAAAATAGAATTATCGTTGGTAAAACTATTAAATACTAAAGCAAAAAGTCCATATAAGGGCACAAATACAAAAAGTGAGATTTTTTTAGGCATTGCAGCCATAAAAATGCCAGAGTGTACCATAACAAACTCAAAAATCATGAGTCCTATAAATGATGTGATTTTATCAACATCAAAAGGAGTGGGTTGGTACCAAAGCGTAAGAAATTGATATGCCATTAATAAGTTTAAGGCTAAAGCACCAAATTGAAATGGTTTATCGTATTTTTCAATAATATTCATTTGTAGTTTAGGGCTTGTATAATTCGTAAAGTTCCATATTTAAAGGTACTTCATTTGGTGGTATATATTCTTTTTCTAAAGTTTTTACCCAAGTGAAATTACAATTTTTAGCAACTCTAATACTACCTAAATTGCTATTGTGAACTATAATTTGAAGTGTTTTGATGTTTAGGTTTTTAAAAGCAAATTGAGATAAATAATTTATCGATTTTGTAATGATGCCTTTGCCTTCAAAATTATAGTCTATAGCATAGGCAAACTCCCCTTGTTTAGATTTCCAATCAATTTCTTTTAAATAAATAAGCCCGATTATTTTGTTAGAATCTTTTGGTTTTATGGTAAATAAAAATTCTTCTTTGTTTTCAAACTCTTTAACTTTTTTACCAACAAAGAGCTTTGAAAGCTCTGGATTTAAATTTTGTGCTAAAGTTTTTGGGAAATAACGTTTTAATCGGTCTTCGTTTGCTGCTACGAAATTGCAAATGCCCCAAGAGTCTTTAGTTTGAATGGGTTCTATTTTAAATTTATTAGAATTAAACAACATGCTGAGGTTTGTTTTCTGCGTTTAAAGTTTCTACCGTTTTTACAGAAGCAGCAGTAACAGATAGAGGTAATACTAAAATAACACCAACTACGGGGATTAATAAAAGCAATAGAAAAATAATACCATTACCAATAGCAAGTCCACGACGTTGCCTAACAAATTGAAGACTTTTTTTATACTGAAAATGGCGTTCTAGGGTATAGTCCATATTACCAAAACCAGCATAATAAGCTTGTACCATAAACAATAAAATAGTAGAAAATATATTTATTATTGGAATAAACTTTAGTAGTAAAATAGGAATGGTTAAAAGCAGCTCCATAAATAAATTTCTAACATTTATTCTAACACCACGCCAAAGTTGTTGCATAAACGATGTGTTTCTATGTGAGTGAGGTTTAGTGCCTGTTAAATGAGCTTCAATTTTTTCTGAAACGGGGCTCATAAAAGGTGCAGAAAGCGCCATAATGATATGTTTAAACAAAATAAGCCCAATGGCTACTACAATTAAACCGCCAATAAAATTACTAATGGTGGCAAAGGTTTCATGACCCCAATCCCAAATCCATATTTTAGCAATAAAGCCACCAATATTATCTGATAGGGCATAGGCAGAACCAAAAATAGCTATAGCTGTTATAATGCTAATTAGCATAGGAACTGCGAAGTACTTCCAAAGTTTAAGTTTTGAAATTAAACCAAAAGCACCAAAATAGGCTTTTATTCCAGAAATGATGTTTTTAATCATAACGTTACTATTGCGTTAGGGATTGAGGCATTTGTTGAAGCTCCCCGACGTAGGAGGGAGCGACTGCCGAAAGCCCGACCTACTTTTTACAGCAATTAGTTGGTTTTTAAGACCTAATGTTACATTAAAAAGTAGGTAACGCCCAAAATATTTTAATTTCCGTATTCTTTTACGGCATCTATAAAGGCTTTGGCATGATCTACAGGGATGTTTGGTAGAATGCCATGACCTAGGTTTACAATGTATTTATCTTTACCAAAAGCATCAATCATTTGGTGTACCATACGTTTAATATCTGTTGGTGGCGACAAGAGGCGTGACGGGTCGAAATTACCTTGTAAAGTAATGTTACCACCGGTTAAATATCTTGCGTTTTGTGGTGAGCAGGTCCAATCTACTCCAAGAGCTGCGGCGTTACTTTTTGACATTTCATTAAGGGCAAACCAGCACCCTTTACCAAAAGCAATTACGGGAGCATCGTCTTTTAGCGCTTCTATAATTTGATTGATATATTGCCACGAAAATTCCTGATAATCGGTAGGAGATAACATGCCTCCCCAAGAATCGAACACCTGTACTGCATTAACGCCAGCTTTTACTTTTTCCTTTAGGTAGGCAATGGTAGTATCGGTGATTTTTTGAAGCATTTGGTGAGCTGCAATGGGGTTTGTAAAGCAAAATTCTTTAGCTTTATCAAAGGTTTTACTACCTTGTCCTTGCACGCAATAACACAAGATAGTCCACGGAGAGCCTGCAAAACCAATTAGAGGAATGTCATTGTTTAGCAATTCCTTAGTGGCTTTTATGGCTTGATAAACGTAATCTAGTTCTACAGTAACATCTGGTACAATTACGTTGTCTACATCTTTTTGGGTACGCACTGGGTTGGGTAAGTATGGGCCAAAATTAGGTTTCATTTGTACCTCAATGTTCATAGCTTGCGGAATTACCAAAATATCACTAAATAAAATAGCGGCATCCATACCAAATCTACGAATGGGTTGTACGGTAATTTCACTTGCTAATTCTGGTGTACGGCAACGTGTAAAGAAATCGTACTTCTCACGAATGGCTATAAACTCTGGTAAATAGCGTCCTGCTTGACGCATCATCCACACGGGCGGACGGTTTACGGTTTCACCTTTTAATGCTTTTAAAAATAAATCGTTTTTTATCATGTTAGCTTTTGGCTTTTGGCTCTTAGCAGTTAGCTAAAAAGTATTACTGTTTTTAATTTTTCTTATTAAGCTATTTATCATTTTTGCTTCTTTATTAATGAGACTAAAAATGATTTCAAGATCTTTTTCTTCTATAAATTCTAATTCTTTTGAAATAATTAATTGGGTTTCTACTTCGAAAAGAGAACCTATTGCAATTTCTAAAAAGCGTTTAAATTCAATTTCACTATTTCTGCTACAACCTTCCGCAATATTTGAAGGTATAGAAACACAAGTTCTTGTGATTTGACTCTTTAAACCAAATTTTTCTTCAGAAGGAAGTTTATCAGATAACTGATAGACCTGCTTTACAAGTTCTATTCCATTTTTCCAAATATCTAATTTTTTAAAATCTCTCATATAGTTATTATAATAGCCTTTAACTATAGGATGTATGGAGCCAAAAGCTAAAGGTGAATGGCAAATGGCTATAACACGTAGTGTTGATTTACCAACTCAATAACACTTTCTACCGTTGGCACTTTAGCAATTTTCACTTCTTTAAAATGTTTTTTGGCTTCTTTTGCAGTGGTTTCTCCTATGCAGAAAGCAATCACGTCTTTATCATTTTTTTGCTTATAACTCTTTACGGTAGAAGGACTGAAAAACATGACACTTTCAACAGAGTCATCAATCTTTACAGCGTCAAATTTGGTTTGATACGCTTCAACTTCGTTCACTTTAATGTTATTGGTTTCAAGTATACTTGGTAAATCATCAAGTCTTAAATTACTGCAAAGGTATGTGACTTTGGTGCCTTCCATATATTCTACTAAATAGTTGGCTAAGGCTTTAGCATTTTTTTCAGAATGGGTCACTTTACCAATTTTGTTCTCAATAAGGCGTTTGGTGCGCCTACCCACACAATAAATATTTTTAAACTGTAATTCTTCTGGAGAAAAATTCATTAACAACGCATCAACCGCATTTTTACTGGTAATTATTACGTTTTGTATTTTTTCTTTTATTAGTTGTTTGTGAATTCTGTTTGGATTCGTTTTTATAAAATCTGAACTTTTTACAGATACTTTTTCATTAAACAGTAAGCGCTGGCTTTCAGTTAAAGATTTAGTTGAATAGACGTTTGTTTGTTTGCCTTCATTTTTAATATCGTCCATTAAGCGTTTACCGCCACGTTCAATGATATAATTAGAAGCGTAAGTAGCAATATCATTGTGTTTTCCAAGCGGTTCAACCCTGGTAACTTCTATTTTTTTAGAACCATCTTTACTTAATAATACGCCTTTAAAGTGTACTTCTTCGTTTTTTATGTAGGCTAAGGCTCCAATAGGAGCGCTACAACCACCTTCTAATTTATTTAAAAAATCGCGCTCAATGGTGGTGCAAATTTCGGTTTCTTCGTGGTTAAGTATAGCGCAAGCTTCTTTAATAAAATTGTCTTCCTCTAAGGCGGTAACCATAATAGCTCCTTGTGCAGGTGCGGGAATCATCCAATCTAAATTGATGGCTTCATCGGGTCTAACACCTATACGTCCAATGCCTGCGGCGGCAAAAATAGCACCGTTCCAATTGTTGTTTTTTAACTTTTGAAGTCGTGAGTTTACGTTACCTCTTAAATCTACAACAGTGTGTGTTGGGTAGCGGTTAAGCCACTGTGCTTTTCGGCGCAAACTTCCGGTGGCAATAACAGCATTTTTAGCACCTAAAAACTCTTCATTATCTTTAAAAACAAGGGTATCTTTTACATTGCCTCTTTTTAAAACGGCTGCTTGTATAATGCCTTTTGGTAGTATAGTAGGAACATCTTTTAGTGAATGTACTGCAATATCAATGTCATGATTTAACATGGCAATGTCTAGGGTTCTGGTAAAAATGCCGGTAATTCCTAATTCGTATAGGGGTTTGTCTAATACTAAATCGCCTGTAGATTTTACAGGTACCAATTTGGTTTTATGCCCTTCTTTTTCTAGTAAACTTTGTACAATTTTGGCTTGCCATAGTGCTAATTCACTATCGCGCGTTCCAATTCTTATGATTTTAGACATTTGTTTTGTGAGGTTCTTCTAACTGAAATACTTTTTTTATCAGTTCTAAACTATCATCTGTAGATATATCATCATCTTTTAAATGATGCGCAAAATGATTGGTTATTTTTTGAATGATTTTATTGCTAATTATCTCTGCTTGCTCTTCGTTAAAGTTTGATAATTTTTTGCGTTGTGTATCTAATTCTGCTGATGCAAAATCTGTAAGTTTGTGTTTTAAAGCCTTTATGGTAGGTGCAAATTTTCTAGTTTCTAACCAGCTGTTAAATTCTGCTTTTACTTCTTCTATAATGGTTTCGGCTTCAGGGATATATGTTTTTCTTTTTTCTAAAGTTTCATCTGTTATTTGCGATAAATAATCTAAATGAACTAAAGTAACATTATTTAATTCTTGTACGTTTTCATCTACATTTTTAGGTATTGACAAATCTAGAATTAAAAGCGGTTTTTCAGATTGAATAATGTGTTTATCAATTGTAGGTCTGTGTGCACCTGTGGCAACAATTAAGATATCAGAATTACTAAGTTCTTCCTGCAAATTGGCGTAATCTTTAACTACTAAATTGAACTTGCCAGCAATTTTTTCGGCTTTATCTTTAGTTCTGTTAATTAAAGTAATGTGTTCGTTTTTGGTGTGTTTAACTAGGTTTTCACAAGTGTTTCTACCTATTTTACCAGTGCCAAAAAGCAAAATGTTTTTATTAGAAACATTTTCGATATTCTTTAATATATATTGGACAGAAGCAAAGGATACAGAGGTAGCACCAGATGACAGTTCGGTTTCGGTTTTAATGCGTTTGCTGGCTTGAATAACAGCATTAACCAAACGTTCTATGAACGGATTTAATAAATTGTTTTTCTTTGAAAGTATAGCGCTTGATTTAAGTTGACTTATAATTTCAAAATCACCAAGAATTTGACTGTCTAAACCAGAACCTACTTTAAACATGTGGCTAATAGCCTCTTTGTTTTTATATACGTAAGCAACTTTTTGAAATTCATCAACAGTACCTTCAGTATTATCACAAAGTAGTTTTATAAGTTGAAATGGGTGTTCTGCAAACCCGTAAATTTCTGTACGGTTACAGGTGGAAGTTACTAACAGGCTTTCAATTTCATTTGCTTTAGCTTGTTGTAATAATGTAAGTCTTGCGTCGTCACTTAAACTAAAATGACCACGTATTACAGCATCGGCTTTTTTATAACTCAAACCAATGGCGTAAAAATTTTTACTTCTTGAAATGTTATATCTGTGCATCTAGTACCTAACTACAGGTAGCAAAAATAGAATCCTCAAATTGAAAAAAATAACGCTAAAAGAACTTTTAGTGTCGTTACGAGTTTTTTAATAGAATTTCACATATAAAAAGTTTAAATGTTATACTTTTACAGTAAAATAGGCTGTTTTGAGCATTGTAATATAGAATGAATCTAAATAATATTAAAGAATGGACAAAGAAATTGATGTAAAAAGTATCGCTAAAAGTACTTTTCAAGAAACAAATGTTGATGAAGGTTTTCTAGTTTTAACTTTTAAAAACGAAAAAAGTGTCGCTCAAAGCGTTGCAAAAGAGATTGATAGTGATTATATACAATTTCATTTTTGTGTAAAAGGAGCCACAAAGTTTATGTTTAATCAAGGGCGTTATGCTTTAGATATTCATGAAGAAAGTTCTTTACTGCTTTATAATCCGCAAAGAGAACTTCCTATTAACCTTTATGTAGAACCAAAATCTTGGGTTGTTTCTATTTTAATATCTATTAAAAAATTTCACGGGTTGTTTTCATCAGAAGCCGATCATATCTCATTTTTAAATGATGATAACAAGGATAAAAAATATTATAAAGATGGTGTAATAACGCCATCAATGGCAATTGTGTTAAATCAACTCATCAATTACAGTTTAAATAGTTCTATAAAACACATTTATTTTAAAGGAAAAGCTTATGAGTTATTGAGTTTATACTTTAACAGAAGTGAAGATGCAGATATAGAACAATGTCCCTTTTTAGTTGATGAAGCTAATGTTATTAAAATAAGACAAGCAAAAGATATTATTGTGTCAAGAATGTCAGAGCCACCTAGTTTACAGGAGTTAGCAGATGAAATTGGACTTAGTTTAAAAAAGCTAAAAGAGGGCTTTAAACAAATTTATGGCGATTCTGTTTTTAGTTTTTTATTTGATTATAAAATGGAAGTAGCCCGTAAACTATTAGAGGCTGGAAATGATAATGTAAATGAAGTGGGGCTTAAAGTAGGCTACAGTACTGCCAGTCATTTTATTGCAGCCTTTAAAAAAAAGTATGGTACTACACCAAAAAAATATATAATGTCTTTAAGTTAAACCTTTTTGCAACATGTAAGTTTTTATTATTCAGCGTTTTTTTTATATTTTTGAGTGTAAGTATTGTTATCTTAAAACCCCAAAGCCATGAAATTTTTATCACCAGAAATTGAAGCATTGTATAAGCTTCATAATGGAATTACAAATAAAAAATCTTTAGTAAGGCAAAGTGCTTCCTGTGGAATTTTTCAAGAGTGTGATTATTCTGAAAAAAAAGCACCTACTTTTTATAAGAAAGTGCAAGACTAATCATAGTTTAAATTTATAGTTGTAGCTTTTTGTTAAGAATTTGTGTTGTATTTTTACAGCATGAAAAAAGGCATTTTACTTGTAAACTTGGGCTCACCAGATAGTCCAAGTCCGAAAGATGTAAAGAAATATTTAGGCGAGTTTTTAATGGATGAACGGGTTATAGATATCCCGTACACTGCCAGAGCGTTATTGGTTAGAGGCATTATTTTAAAAACACGTCCCAAAGCATCGGCAGCAGCCTATAAAAAAATATGGTGGGAAGAAGGTTCTCCGCTCATTGTAATATCAGAACGACTTCAAGATAAAATTCAAAAGCAAGTTGATGTTCCTGTGGCTTTGGCTATGCGTTACGGTAGTATGACCATATTAAAAGGTTTACAAGAATTGGTAGATAAAGGTGTAGAAGAGGTTTTACTGTTTCCTTTGTACCCCCAATTTGCTATGGCAACCACCGAAACTATTTTAGTAAAAGCAGAAGAACTTAAAGAAATGCATTTTCCTAATATAAAAATAGAATCGGTTCCAGCATTTTATAATAAACCAGATTATATTGAAGTACTTTCAAATTCAATAAAAAACCATTTAGAAGGTAAAAAATATGAACATTTGCTATTTTCATATCACGGTGTACCAGAGCGCCATATAAGAAAGAGCGATGTAACAAAATCCCATTGTAAAATAGATGGCAGTTGTTGTAAAACCCCAAGTAAAGCGCATGAGTTTTGTTACCGTCACCAATGTTTAGAGGTAACTAGATTGGTGGCAGAAAAATTAAAATTGAAAGAAGGCACATATTCAACATCATTTCAATCGCGTTTAGGTTTTGACCCATGGTTGCAGCCTTATACAGATAGAACCATAGAACGTTTAGGTAAACAAGGTGTAAAAAACATGGCTATTGTAACCCCTGCTTTTGTAAGTGATTGTCTTGAAACCTTAGAAGAAATTGCCATGGAAGGAAAAGAAATTTTTCATGAAATGGGCGGTAATGAGTTTACAACCATTCCTTGTTTGAATGATGATGATGCTTTTGTGAATTTACTCTCAAATTGGATTAATAATTGGGTAATAGCCTAAATGTAATTATTGTAAATGGCAAAAATACAATCTGAAGATTTAGGAGTATTACCAATAAATAAACTACTTGTTAGGCAAGCATTACCCGCTTCAATAGGCATTTTAGTAATGTCTCTTAATATTCTTGTAGATACAATTTTTGTAGGACATTGGATAGGTTCAACAGCCATTGCTGCTATAAATGTGGTACTTCCTGTAACATTTTTTATTGCGGCATTAGGCATGAGTATTGGTATTGGTGGTTCTTCAATAATATCAAGAGCTATGGGTGCTCATGATAAAGAGAAAGCTTTTTTAACATTTGGAAATCAAATTACGTTAACCCTACTTTTAACCATAACCTTAGTAATTTTTGGTTTGTGGTTTATAGACGATATAATTCCTCTATTTGGTGGTAAGGGAATTATTTTTGAACCTGCCAAAATATACTATCGTATTGTACTTTACGGAACTCCCATACTTGCAATGAGTATGGTTGGTAACAATGTAGCTCGTGCCGAAGGTAAACCTAAATTCTCTATGTATGCCATGATGATGCCTTCTGTAGGTAATTTAGTTTTAGACTATCTTTTTATAAATTTATTTGATTGGGGTATGCAAGGAGCCGCTTGGGCAACAACCATTTCTTACGGTTTTTCATTTCTCTATCTTTTATGGTTTTTCCTGTCAAAAAACTCAGAATTAAAAATAAATGTATCGCATTTTGGTTTAAACCTAAACCTTGTAAAAGAAATAGCATCACTTGGTTTTGTAACGCTTTCAAGACAAGCTGTAGTAAGCGTTACCTATTTACTCATGAATAATATTTTATTCAATTTAGGAGGTGCCACATCGGTTACGGCTTATGCCATTGTTGGCCGCATGTTAATGTTTGCTATGTTTCCTGTTTTAGGTGTTACACAAGGGTTTTTACCTATAGCAGGATTTAATTATGGTGCCAGAAATTATACTAGGGTAAGAAAAAGTATAAATACGGCCATAAAGTATGCTTCTATTTTAGCAACCATTGTGTTTTTATTTTTAATGATATTCCCTATATTCATTACAAAACTATTTACAACAGATGCAGAAGTAATAAGTCAAACACCAAGCGCAATGCGTTGGGTGTTTGCTGCAACACCAATAATTGCTATTCAGCTTATAGGATCTGCTTACTTTCAGGCCATAGGCAAAGCAAAATCGGCACTTTTATTAACATTAACTAGACAAGGCTTTTTCTTTATTCCATTAATTTTTCTTTTACCAAATTTTTATGGCGAGTTTGGGGTTTGGGTATCATTTCCTATAGCAGATGTGCTTTCTACCATTGTTACAGCATATTTTTTAAATAAAGAAATAAGAAAAAACCTTATATTGAGAACAGAATAATCATGGAATATTACAACTACATAAAATCATTTCATCTTATATTTGTAATTACCTGGTTTGCAGGTTTATTCTATATTCCCAGACTCTTTGTATATCAAATAGAAGCCTTTCATAAACCATCACCAGAAAAGGAAATTTTAGGAAAACAGCTAAAACTAATGGCAAAACGGTTGTGGTATATTATTACATGGCCATCTGCCATTTTGTGTACAATTTTTGCCATTTGGTTGCTTATAATTAACCCTTATTGGTTGCAACAACCCTGGATGCATGTAAAACTAGCTTTTGTTGTTTTACTATTTATTTATCACCTAATAACACATAAATACTACAAACAATTACAGAATGATGTGGTAAAAAAAACATCTAGTTATATGCGTATCTGGAATGAGGGTGCCACCTTTATCCTGTTTGCCGTTATCTTTTTAGTTATTTTAAAAAGCAGTATTAATTGGATTTGGGGTATTGTAGGCATGCTGGTTTTAGGGGTGCTAATTATGCTTGGGTTTAAAATTTACAAACGCATTCGTGAAAAAAATCCAGAGGCTTAAAATTATTGGGGTGTTACCCTATCGGGTCGGGCTTTCGTAAGTCGCTCTTTTCAAGGAGCTTCAACAATTACTCAATCCCTAACACAAAAAAACTCGTAAAAACAGGCATTTATTTTTTAAATCAGTCTTAGCTCTTTGGTTCGATTATTGCTATATTTAATGCATTAAAATTGTAAATGAAATTAAAAAAGCTCTCCTTACGTACCCGTATTTTTTTGGCAATGATAATGTTGGTGTTAATGGCATCGGTACTTATTTCGGCAGTAGCTATATATCAATATAAAGAACAGAGTGAAGATTATCATACAGCACGTTTAGTACGTAAAGAACAAAACATTAAAGCTCATATAAAGCGGTTTTTAAATGGCAGATATAATACCTGGGAAGTAAAAACCGAAAACCTTCCTCTAATTTTTAAAGATGAAATTTATAATATTGCCAACATTCATAAACTACAAATTAATTTATACGATTTAGAAGGCAATTTGCTAATATCATCAAAAGCAGGTTTGCAAAATAATATAGCAGCTCAATGTTTAAATGCAGAAATACTAAATTCAATATACAATACCATACAGCTAAACAATCTTTCTAATAATGCAGAACATAGGTTTGTAGATAAGCATAATGAAAACGGAGAAACATTTCAATCATCTTATTCTTTTATTACAGATAATAAATCTAAAGCCATAGCCATTATTAATCTACCTTATTTAGAGAAAGATGATTTTCTAACTAATGAACTTCAAGAGTTTTTAAAGCGTATTGGTTTCGCTTTTATGTTAGTATTGTTAATGGCTATTGCTATTGCCTACTGGTTATCAAAATTTATTACTAAATCATTACAAACTATTAGTGATAAAATTATTTCTACAAGACTAGAAAAACGCAATAAAAAAATTGAAATAGATGACACTAGCGAAGAGATATCAATTCTTGTAAATGCTTATAACAGCATGATAGATGAACTAGAAGATAGTGCTGTACAATTAGCAAGAAGTGAGCGCGAACAAGCCTGGAGAGAAATGGCTAAACAAGTGGCACACGAAATTAAAAATCCGTTAACCCCCATGAGGTTAACAGTACAAAATTTTCAAAGAAAGTTTGATCCTAATGATGAAAATATTCATTCTAAGTTAAATGAATATAGCAAAACACTCATACAGCAAATAGATACTATGAGTTCTATTGCATCGGCATTTTCAAACTTTGCTAAAATGCCAGCACAACAAAGAGAAACCCTTAATGTGGTTAAAATTGTTAAACTAGCGCTAGATATTTTTAATGAAGATTACATTGTATTTACCTCAGATTATGATGAAATTATAGCTAAATTTGACCGCACACAATTAATAAGAGTGGTTACCAATTTGGTAAAAAACAGTATTCAGGCAATGCCAGAAAATAGAACCCCAACCGTGGCAATTCATGTAACCACAAATAATGATAATGTAGTGCTAACTATTGCAGACAACGGTTCTGGAGTTTCAGAAGAAAATAAAGAGAAAGTTTTTGAGCCTAAATTTACCACCAAAACCAGTGGTATGGGACTTGGTTTAGCCATGGTAAAAAATATTGTAGAAACTTACAAAGGGTCTATAACTTTTGAGTCTGTAAAAAATAAAGGCACAACTTTTAAAGTTGTATTTCCAAAAGAATAACTATTTATTTTAGCTGCCACTACACCAAGTGATGGTTAAAACCTATAAAACATAAAAAATGAATTACAATAACTTAATAACCAACTATAACAACGGTATTACAACAATAACCATTAATAGGCCTAAAAAGTTAAATGCGTTAAATCAAGAAACTATAAAAGAGTTGCATAATGCATTTAAAGAAGCCAATTTAGATACTAATACTAAAGTTATTATTTTAACAGGAAGCGGTGAAAAGGCTTTTGTTGCTGGGGCAGACATTAGTGAGTTTGCAAACTTTAGTGTTGAAGAAGGTGAACATTTAGCAGCTAACGGACATAAAATTTTATTTGACTATATAGAAAATTTATCAACGCCTGTTATTGCTGCGGTAAATGGGTTTGCTTTAGGCGGCGGTTTAGAGTTAGCCATGGCTTGCCATTTTAGAGTAGCAAGTAATAATGCCAAAATGGGTTTGCCCGAAGTGTCTCTAGGGGTTATTCCTGGGTATGGTGGTACTCAACGTTTACCACAGTTAATTGGTAAAGGGCGCGCTTTAGAAATGATTATGACAGCCACTATGATAGATGCCAATAAAGCCCTAAGCTATGGTTTAGTAAACAATGTTACAGCCCAAGAAGAACTATTGCCTTTTTGCGAAACCATAGCCCAAAAAATAACTCAAAACTCCTCTGTGGCTATTGCAGAAGCTATAAAAGCGGTAAATGCTAACAGTAAAGATGGTGTTAACGGATTTGACGTAGAAATTAAAGGCTTTGGAAAATGCTTTGGAACCGAAGATTTTACCGAAGGTACTACGGCCTTTTTAGAAAAACGAAAAGCTGAGTTTCCAGGGAGGTAGGTTTTTGGGGAGCGTTAGAAGTGCAGACTGGAGGTATGCTCTTCTAACGGTTTGCAGTTAAGAAACGTGGAACTCGAAGCATTTTCCTGTCTAACTGTGATAAGGATAACTACGAAGAACGAACCTTCCAGAAATCACTGTTTGCCATGTGTTTTCTTAGGTGATGTTGTGAAACAGTTTATTTAATCAATGAATTATAGATGTCAAAATACTCTAGATGTTTCTTCTTACAAATAGGTTCCCAAATATATTTAGGGTTGCTTTGTTGCAAATTGTTATCAATTATATCCTGAATTACGATAATTTTCCTTTCTGGAGTAAGTTGTATGTGATATTCTCCTGATCTTATTTTATTTTTTTTGTCCAGAACATGTTGGTATTGACCAATTCCAAAAATTTTAGAGGCATTACTCATAGTTATGTGGCCTGTAATATTTTCATATCTTTTCTCTAATTCCCCGTTTTTTATCTTTATTGATACTCCTTTAAGTTTGAATTCGTTTCTTTTCTGTTCGAGTTTTATAACATAATGAGGGTCATTAGTGTCACTTGCAATTTTTGAAACATAATAACCATCATATTTACCATATCTTTTTTTATAGATACATGATTCTATTGTCCTTTTTCCTAACCAAATCATGATTGATAAAATAACTCCTATAAATCCACCAACTAGAGCCCAGAATAAATCATTAGTCATGAATTCTATAATTCGGTTCTCATCAGACTTATGAATAACAGATAAAATTTCATCTTGATTTTTTGATAAATGTAAGAGCAAACTGTCTATTTTAATTAAACCCGAATCTGATAGTATTTGATTCTTGATATTTAAATTCGACAGTATGGAATCAGTTTCATTCATGGTATAATTTTGCACACCTTAAAAATATGTACATCTTTTCAAAGATTTATATTCAACGTTAAACGAAATTAGTTAAATTTTCGTACAAATTCAAATTGTTAATAACCCATATGTTCTTTAACATTTTTGGGCTGAGATTCTTTGTAGTTTTATAAAGTCAGGTATTCCAAAAACTTTCTAATATTATTACTATGAACCCCAAATCTCCTTTAAAAGGGCGTGGTGCACAGCTAAACGTTCCAAATAAATTCTTAGAATTTAGTCAAGAAATACGCAATGATTTTCTAGAATATTGCCATAAAGAAGGAGAAAAAGCCGATAAGAATACCACCCGCTACTTAGAGGTATTTCCTAAAACCATAGTTAACAAAGTTAAAAGCCCCGATATAGGCATGATGTACAGCATGAACGCCTACCAAGGTTGTGAACATGGGTGTGTTTATTGTTATGCCCGTAACACACATGAATATTGGGGTTACAGTGCTGGCTTAGATTTTGAAAGGCGCATTTTGGTTAAAAAAGAGGCGCCTAAATTGTTAGAAAATTTAATAAAAAAGAAGCACTGGAAAGCGCACCCCATAGTTATGTCTGGTAATACAGATTGTTACCAACCTGCAGAACAAATTTATAGTATTACTAGGCAGTGTTTAGAGGTTTTTTTAAAGTACAAGCACCCTGTTGCTATAATTACAAAAAACGCATTAATTCTTAGAGATTTAGACATTTTAAAAGCCCTTGCTAAAGATGATTTAATAGGAGTTAATATTTCAATAACTTCATTATCAGAAAAAACAAGGCGTATTTTAGAACCTAGAACCGCTACTATAAAACGCCGATTGGAGACCGTAAAAACTTTATCAGATAACGGTATTCCTGTTAATGTAATGCTAGCACCCATTATTCCAGCAATTAATAGTCATGAAATTTTGCCATTAGCAAAAGCAGCTGCAGATTATGGAGCACTATCTGTGGCGCACACTATTGTTAGACTTAATGGTGCTATTGGTGAAATTTTTACAGATTGGATACAAAAAACAATGCCCGATAGGGCAGATAAAGTACTACACCAAATACAAAGTTGCCACGGAGGGAGTTTAAACGATAGTAGATTTGGAACCAGAATGCATGGTGAAGGGAAAATTGCAGATAACATAAATAGCTTAATGAAATTAGCCAAACAAAAGTATTTTAAACATAAAAAAATGCCCAAACTTAACTGCAATTTGCATGAGCAGTTTAAGGAAGGACAATTAAAATTATTTTGAAATACCTTTAAAAGTATAGACTAAATTTAAGCTTGATTTAGTTTTCTTCTTTTAGTAATACCCCAGTTAAAGTTTCTTAAAAAATTAAAAAAGTCTGTTGTATTTGTGATTTCATTTTTAGAATTAGAAATGTTTTTCTTTTGTATTTCTCTGTAATAATAAGTTGAGGAAATGAACATAGTATATTTTTTTGTGATTGGGTTTTTATTTGTTGTAACAAGAGTTTAGGTAAAATGGGTCTTTAAAACAAGACCCATTTTGCCAATAAACTAATTATTTATGTATTTGGTAAATTCTCTGTTGTTTGTATGAAATACAATTTTATATCTACCATTGCTCTCTAGTTTGTAAACTCTTTCAATGGTTTGAACACCTTTAATGGTTTCGCTATGTAACATGTCAGCACTACCATTGTTAAGTCCGTAAACTTTAATTTTTAAAGGCTCTAAGTTTGCAGCTAGTTGTGTAATGTAAACTAACCCATTTTCTTCTCTTACAAAAGGTTTAAAAATAGTAGTTTCTTTTTCTTTGTTAAAAGTTACTTCATTAGACTTTACGGTAAACGGAATGGTTTTAACTTCCATATCTTTCTCTAATTCAAAGAAGTAGCTTCCGTCTGGTAATACGGTTAAATCAAAACCTTTGGTGTAAACACCTGCTTGATTTATAACTTCTTTATATATAGTAATACCGTAGTTGTCTTTAATTGAAAGTAGGTTGCCCTCTTTTACATCAACAATAGTTAATGCGGTTCTTTTGAGATCTTTACCAATTTTATTGATAATGATTTCATTAGCGTATCCCATAACCGTAGCTAACATTGCTACCGTTAAGATTACTTTTTTAGTGTTTGTTAATACGTTTTTCATGATTTGGTGTTTTTAACGTTTTACACTACAAATATATGACAGGTTTTTAGTGTGTAAAACATTGATATTGACTAATTTATGTGCTAAATTATCCGTTAAATTTATGCTAAGTTTACGTTAAGTTAAAATACCATATTATAGGGTTAATACCATATATTTTTATAAAGTGCGGGTTTTTTAAAATTTTGATTTTTTACAATAAAAAAATTATAATCTGGAGCCAATTTCCATTGGTAAATAGAGTTGTAATTTTAGCAGAGAAACCTTGAAAAGTTTATGCAAAAAAAAGTGGGCCACCACAGCCCACTTTACCAACTAAACTAAATAAGACATTAAACTAATAATTAATGAATTTTGTAAATTCTCTGTTATTTGTATGAAAAACAATTTTATATTTTCCTTTTTCTATTTTGAAAACTCTTTCAATATTTTGAACACCTTCAATAGTTTCAGAATATAATAGATCTGAAGTGTTACCGTATAAACCATAAACACTAATTTCTAAAGGCTCAGAATCAGCAGCCAATTTAGTAATGTATACTAACCCGTTTTCTTCTTTAACAAAAGGTTTGAAAATAATATTTTCATTCTCTTTATTAAAAGTAACTTTGTTAGATTTTACAGTAAACGGAATTGTTTTAATGCTTATTTCTTTATCTAATTCAAAGAAATATTTTCCGTCAGGTAATTTGGTTAAATCAAAATAGTTAGAGTATATACCAGTTTGTTCTATAACTTCTTTATATAATGTAATACCGTAGTCATCTTTAATAGAAAGTAAATTACCTTCTGCTGCATCAGCAATGGTTAATTCTGTTCCTCTTAAGTCTTTATCAATTTTATTATTGATAACAATCTCATTTGCATAACCTATAACCGTAGCCATCATTGCTACCGTTAAGATTACTTTTTTAGTGTTTGTTAATACGTTTTTCATGATTTGGTGTTTTTAACGTTTTACACTACAAATATATGGTGGGTTTTTAGTGTGTAAAACATTGATATTGACTAATATGTGTGCTAAATTATCCATTAAATTAATGCTAAGTTTGTGTTAAGTTAAAATACCATATATTTGGGTTAATTACATATATTTTCATATAATGCGCTAGCTTTTTCAATTTCAATTTTATTTACAATTAAAATTATAACCTACACTTAATTGTAGTATGTAGTAGTGTTGTAAACTTTTAAGAAGAATACAGAAAAGTTTATGCAAAAAAAAGTGGGCCACCACAGCCCACTTTACCAACTAAACTAAATAAGACATTAAACTAATTATTAATGAATTTTATATACTCTTTATTATTTGAATTTAAAACTAATTTGTATTTGCCAGTTTTAAGTTTAAAAGCTCTTTCTATAACTTGCTTACCTTTAATTGTTTCGGTATGTAACAACTCATTTGTACCGTTATCACTGTATATGCTTATTTTTAAAGATTCGTAGTTTGGGGCAAATTTTGTGATTGTAACTAAATTGTTTTTTACAACAGCCACTGGTTTAAAAACAATAGTTTCTTCAGCTTTATTAAATGTTACTTTATTTTTAGTTACTGAAAATGGAATTGTTTTTATTTGAACATCTTTATCAAGTTCAAAAAAATAATCACCATTAGGAAGAGCAGATAAATCAAATCCTTTAGTATATACTCCAGATTTTTCAATTAACTCTTTATATAAAATAAGACCATTTACATCTTTAATAGTAAGTAAGTTTCCTTCTTTTACATTGTTAATTCTAAGATCAGTTTTTTTAACATCTTTAATAATGTTGTTTTCAGATGCATAACCTATAACCGTAGCTAATAATGCTACCATTAAGATTCCTTTTTTTGTGTTTACTATGATATTTCTCATGTTTTATTATTTCTTTTTCATTTACACTGCAAATTTATGGCGCATATACAATGTAGAAAACATGTGTATTTGCCAATTTATATGCTAAATTATCTGTTAAGTTAATGTTAAGAACTCTAAATGTTAATATAACATATAACAGCGTTAATAACACATATATTAATGCTAGTTTTGGTGAATAAGGTTTTTATAGAGTCAATCTCAAAAGTTGAGCCTTAGATTGTATAAATAGTTTATTTGCACCTAATAATATCAGAATTTACGTAATAATCTGTATAACTATTTTAGGACGGGTCAATATTTAAGTTTAATAACAGATGCTTATTCAAGAAAAATAATGGGTTACAGCTTTAGGATGGATTTAACAGCACAAGGTTGTATAGATGCCTTAAAAAAGGCTTTAAACAATAAAGCTTATCAAGAATCAATGATACATCATTCCGTATTCTATGATTAAAACAAATTAAATTTAATATTTTTTTATGAAGCAAACTTCATTGTGTCCACGTATGGAGTTTGTCTT